>NZ_JARVSH010000004.1:0-632548 GCF_030209295.1 Pseudarthrobacter sp. lyk4-40-TYG-27
CAACAGAGGCAGAAACACCCTCCATCACCACCGCCAGATCCGCACCGATTCCCATGGAAACATCATCCAACCAGGGTCCGACATTCAAAGACGACAAGGCCTGCCGCGGAAAACAAAAGGAGGCAGGGCCGAAACCCTGCCTCCTTTGTTGACTCCTGTGCCTACCGCGAACCGTAGTTCGGTGCTTCCACCGTCATCTGGATATCGTGCGGGTGCGATTCCTTCAGCCCGGCGGAGGTGATCCGGACGAACTTGCCACGGGCCTTCAGCTCGGGGATGGTCGGCGCGCCGGTGTAGAACATGGTCTGGCGCAGGCCGCCCACCAGCTGGTAGGCCACCGAGGACAGCGGGCCGCGGTACGCCACGCGGCCTTCGATGCCTTCCGGGATCAGCTTGTCGTCGCCGGAAACGTCCGCCTGGAAGTAGCGGTCCTTGGAGTAGGACGTGTTCTTGCCGCGCGACTGCATGGCACCCAACGACCCCATGCCACGGTAGGACTTGAACTGCTTGCCGTTGACGAAGATCAGCTCACCCGGGGACTCGTCGCAGCCGGCGAGCAGGGAACCGAGCATGACGGTGTCGGCACCGGCCACCAGGGCCTTGCCGATGTCGCCGGAGTACTGCAGGCCGCCGTCGGCGATCAGTGGAACGCCGGCCGGGATGGCCGCCTTGGCGGACTCGTAGATGGCGGTGATCTGCGGAACACCCACACCGGCCACCACGCGGGTGGTGCAGATCGAGCCGGGCCCAACGCCCACCTTGATGCCGTCGGCGCCGGCGTCGATCAGTGCCTGGGCGCCCTCGCGGGTGGCGGCCTGGCCGCCGATGATGTCCACGTGCGCGGCAACAGGATCGGACTTCAGCCTGCGGATCATATCCAGCACACCCTGGGAGTGGCCGTTGGCGGTGTCCACGAACAGGGCGTCCACCCCGGCGTCCACCAAGGTCATGGCGCGCTCCCAGCCGTCACCAAAGAAGCCGATGGCTGCACCTACGCGGAGGCGGCCTTCGTCGTCCTTGGTGGCCAGCGGGTACTGTTCGGCCTTGGTGAAGTCCTTGGTGGTGATCAGGCCCTTGAGCCGGCCCTGCTCGTCCACGAGCGGGAGCTTTTCGATCTTATTGGTGGCCAGCTTGTGGGAGGCTTCGTCGCGGCTGATGCCCACGTGGCCGGTGACCAGGGGCATCTTGGTCATGACGTCGCTGACCAGCCGCAGCGGGAAGTCGGACTCCGGTACGAAGCGGGTGTCGCGGTTGGTGACGATGCCCAGCAGGCGGTTGTCCTCGTCCACCACGGGAAGGCCTGACACGCGGTAGTGGGCGCAGAGGTCATCCAGTTCCCGGAGCGTGGCCTCGGGGCGGATGGTCAGCGGGTTGGTGATCATGCCCGATTCACTCCGCTTGACCCGGTCCACCTGGTCCGCCTGGTCGGCGATGGAGAGGTTGCGGTGCACCACGCCCAAGCCACCCTGGCGGGCCATGGCGATGGCCATGCGGGACTCGGTGACGGTGTCCATGGCTGCCGATAGCAGGGGGGTCTGCACGCTGATCCGTTTGGAGATCCGCGATGAGGTATCGGCCTCGGAGGGGATGACGTCGGTGTGGCCCGGCAGGAGCAGGACGTCGTCGTAGGTCAGGCCAATGAAGCCAAAAGGATTGTGTTCGGGCTCGGTCATGAGTGCGCCTCTTACCTTGGTTGCTGGGTCACGGGTAGGGGTTGCAGCCGATGACCAGCCCGTTATTACGGAACTGGCCTGTGCAGACGTTCTTGCGGGACCACCGTGGGATACGGCGTTCCGGGCGCAGAAAGTGTTGACTAAATATTAGAACCTCCGGCCCGATCCCCCTATTCCAGGCCCGCAATGTGAGCAACCGCACTCAGCTCCATCCGGTTGCGGCCAGCAGGCGTTGCTCGAACATGGGGATCATGGTCTCCACATAGGTCCGGGTCAGGTGGTTGTCGTCCTTGTAGACGTAGACGTTCCCGACGACGGCAGGGCAGACGCCGCGGGCGCAGATGAAGTCGCTCATATCCATCAGGTGAAGGCCCGGTACCTTGCCGCGGTAGTTCTCCAGCGGCGAGGGCTCCACGAGGGACTCGGCCAGCGACGGGTTGCACTCCGGCGCGTCGGCGCCGTTGCGTTGCGCACACTCGGGCATGTTGAACGTGAACCTGGGGTTGTCCCGGATGCCCACGATCTCGATGCCCGCCTCGGCGAACGGAGCGACTCCTGCAAGGTAGCCGGGCACCTCCGTTTCGAAGGGCGCGTCCTCATGGGTCAGCGACGCCACTGTGAAGACAGCATCCGGACGATGTTCCAGGACGTAGGCGGAACTGGCCCTGTTGTAGGCGTTGCATTCCGCGTTGCGGGTTTCCGATTCCGCGCCGAACCGGCACGCGGGCATGAGCAATGTCACCAGTTCCCAACCGCGTGCAGCGGCCACCGGAGCCAGGGCGGCAAGGTACTGCTGGGCGTGCGAATCCCCCAGCACCACGATGCGTTTGGTGGCCGGTTCTTCCGGCAGCTCCTGGCGGCACCCCTCCAGGATGGGGTCGTCCGTGGCGTTTGAACCCGTGCAGGGCGAGTCGATTCCGGCCCAGTCGTTGTCCAGTGCAGTCGGGCCGGGAATGGTCCTTGCCCGGGGAGCCGGCACGTTTTCGTTCTCCGGGGTGAGCGCCAACGCACCCGGCGTCAGCTCCCGGGGCTGTGCCGCCGTCGCGCTTTCCTCCGCGGTGAGCGATGTCTGCCAGACGGCGACGGGACCGGCCAGCAGCGCACCGCAGGCAACAATGACGACGGCGGTGCGCCACGCCCGGAGCTTGGGCCAGTGCCAGTCACGCAACGGTTTTTCAACGAAGCGGGTGGTCAGGAAGGCAAGTACGACGGCGGCTGCAACGATCCCGAGGCCCTGCTTGAGGTTCGGCGCCTCCACCCCTGTGGCCGCCAGGGCCAGCACCAGCAGGGGCCAGTGCCAGAGGTAAAGGGCGTAGGAGTTGTCGCCCAAGGCGACCGCCGGGCGGCTGCTCAGGAGCCTGTCCACGCCGAAGCGGCTGCCGGACTGCCCGGCGACGATGATGGCGGCGGCGGCCAGTGTGGGCCAGAGGGCGACAAAGCCGGGAAAGGACCTGTCGACCGTGAGGAGCAATCCGCACGAGACCATGCCGGCGAGCCCTGCCCAGCCCAGGACCATCCTCAGCGCGCGGCCGGGCCGCAGGTACGGCAACGCCAGCGCCAGCAGCGACCCGAGGGCAAACTCCCAGAGCCTGGCGCCGGTATCGAAGTATGCGTAGGCCTGGTTGGTGGCCGTCTGGTCAATCGAGTAGGCCAGGGACGCGGCGAACACCACGCCAAAAACCACGGCCAGCAGGCCCCGGTAGGCCACGTGGCGCAACAGGGGGATCCGGCGGGCGGCGGGCAGGAGCGCGGCGGTTGCGGCGAAGATCAGCGGCCACAGGATGAAGACTTGCCCCTGGATGGACAAGGACCAGAAGTGCTGCAGCGGGCTGGCTCCTGCGTGGTCCTGGGCGTAGTAGTCCACCGCGGCGTCAGCCAGTACCCAGTTTTGGCTGTACAACAGCGAGGCCCAGGCTTGGTCCAGGATCTGCGGCCAGCGGCTTTGGGGCAGGATCAGCCATGTGCCGGCCAGCACCCCGAGGATCACCACGACGGCGGCCGGCAGGAGGCGCTTGAAGAGGTGCAGCCAATGGGCCATCAGCCGGAAGGGCTGGCCGGACTCTGCCTTGCGGACAAAGGAGAGCGTGAGCAGGAAGGCCGAGATCAGCAGGAATACGTCCACCCCGCCGGACACGCGTCCCAACCAGACGTGATAGGCCACGACCATGAGGACCGCCAGTGCACGCAGTCCCTGGACCTCTGGCCGGAAGGTCGGTTTACGGTCGCGGCCGGGGGCTTGTCCCGCTGGATGCGGCGCTGTCCGGGTTCCTGTCATCGACACTCCAAAACCCCTCACGCCGCCGGCCAGCCAAAACATTAAGCCTACGCACCGGGGTTTGGAAGGGCCAATCCGGGGTCCGGCGCGAACTAAGCTGGGCCGAGGTGTGGAAGGGAGCCGGCGTGATTGTCCAATTGCGGATTTGCGTGCCCAAAGAATTGTCCGAGGTGACGGTGCAGACTTGCCGGGACCAGGTGGGAACGGCGGGGGTGGCGTTGGTTCCCGGCGCGTCCGTGGTGCCGGCGGGCGACGTCATCGAGGTCCAGGTCGCCAGGGAATCCGTGGAGGAACTCCTGGAGAAGCTCCAGGTCCTGAAGATCCGCGACGTGGGATCCGTGGCCATGACGACGCCGGAGTTCGTGCTCTCCAGCAGTGCCGACCGGGCGGAGCATGCCGCTCCCGGGGACGGCGCGGACGCGGTGATCTGGGACGACGTAACGCGCCAAACCGGTGAGGACTCCAGGCTGACTTGGAACTTCCTGGCCTTCCTGGTGCTGGCAACCCAGCTCGCCGGAATCGGCATCGTGACCGATTCGCCGATCGCAATTGTGGGTGCCATGGCGGTGGGACCGGAGTTTGGGCCGCTGGCCGCCCTCGCCGTTTCGCTGGCCACCCGGCAGTGGAAGCTTGGCCGCCGCGCCGCCATTGCCTTGGGGGTCGGGTTCCCCGTGGCCATGCTGCTGGCGGCATTGACTGCATGGCTGTCCATCCCGCTGGGACTCTTCCCGCGCAATGCCCTGGATACGGGTTCGGCCGTCGAATTCATCTACCATCCAGGCCCTTATTCACTGATCGTTGCCGTGCTGGCGGGTATCGCGGGCATGCTGTCGATTATCGGCAGGCGCTCGGCGGCACTCATCGGCGTATTCATCTCGGTGACCACGGTCCCGGCCGCAGGGTACGTTGCAGTTGCCTTGGTGCTGGGTGAATACCCGAAGGCGGCCGGCTCGGCCCTGCAGCTGTTGCTGAACCTCGTCGGCATTGTCGTGGCCGCGGTCGCGGTCCTTCTCTTCTACCGGTTGGTGGCCAGGCGGCGGCCCGCGGCAGCGGCGCACAGCGTGCGGGGCCAACGGAGCGGCCTGCGCCACTGACCGCCCCAGCACCCGCACAGCCGACAAGGCACAGTCCGCTAGGGACGCAGCAAGGCCCGAAGGGTCCGGATGGTGTCGGCTTCGGCCGGCGATTTGTCGTCCCGGTAGCGCTTCACCCTGGCGAACCTCAGGGCGATCCCGCCCGGGTAGCGCGGTGACTGCTGGACGCCGTCGATGGCGATTTCGACGACGGTGACCGGCTCAACCCACACGGTGCCGGCGGTGCGGCGCACCTCGAGCTCCTGGAATTTCTCCGTCTGCCAGCGGAGCAGCTCATCGGTGAGCCCCTTGAAGGTCTTGCCCACCATGACATAGCCGCCTGGTTCGCCGAAGTCCCCGTCCGGGTCCAGTGCGCCGAGGTGCAGGTTCGAGAGCAGCCCGGTCCGGCGGCCAGACCCCCATTCACAGGCAAGCACCACCAGGTCGTAGGTGAGCACCGGCTTGACTTTCACCCAGTTGGATCCCCGCCGTCCGGCGGCGTAGGCGGACCCGATGGCCTTCACCACCACACCCTCGTGACCCGCAGCCAGCGCCTCGCGGGACACCCGTTCAGCAACCTCCGGGTCCGCCGTAATTTCGCCCGGGATCCGATGCTCCGGGGCAACCCGTTCCAACGCGTCGATCCGCACCGACAACGGTTCGTCCAGCAGGTCCCGCCCGTCGATGTGCAGAACATCGAAGAACCAGGGGTGCAGTACCGTTTCCCGCACGGCATCCGCGCCGAACCGGGCCATGGTTTCCTGGAACGGCCGCGGGCCGCCGTCTTCATCGAGGGCCAGGGTCTCGCCGTCGAGGATCACATCCTGCACCGGCAGCCCGCGGACCAGGTCAACCACCTCCGGGAGGCGGTGCGTGACATCGGCGAGGTTGCGGGTGTAGATGCTGACCTCGGCGCCGGACCGGTGGACCTGGATCCGGGCGCCGTCGAGCTTGTATTCCACCGAGGCTTCTCCCGTGGTTTCCAGGGCTTCGCCTGGACTGGCCGCCGTGGCGGCAAGCATGGGCTGCACGGGGCGGCCGACGACGAGGCCCACCGCCTCCAGCTCGGCTGCTGTCCGGGTCATGGCGAGCAGGGCGGTCCCGCCGAGATCACCGGAGAGCATCGCGGCACGCCGTACGGCGGCAACGGGCCTGTCCGCAGCGCGGGCCACGGCATCGGCCAGGACGCCGTCGAGGGCGCCGGTGCGCAGCTCACCCAGCAGGACGCCGGAGATGAAACCCTGCTCCCCCGCCGTCGCAGCCCGCATCAGGTTCCCGAGCGTCGCGGCGCGACCGGCCGCCGAACCTGCCCCCGCGGTGGCGAGCAGCGTGTCCAGGGCCGCGTCGAGGTCGGCCACAGTGAGGCTTGCTTCCGGGGCCGGTTCGGCCTTCGAAGCCGCGACGCTGCGCCATCCGACACCAACACGGCCCTGCCGGGGCTTCGCCGCCAGCAAGCCCACCGCCGTCGGAATCTCCGCCGGTTCAAGCCGGCGCAGCAGGTCCGCCAGTGCATCCACCTTCGCCAGGCGGGAGCGGGTGGACGCCACGGCGTCCGAGGTTTTGACGAGCTCGAGGAGCAGCATGGCACCATCCTGCCACGCGCCGGCTCCCTGCTCTGGACAGCGCCCAAGGCCCCTCCCACACTGGACGCATGGGATTCATAGTGGCAAACCTGTTCATCACCCTCGACGGCGTCTACCAGGCTCCCGGCGGCCGGGAGGAAGACACCTACGGAGAGTTCGCCTTCGGCGGTTGGCAGGCACCGGTGTCCGACGACGAGGGCGGCGCCGCCATTGCCGCAGAGATTGGCCGCATGGATGCCCTGCTTCTCGGCCGGCGGACCTACGACATCTTTTCGGCCTACTGGCCGCACCAGGCAGGGGACATTGCTGATGCACTCAACCGGGTACCGAAGTTCGTGGTCTCGCGCACGCTGTCCGGGCCAGGCTGGGCCGGCACCACAGTCCTGCCGGATGAACGGGCTGCAGGACGCCTCGGTGACGAGTTTGGGGAGGTGCACATGTTCGGCAGCGGCGTCCTGATCCGCTCGCTGCTGGCTGCGGATGTCCTGGACCGGCTGCACCTCTGGCTCTATCCGGTCACGCTGGGCCAGGGCAAACGCCTGTTCGACGCCGGCACTGTCCCGGCGTCGTACCGCCTCGCCGAGCCGGTACGCAGCTTCCCGAAAGGGGCTGTCTCGCTGGTGTACGAACGCGCGGGCGGGGTTGAAACGTCCGAGATGGCCGCAACCTGATCCGAGCCCCTGGTGCACAAAAAACCGGCCCAGCAGATGCTGGACCGGTTTTCTGCAGGTGAAGACGGGCAGGATCAGTGGCTGTGGCCTGCGTGCTCGTCCTCTTCGGCCGGCTTCTCCACGACCAGGGTCTCGGTGGTGAGAACCAGGGCGGCGATGGAGGCCGCGTTGCGGAGGGCAGCACGGGTGACCTTGACGGGGTCGATGACACCGGCAGCGATCAGGTCCTCGTACTCGCCGGACTTGGCGTTGAAACCGTTGTTGGTTTCGAGGTCGGCCACCTTGGAGGTGATGACGTAGCCGTCGAAGCCGGCATTCTGGGCGATCCAGCGCAGCGGCTGGACCAGGGCGCGGCGGACGATGCCCACGGCAGCAGCAGCGTCGCCTTCGAGTGCCTTGACGGACGGGTCCTCATCCAGTGCCTTCAGGGCGTGGATCAGGGCTGAGCCGCCACCAGCCACGATGCCTTCTTCGAGGGCAGCGCGGGTGGAGGAAACGGCGTCCTCGATACGGTGCTTCTTTTCCTTCAGCTCAACCTCGGTGGCAGCACCCACCTTGATGACGCCGATGCCGCCGGCCAGCTTGGCCAGGCGCTCCTGGAGCTTTTCACGGTCCCAATCGGAGTCGGTGCGGGTCAGCTCGGCGCGCAGCTGCGCGACGCGGGCCGCAACGTCTTCGGCCGAGCCTGCGCCGTCGACGATGGTGGTGTTGTCCTTGGTGACGGTGATGCGGCGGGCGGTGCCGAGCACCTCCAGGCCCACGGTGTCCAGGCTCAGGCCCAGTTCCGGGGACACAACCTGTGCGCCGGTGAGGGTGGCGATGTCCTGGAGCATGGCCTTGCGGCGGTCACCGAAGCCCGGTGCCTTGACGGCCACGACGTTCAGGGTGCCGCGGATGCGGTTGACGATCAGCGTGGACAGGGCCTCGCCGTCGACGTCCTCGGCGATGATGAACAGCGGCTTGGAGCTCTGCAGCGCCTTTTCCAGCAGCGGCAGGAATTCCTGGATGGAGGAGATCTTGCCCTGGTTGATCAGGATCAGGGCGTCCTCGAGGACGGCTTCCTGGCGTTCTGCGTCGGTGACGAAGTACGGGGACAGGTAGCCCTTGTCGAACTGCATGCCCTCGGTGAGGACCAGTTCGGTCTGGGTGGTGGAGGACTCTTCGATGGTGATGACGCCATCCTTGCCCACCTTGCCGAAGGCCTCGGCGAGGAGTTCGCCGATTTCGTCGCTCTGCGCCGAGATGGCGGCAACGTTGGCAACCTGGGTGCCCTCGACGGGGCGTGCGTTCTCCAGCAGGCGGGCGGCGACGGCTTCAACCGAAACCTCGATGCCGCGCTTGATCTGGCCGGGGGCAGCACCGGCGGCAACGTTGCGCAGGCCTTCCTTGACCAGGGCCTGTGCCAAGACGGTGGCGGTGGTGGTGCCGTCACCGGCAACGTCGTTGGTCTTGGTGGCGACTTCCTTGGCCAGCTGGGCGCCAAGGTTCTCGTAGGGGTCGTCCAGTTCGACTTCGCGGGCGATGGTGACGCCGTCGTTCGTGATGGTGGGGGCGCCCCACTTCTTGTCCAGGACGACGTTGCGGCCGCGGGGGCCGAGCGTCACCTTGACGGTGTTGGCGAGCTTATCGATGCCGGCCTCGAGGGCCCGGCGTGCAGCGTCGTCAAACGCAAGCTGCTTTGCCATGGTTTTGTCCTTTCAAAGACAGAAACCCCGCACTGCCGGCCAGCATAAGCGTGGCCGGCGGCACGGGGATCCGAAAGAGTTACTTGACGACGATCGCCAGGACGTCGCGGGCGGACAGCACGAGGTACTCGGTGCCGCCGGTCTTGACTTCGGTTCCGCCGTACTTGGAGTAGATGACGACGTCGCCAACGGCTACGTCGACAGGAACGCGGTTGCCGTCTTCGAAGCGGCCGGGGCCTACTGCAACAACTTCGCCTTCCTGCGGCTTCTCCTGTGCGGAGTCCGGGATGACCAGGCCGGAAGCCGTGGTCTGCTCGGCTTCGAGCGGGCGGACAACAATACGATCCTCAAGAGGCTTAATAGAGACCGACACTCGGACCTCTCCTTTTCGTCAGCAAATTCGTGGACTGGAAAGCTTTCCGCCGTGGCTGGCAAACCGTCGTCGCGGTGCCGGCAGCAGCCTGGCTGGCAGCTCTTCATGTGTTAGCACCCTCCGGGGGAGAGTGCTAATTGAAACTCTATGTAAGGGTTAGCACTCGGTCAAGGCGAGTGCCAGTTTTTCGTCATCGGCGTATTCCGTTGGGCGCGGTTTCGGAAGCAGCGGGGGCCCAGGCAGCTTCAGCGGCCCAGATCGTCGAAGTCCACGTCCTCGCCGCCGTCGGCATCACTGCCACCCTGCTTCCGGCTACGGAACAGCACCCAGCCCGCAGCGGCCGCGGCGAGCAGTGCGGCCACCAGGAAGAAGATGCTCCCTGCCCGCGCGCCGTCGTACAGTCCGCGGATGTCGCGGGCTTCCTGCGTGTTGTCCGAGATGTCGTTGCCGCCCACCGAGTAGACAGTGGCGTTGAATGTGTCCAGGACAAAGATGATCACCAGAAGCGCGATGCACACCAGTGCCGCCACGGCCGCGGCGATCAGGACCGGGCGGGCAAACCGGGCAGGACCCCGTTCCTTGGGGTCGTGTTCGCCGGTGCCCCCGGGGGCTGCGGTTTCATCCATGGTGTCCACACTATCGGCAACCCCGCATGCGCTCCTCCACTAGGCTGGAACCCATGGCTCACGCTCCCCAGGACCAGATCGCACCGCTGCTGACCCCCGAAGGCTGGGAGCTGTTGGCCTCCCTGGGCCCCTACCGGGACGAGGATTCCTTCGAACTCAACTCCGCGCTCCGGAAGGCCGGCCATCCTGCCGGGCTGGTCTCCGCCGTCCTGACCCAGTCGCGGCTGCGCACCAAGGCCGAGGCGAAGTTCGGTGAGTTCGCCCGCCAGATGCTCTTCACCCAGGCAGGCCTGGAGCAGGCCACCCGCCTGAACGTCGCGGCGCGCCACGCACAGCGGTTCGCCGCCGCCGGGATCAGCCATGTGGCGGACCTGGGCTGTGGCCTGGGCGCCGATTCCCTGGCCCTGGCATCCCTTGACCTCACAGTGACCGCCGTCGAAATGGACGAGACCACGGCGGCCTGCGCCACGGTGAACCTGATCCCCTTCCCCAACGCCACCGTGGTGCACGCGGACGCGGCAGCGGTGCCGCTGGAGGGGGTCGACGGCGTGTGGCTGGATCCAGCACGCCGGGTCACCTCCACGTCCGGCACCAAGCGGATCTGGGACCCGGAAGCGTTCTCACCGCCGCTGTCCTTCGTTGAATCGCTCGCGGCGTCCGGGAAGGCGGTGGGCGTCAAGATGGGGCCCGGCATGCCGCACGAATCCGTGCCCGCCGGCTGCGAGGCCCAGTGGGTGTCGGTAGCCGGAGACGTCACCGAAGTAACCCTGTGGTTCAACGCCGTCAGCAGGCCGGGGGTGCGCCGCGCCGCCCTGGTCCTTGGCCCGGAAGGTGCGGCCGAACTGACCAGCGGCAACGAATTCGGTGCCGGCCCCACCGCACCGGTGGGACCGGTGGAGGGCTACCTGTACGAACCCGACGGCGCCGTGATCCGGGCCGGACTGGTGGCGGATGTCGCGCTGGAACTCGGCGGCCACCTGGTGGATGAGCACATCGCCTACATCTGTGCGCCGGAACTGGTGGCCACGCCGTTCGCCCGCGCCTACAAAGTGCGGGAAGTGATGCCCTACAACGTCAAGGCGCTCAAAGCCTGGGTGAAGCAGGAGGGCATCACCGTGCTGGACATCAAGAAGCGGGGCACTGCCGTCACCCCCGAAGAACTGCGGAAGCAACTGCTGCCGGGCGGAAAGGCGGCCGGCAAGGGTTCCGGAAAGAAGGCCGCCGGCAAGGCCGCCACCCTGGTCCTGACCCGGATTGGCGAGGACCGGGTGGCCGTCGTGGTGGAATCCGTCCCGACCGGCATGCCCTAGGGCCGGCCGGGCGGGCCGCCCGTCCGCTACTGGGCGCGCATGAACTCCTCGGCGGCCCGCACCTGCTCAGCCGTGGGCCGTACCCCGGTGTACAGGACAAACTGTTCGAGGGCCTGGATGGTGGCCACTTCGGCACCGGTGATGACCGGCTTGCCGGCTGCACGGGCGGCCCGGATCAGCGGCGTCTCGGCGGGCAAGGCCACCACGTCGAAGACCAGGCGGGCCGCTTCGATTGCCTCCGCCGGGAACGACACGGTCTCTGCGTCCGCCCCGCCGGCCATACTCCCTGCCATTCCGATGGGCGTGACGTTGATGATGAGGTCAGCCGTCCTGCCGTCGAGCGCTGCCCGCCACTGGAAGCCGTACTGGTCCGCGAGCGCCCGGCCGGAGGCCTCGTTCCGGGACACGACCGTGACGTTGGTGAAGCCGGCGTCCCGCAAGGCCGCCACCGTGGCCTTGGCCATGCCGCCGGATCCCTGTACCACCACGGAGTAGCTGGTGGGGACCTCGTTGGAGGCCAGGAGCTGCTCAATGGCCGTGTAGTCGGTGTTGTACGCCTTGAGGTGGCCATCGGTGTTCACGATCGTGTTCACGGAGTCGATGGCCTTGGCGGAGGGGTCCATCTCGTCCACCAGGGCTATGACGTCTTCCTTGTAGGGCATGGAGATGGCACAGCCCCGGATGCCCAGGCCCCGCACGCCGGCGATGGCCTGTTCAAGGTTGGTGGGCGCGAACGCCTTGTAGATCCAGTTCAGGTCCAGTTGCCCGTAAAGGTGGTTGTGGAACCGGGTCCCGTTGTTGCTGGGGCGGGCGGAGAGCGAGATGCAGAGGGTCATGTCTTTATTCAGAATGGGCACCCGACCATTAAACGCGCTCCCTGCTGCTCCCGCTCGCAAGTCACGGAGTGCAGCCGGTTCCGGCAGGATAGGGCCCGACGGCGGCAGGCAGCTTTCCGGGCGCCGTTGCCTTCCCTGCCAGGACGGCGGCGAGGGCGTCGAAGGCGGTGTCGTTGCGGCCGTAGAGCGCCAGCTTGATCGGTGCGTTGGAGTCCTGCAGCGGCCAGGGCGCGTCCAGGGCTACCGCGATGTCTCCCGCTCCCGGTGTGCCGCCGAAGCCGATGAGGTTGACCACGGGGCCGGAGCCGACGGCCAGGCCGGCACGGGCGGCAGCGGCTTCGAAGCGTTCGCGGTCCCCCGGGCCACCGCCTTGGACGCGTACCGAACCCGGCACCAGCGGTCCGTGGCAGGGGCCGGAGAGGACTGTCACGGCGGATGCCGAGACCTTGGCTGACAGGGCTGCGCCACTGCCGGCCGGAGCACCCGCACCGGGGGTCCCCGCGGGGGCCGCTGTGCGCGCATGCCACATCATCATGGTGGCAACCCGCCTCGCGGCGTCATCGAGCCGTGCGGCCGGGAGGCTGCCAGCTGCGAGGGCTTGCAGGATGGCGGCATGCGCCTGTTCCACGTCCTCGGGCATCAGCAGCAGGTCGGCGCCGGCGGCCAGGGCCTTCACGGCGGCCGCGCCGGCCGGATACTGCTTTTCCACGGCTCCCATATTGAGGGCGTCCGTCACCGCTACGCCCTGGAATCCCAGGTTCCGCAGTGCCGCGTAGCTGGGCGCGGAGAGCGACGCCGGCACGCCGGGTTCCAGCGCGGGCACGGCGATGTGCCCGGTCATGACGACCGGCAAGCCGGCGGCCACGGCGGCCTGGAACGGTTTCCAGTCCCTGACCCGGAGCTCGTCGATGGAGGCCGGCTGGACGGGGAGGTTGAGGTGGGAATCGGTCGTCACCGAGCCGTGCCCGGGGAAGTGCTTGACGGTGGGGAGGATGCCTGCGTCCAGCATGCCCCGGGAGAACGCCACGCCCTGCGCTGCCGCCACTGCCGGATCGGCGGACATCGAGCGGGCACCGATGGTGGGGTCCTTGGGGCCGATGGTCACGTCCGTGTCGGGCGCGAAATCGAGGTCGAACCCCAACGGCAGCAGCTCGGCGGCCAACGCCTTGCCGGCCTGGCGGGTCAGGTCTTCGCTGCCCGCGGCGCCGTAGCTCATGGGCACCGGCCATTCGGTGAGCGGGGCGCCCAGGCGGGCCACTGCGCCGCCTTCCTGGTCCACGCCGATGATCCCGGGCCATGGCCGGCCGTCCGCGGTAGCGGCCTGACGCAGCCGCTGGTTCACGGCCCCCATCGCGGCCACGTCCACCTTCCCCTGCGGGTCGCGCGGGACGTTGTCGCCCATGATGATGGACCCGGCCAGGTGGAGGCGCTGGATGAGCGCCGCGTGGGCTTCCACCTGGTTGCCCTTGAAGAACGGGAGCAGGACCTGGCCGGCTTTTTTCTCCGGCGTCATGGCCGCCACAGCCGCCGCGGCGGCGTCCTGGTCCCGCTGCTCGGGGCCCCACCCCAGGGGCCGGGAACCCGGATCAGGTGACGGGGAAGCCAAAGGGGGCGCCGGCGTCGTACTTTCCGCGGCGGACGCGCTGG
Source organism: Pseudarthrobacter sp. lyk4-40-TYG-27 (assembly GCF_030209295.1). NCBI lineage: Bacteria > Bacillati > Actinomycetota > Actinomycetes > Micrococcales > Micrococcaceae > Pseudarthrobacter > Pseudarthrobacter sp. lyk4-40-TYG-27. The sequence continues at coordinate 13,753 of NZ_JARVSH010000004.1, forward strand.
GCGCAGGTGCCGTGGACGACGGCGGCGCGGCGCTGGGCGGGGCGGTGCAGGAGCCCAGGGCAACGGCTGACAACGCGAGGATGAGGGGAAAGGATTTGGCGGGACTGTGACGCAGCGGGAACGAGGCCATCAGTACGATGCTACCCCTGGACTAGACTTGGACCATCCGTTCGCCTGCCGGCTGCAGCCTGTGAGCGGCACCAGCCAGCGGCAAACCGGACAGTAAGGAATTGTGTGAAGATCGACTTCGCGTCATCGAGGCAGTCAACCCTCGGTGTTGAGTGGGAGCTCGCTTTGGTGGACGGAAAGACGGGCGAGCTCGCCTCCGTCGCCAACCAGGTGCTCCGCGGGGTGTCCTCCCGGCACCCGGAACTCAACGAAGACGACGAGCACCCGCACATCAAGCAGGAACTCCTGCTCAACACCGTGGAACTCGTCACCGGGATCTGCGAAACGGCCGCCGAAGCCAAGGCGGACCTCAGCCGGTCCGTGGCCGCGGTCCGCGAAATCACCGATCCCATGGGCGTGGAGTTGTTCTGCGCGGGCAGCCACCCGTTCAGCCCGCCGCAGCTGCAACCGGTCACGGACAAGGCACGCTATGCCAAGCTGATCGACCGGACCCAGTGGTGGGGACGGCAGATGGTCATTTACGGCGTCCACGTCCATGTGGGACTGGACCGCCGGGACAAGGCGCTGCCCGTCCTGGACGGACTGGTCAACTACTTCCCGCATTTCCAGGCGCTCTCTGCCTCCAGTCCCTTCTGGGGCGGTGAGGACACGGGCTACGCGTCCCAGCGGGCCTTGATGTTCCAGCAGCTCCCCACCGCGGGGCTGCCCTTCCAGTTCAGATCCTGGGCGGAGTACGAGTCCTACGTCCAGGACATGTTCACCACCGGTGTCATCGACACCATTTCCGAGATCCGGTGGGACATCCGGCCAGTGCCGGCCCTGGGCACCATCGAAATGCGCATCTGCGACGGCCTGGCCACGCTGGAGGAAGTGGGTGCCATCGCCGCCCTCACCCAGTGCCTGGTGGATGAGTTCTCCACCACCCTGGACAACGGCGGCACCATCCCCACCATGCCGCCGTGGCATGTCCAGGAAAATAAGTGGCGCGCCGCCCGCTACGGCATGGATGCCATCATCATCCTGGACGCCGCAGGCAAGGAACAGCTGGTCACGGACCACCTTCTGGAGACGCTGAACCGGCTGGAGCCCGTGGCAGCCAAGCTGCGCTGCTCCGACGAGCTCGCCGACGTCGAGAAGATCATCCGCCGCGGCGCCGGATACCAGCGCCAGCGCCGGGTGGCAGCCGAAAACGGCGGAAACCTGCAGGCTGTGGTGCTGGACCTGGTCAAGCAGATGCGCAACGGCCCCACCGCCTAGTCTGCTTCTGCAGAGGTGGGGAACTTCGGCACGGACACGCCGGCCGCCGTCGTGATGTACGACGGCGGGGCCGCCAAAGCGCCCCGCGGCGGTTCGCTTTCGCCGGGCCCCCTGCCGTCAGGCCGGCAGCGACACCGAGGTGACCGGCAGCGACGAATCCGGGGCGAAGCCGATTCCGCTGGGTTCCACGCCGGCCATCACCAGTTGCGCACCGAGGGCCGCCACCATGGCGCCGTTGTCGGTGCAGAGATCCAGCGGGGGAACGTGCAGCCGGATCCCGGCCGACGCGCAGCGTTGCCCGGTCAGTTCCCGCAGGCGTGAATTGGCCGCCACCCCGCCGCCCAGCAGGACGTCTTTGATTCCGTGCTCGCGGCAGGCCAGCACCGCCTTGGACGAAATCACGTCCACCACCGCTTCCTGGAAGGCGGCAGCGATGTCAGCCACCGGGATCTCCTCCCCGCGGGCCTCGAACTGCTCCACGCAGCGGGCCACGGCGGTTTTGAGGCCGCTGAAGGACCAGTCATACCGGTGCGGCCCCGGCTGGTCCGCCGTGCCCATGTACTTGGGCTGGCTCAGTCCGCGGGGGAAGCGGATGGCTTTGGGATTACCGTTGCGGGCCACCTTGTCGATGGCCGGCCCACCGGGGTAGCCCAGGCCCAGGATGCGGGCCACCTTGTCGTACGCCTCACCGGCGGCGTCGTCGATGGTGGCGCCCAGGAGCTCCACATCGCTGGTGATGCTGTTGATGCGCAGGATCTCCGTGTGGCCGCCGGACACCAGCAAGGCGCCCAGGTTGGCCGGCAGGTCCTGCGTCCTGCCGGTTGCCCGGTCATCCAGGAGGCCGACACCAACGTGGGCCACCAGGTGGTTGATCGCGTACAGCGGCTTCCCGGTGGCGACGGCGAGCGCCTTGGCGGCGCAGACTCCCACCATGAGTGCGCCCGCGAGCCCAGGGCCTGATGTCACCGCGATGGCGTCCACGTCGGCAAGGCGCACGTCCGCGTCCGCCAACGCCTGCTGCAGGGTGGGAACGAAGGCGTCCAGGTGTGCACGGGAGGCAATCTCCGGGATAACCCCGCCGAACCGGACATGCTCGTCCATCGAGGAGGAAACGGTGTTGGCCAGAAGGGTGGTGCCGCGGACAACCCCCACGCCTGTCTCATCGCAGGAAGATTCGATCCCCAGGACCAGGGGCTGCGTACGGTTCATTGCCTGCCTGCTTCCGTTGCGTCGTCACCGGCGGTTTGAGCGGCCAAGGGGAGCCGCATGATCAGGGCGTCCACGCCGTCGCGGTAGTAGCGGGGACGGATATGGATCTGCTCGAAACCGAACCGCAGGTACAGCTGCTGGGCCCGAGGATTGTCCGCCCGGACTTCGAGCAGAACGTCGGCCGCGCCCCGCCGTCGGGCCTCTCCGATGAGCCGGGTGAGCAGGTCGCTGCCGATGCCGCGCCCTTCGTACTCCGGGACGACGGCGATGGTCTGCACGTCTGCAATCGGCTCGATGCACATCAGGCCGGCGTAGCCCACGATGCCGTCACTGCCCTCCGCCACCAGGTAGCGGCGTGTTTCCGGCTGGGACAGCTCATCCAGGAACATCTGCACTGGCCAGGCATCGATCGGGAACAGCCGGTGTTCGAGGAGTCCGACGGCGGGGACATCGTCCAAGGTCATGTCGCGGACCGTGATTCCCGCCGACCGCGGATCCTGCATGGTGTTCACAGTGCCCTCTTCCGTGGTCCGGGGACCTGGGCGTCGGATTCGCGGAGGTACAGGGGGGTGGAGTCCAACAGGGCTTCTCCGGAGGCCAGCCTGGCGAGGGCGAACTGGCCAAGGTAGAGCGCGTCCGGCTGCTCGGCCGCGAATTCCGGGTGGGCATCCAGGACGTCGCCGTAGAGCCCGGCACCGGCACCGAACGCGGGCAGTTCGGGAAGGTCCGCGGCGAAACTGACGTGCGGACCGTCCTGGAGCAGGGGCAACTGGCCGTCGGCCAAGCTGTAGCGGGCCCAGTAGACCTCCTTGCGCCGGGCGTCGGTGACCACCAGGAATTCCGGGGCGGCAGCGGTGGATTCGGCCACTTCCAAGGCCACGGCGTCGAGGCTCATCAGCCCATGCAGGGGCTTGCCCCAGACGAACGACAGTGTGCGGGCCGTGGCAATGCCCGAACGCAGCCCCGTGAACGGTCCGGGGCCGACGCCCACCACCAGGGCGTCGAGGTCAGCGCCGTTGACCCCGGCCTCGGACAGCATGGCGTGGATGCCGGGCGCGAGCACCTCGGCGTGGCTGCGGGTGTCCGCCGTCGCGAAGCTCGCGAGCACGCTTTCAGGGGCGTCGTCGGACACCAGGGCGGCGCTGGCCACCGCCGAGGTGTCGATGGCGAGGATCAGCATGGGAGTCCTCCTTTAAAACCGCCCAGCGCCGGTGGCGTCGCCCAGCGGGGCCCGTATCCGCGCACCACGATGGTGCGCGGTTCGTCGGTGTCGTCGTCAAAGTTGAGGGTTGCGGACGGGCCGCCCGTGGTGCCGGCATCACCTGCGGCTTCCGCGGCGGCTTCCGCGGCGGTGCCAAGACCGATGGCACGGTGCAGGTCGATCTCCAGGCGGCTCTCGCTCAGGTGCTCCACCCGGTCATGGCCCCACTCCACCACGGTCACAGAGGAGTCCATCGTGTTCTCGAGGTCGATGTCATCGATCTCCGCCGCAGATCCCAGGCGGTAGGCATCCACGTGCACCAGGTCCGGGCCGCCGGGCCGCGGACCGTCCGGCAGGTTCGGGTGGATGCGGACCAGGACAAAGGTGGGCGAGATGATGCCAGCGCGGACACCCAGCCCCTCCCCCAGGCCTTGGGTAAAGGTTGTCTTTCCGGCGCCAAGTTCACCGGAGAGGACCAGCAGGTCTCCTGCCTGGAGCACCTCCGCAATATGCCGGCCGAGCGCCTGCGTCTGCTCCGCCGTCGTCGCAGCCAGCGTCACTTCCCAGTTGGCGGCCGGCCGCCCTGTGCCGCTCATGCCGCTCCCGCTTTACCGGGTACTCCCGCCAGGCCGGGGCTGCTGCCGGCCGGCTGGTCCTCGTTGATGAAGCGGCGCGGAACCCGCGCGCTGATGCGGGTGACCACCTCGTAATTGATGGTTCCTGCCGCCTGTGCCCAGTCGTCAGCCGTGGGACCGCCGTCGGCACCGGTCCCGAACAGCACCGCTTCGGCACCGAGCAGGCCGGAATCCCGGGCCTCCGGCCCAAGGTCGATGACCATCTGGTCCATCGCGATCCGCCCCACCACCGGGTAGGTCTTCCCGGCCACGCGGACGGGGCCGCCGGTGGCCACGCGCGGGACACCGTCGGCATAGCCCAGCGGAATCAGTGCCAGTGTGCTGGCCTCCCTGGTCCGGTAGTGCAGGCCGTAGGAAACGCCCTGCCCGGCCGGAACCCCTTTGCACTGGGACACCAGTGTGCGCAGCGTCATGGCAGGGCGAAGGCCAAGTTCCGCGGACGTCTGGCCTTCGAACGGCGAGAGCCCATAGATACCCAGGCCAACCCGCACCAGGTCGAAGTGGGTATCCGGCCGGGACAAGGTGGCGGGGGTGTTGGCCAGGTGCCGCACTTCCGGGTCCACGCCCGCGTCCTCGGCAATGGCGAGGGCTTCCCTGAACGCCGCCAACTGGTCATCAGTTTCAGGGCGGTCCGGTTCATCGGCCACGGCCAGGTGGGAGAAGATTCCCACCACGCGCAGCAGTCCCTGGTCCTGGTATTCCACGGCTTCGCCCACCAGGCGGTCCCAGGCTTCGGGGGTGGCACCGTTGCGCCCCAGGCCCGTGTCCACCTTGAGGTGCACGCGTGCCGGACGCTCCTGTTCGCGGGCCGCGGCAACGATCCGTTCCAGTTCCCACCCCGAGCAGCCAATGTCGACGCCGGCGGCAACGGCGGCGCCAAAGTTGCTGTCGGTGGTGTGCAGCCAGGCCAGCAGCGGTGCGTCGATACCGGCGGCGCGCAGCGCAAGGGCCTCGGAAATGTGGGCCACCCCCAGCCAGGCCGCACCCGACTGCAGGGCCGCACGGGCCACGGGAACGGCGCCGTGCCCGTAGGCATCGGCCTTGACCACGGCCATGACTTTCGCGGGGGACGCGGCGTCGGCCAGCCGGCGGACATTGTGCCGGATGGCATCCAGGTCGATCACCGCGGACCGTTCGTGGCGGGGGTCCGGCCCGGAGGCAGCACTGAAATCACCGATTGTTGCGGGGTAAGTCACCTAAGTGATTCTAGTGCGGGCACTTCGCGCCGAATAATCGGCGACGGCCTGGCCTCAGGCGTCCGACAGGTGGGCGATGGTGGCGGCCGCCCGGCGCTGGGCAGCGAGCGGTACGTCCTGGACGATGTCCGCGAGGAAACCGAAGCGCCGCAACCACTGGCTCGTCTGCCGTTCGGGGCGGGCGTTGGCGCGTTTCCACCAGTCGGCGATGTCGCCCCAGCCCGGGGCTGCCAGCGATCCGCCCACCTCCTGTACCGCCAGCGATGCGCACAGGTTGGCGAACCGCAGCCGGTCCCCGAGCGGCCACCCGGCCAAGGTACCCACGATGAACGCGGCGTCGAAGCAGTCGCCGGCACCGGTGGGGTCATGCGCCTTGACCGGAAGGGACGGCACCCATTCCTCCTCCCCGGTTTGGGAATCGACCGCCATGGCGCCCTGGGCGCCGAGCGTCACCACAGCCACCGGAACCCGGTCCGCCAGCGCGTAGAGGGCGCTCCAAGGGTTGTCCTTGCCGGTGAGCGCCATGGCCTCGCGCTGGTTGGGCAGGAAGGCGTAAAAGTGCTGCAGGTTCTCGAGCCGCACCGGCGCCCACTCCCCGCTGGGATCCCAGCCGACGTCGCCGAAGAGCCGAACTCCCGCCGCGTGGGCCGCTTTCGCCCACGGTTCCACTTCCACACCCAGTTCCGCGATGCCGGCCAGTGCCCGGGGCGGGTCCCCGATCAGCTCGGAGTTGGTCACCGGTGCCGAATGCCCGTGGGTGACCATTGAGCGGTCCTGGTCCACGCACAGGGAGACCGTCACCGGGGAATGCCAGCCCGGGACGCGGCGGGAGAGGCTGAGGTCCACGTGTTCCTGGCTGGACAGGATCTTCCAGTTGAAGTCGCCGTACCCGTCATCGCCGAAGGCTGCCGCCAGTCCGGTCCGCAGGCCCAGCCTTGCGGCGGCGATGGCCTGGTTTGCCACCCCGCCCGGACAGCTGCCCATGCCGTCGCTCCAGACTTCCGTCCCGGGCTCCGGCCCGTGCGGCAGTCCGGTGAAGATGATGTCCTGGAAAACGGTCCCGGCCAGCAACAGATCGAATCCCGGCTCGACGGGTGAACGGACGGCGGCCAAGGGATCGAACGGGCGTGCGGGAATCGCGTCCATGTTCGGCACAATACGCCGTGGCGCCATGCGGCGGTAGGGGCGCAGGAACGCTGTGGACAAGCTGGCCGGCACGGGTCCTAGACTGCATGGTATGCGGCTTATGATTGCGGGCGGCGGGGGTTTTCGCGTGCCCCTGATATACCGGGCCCTGACGTCCGGCCGCTATACCGGGCTGGTCACCGAGGTGGTGCTTTACGACGTCGATCCTGCCCGGCTCGAAGCCGTCACCGCAGTCCTGGCCAGCATGCCCGGCGGCTCGGGTGCCGGGCCCGCCGTGCACGCCACTACGGATCCCGCCGGGGCCCTCGAAGGCACTTCCATGGTGTTCGCCGCGATCCGGCCCGGCGGCACCGCGGGCCGGATCACCGATGAAAAGGTGCCGCTGGGCCTGGGGTTGCTCGGCCAGGAAACGACAGGAGCCGGCGGGATTTCCTACGCCCTGCGGACCATTCCCCCCATGCTGGAGCTGGCCCGGCTGATGCGGGAACACTGTCCGGACGCGTGGCTGATCAATTTCACCAACCCCGCGGGCATGGTGACGGAGGCGCTGCTCCCCGTGCTGGGGCACCGGGTCATCGGAATCTGCGATTCAGCGGCCGGCCTGGTGCAGCGGGCTGCGTCGGCCGCCGGCGTCCCCCTGCCGGAGGGGCGATTGGGCGGCGTCGGCTACTACGGGCTGAACCATCTTGGCTGGCTGTACCGCCTTGAAGCCGGCGGCCGGGACGTGGTCCCGGACCTGCTCGCCAACGCGCCGGCCCTCCAGTCGTTCGAAGAAGGCAGGCTTTTCCCACAGCCGTTCCTGGCCAGCCTGGGCATGCTCCCCAACGAATACCTGTACTACTACTACCGGCGCGACGCCGCCCGGCAGGCCATGGACGCCATGGCGCAGACCCGCGGCGAGGCCATCCACAGCCAGCAGCAGGAGTTGTATCCCCGGCTTGCCGCGGCCGGCCCGGACGCCTACCGGCTGTGGGAAGAGGCCCGCAGGTCCCGGGAAGAGGGATACCTGGCCGAGGCCAGGGGAGCCGGCGAGCGCCGGAACGAGGAAGATTTGGCCGGCGGCGGCTATGAACGCGTTGCCCTGGCCGCCATGCGCGCCCTCGCCGGCGGCGGGGACACGCAGCTGATCCTCAACACCCGCAACGTCCTCCCGGCCGCCGGCGAAGCAGCCGAAACGGCCCCGGAACGTCCCGCTCCCCAGGCCGCCACGGCAGATTCGGCTATTCCCCAACCGGCCATCCCCGGCCTGCCGGCGGACGCCGTCGTCGAAGTTCCCTGCACCGTCACCCCCGCCGGCGCCGCCCCGCTGCCCCAGCAAGCGCCTGCCGGACCGCAGCTCGAACTGATCCGGCAGGTCAAGGACGTCGAACGGCTCACCGTCCTGGCCGCTGCCGAGGGCAGCCGCGACGCCGCCGTGCAGGCCTTTGCCCGCCACCCGCTCGTGGCTTCGACGGACCTGGCCGCCAGGCTGCTGGACGGATACGAGCAGGCGTTTCCGGCACTGGGGAAGATCTGGGCGGGCGGCGGGCGTTGGGTGAAGGAGTAATGTTTTATCGAATGTGCACTCGACCGGCTCCGCTCACGCGCGCCGGCGGCCGGAAGGAGGTCCCGTGGCGCTGATCCGCAGGGTCGCTTTGCTCTCCCTCCACACCTCCCCCATGGAACAGCCCGGTTCCGGCGATGCCGGCGGAATGAACGTGTACATCCGTGAGCTGGCTTCGGCGCTGGCGGAAGCCGGTGTTGAGGTCGAAATCTTCACCCGCGCCACCTCCCCCGACCAGCCCGCCGTCGAACACCCGGATCCCGGCGTCTGCGTCCACAACGTCCTGGCCGGACCGCCCACCAAGGTCCCCAAGGAGGAGCTTCCGGGACTGCTGCACGCCATGGTGGCGGAAATCGAGCAGATCCGCCGCCGCCAGCCGCACGGCCGGTATGACGTCATCCATTCGCACTACTGGGTGTCCGGGATCGCCGGGCTTGAGCTGTCACGGCTCTGGGACGTGCCGCTGGTCCACACAATGCACACCATGGCAAAGGTCAAGAACCTGCTGCTGGAGTCCGGCGAACAACCCGAACCCCGCCGGCGCGAGCTGGGCGAGCACCGCATCGTGGAGGGCGCGGCCAGGCTCATCGCTAACACCAGTTCCGAGGCCGCCGAACTCGTGTCCCACTACGGCGCCACCTACGACCGGATCGACATCGCGCCGCCCGGCGTGGACCTGAGCACCTTCACCCCGGCTTTCCGGGCGCGGGCCAGGGCAGAGCACGGCGTTGGCCCCAACACCTTCCATCTGGTGTTTGCCGGCCGGATCCAGCGGCTCAAGGGTCCCCAGGTCCTGGTCAAGGCAGCGGCACTGCTGCGCAAACGCCGCCCGGACATCGACCTTCGGGTCACCATCCTGGGCGCCTTGAGCGGCAACAAGGAATTCAACCTCCGCTGCCTGGTGGCGGAGGCGGGAATGGACGACGTCGTCACGCAGCTTCCGCCGGTGAAGGCACCTGAGCTTGCATCCTGGTTCCGCGCGGCGGACGTGGTGGTGATGCCTTCCTTCAGCGAGTCCTTCGGACTGGTGGCCCTTGAGGCCCAAGCCTGCGGGACGCCCGTGGTGGCCACCCGGGTGGGCGGCCTGTCCCGCGCAATCTTCCACGGCCGGACCGGGCTCCTGGTGGACGGACACCATGCGGCGGACTGGGCGGATGCGCTCGAAGCCCTGTACGACGATCCCGCCACGCGCGAGGACCTGGGCCGGGCGGCCGCCATCCGTGCCCAGAGCTCCGGCTGGCAGCGCACGGCCGCCATCACGCTCGAAAGCTACCACGCCGCCGTCGACCATTACTCGGGGCACCGCCTCGCCCCGGCCGTGCCGGCCTCCTGACAACCCTCCGCCCTTGCTTCGGAGGCCACTCCCGTTGACGGCTGTTCCCTCGGAGCCGGCCCGGGTGCTGTTAGCTTAGGGGCAGGTGTCCGGCGCCGGCCGGTACAGGAAAGGACAACGATGTCTGGTCTTCCTTCTGATCTTGAGATAGCCCGGGCCGCCCGGATCCGGCCCATCGGGGAAATCGCTGCAGCGGCCGGGATCAACGCCGACGCCCTGGAGCTCTACGGGCGGTACAAGGCGAAGATCGATCCGGCCAGGCTCGAGGCACCGGCACCATACGGCAAGGTGGTGCTCGTGTCCGCCATGTCCCCCACCCCGGCTGGAGAAGGCAAATCCACCACCACGGTGGGACTGGCCGATTCGCTCGCCCGCGCCGGCCACAAGGTGATGATCGCGCTGCGGGAGCCGTCCCTGGGACCCGTGCTCGGGATGAAGGGCGGCGCTACCGGCGGAGGTTACTCGCAGGTGCTGCCCATGGACGAGATCAACCTGCACTTCACCGGCGACTTCCATGCCATCACCTCGGCCAACAACGCGCTCATGGCGTTGGTGGACAACCACATCTACCAGGGCAACGCCTTGAACATCGATCCGCGCCGGATGACGTTCAAGCGCGTCCTGGACATGAACGACCGGTCCCTGCGCGAGGTTGTCATCGGGCTGGGCGGACCAACACAGGGGGTGCCGCGGCAGGACGGCTTCGACATCACGGTGGCGTCCGAAATCATGGCCGTCTTCTGCCTGGCAACGGACCTGTCGGATTTGCGGACGCGGTTGGGCCGGATCACGTTCGGCTACACCTACGACCGGACGCCGGTGACGGTGGCGGACCTGGGCGTGGAGGGTGCCTTGACCCTGCTCCTGAAGGAGGCGGTCAAGCCCAACCTGGTGCAGACCATCGCGGGGACTCCCGCTTTGGTGCACGGCGGGCCGTTCGCCAATATTGCGCATGGCTGCAATTCGCTCATCGCCACCCAAACCGCGCGGCGGCTCGCGGACCTGGTGGTGACGGAAGCCGGTTTCGGTGCCGACCTGGGGGCAGAGAAGTTCATGGACATCAAGGCCCGGTACGGCGGCCTGGCCCCGTCCGCCGTCGTGGTGGTGGCCACCGTGCGGGCGCTCAAAATGCAGGGCGGCGTGGCCAAGGACGCATTGACGCGCCCGGACCTGGCCGCACTTGAGGCCGGCGTGGCGAACCTGCGCCGGCATGTGCACAACGTGGAGAAGTTCGGGGTCACCCCGGTAGTGGCCATCAACAAGTTCTCCTCCGATGCGCAGGAAGAACTGGACTGGCTTCTGGCTTGGTGCCATGCGGAGGGCGTGCAGGCCGCCGTCGCGGACGTATGGGGCCGCGGCGGAGGAGGCGACGGCGGTGACGAGCTCGCGGCGCTGGTGGCGAAGGCGGTGGACGCTCCCGGCAAATTCCGGCACTTGTACCCGTTGGATTTGTCTGTGGAGGACAAGATCCGGACCATCGCCCAGGAGATCTACGGGGCGGACGGGGTGGACTTCTCCGTGCCGGCCTTGAAGCGCTTGGCAGATATCGAACGGAACGGCTGGAGCGGGTTGCCCGTGTGCATGGCCAAAACGCAGTATTCCTTCACGGACGACGCCTCCCGCCTCGGCGCCCCGAAGGGCTTCACCATCCACGTCCGGGACCTGCTGCCCAAAACCGGGGCAGGCTTCATCGTCGCGCTGACGGGTGCCGTGATGACTATGCCCGGCCTGCCGCCCGTCCCGGCTGCGCTCCGCATGGACGTGGACGCCGACGGCAACCCTGTGGGCCTCACCTGAAACCCCCGCTCACTTCTTACCCCTCTCCAATCAACCCCCGCTCACTTTCGACCGGCCTCCAACGAACCCCCGCTCACTTCTTACCGCTCTCCAACGAACCCCCGCTCATTTTCGACCAAACCGAATGAGCGCCTGTGGATAACTTCCGACGGGCTCCGGCTGCTTGAATAAGAATGCAGTATGCGATCCCAGCCGCCCCTGCCCTCCCACTTGGCAAGCAGTCCGTTCACCCTCGAAAGTTCCAGGCGCGCAGGGCTGCACTACAGCCGCTTACGGCGCGCAGATGTTGAGCATGTAAGCCGTGGGCTTTACCGTCCGGCCGGTTGGGATTTCTGTCTGGAGGAGGCCGCCCGCAGCCTGTCGGAGGCTTCGCCTGGCGCGTGGATTTCCCATGTCACCGCGGCTCGACTCCGGAGTTTCCTCCTTCCGCCTTGGCTGTCAGACTCCAACGAGCTGCACCTCAGTAAACCCAGTGCCCTTCCCGGCGCACGCAGGAGGGGAATCCACGGCCATCGGGTCATTGTGAAGCCTGGCGAGATTGAGTGCGTTGAAGGGATGTGGCTCAGCACCCGTGCCCGGACGTGGCTGGATTTGGCACGGCTACTCCCATTGAACGATTTGGTGGCTGCGGGAGACCAGCTCATCCGGATACCACGGCCTGACCTCGAAGGCAGAGAGGGCGCGTACTCAACACTTGAGGAACAACGGGCTTTGGTCGGCCGACATCCAAATCTTCAAGGCGTTGTCCGCGCCCGGCAAGCACTGGACCTTATGCGGGTAGGGGCGGACTCTGCGCCGGAGACATTCCTTCGATTGTCCATGCTGGACGCCGGTCTTCCTGAACCGGAGCTGCAGATAGAACTTCGTCCGGGGGACCCCCGCTCGCCATCGGCTGACCTCGGCTTTCGTCTGCCCAGAGTTGCTATTCAGTACGACGGCGGCCATCACCTTTTCGAACCGCAGCAACAGATCGATCGGCGCAGGAACAAGGCCTTCGAACGAGCCGGCTGGACCGTCATCATCGTCGTAAAGGCCGATCAGGAGGACGGTTTTGCGGGAGCGCTCAAGAGAATCAGGCATGCCCTAAGGAATTCCGCCGCCAATCCTGTGGCCGCCTCGGGCTTCGCCAACGAGTGAACCCCGCTGGATAGAGGATCGCACCCTCAGCTAATCGCGGAAAACACGTCAAACGTGAGCGGGCGTTCCGGCGAAACACGTCAAACGTGAGCGGGCGTTTCAGGAAAACACGTCAAACGTGAGCGGGCGTTAGGGGGAAACCTGTCGAAGGTGAGCGGGGGTGGTTAAGCAGGAACGCTCCCCCACCTGTACGGGTGAGGGAGCGTTCGAGGGGTGCTAGCGTTCGAGGTCGCCGCGGATGAAGGCTTCGACCTTTTCGCGGGCGAGGTCGTCGTTGAACTGCTCCGGCGGGGACTTCATGAAGTAGCTCGACGCCGAGAGCAGCGGGCCGCCGATGCCACGGTCCAGGCCGATCTTTGCCGCACGGATCGCGTCGATGATCACACCGGCCGAGTTCGGGGAGTCCCAGACCTCGAGCTTGTACTCCAGCGACACCGGGGCGTCACCGAAGTTCCGGCCCTCCAGGCGCACGAACGCCCACTTGCGGTCATCGAGCCACTGCACGTAGTCCGACGGGCCGATGTGCACGTCCTTGGCAGCCAGTTCCGCCTCAACGTTCGAGGTCACGGCCTGGGTTTTGGAGATCTTCTTCGACTCGAGCCGATCGCGCTCGAGCATGTTCTTGAAGTCCATGTTCCCGCCGACGTTCAGCTGGTACGTGCGGTCCAGGGTCACGCCGCGGTCCTCGAACAGCTTGGCCATGACGCGGTGCGTGATGGTCGCACCGATCTGGCTCTTGATGTCGTCCCCCACGATCGGCACGCGCGCGGCGGTGAACTTGTCGGCCCACGCCTTGGTGCCGGCAATGAAGACCGGCAGCGCGTTGACGAAGGCCACGCCGGCGTCAATGGCGGCCTGCGCGTAGAACTCTGCCGCCTTCTGCGAACCCACAGGCAGGTAGCAGACCAGGACATCCACCTTGGCGTCCTTGAGCGCCTGGACAACGTCCACGGGTTCTTCGGTGGATTCCTCGATGGTCTCGAGGTAGTACTTGCCCAGCCCGTCCAGGGTGTGGCCGCGCTGGACCGTCACGCCCGTGGGCGGAACGTCAGCGATTTTGATGGTGTTGTTCTCGCTCGCCAGGATGGCGTCGGAGAGGTCAACGCCGACCTTCTTGCCGTCGACGTCAAACGCGGCAACAAATTCAACGTCGCCCACGTGGTACTGGCCAAACTCAACGTGCATCAGGCCCGGAATGGTCTCCGCGGGATCGGCATCCTTGTAGTACTGGACGCCCTGCACCAGCGAAGCGGCGCAGTTGCCCACGCCAACGATTGCAACACGGATCGGATGTGAAGACACAAAACTCCTTTGGGAACAAACGTCAGCCGGCCGGGTATGGCTCCGCAGGAAGTCCGACGGCGGCCGGCTGGCACGGCGCCGCACGGCGCCTTTTCATACTACCCAACGCAGCGGGACCCGGCGCTGCTGCGCCGGGTCCCGCTGCGTAAGAAAGCTTCGTCAGCGCTGTCCGTTGAAGTGGACGTTACGACTCCTGCTTCCAGAGGTTGATATCGGACTCCACGGCGAACTCGTCGATGGCGGTGAGTTCGTCGGCGGAAAACTCGAGGTTGTTGATGGCGGAGAGTGTGTCCTCGAGTTGGCTGACGCTGGAGGCGCCCACCAGGGCAGAGGTGACCGGTGAGCCCTTCGGCTGGTCGCGCAGGATCCAGGCGATGGCCATTTGGGCCAGTGACTGCCCGCGGCCCTCGGCAATGCGCCGCAGCCCGCGGACCCGGTCCAGCTTCTCTTCAGTGATGGAGTCCTCGGAAAGGAACCGGGCCTTGGCGGCACGGGAATCTTCCGGGATGCCATGGAGGTAGCGGTCGGTGAGCATCCCCTGGGCGAGGGGCGAGAATGCGATGGATCCGGCGCCCACCTGGTCCAGCGCCTCGTACAGGTTGGGCGATTCGTCCTCGGTCCAGCGGTTCAGCATGGAGTAGCTGGGCTGGTGGATGAGCAGCGGCGTTCCCATCTCTTTCAGGATCCGGGCTGCCTCAAGCGTCTGCTCAGGAGTGTAGGAGGAGATGCCGGCATAGAGTGCCTTGCCGGACCGGACCGCGTAGTCCAGGGCGCCCATGGTCTCTTCCAGCGGCGTCTCGGGATCGGGCCGGTGGCTGTAAAAGATGTCCACGTAATCAAGGCCCATGCGTTGCAGCGACTGGTCGAGGCTGGAGATCAGGTACTTGCGGGATCCCCACTCGCCGTACGGGCCGGGCCACATGTAATAGCCGGCCTTGGTGGAGATCACCAGTTCGTCCCGGTAGGGCTTGAAGTCGTCCTTGAGGTGGCGGCCGAAGTTGGTTTCGGCGGAGCCGTCAGGGGGCCCGTAGTTGTTGGCGAGGTCGAAGTGGTTCACGCCGAGGTCGAAGGCCCGGCGCAGGATGTCCCGTTGCTCTTCAAAGCGCTTGTCGTCGCCGAAGTTGTGCCAGAGGCCCAGGGAGATGGCAGGGAGTTTGAGTCCGCTGCGGCCGACACGGCGGTAGGGCATGGATTCGTAGCGGTTGTCCGCTGCTGAATAAGTCATGGGTTCCATCCTGCCAGTTGTGACGCGCTGCACATCATGTGTTAGCGCTCAGCAGAAAAGTTACGCCGCGGATGCCCGCGGCGTAACTTCTCGTTCCTAGGACGCGAGGATGGCCGCGCTCCACGGAGCCAAGGCCAGGTAGCCGCCGTCCAGGCCGGTCCCGTCATCCGTGGCCAGCAGGACGTTCCCCGAAGCGTCGAGGCGTACCTTCGCGTCGGTGAAATTCACCAGCACCTCAACGGAACCGCGGCGGAACCGCAGCCAGCCGGCGTCGTCGTCGAACTCCACCTGCGTGCCGTCAAAGCCAAGGCCTGCCAGCTCCGGATGGGAGCGGCGCAGCGCCGTCAGCGACCGGTACAGCTCCAGCAACCGGGCGTGCTCGCCCGTGGTGGCCTCGGCCCAGTCCAGCGTGGACCGGCGGAAGGTTTCCGGGTCCTGCGGATCGGGCACGACGGCGGGATCCCACCCCATGCGCTCGAACTCCCTGATGCGCCCTTCCGCGGTGGCTTTCCCAAGCTCGGGTTCCGGGTGGGAGGTGAAGAACTGCCACGGCGTGGTGGCACCGTATTCCTCGCCCATGAACAGCATGGGCGTGAACGGCGAGGTCAGGGTGAGCACCGCGGCCACGGCCAGTTGTCCGTAGGACAGGGACTGCGAGAGCCTGTCCCCCGTGGCCCGGTTGCCGATCTGGTCGTGGTTCTGGTTGCAGACCACCAGTGCCTCCGGGTGCACCAGGGCACCGTTGATAGGCCGCCCGTGGTGCCGGCCTCGGAAGCTGGAGTAGCTGCCGTCGTGCAGGAACCCGTCCTTCAGCACCTTGGCCAGCACGGCCAAGGACTCGAAGTCGGAGTAGTAGCCGGTGGTCTCGCCACTGACATTGACGTGTACCGCGTGGTGGAAGTCGTCGCTCCACTGGCCGGCCAGGCCGTACCCGTTGGCGTCCCGGGGGTAGATCAGGCGCGGATTGTTCAGGTCCGATTCGGCAATGAGGGTCTTGGGCAGCCCGGTTTCAGCCGAGACAGCGTCGCCCAAAGCGCCCAACTCCTCAAGGATGTGGACTGCGCGCTCATCCCGCAGCGCGTGCACGGCATCGAGGCGGAGTCCGTCCACATGGTAGTCGCGCAGCCAGAGGGCCGCGTTGTCCAGGATGTATTCGCGCACCACATCCGAACCTGGCCCGTCCAGGTTCACCGAGTCGCCCCACGTGTTGGCATCGCCCTGCTTCAGGTACGGGCCGAACTTGGGCAGGTAGTTGCCGCTGGGTCCCAGGTGGTTGTACACCACGTCCTGGATGACGCCGAGCCCGGCGGCATGGGCGGCATCCACGAACCGCTGGTACGCGGCCGGCCCGCCGTAGCCCTCGTGCACCGCGTACCACTGGACGCCGTCGTAGCCCCAGTTGTGCGTTCCGTTGAACCCGTTGACCGGCAACAGCTCCACGAAGTCGATGCCCAGGTCCACCAGGTAGCCCAGCTTGTCCACCGCGGCATCCAGGGTTCCTTCGGGAGTAAAGGTGCCCACGTGGAGTTCGTAGATCACGGAACCCTGCAGATCCTTGCCGCGCCACCCCGTGTCCTGCCACGCGAAGGAGGCAGGATCGTAGGTGCGGGACAGCTTGTGCACACCGGCGGGCAGGCGGCGCGACCTTGGATCCGGGACGGGAGTGGAGTCCCCGTCCAGCAGGTAGCCGTAGTCCACCTCGCCGCCGGCCGGGGCGTCAGGTGCGGTCCACCATCCCTCGGATCCGGGAGCCGTGTCCATTTTCTGCATGGGGTATGCACGGCCATCGGCCTGCAGGACCACCGATGAAGCGTCCGGCGCCCACACATCGAACCGCCCGGGGCCAGCGTTGACGAGCGTC
Organism: Pseudarthrobacter sp. lyk4-40-TYG-27; assembly: GCF_030209295.1. Taxonomy (NCBI): domain Bacteria; kingdom Bacillati; phylum Actinomycetota; class Actinomycetes; order Micrococcales; family Micrococcaceae; genus Pseudarthrobacter; species Pseudarthrobacter sp. lyk4-40-TYG-27. The sequence goes on from NZ_JARVSH010000004.1 coordinate 30,724, forward strand.
ATTCGTTCCCTCCATCCACGGGGACCAGCAGGGCCACCGGGTAGGTGCCCAGCAGCTCGGACACGGCAACCGGGCCCGGTCCGTAGCCGGCGCCCGTCAGTTCGTCGCGCATGGCGGTGGAAAGGTCGACGGCGGTGTCCCGCCAGCCGCCGCCGGCTTCCAGTCCGGCCGGGAGCCGGGTAGCAAGTGCCAGCACACCGGAGGAGGCCTCGGTTCCGCGGGAGAACGCGAGCAGGTGATCTGCTGCGGCCCCGGTGGCGGCCACGGGAGCGTAGCCCTGGAACAGCTCGGGCCGGTCCCGCCGCAGGCGCAACGCCCGCGAGGTGACCAGGAGCTTGCTGGCTTCCGTGCCCGCGGCCGGCAACTGTCCGGCGTCGAGCTTTGCCAGCTCCGCCTGCCGGACAGCAAAGTCCACTGGCCGGCGGTTGTCCGGGTCCGTGAGTGACCGTTCCCAGAACTCGCTGCCCTGGTATACATCCGGCACACCCGGCATGGTCAGCTGGACCAGCTTTGCCGACACCGAATTGGCTGCGGAAAAGGAGTCGATGCGGGCCACGAAGTCCGCGACCACCTTGGCAACCTTCGCGTCGTCGAACACCGCATCCACGGCGGCCTTCACCTTGGACTCGAAGTCCTCGTTGGGATCGGTCCACGTGGTGGAGTTGCCCGCCTCCCGGGCGGCCTTTTCCGCATACCCCTGCAACCGCTCACGGCTGGCGGGCCAGGCGCCGATGATTGCCTGCCACAGCAGGTTCTCGTACGGGCCGTCGGGGATCGGCGCCAGGCCACGCAGCGTGTCCAGCGTTTCCGCCCACTCCCGGGGCAGTTCGGCGATGACCGAGATCCGGGCCCTGGCGTCCTCGCTGCGCTTGGTGTCGTGGGTGGACAGGGTGGTCATGGACAGCGGCAGGTCCTGCTGGCGCCGCTGCATCCGCCGGTGGAATTCCTCCGGGGCCACGGCGAATTCGGTGGGTTCGGCGCCCACCTCGGTCAGGGTGCCCAGCCGGGTGTAGCGGTAGAACGCGGTATCCTCCACGCCCTTGGCCATAACCATGCCGGAGGTCTGCTGGAACCGGATGGCGATGGGGTTGGCAGGGTCCAGGAGCAGCGGGAGGAGGGTGCCCACCGCGACGTCCAGGTCCGGCCGGTGCGCTGCGGCGGATTCGCAGGCTTCCTTGAGGACGTCGGCGCCTACCGGCAGGTAGGACCGGTACACCGGGAAGGATGCGATGATCTCGGCGATGGCGTCGGCTGCCTGGTCCACGCTGAGCCCATACGACCCGGGAACCAGCCGGGCCAGCCGCAGCACCTCCGAACGCAGGATGCCGTCGGCAATCATGCGCTTGGTGCTGCGGATCATGGCTGCATAGTCCGCCGGTTCCGCGGTCCCACGCAGACCGGAATCCAGGGCGTCGAGGGCCTGTTGGCCTGCCGGGTCCACGAAGACCCTGTCCACGTCGGCCAGCGCGTCATAACCGGTGGTGCCCTCGCAGGCGAACTCCTGGGGCAGGACTTCACCCGGTTCCAGGATCTTTTCCACCAGGACGTAGGCACGGCCGCTGAGGTCCTTGAGCCACCGGAGGTAGCCGGCGGGATCCGCGAGGCCGTCCGGATGGTCCACACGGAGCCCGTCCACCAGGCCCTCGGTGAACCAGCGGCCTACCTCCGCATGCGCCTGTTCGAAGACGGAAGGTACCTCGACCCGGATCCCGGCGAGGGTGGTCACCGCGAAGAAGCGCCGATAGTTCAGCTCGGCATCGGCACGGCGCCAGTCCATCAGTTGGTAGTGCTGGCGGGCGTGGACGTCCTGCGGGGAGTCCCCTTCGGTGTACGTGCCCTCGGCCAGCGGAAACCGGTGGTCGTAGTAGCGGAGTTCGCCGTCTTTGACCTCAAGTTTGTCCAGGTCGGCGTCCGATCCCAGCATGGGAAGCCGGACTTTTCCGCCGCCCAGTTCCCAGTCGACGTCGAAGGCTTCGGCGTAAGGGGACTCGCGGCCTTCCTTCAGCAGCGACCACCACCACGGGTTCTGTGGCGGTGAGGCCACGCCCACGTGGTTCGGCACGATGTCCACCAGGACGCCCATGCCGTGCTCGCGGGCCGCCTTCGAGAGGGCCAGGAGGCCTTCGGGGCCGCCGCGTTCAGGGTCGACGGCAGAGGGGTCGGTTACGTCGTAGCCGTGGTCCGAGCCCTCCTCCGCCGTAAGGATGGGAGACAGGTACACCCAGTCCACGCCGAGGTCCTTCAGGTACGGGACCTTCTCTGCGGCGTCGAAGAGGGTGAAGCTGCTCCGGATTTGGAGCCGGTAGGTGGAAGTCGGCGTCCTCATTTGTCGGTTGCCTTTGTGGCACCCGTTTCGGTTGCCTTTTCGTCAGCTGCGTCGGCGGCTTCGGTGGCTTCGGTTGCCCGCGCCTCGCTCGCCTCCGCTGCCTTGGTCTGGGCCTCCACCATCTCCCCCTGGGCCTCTTCGTGTTCTGCCATGGAGGCCAGGGACGCGGCTGCCGAGGTATCCACTTCAGTCTCGGGGCCTGAGTAGGCGCGCAGTACCACCATCGACTTGGCATCCAGCGCCAGGGTTGCGCCGGCTTTGAGCGGTTCGTAGGCTTCGGCCTGCGCTGCCGTATCGATCAGGACTTCCCAGTACTGGGAGTATTCGTCCGAGGGCAGGCAGAAGTCCACGACATCGTCGTGGGCGTTGAACGCCATGATGAAGCTGTCGTCGGTGATGCGGCGGCCGCGTGAATCCTGCTCCTGGATGCCGTCGCCGTTGTAAAAGACGCCGATGGTCCGGCCGAAGCCGCTTCCCCAGTCTTCGGGCCGCATCTCGGTGCCGTCGGTCTTCAACCAGACGATGTCCGGGAGCTTTTCGCCCTCACCACGGACTACCGGGCGGCCGTCGAAGAAGCGGCTGCGCCGGAACGTGGGGTGGTCGTGCCGGAGCTTGTTGACGAACGCGGTGAATTCCACCAGCGGCTGGTCCATGGCTTCCCAGTGGATCCAGCTGAGCTCGGAGTCCTGGCAGTAGGTGTTGTTGTTGCCCTGCTGCGTGCGGCCCAGTTCGTCGCCGTGCAGCAGCATTGGCACGCCCTGCGAGAGCATCAGGGTGGCGATGAAGTTCCGCTGCTGCCGGGCCCGCAGGGTCAGGACCTTGTCGTCGTCAGTGTCGCCTTCAACGCCGCAGTTCCAGGACCTGTTGTGCGATTCGCCGTCGTTGTTGCCTTCGCCGTTGGCCTCGTTGTGCTTCTCGTTGTAGGAAACGAGGTCGCGCATGGTGAAGCCGTCGTGAGCGGTGACGAAGTTGATCGACGCCACCGGGCGGCGGGCGGAGCTTTCGTAGAGGTCTGCGGACCCGGTCAGGCGGGATGCGAATTCGCCCAGGGTGGCCGGTTCGCCGCGCCAGAAGTCGCGGACGGTGTCGCGGTACTTACCGTTCCACTCCGTCCACTGCGGCGGGAAGTTCCCCACCTGGTAGCCGCCGGGGCCAACGTCCCACGGCTCGGCGATGAGCTTGACCTGGGAAACGATCGGATCCTGCTGGATGAGTTCGAAGAACGTTGAGAGCTTGTCCACGTCGTAGAACTCGCGGGCCAGGGTGGAGGCGAGGTCGAACCGGAAGCCGTCCACGTGCATCTCGGTGACCCAGTAGCGAAGGGAGTCCATCAGCAGCTGGAGGGAGTGCGGGTGGCGTACGTTCAGCGAGTTGCCCGTGCCGGTGTAGTCCATGTAGTGCTTGAGGTCGTTGTCCACCAGGCGGTAGTAGGCCTGGTTGTCGATGCCCTTGAAGGACAGCGTGGGGCCAAGGTGGTTGCCTTCGGCGGTGTGGTTGTAGACGACGTCGAGGATCACTTCAATGCCGGCCCGGTGCAGGTCGCGGACCATGGCTTTGAACTCCTGGACCTGGTGCCCGACGTCGCCGGTGGCGCTGTAGGTGTTCTGCGGGGCGAAGAACCCGATGGTGTTGTAGCCCCAGTAGTTGTTGAGCCCCTTCTCCACCAGGGTTCCGTCATTGACGAACTGGTGGACCGGCATGAGCTCAATGGCGGTGACGCCAAGCTTCTTCAGGTGCTCAATCACGGCCGGATGCGCCACGCCGGCGTAGGTGCCGCGCTGCTCTTCGGGAATCTCCGGGTGGAGTTCGGTCAGGCCCTTGACGTGGGCTTCGTAGATCACGGACTGGTGGTAGGGAATCCGCAGCTGGCGGTCGCCGTCCCATTCGAAGAACGGGTTGATGACCACGCCGTGCATGGTGTGCGGGGCGGAGTCGGCGTCGTTGCGGGAGTCCGGGTCGCCAAACTCGTAGGAGAACAGGGCCGGGTCCCAGTCGATCTGGCCCTGGATGGCCTTGGCGTAAGGATCCATCAGCAGTTTGTTCGGGTTGAAACGGTTTCCGCTGGCGGGGTCGTACGGACCATGGACGCGGTAGCCGTACTTCTGGCCGGGCTGGATGTGCGGCAGGTAGCAGTGCCAAACATAGCCGTCCACCTCGGTCAGTTCGATCCGGGTCTCGGTCAGGTCATCAGCCAGGAGGCAGAGTTCGACCCGCTCGGCCCGCTCGCTGAACAGGGCGAAATTGGTGCCGGTGCCATCAAAGGTCGCTCCCAGCGGATAGGCAGTTCCAGGCCAGACTTCCATCGTGCTCCTCATTTTGTGGTCAGCAGCAGAGGGCATCGGAACGCCCCTGCTGCTGGTGCGAACTAATGCCTACCGTAGTGGTTGGCTGTGACTATTACGTTTCCAGGCTCCATATTTACTAAGCATGCTGACTTTACCCCAAATTTCAGGTATACCCTCCGCGATGCGGGCCGCCGTGATGGGTCCGCCCGCCACGGACTCCGACGCGGCCGTCCCGGCGCGCCCATGCAGCGCGGCTCCGAGTGCGGCCAGGGCTGCCCAGCGGTCGTCGTCGTCCAGGCCCAGCTGGCGGAAAGGTTCGACGGCGGACCCCGCCTGGGCGAGCAGCGCGCCGATGACACCGGCCAGGACGTCCCCGCTCCCGGCGGTGGCCAGCCAAGGGGTGCCGTCCGCCTGGCTGAAGGTCTGGCCGGATGGCGAAGCCACCAGCGTGGTGGCGCCCTTGAGCAGGACGGTGGCACCGGTACGGTCGGCAGCGCGGCGGACAGCGTCGAGGGTACCCGCTTCCACGGCCTCCCGGTCTTCGCCGCCACCGAGCCGCTGGAACAGTGAGGCAAGCTCCCCGGCATGCGGGGTCAGCACCACATGCGGCGCCAGCGTGTCCGGGAGGGCAGGCAAGGCGCCGGCGTCAGCCACGACCGGCAGGCCGGACGTGACGGCATCGCCGGCGCGGGCCAGTTGGTCATGGTCCTTTGGGCCCATGCCGGAGCCCACCAGCCAGGCCTGCACGCGGTTTTCCGCGACGCTCCCCGTGCTGCACACGACCTCGGGGCAGGATTGGCGGACCAGGTGGGCCACTGACGGCGGACCCAGGTACCGGACCATGCCCGCGCCTGCGGCCAGCGCCCCACGGCAGGCGAGGACGGCGGCACCGGGATAGTCTTCAGAGCCGGCCACCACTCCCAGCACACCCCGGGAGTACTTGTGGGCGCGCCGGGCGGGGTGCGGCAGCAGGCCTGCCATCTCGGCACCTTCAAGTCTGCGCAGGGACGGCTGCGGAAAGTGCTCTTCAATCCCGATCGGTACCACCAGGACGCGGCCTGCATAGTCGGCTCCGGGATCGGCCATAAGCCCGGACTTCGCTCCCCCGAACGTCACCGTCAGGTCCGCCATGAGCACCTCGCCGGCGGTCTCTCCGCTGTCCGCGTCGACGCCGCTGGGGAGGTCGCAGGCCACCACCAGGCCTTGGGCGCGGCCGGCTGTCCGCGCGCCCGCAAGGGCCTGGACGAAGTCTGCGGCGAGTCCCCGAAGGCCGCCCTTGGCGCCGGTTCCCAGAACGGCGTCTATGACGACGTCGGCGCGCGCGGCTTCCGCCGCCAGCTCCGGAAGTGCCTCTTCAGTGAGGCGGTTCACCCGGCCGCCGGCCCGCTCGAATGCACCGAGCCCACCCGGATGGGCGGCATCCCCGGTGAGTACCGCCGTCGTACGCATTCCCCGGGCGGCGAGGAAGGCAGCAGCGTAGAGCCCGTCTCCACCGTTGTTGCCCTTTCCCGCCAGCACCACCACGTTGGCGCCGTACAGGCGGGCACCGCGTGAACGAAGCTCATGGACGACGCCGGTGGCCAGGCCGTGCGCGGCGCGGAGCATGAGTTCCTCTCCGCGCCCGGCGGCCAGGAGGGGTTCTTCGGCTGCGCGGACCTGGGTTCCGGTATAGGCGGTGATCATGCGGCGGCCGCCGGGTCAGCCTTCGGCCAGTACCGTTGCGGTAGCGATGCCGCCGTCGTGGCTGATGGACAGGTGCCAGCGCTTGACGCCCTTGGCCTCGGCAACCGCCAGAACGGTGCCCTTCACCTGGACAGTGGGCCCGTTCTGGTCAAGGCCAATCCAGCAGTCCTGCCAGTTCATTCCGGCGGGCGCGCCGAGGACCTTGGCCACGGCTTCCTTGGCCGCGAACCGGGCAGCCAGGGACCGGGTGTTCAGTTCCCGCTCCGCGGGGACGAACAAGCGGTCCCTCAGCCCGGGTGTGCGCTCCAGCTGGCGGCCGAACCGCTCAATGTCTACTACGTCTACCCCAATGCCAACGATCATGGGCTCATTCTACGGTGGGACCATCCCCCGCACGCCCGGGTGCAGCACCGTTGGCGTGGGTTCTTTCCGTTGTCCGCCGATAGCGCAATTGCGTGGCTTAACGCTGGAAGCCCCGGGCTTGTGGGCCCGGGGCTTCCCGCGGTTAGGGAGTCACCGCTACTCGACAGTGACGCTCTTGGCCAGGTTGCGGGGCTGGTCCACGTCGTACCCCTTCGCTGCGGCCAGCTCCGCCGCGAAGATCTGCAGCGGAACCGTGGTCAGCAGCGGCATGAGCAGGGTGGGGGTCTCCGGTACGTAGAAGACATACTCGGCGTAGGCCTTGACGGCTTCGTCGCCTTCCTCGGCGATGACCAGGGTGCGGGCGCCGCGGGCACGGACTTCCTGGATGTTGGAGACCACCTTGGCGTGCAGCGAATCGCGTCCGCGCGGGGACGGAACCACGACGAACACCGGCTGGCCTTCGTCGATCAGGGCGATGGGGCCGTGCTTGAGCTCACCGGCGGCGAAGCCCTCGGCGTGGATGTAGGCGATCTCCTTGAGCTTCAGCGCACCTTCAAGGGCCACAGGGTAACCCACGTGGCGGCCCAGGAACAGCACGGACTTCTCGTTGGCCATGCTGCGGGCCAGTTCGCGCAGCGGCCCGGCGTTGTCCAGGATCTTCTGGATCTTGGCGGGGATCTTGTTCAGGTCCGCCAGGACGTCCTTGATTTGGCCGGAGAAGATGTTGCCGCGCAGCTGTGCGAGGTACAGGCCCAGCAGGTAGGCGGCGGTGATCTGCGCCAGGAAGGCCTTGGTGGAGGCGACGGCGATTTCCGGCCCGGCGTGCGTGTACAGGACGGCGTCGGATTCACGCGGGATGGTGGAGCCGTTGGTGTTGCAGATGGAGATGGTCTTGGCGCCCTGTTCGCGGGCGTAACGGACCGCCATCAGGGTGTCCATGGTCTCGCCGGACTGGCTGATGGACACCACCAGGGTGTTCTCGTCCAGGATGGGATCGCGGTAGCGGAACTCGTGTGCCAGTTCCACCTCGGTGGGAATCCGGCACCAGTTCTCGATGGCGTACTTGGCCACCATCCCCGCATAGGCGGCGGTGCCGCAGGCCAGCACAATGATCTTGTTGACCTGCTTCAGCAGCTCCGGGTCGATCCGCAGCTCATCCAGGGTCAGTTTGCCCTTGATATCCGAGCGTCCCAGCAGGGTCTGGGCCACGGCGTCGGGCTGGTCGTTGATCTCTTTCTCCATGAAGGAGGAGAAGCCGCCCTTTTCCGCCGAGGCCGGGTCCCAGTCAACGTGGTACTCCTTGCCCTGGGCCGGGTTGCCGTAGAAGTCGGTGATATCCACCGAGTCCGCGGTGATGGTCACGATCTGGTCCTGGCCCAGCTCCACGGCCCGGCGGGTGTAGTCGATGAACCCGGACACGTCCGAGCCCAGGAAGTTCTCGCCGTCGCCCAGGCCCACCACCAGCGGTGAGTTGCGGCGGGCGGCCACGACGACGTCAGGCTGGTCCGCGTGCACGGCCAGCAAGGTGAAGGCGCCTTCGAGGCGCTGGCAGGCCAGCTCCATGGCGTGGGTCAGTCCGCCGTTCGCGGTGTCCCCGCCCAGCTTGTTCCGGAGGATATCTGCCAGCAGTGCAGCGGCCACCTCGGTGTCCGTTTCGGAGAGGAAGGTGACGCCCTTTTCCAGCAACTCGAGCTTGAGCTCAGCGAAGTTCTCGATGATGCCGTTGTGGATCACGGCCAGCTTGCCGCCATCCGCCAGGTGCGGGTGCGCGTTGCGGTCCGTGGGACCGCCGTGCGTCGCCCAGCGGGTGTGCCCGATCCCGGTCACCGTCTCGGGCAGCGGGCGCGCCTCCAGCTCAGCGATCAGGTTGCTCAGCTTTCCGGACTTCTTCCGCGACTCGATGGCGCCCTCGGACACCACTGCCACACCGGCAGAGTCATAACCGCGGTACTCCAGGCGGCGGAGCCCCTCAAGGACAACGTCCAACGCGCTGTGACCATCAATTGCACCGTCGGTCGAACGGCCTACGTAACCCACGATTCCACACATAGGCACAAGACTATCGGCAGCGTGCCGGTTGCTCTAAACCGGTAAGCGCCGCCGCGCGGCCCACGTGACGCAGCTCGCCGCGCTGAGCAGGGGCGTCATTTCGCGATGCGCCTGGCGGGGGGCAGAATCTTTAGCGTGACTTCGCAACGCAATGAAGCGAACGGGGAGGGTGCCTCGCCGTTCGTGGAGCTGGACCGGCATACCTGGTCCCGGCTCGCAGCCCAGATGGAACAGCCCCTTAACGAAGAGGATGTGCTGCGCCTTCGCGGGCTCGGCGACCCCTTGGACATGAACGAAGTCCGCGACGTCTACCTCCCCCTCTCGCGGCTCCTGCACCTGTATGTGGAGGCAGCCGGGCAGCTGCATGCAGCCACCACCACCTTCCTGGGTGAGCAGACCCAGCGCACGCCGTTCGTGATCGGGGTGGCCGGTTCAGTGGCGGTAGGCAAGTCCACCATCGCCCGCGTGCTGCGCGAGATGCTGCGCCGCTGGCCCGGTACCCCCAATGTTGAACTGATCACCACCGACGGTTTCCTGTATCCGCTGGCTGAACTGAAGCGCCGGCAACTGCTGGACCGGAAGGGGTTCCCCGAGTCCTACGACCGCCGGGCGCTCCTGCGCTTCGTGAGCGAAATCAAGGGCGGGGCCGAGGAAGTGCGGGCCCCCTGGTACTCGCACGTCACCTACGACATCGTGCCGGAAAAAGAAGTGGTGGTGCGCCGGCCGGACGTGCTGATCGTGGAGGGCCTGAACGTGCTGGCCCCGGCCCGGCCCCGGCATGACGGACGCCAAGGGCTGGCGCTGAGCGACTTCTTCGACTTCTCCATCTATGTCGATGCCAAGACCTCCTACATCGAGGAGTGGTACGTGGACCGATTCCGGAAGCTGCGGAGCACCGCCTTCGCGCAGCCGGAGTCCTACTTCCACCGTTACGCCACCCTCTCCGATGAGGAAGCCGAGAACACCGCGCGGGACATCTGGAAGCGGATCAACGAGCCCAACCTGGAGGAAAACGTCCTGCCCACCAGGGGCCGGGCGCAACTGGTGCTGACCAAAGAGGCTGACCATTCCATCCGCCGCATGCTCCTGAGGAAGGTCTAGCACACGTGTGCTACGAATGCGGACCGGCCACGCGCCGCAGCTTTGCCCGCTTCCTCGCGGCGGGGGCAGGGCTGACGCTCCTGGCAGCCTGCACGCCGGCGGCACCTCCGGCTGAGCCGGCGTCGTCCGCTGCTCCATCCCCGTCCCCCTCCCCTGCCGCCACCACGACTCCGGATGTGGCCACCGTGGGCCAGTCGCCGGAAGCACAGTCCCCCACTCCATCGCCGTCCACCACGTTGGCGCGGCAGTTCTCGCTGGACGACCCCGCGAGCCAGTGGGTCATCGTCAACAAGCACCGGCCGCTGGCGCCCGCGGACTATGCGCCGGCTGACTTGGTGCGTCCCGCCGTCGCCATTTCCGCCTCGGGTGAAGCGGCCCTGCTGAACAGCACGACGGCGGCAGCGGCCGAGGCGATGTTCGCGGCTGCGGCGCGGGATGGCGTGGCGATGGTCCTGGCCAGCGGCTACCGCTCGTACAGCACCCAGGTGACCACCTACAACGGGTACGTCGCCGCGCGGGGACAGGCCGACGCCGACACCGCCAGTGCGCGGCCCGGCCACTCGGAGCACCAGACGGGATGGGCCTTCGACATCGGGGACGGCGGCGGGGCCTGCAGCTTCGAGCCATGTTTCGCAGACCAGCCGGCGGCCACCTGGGCGAAAGCGAACGCCTACAGGTACGGCTTCGTCGTGCGCTATCCGTGGATGCTACACCCCATCACGGGCTACTACTACGAGCCCTGGCACCTTCGGTTCGTAGGGGTTGAGGCTGCCACTGACATGGCGAAGCGCGGCATCGGCACCTTGGAGGAATACTTCGGCCTGGAAGCGGCGCCCGCCTACCCGTGAGGGACGCACCAGGCTCTTGCCGGGCCTGACACGCAGCGGGAATTTACCTCGGCGTCATCCGGAGGCCTGCGGCTGTGGGCTAGCGTGGTTCCCATGCTGACAGGATTCAAGAATTTCATCATGAAAGGCAACGTCGTTGACCTTGCCGTCGCGGTTGTCATGGGTACTGCCTTCGGTGCAGTGGTGACGGCGATGGTGAACAAGGTGCTCATGCCATTCATTTCCGGCCTGGTGGGTGCGCCGAACTTTGACAGCTTTGCGAGGGTTGAACTGAATGGCAACGCGATCGAGTTCGGTGTGCTGCTGACCGCGATCGTCAACTTCCTGCTGATTGCGGGCGCCATCTACTTTGTGGTGGTCATGCCCATGAACCACATGATCGAGCGCCGCAACCGCCGGCTGGGCATCGACAAGAACGTCAAGGAGGAGGCTGCTGAGGATCCGCAGGTTGCGCTCCTGACCGAAATCCGTGACGCACTGAAGGACCGCACCGTCTAGGTCCTTCCTTAAAAGCCAGTGGCCCGCTTCCCTTCCGGGAGGCGGGCCACATTTGGTTGGTTTCCTAATAGCGTTGACATATCGGCGTTCCTCACCAAATGATGGCGCAATGGGGGACGCCATAACCAAGCAAACGGAAGTGCCATCAAAAACTCTGCGCCGGACAACTCCGCCGGCGGTTACGGTCCTGCTCGTCGTCATGGCGCTGGTTGCCCGTGTTCTCTTAGTTCCGTATGAAAGTGAAGATGCCGCCACTTTTCTCCTACCTTGGATGGAACAGTTTCGAGACCACGGCGTCTGGGCTCTCGGCGGGGACTTCTCGAATTACAACTTCCCGTACTTGTTCCTACTGTTCTTGGTCAGCTTCCTTCCAATTGACCCGCTCATCGCGATAAAAATTGTGTCCATCGCGGGCGATGTTTCACTCGCCTTGGCGGTGGCGGCATTGGCAAAGGAGCTCGGTCCATCACGGCTGGCACCGCGCACAGTAGCGGTGATATCGCTTTTGGCACCCACGGTGCTCGTCAACGGCGCGATGTGGGGACAGTGCGACTCCATCTATACCGCGTTCCTTTTGTTGTCGGCACGGAGCCTGCTTCGGAACAACTACAACTGTGCCTGGTCCTTTTGGGGGGTCGCTGTCGCGTTCAAACTCCAGTCTGTATTCTTTCTTCCAGCCTTGGCGGCAATCTCGCTACGCGGGCGCTTCAATATTCGAGGCGTGTTCATGGCTGGCTTCGTTTGGTTGGCGCTGAGCCTGCCGCCTGTGATCTTTGGGCGGTCTTGGGAAAGTACGCTCACTATCTATGTCAGACAAACACAGGACAACCGATTGGTATCCGGGGCAGCCAACATTTTTGCTATGTTCCCAAACCTGGGCATCGCTGAAGGAAGATGGTGGGGCATCATGCTCTGCGCCGTCGCCATCGGGATCGCAGTGTTCGCCTACTGGCGTGGTGAAGACGTTTCGGAGCGTCGCCTTCTCTTATGCATCACGACGGTCGCCGTGTGCCCCCTGCTGCTGCCCCAAATGCATGACCGTTACTTCTTTGCGGCTGAAGTTATGTCGTTGCTTCTCTTGAACTGGTCACGGCTACGTTTGGTTCCTTGCCTACTGGCCACCACAGGAGCGTTTGTCTATTTCTTGTACTTTGCAAAGAACAGCTACGCGTTGCCTCTTTCGATCGCCTTCCTCGTCCAAACCGTAGCCGTCATCCTCCTGTACCGGGCTCTCATGAGGCACAGCGAGAACGCATATAGGGGCTCAGTCATTCACTAATAAGTTCCAGGGCGAGTTCTGCCCGGACAACTTGCGCCAAGTGCTCGGCGATTGACTGGGCAGTTTCCTCGTCGGCGGCCTCGACCATCACCCGGACAACGGGTTCGGTTCCGGAGGGCCGGAGGAGGACGCGGCCGGTATCGCCGAGCGCCGCTTCCGCAGCCCCCACCGCTTGGGCCAGCACGTCGTTGCTGCCAACCTTGCTGCGGTCCACACCCTTGACGTTGATGAGGACCTGCGGGAGCTTGGTCATCACGGTGGCCAACTCCTTGAGCGGCTTCCCGGTGAGGGCCACCTGTGCGGCGAGCTGCAGGCCGGTGAGGAGGCCGTCACCGGTGGTGGCGTAGTCGGAGAAGATCACGTGGCCGGACTGTTCGCCGCCGAGGTTGTAGCCGCCGTCGCGCATGCCTTCGAGGACGTAGCGGTCCCCCACTGCCGTTTCCATGATGGTGATTCCGGCATCGCGGAGTGCGAGCTTGAGTCCCAGGTTGCTCATCACCGTGGCCACCAAGACGTCGTCCTTGAGCTTCCCGGACTTCTTGAGCGCCACCGCGAGGATGGCCATGATCTGGTCGCCGTCCACTTCGTTGCCTTCGTGGTCAACGGCCAGGCAGCGGTCGGCGTCGCCGTCGTGGGCGATTCCCAGGTCTGCCCCGTGCTTGATCACGGCTTCCTTGAGGGGACCCAAGTGGGTGGAGCCGACGCCGTCGTTGATGTTCAGTCCGTCTGGATCGGCGCCGATGACGATGAGGCGCGCGCCGGCGTCCTTGAAAAGCTGGGGTGAGCATCCGCTGGCGGCGCCGTTGGCGCAGTCAAGGACCACCGTGAGGCCGTCCAGGCGGTGCGGCAGCGTACGCAGGAGGTGGACGATGTAGCGGTCCTCCGCGTCGGAGAAGCGCTGGATGCGGCCCACGTCGGCTCCGGTGGGCCGGACAGCTTCCTTGCCCATCTGGGCTTCAATGGCGTCCTCGACCTCGTCCGGCAGCTTTTGCCCGCCGCGGGCGAAGAACTTGATTCCGTTGTCCGGCGCCGGGTTGTGGGACGCGGAAATCATGACGCCAAAGTCCGCATCGAGGTCCGCCACCAGGTAGGCCGCCGCCGGGGTGGGCAGCACACCGGCGTCATAGACGTCGATGCCCGAGCTGGAGAGTCCGGCCTCCACTGCGGCGGCGATGAATTCGCCACTGGCGCGCGGGTCACGTGCCAGCACCGCGCGCGGGCGGGAGCCGTTGGAGTTGCGGTCATGGCCGAGCACGACGGCGGCCGCCTGGGCCAGCTGCAGGGCCAGCTCAGCTGTCAGCAAGCCGTTGGCCAACCCCCGGACACCATCAGTTCCAAATAATCTAGACACCGGTCAAGTGTAGAGGATGGGGCGTGGGGCCCGGATTCCGGGAGGCAGCCGGAGAAGGTTGACGCTATCTTGAGCCTGGAAGACTGGCTTCTTGGATATGCTCACCGCAACAAGCTACATCACGCGGCTTAATTGGGGGCAGGACGATGCCGGCATCTGAACTGAAGTTGCCCAGCCTGACAGGGCTTCGTTTCTTTGCGGCGCTGGCCGTGGTGCTCTACCACCTTAGGATTTACTTCTCGCCAATCGGCGACGGCCTTGCCGTATTCGGCTATGGGTTCACGGCGGTCAGCTTCTTCTTTGTGCTTTCAGGTTTCGTGCTGACGTGGTCCCAAAAAGGCGACGTGAAGGCCAGTCGCTTCTACCTCCACCGATTCGCCAGGATTTGGCCGCTTCATTTATTGACGATGCTTTTGGCCATCTGGGCCCCGGCACTGCCCACCTCCTCCGGCGCATCCGTGCTGAGTGCTCTGCCTGTCGCCACACTCACCCAAGCTTGGATTCCTGCGAGTCCATCCCTTAACGCCTTCAATGGGGTCTCTTGGTCGCTGTCCTGCGAAGCATTCTTCTACTTGCTGTTTCCGCTGTTGTTCAAGAATCTCAGGCGCAGTAGCCCCAAGTTCCTGGTCTTGTTCATTGTGCCGATCAGCGGCGTTGTTCTATTTGGGGTCTTGGCGTCAATCACGTCCGTACCGGCAGCGGATTATCTGCTGGTGCCTATGCCGCTGTTTCGACTTGGAGAATTTGTCCTTGGAGTTTGTCTTGCCCGACTAATGCAGGCCGGCTGGCGGCCAAGACTTTCTTTGCTGACGGCGTTCGCTCTGCAGGTAGTCCTGACTGCTGGCCTTTTTGCCGCGTCGTTTGTCCTGAATGCTAATGCAGGACCGATACCGGCGACACTCGCGAATTTGATCATGGTCCCCGGATTTCTGTCAGTCATAGCAGCATGTGCCAAGCAGGACATCGAAGGTAGAACCGGAATAATAGGGTCCCCAGCCTTGACCAGACTCGGACAATGGTCATTTGCACTGTACTTGATTCACGAGGTGGTGCTCCGTGTGATCAGGCCATGGACTGAGTCCGCGTCCGTCCTGGAAGTATCTGGACTGGCCGCCTCTGTGATTGTGATATCCGTCGCCGCCGCCGGCGTGCTTCACGAGTTTGTGGAGAGGCCGCTCGAAAGGAACATCCGGTCGTGGCCGGCACGTCTCGGGTCGTTCAACAAGTACTCCACTCACGGGAGCAGGTAGTGACCGCGCCTTCAAGCTGCCCGGGCTAACGACTACTTGGATTTCAGTGATGAGTACCTGTCTTTCCTGAAAGGCCTCGCCCCGGCCCTACGAGCGCTCCTACGATCCATGCATGACACCTAGCTATGGGGGCTTGGCGCTCGAAATTGTAGTACCGGTTTTCAATGAGGAAGCCGTACTCGAACACAGCATCTCAAGACTCTCCGAATATCTCTCACAAGAAATGCCGTCGACATGGAAGATAACCATTGCCGACAATGCGAGCACCGACAGGACTCCGGCTATTGCTGCCCGGCTCAGCGAGAAACTGCCAAATGTCGAGTATCGCCGCCTCGAGGTCAAAGGGCGTGGTTTCGCGCTTCGCGATGCTTGGAGCGCTTCGGAGGCAAAGGTTCTGGCCTACCTGGACGTGGACCTTTCCACAGATCTTGCCGCACTCCCGCCGCTGGTAGCGCCCCTTTTGTCAGGGCATTCGGACATTTCCATCGGCACGAGGCTGGGTCAGAGCTCACGCGTCAGTCGCGGTCCAAAACGGGAATTTATCTCCCGCTCTTATAATTTCCTGCTCCGCCGGACCATGCAGGTCCGGTTTTCCGATGCGCAATGCGGATTCAAGGCAATACGGGCCGATGTGGCCAAGCGTTTGCTCCCGCATGTGGAAGACAACGGCTGGTTCTTTGATACTGAGTTGCTGATCATCGCAGAGCGCTCGGGGCTGCGGATCCACGAAATCCCGGTCGACTGGATTGATGACCCCGATAGTCGGGTCAACATTAAGCAAACAGCGGTGGACGATCTTCGCGGGATGGTGCGCGTCGCCGGTTCCCTGGTGAGAGGTTCGATTCCCGTCCAGGCAATTTATGCCGAGCTCGGTCGCGGGCCGATAGCCCCACCGGGCCGTCCCAGCTTTTTCGGCCAAGTGGTCAGGTTCGGGCTCGTTGGCGTATTTTCAACCATTGCATTCGCATTGTTGTATTTGGTTCTCCAAGGGCCCTTTGGCGCGCAACAGGCCAACTTCCTCGCCCTGCTGCTGACGGCCGTTGGCAACACTGCCGCGAACAGGCGGTTCACTTTCGGCATTAGCGGCCCAGCGAAACTGTTTACCCAGCAATTCCAAGGGCTCGTCGTCTTTCTTTTGGCTTGGGCCATCACATCCTCGGCACTGATGGTCCTGCACGCGGCTAATCTCGACTCAGCTCCAAGCACCGAACTTTTGGTCCTGACCGCTGCCAACGTCTTCGCCACATTGCTGCGGTTCGTCCTTCTTCGCCTCTGGGTATTTAGGGTTCGCCGTGCTGACGAGCGTTCAGCCATTCTCGCCTTCCGGCCCGTTGGACAGCCAGTTCGTTGAGCATCGACAGGGCGCACCACATCCCTGCCTCCTGTCGAGTAAGCGCACCGCCTATTTCGGCTGCAGCAAATGATAGTTAAAGAAATTTCTCTCGGCCGGGACCCAGCCATTACCACCAGGGTGGGTTCAGTCGAATTTCAAGGGGGAGACCATTGACGGCGTCACCATCTACGACCTTCGGTGCTGGCTACGGAGCAGCAGCCGGACGGTCCCTCCAAGGCCTGTTGAAGGGGCGCACTCAGGATCCAGCGTGGGAGCGGCCGATCCTGTTGCTCATTCTCGCCCTCAATGCCACTCTCTACTTCTGGAACCTCGGGATCAACGGATGGGGTAACTATTTCTACAGCGCCGCAGTCCAGTCCGGCACGCAGAACCTGGTCTCCGCCTTTTTTGGCTCTTCCGATTGGGGTAATTCCATTACCGTTGATAAGCCGCCACTTAGTTTGTGGGTCATGGAGATTTCCACCAAAATCTTCGGCTTCACTCCCATCGGAATATTGGCACCTCAAGCAATTATGGGAGTTGCATCAACACTTCTCATCTACCTCATCATTCGCCATGAATTCGCAGCAGTACCTGCACTTCTTGCCGCCACCATATTCTTTACGACTCCGATCGTGGTTCTTATGTCGAGGTACAACAACCCCGACCCCCTCATGCTTCTACTGATGCTCGTCTCGGTATATGCGGTCCAGCATGCGATCGAATCCGATCGAGTGAGATACCTGATTCTCTTAGGGGCAGCAGTTGGGTTGGCATTCATGACCAAGCAGCTTCAAGGACTCCTGGTGCTTCCGAGCGCCAGTGTTGCGTATCTGCTGTGGAGTAACGCGGGATGGACCAGGAAACTGAAACATGCCGGCATTTCAGGCTCCGTGATGGCGGTCACCGGCGGCGCCTGGATGACCGCGGTGGACTTGATACCGGCAGAGGCGCGGCCCTTCGTGGGAGGATCACATTCCAACAGTGTGTTGGAACTGACCTTGGCCTACAACGGCTTGGACCGCATAGTTGGGACCGAGGAAGATCCTGTTGCTAACCTCATACCTGCACAATTCAGGCAGGTGGATTCGGACGCAGGGCTTCTGCGGCTCCTGAATGCAAACTACGGCCAGGAAATCGGATGGATCCTGCCTGCGGCCGTGGTCGGCACGCTACTGATATGTCTCGGATGGAAGCTGTTACCCCCCGCACGGGGTGTAAGGGCCCTCGCCTTTGTGGCCATCACCTGGTTCCTGGGAACCTACCTCGTGTTGAGTTTCATGGGCAATCAAATTCATACCTATTACACGGAGGCGCTCTCGGCACCGCTGGCCCTCACCGTAGGCGTGGCCAGTGCACTTTACATCAGGCACCGACGGCTGCTGGTTGTGAGAGTCCTGGCGGCGCTCGGCATCCTGTCAACGGCAGTGTGCTCTTGGCTTATTCTGAGCAGCGTTGTTGGCTGGCCGGAATGGATAGGCAGCGGGATCTTGCTGCTGGGGACTCTTGGAGCAGCACTGTCTGTGGTTAGGCCCCCGACGCGGTGGCTGGAGGTGTGCGCCGCAAGCATGGCGGTTGCAGCATTACTGGCGGGGCCGCTCCTAACGTCTGCGCTCAATACAACACTCCCCCAGAACGGTTCCAACCCCGTATCTGGTCAACTGAGCAAAAGTCCTGCCAGCATCAATCGCTTCCTCGACAACATGAAACACGGGAACCCCGCTTGGGCTTACGACGTTGCCTTTGGCCAAACCCCGAACGCTTCCATCCTCGACAAACTGGCGGCCTCAGAAACGTGCCTGTGGGCGGCTGCCACTTCAGCCTCGCAGACAGCTGCACGGCTGCAAATTGAGGCCAAGCGGCCGATCATGCCGCTCGGTGGGTTCGCTGGATCCGACCCGTCCCCCACCCTCCAAGCCTTCAAGGACAAGGTCGCTGGCGGACAAATTTGCTACTTTCTTCCCCAGGATGAGTTTCTGGCAACCCAGCCAAAGGCAAGCACCGTCGCTGAAATTACCGACTGGGTAAAAACCCACTTTCAGCTTGAGATGGTAGGCGGGCAAGGCATCTACGACTTATCAAAACCGATTTCGTGAGCCCAGGGGGCCTCTTCGGACACTCGTGTAGCGGCTATTAGAGGCGCGTCCGACGATTCCCCTGAGGGAATTACCGCACGCAAAAAGCCCGCCCCACCAAAAGGTGGGACGGGCTTCTGTGCAAGCGGATTTAGCGCTTGGAGTACTGCTGGGCCTTGCGGGCCTTCTTGAGACCGGCCTTCTTACGCTCGATGACACGGGCGTCGCGGGACAGGTAACCGGCCTTCTTCAGGGTCGGGCGGTTGTTCTCGACGTCGATCTCGTTCAGCGAACGAGCGATGCCGAGACGCAGGGCGCCTGCCTGGCCGGAGATGCCGCCACCGTGGATACGGGCGATGACGTCGTAGGCGCCTTCGAGATCAAGGATCTTGAAGGGCTCGTTGACGTCCTGCTGGTGCAGCTTGTTCGGGAAGTAGTTCGCCAGCTCGCGGCCGTTGATGGTCCACTTGCCGGAGCCGGGCACAACGCGCACGCGTGCAACGGCTTCCTTGCGGCGGCCAACAGCTGCGCCGGCAACCGTCAGGGCCGGGCGTTCCTTCTTGGGAGCAGCTTCGGAAGCTGAGCTCTCAGAGGTGTAGCTGGTCAGGTTTTCCTCGGCCTCGACGGCCTCGGTGGTCTCTTCGTTCTGAGCCACGATTCTCCTTGTATAGATAAGTTGTTTGGTGGCCAGGACTACTGGGCGACCTGGGTGATTTCGAAAGTCTTGGGCTGCTGGGCGGCGTGCGGGTGCTCAGCACCGCGGTACACCTTCAGCTTGCCCAGCTGCTGTGCAGCGAGGGAGTTCTTGGGGAGCATGCCCTTGATGGCCTTCTCAACGGCGCGGACCGGGTTGGATTCCAGCAGTTCCGCGTAGTTGACGGAGGTCAGGCCGCCCGGGTAGCCGGAGTGGCGGTATGCGCGCTTCTGCTCCAGCTTGGCGCCGGTGAGGGCAACCTTTTCAGCGTTGATGATGATGACGAAGTCGCCCATGTCCATGTGGGACGCGAAAGTGGCCTTGTGCTTGCCGCGCAGCAGGATTGCGGTCTGGCTTGCAAGACGACCAAGGACAACGTCGGTGGCGTCAATGACGTGCCACTGGCGGTTGATATCGCCGGGCTTCGGGGTGTACGTACGCACGGTGTTTGCCTCGTTCTTGTTCTGGCGTTCTTGTTTAGGTGTCGCTAGCTCGCGCACCTACTGTCTGCGCGCTACCGGAACAGAGGTGAGGGCTCCATGTAACCAGTCATCCTGAAGTTCCGAATGTGCACGTTGAGTAGTTATCCTGCAACCGGATTCTCAAGCGGGCACGCACCATCGGAATAGGACACGCACAACGACTACCTAGATTAGCGCGTCAGGTGGTTCAGGGTCAAAATGGGGTAGCGGCGGTTGGCTCGTCATGCGCCAACCCCATCAACGCAGGGGGCGCAGTGGTATCAGCAGAGGGCGGAGGCTCGGCGGCTTGGCTCCTTGTCGTTGCCATAGGCCTGTTGGGGTGTTTCCTCTCCCCCGCAGCTGAGATCCTGATTGCGCGGCTGCTGCCGCGACTGGGTGCGCTGCCGGCGCCGCGGGTTCGGATGACGACGGCGGCCGTCACCGGCGCCGCGTGCGCCGCCTTCGTCCTGCGCTTTGGCAATATACCGGGCCTGCCGGCCCTAATCCTCCTGGCAGTGCTAGGCGTTCAACTTTCAAGGGTGGACATCGCCCTGCATTTATTGCCCAACCAGCTCGTATTTATTCTCTTAGTCGCCGGCATTGTCCTGTTGGCAGCTCCGCTGATATTTGGTCAGCAAGCTGACGATTTCATCAGAGCTCTCGTTGGCGCGGTCATTTTGTTCGCTGCCTACCTTATTTTGGCGTTGATTTCGCCTGGCGGCATCGGAATGGGCGATGTGAAGCTGGCCGCGCCCGTCGGCCTTTACCTGGGGTACCTAGGTTGGAGCCAGCTGCTCTACGGTGGCCTCCTGGGCTTTATCGTGAATGGAATCACAACAGCAATGCTCCTCGGTGGAAAACGCCGGAATATGGCCAAGGAAGTGCCACACGGCCCCGCCATGCTTGGCGCCTTGGCCGTCACTGCCCTGCTCATCCAGTAGCACGGACTGCAGCCGAGCGACACCTTGCGCTCGGGTTGAAGCGCGCCCATCCAAGTAGTCAATGGAACAGGCTGATCGCGCCCTAGGTACCTTTCCGAGTATTCGAGTACGTCCTTTCAGCGCGCCGCCTAAAAGTCGAGTACCACTACGCATTGTTGCCCACCGGCGTAAATGACAATCTCTTCTTAGCGAAGTCCAGCCGCTAAGGATTTATGGGGGCAGCTGGAAATTCGTTGAAATCAAAATCACTTCAATTTCACCGAATTAAGGAAAATACAATGACTTCTCTTATGGTCTCGATGATGGCTTTCGTCGCCGGCGTCAAGGATCGCTTCTCCTCCGAAAAGGGCGCGACTGCCACTGAGTACTCGCTGCTCGTGGCCTTCATCGCTCTGATCATCATCGTCGGCGTCACCGCCTTTGGCGGAGCCCTCAACACCTGGTTCACCAGCCTCGGCACCAAGGTCGGCACCTGGTAGGTGGCACCCTCCCGAGTGCGCCGCGTCCTTGCAGTCCAGCAGGCGCGGCGCACTTCGTGGCAGCGGCAAAGCTTCCAAAGCTGCCAGTCAGAGATCGCCTGGGGCGACCAGCCGGCGCATCAGCGACCGAGCCAAATCAAGTTAGGAACAGAAATGACTTCATTCATGGTCTCCGTACTCGCCTTCGTGGCGGGCTGCAAGGAGCGCATCTCCTCGGAAAAGGGTGCAACCGCGACAGAATACTCGCTCCTCGTGGCCTTCATCGCACTCATCATCATCATTGGCGTCACTGCCTTCGGCACGGCGCTCAACACCTGGTTTACCAGCCTGGGCACGACAGTCGGCACCTGGTAGCCAGCCCACTTTCGGTTGTGCCGCGCACCAACCGCGGCACAACCGAAAAACGCAATCGACCTCGGGGGATCCGTTGAAAAAGATCCGCAAAGCAAACACGGAACACAAGAGCCGCGGCGCAGTAGCTGTGGAGTTTGCACTGGTGGCTCCCATCCTTCTGTCCGTAGTCGTAGGAATCGTCGAGTTCGCGAACGCCTACAACGCCCAAATTTCCGTGACCCAGGCAGCCAGGGAGGCCGCTCGGACCATGGCCGTCAAGAACAGCCAGACCGATGCGAAAGCCGCAGCAGTCGCCGGTGCCCCCGGAGTCAACTCCGCAGCTTTCGCCTACACCTTCAGCCCCGCGGCTTGCGCGCCAGACACCACGGAAAAGGTAACCATCACCTATTCCGCGACGACTCTGACAGGGCTTTTTGGTAGTTCCGTAACCGTCACCGGAGTGGGAGCAATGCGATGCAACGGCTGACGCGGCGAACCACCGACCGCGACCGCGAGCGCGGGGCCGCTGGCGTCATGGTTGCCGTCATGATGGTGGTGCTCATCGGTGCAGGCGCCCTGGCTGTCGATACCGGACAAATCTACGCAGAGCGGGCCCAGTTGCAGAATGCTGCAGACGCGGGAGCGCTTGCAGGCGCGGACATGTGCTCCGCTACCGGCGGCTGCACCCAGGCCGCCGTGAATAGCGTTGCCTCGACCCTGGCGAACAACAACTCCAACGACAACAAATCCACGGTTGAGTCAGTCGATCTCTCGGTCCCGGGCCAAGTGTCTGTGACTACGTCCACGAAGGACGGTGTCACCAACGCCGGTTTCCTGACCAAGATGTTCGCCAGCGCCTTGAACGCACCGCCGGCCAAAGTGGGTGCTACGGCCACGGCGAAGTGGTTGTACCCCACGAAGGGAGTTACCGTTCTCCCGCTGACTTTTGCCCCCTGTGAATTCAAGGATGACGGTCTGCCTCACAAAATCCTCATCCAGGGTGGCGCGCAGGACTGCAATGGGCAGAATCCTTCAAATCAGATCATCCCCGGCGGCTTCGCCTGGCTCAAGCCAGACGGAAACACTGGCTGCAAGGTTACAGCCGAAGTTGGACAGTGGAGCATGACGAGCACAGGTGCCTCAGTCCCAACGGGATGCATCGATCTCTTCAACCCGACACTCAATCCATCACTGCCGAATTCCACGGTGGCGCTTCCGGTTTACAAGTACACGTGCGCCGGGATGTCAACGGCACAATTCGGTTCATGCAGCGGCAGTTCCGTGCAGTACTTCATCGAAAAGTGGGCCGGCTTCAAGATTCAGGCATGGAACCTCGGCGGCCAGGCCAAATACGACCCAACCAACGTGTTCACGTCAAGCGAGAAGGGCCTGTACGGAACCTTCGTCGGTTATTCCGCAGATCCCAGCCTCTTCACCGGAGGCACAACAACGTCCACAGGCAACGTCGTTGTCCTTGGGCTGATCAAATAAAAATCACCTAAAGGGGAAGAAAGTGAAAGCACGCCTACTGGGAGGCATCGCCGCGCTAGTCATCGCGATAACCGGCACCGTCCTTCTTATTACATACGTACAGAGCGCGGATGCCCGTGCCATGGCCGGAACCGAAACATCGGAAGTGTTTGTGGTTCAGTCCGCCGTTCCAGCGGGGACAGCAGTCAACGATTTGGGAGGGTCGGTAGCCAAGAAGCCGCTCCCCAAGTCAGCGCTCACCGCTGACAGCGTGACCGACCTGAACTCCCTGGGCTCGAAGGTCACAGCCGTTGCCCTGGTTCCCGGTGAGCAACTGCTGTCGAGCCGACTGGTGGAAAAGGAATCATTCCTAGGACCGTCACGAGTCGCCGTTCCCGATGGAATGCAGGAGATCTCCCTCAAGCTCCCCATCGAACGCGTAGTTGGCGGAAAGATCTCCGCCGGCGACACGGTGGGCATCTTCATCTCCCTCACCGAATCATCCACCAACGGGGCAGGGCAGACGGCTACGCAGTCTGCGGGCACCCAGCTGACCTTCCACAAAGTACTTGTCACTGCCACCCAGTTGAGCAACGGCAGCCCGGCCCAGCAGGATTCGACCCAAAAGTCGGAAGGATCCCTCAACTCCGGGAGCAATACTCAAAGCGACGGAAACTACCTGATCACAGTCGCCCGCAACTCGGTTGACGCCGAACGCCTCGTTTACGCAGCAGAATTCGGCAAGATCTACATGTCGAAAGAGCCCACCGGGGCTACGGAAGGCACCACCGGTGTCGTGGACAAGACGAAGGTATTCCGATGAGCCGCTTTGTCCTGATCACTCCAAACACGGAGTTCGAGCGCAAAGTCCGTCTGGCCACGGCAGCCATGCCGGGAACCCTTCAATACTTCCAGGCTGACTATCTTCCCCAAGGTCCCGAGGAAGTCCTGACGCAGCTCCTCGGCGAACCGCCGGAAGTTTTCGTCCTCGGGCCCGGGCTCCCGGCCGACGAGACCTTGAAGTTCGCCGCGGTCATGGATCTGCAGTATCCGGAGATCAGCATGATCCTGGTGACCGATGAATCTTCCGAAGTGGCAATCCAGGCCATGCGGGCGGGCATCCGGGATCTCTTGGATCCGGCCGCAGAAGTTGACCACATCCGAATCATCGTCGAGCGGGCAAGCCTTGCCTCCGCCGGACGGCGGCGCGGCCTGTCCCCAAGCAGCTCCGAACATCATGAGCACGCCGCGGGGGGCCGGATCATCGCCGTCATCTCACCCAAGGGAGGGGTAGGCAAGACTACCGTGGCGACGAACCTGGCCGTGGGGCTGGGAAAGATCGCCCCAATGGGGGTGGTCATCGTGGACCTGGACCTGCAGTTTGGAGACGTCGCCAGCGGGCTGATGCTGGAACCTGACCACACCATCACGGACGCCGTTGTGGGTGCCGCGAGCCAGGACTCCATGGTCCTCAAGACGTATTTGACCGTGCACCCTGCCGGCATTTATGCCCTGTGCGCCCCAAAGAACCCGGTGGAAATGGACCGGATCACGGGAGAAAACGTCAGCCACCTGCTTACCCAGCTGCGGCAGGAGTTCCAGTACGTCGTCGTGGATACGGCGCCGGGGCTCGGCGAACATGTACTGGCGACTCTTGACCTGGCTTCGGACGCCGTTTGGATCTGCGGCATGGATGTTCCGAGCATCCGGGGCCTTCGCTCCGGAAACCAGATCCTCTCCGAACTGAACCTCTTGCCGGAAGTCCGCCACGTGGTCCTCAACATGGCGGACCGCCGCAGCGGGCTGACGCTCCAGGATGTTGAAGCCACCATCGGGGCCCCGGTGGATGTGGTGCTCCCCCGCTCGCGGACCCTTCCGTTCTCAACCAATAAGGGGATCCCGCTCCTGCAGGACGGCAGCCGGGATCCCGCGCAAAAAGGTCTCCGACAACTGGTGAAGCGGTTCGAACCCAACTGGGAAGCAAGACCCCACAAGAAGTTGCACAGAAGGGCGGTAGTCCAGTGAACCTCTCACGCAGGCTTGAAAAGGCACGCGGCACCGAGCCGAGCTTGGCAGTCGTCGACGAAAAGCACGATCCGTTCGTGTTGGCCAAGGACGCTGCTGAACCAGCCACGTTGGGCCGCATCCACGACGTCAAGACCGCCGAAACAGCGCAAGCGGCCGAAGTCATCGAGCTGAGCCCCACTGCGGCTGCGGCGAGTGGCGCGCTGAGCGCACTCAAAGAGCGCGCCAGTACGGCCCTCTACGAGCGGCTTGGTGCCCGCATCACTGACTCTTCCCTCGAAGAGAGCGAGCTCCACCAATTCGTCAAGGACGAGTTGAAGCTCGTCGTCGACGAGGAACAGGTTCCGCTGACTTCGTCCGAGCGCCAACGCCTTATCCGCGAAATCATTGATGACGTCCTTGGCCATGGTCCAATCCAGCGGTTCCTGGACGATCCGTCCGTCACCGAAGTGATGGTCAATCGTTTCGACCAGGTTTATGTGGAACGGGCCGGCAAGTTGACGTTGACAGACACCAAGTTCGCCTCCGACGACGCACTGAGGAGGGTGATCGAGCGCATCGTGTCGAAGGTTGGACGCCGCATCGACGAGTCCTCTCCTCTCGTGGATGCACGTCTCGCGGACGGATCGCGCGTCAACGCCATCATCCCGCCGCTTGCTGTCAACGGCCCCGCGCTGACTATCCGAAAGTTCGGCGGTGATGCCCTCACGGTACAAAAGCTCATTGCCTTCGGCAGCCTCTCCCCCGAGATGGCCGAATTGCTTCAAGCCTGCGTCCTGGCCAGGATGAACATCATCGTTTCCGGCGGTACAGGCACCGGCAAGACGACGCTTCTCAATGCCTTGTCTTCCTTCATTCCCGCATCGGACCGCATCGTCACGATTGAGGACGCGGTGGAACTCCAGCTTCAGCAGGACCATGTGGTGAGGCTGGAAAGCCGGCCGGCGAACATTGAAGGAAAAGGCGAGATCGCCATTCGCGACCTCGTGCGAAACTCGCTCCGCATGCGGCCCGATCGCATAGTAGTCGGCGAAGTCCGCGGCGGCGAATGCCTTGACATGTTGCAGGCCATGAACACCGGCCACGACGGCTCCCTCTCCACAGTCCACGCCAATTCCCCCCGCGATGCCATAGCCCGCCTTGAGACCCTGGTATTGATGGCCGGGATGGATCTGCCGCTCCGCGCTGTACGCGAGCAGGTGGCCTCCGCGGTGAACCTTATTGTTCATATCTCCAGGCTGAGGGACGGCACCCGACGCGTGACGCACATCACCGAGGTTCAGGGCATGGAGGGCGATATCGTCACCCTCCAGGATGCGTTTATCTTCGATTTTGCTGCGGGAGTCGACTCGAACGGAAGGTTCCTTGGTAAGCCAGTGCCAACTGGTGTTCGGCCACGGTTCACGGACCGGTTCGCGGACCTTGGCATCCACGTTTCGCCGCACATCTTTGGCGCTGAAACGGGCCGAGGTAGATAGCCATGACGCCGTCTGTGCCAGTTGCCCTCTTCATGACGGGCCTGTTCCTGGTCTACACGTCGCTCGCCCTGCTTTTCGTATTCGTTTGGAAGGGACGCCCAGGCGTCCCCCTTTCCAGGCGACGCCCCGAGATCGCGCAACAATCCTCCAACCTGACACGCCTGACCAATCAAGCCGTCGGCGCCCTGAACCGCGGCCTGAAGAAGCGCCCTACGTCGATCTTCAACCGCGAAAAGTTGGAGCAGGCAGGCCTTAACAAAGAGCCTGGGGATTACCTCCTGATCGCCGGAACAGTCACTTTGGTGTCAACGGTGGCGGCATTCCTCCTCGGCGGCATCGGCATGAGCATCCTGGCCCTGGTTGTCACGCCTTTCCTCCTTTATCTGGGCCTAAACTTCCTTATCTCCCGGCGCAGAAAGGCCTTCGACGCACAGGTTCCGGACACGCTGCAAATGTTCTCCGGCGGTCTCCGGGCGGGCCACAGCCTCTTGAGGGCTATCGACGCAGCAGCGCAGGAAAATGATGGACCGATGGCGGCGGAGCTCACCCGAATCGTCAACGAAACCAGGATCGGGCGCGATTTGGGTGAATCGATGGCGGATGTCTCCCGGAGGACAGCAAGCGAGGACTTTTACTGGATAGCACAAGCCATTGAGATCCACCGCGAAGTTGGTGGGGACCTGGCAGAAGTCCTGGACCACGTGGGTGAGACCATCCGCGACCGAAACCAAGTTAAAGGCCAGGTCAGGGCACTCAGCGCAGAAGGGCGTATCTCGGCATTGGTCCTCATGGCCCTGCCGATCCTGATGTTCATCGGCCTCGTGCTGTTCAACCCAACCTACTCGCGGGTGTTTACCACGACATTCGTCGGATTCGCGATGTTGGGTGCGGCGATCATCCTCTTGTCCGTTGGCGGGCTCTGGCTCAGCCGCATCATCAAACCGAAGTACTAGGGGGATGACATGCAACCCATCGCATTAGCAGCAGTATTGGCCATCGTCGTGCCGATTTCGGGCATGGTTTGGTTGTCGTTCACAGGCGACCGGGCTGCCCTGCGTCGCATCAAGGCCAACCTGGGCGGCCGTTCCGCGCAGGCATCACAGTCACTCAACATCAGCCAACAATTCTCGAGCCTGTCCAAGCGGATTACACCCCGCGGCTACGAGGGCTGGCTTGACAAACAATTGTCGGGCGCGGGTCGACCAAAACAATGGCCGCTGTCCCGGATCCTTATGATCAAGCCAATGCTGGCTTTCGGCGGCGCCCTCCTGGGCCTTCTGGTCTTCATGGGCGCACCCTCGGCCGGGAGGTTCTTCATTGCCTTTGTGATTGTCGCACTGGCCTATTTCCTTCCAGACATCCTCTTGCGGAACTTTGCCCAAAAGCGCCGGGAAGCAATCAGGTTGGAGCTCCCGAATGCCTTGGATCAAATGCTGATTTCGGTTCAGGCGGGCCTCGGATTCGAAACCGCCATGGGACGTGCCGGTGAGAATGGCAGGGGGCCTCTTGCGGATGAACTAATCAGGACTCTTCAAGACATTCAGGTAGGACGCTCCCGCAAGGAGGCGTACCTGGCTCTCTCGGAACGAGTTGACGTTCCCGCAGTGCGGACGTTCGTTCGGGCCGTGGTACAGGCCGATACCTACGGCATTGCCATCGCCGGCGTGTTGAAGGCACAGGCGAAAGACATGCGCATTAAACGCAGGCAGATGGCCGAAGAACACGCCATGAAGATGCCGGTCAAGATGCTCTTCCCGCTGATCTTCTTCATCCTGCCGACGCTCTTCATCATTTTGCTGGGGCCTGCTGTCCTTCAGATCATGGCAGTTTTCTCTTAGGGGGCAGCCATGTTGAATTGGTTCCTTGGTTTTATAACCCGACGCGCCGAAGCTCTGCGTACGTTGATGATGGACCAGCGCGGAGCGACAGCCACCGAATACGGGATATTGGTCGCATTCCTTGCAATGGCTCTGGTTATCGGCATCACCGCTTTTGGCCAGGCCCTGAACCTCCACTACCAGAACCTCGCGACAACATTGAGCTCGGCTCTGGGAATCCCCTGATCCCTCCACCAACAGCGCAGCTTGCGCCCATAGTCCGGACCCCCTCGGCACCCAGAACCGAGGGGGTCCGTTTTTGTGTGTTGACGTCCCTGAATCCCACCGCCAACCGAGTAAAAGCCCAGCATTTGCGCAGGACGCAGGCAACAGGGAAAGGCTTTGCGCAGGATGTTGCAAGATCCGGTCAAGACGGCAAAACCCGTTGCTAACTTCAATTCAGTGCTGGTGCAGGGCCAGCCAATCCGTCTCGCTCAGGAGTCAAAATGCTTTCTCTCTACACCAACCTCATGATCCGCCTTCGCAGCGAAGAGAAGGGCGCCACCGCAGTTGAATATGGCATCATGGTCGCCCTTATTGCAGTCGTCATCATCGTCGCTGTAAGCACCCTCGGAGGCCAGCTCCAGACGATGTTTACGAACGTCACGACTGACATCGCGCACCCGGCAACCACCACTGTGCCCACGCCGTAACTGCTGGTAATCCGGCGCGAAACCGTCAGAAAGTCAGCAGACGTAAGCATCACGAAGACATTCCGGGAGGAGGTGCAGCAGGGTGAAAAACGATTCGGAACGCGGAGCAGCCGCAGTCGAATTCGCCATCCTGTTGCCCCTCCTCTTGATGTTGGTGCTGGGTACCATCGAGTTCGGCAGGGCTTACAACGCCCAGATCACGCTGACCAACGCCGCCCGAGACGGTGTGCGTGTGATGGCGATCAACAACAACCCAACTGCCGCCAGAACTGCAACCCAGACTGCGGCGGCCTCCGTCAGTTCCACGATCCCCGCCTCTGCCATCACGGTGAGCCCCAGCACGTGCAGCACCGGAACCCAGGTCACCGTCACCATCAAATACACGCTCTCCACCATTACCGGCATCGCGGGACCGTTCGCGATGACCGGCAAAGGAGTTATGTTGTGCGGCGGCTAAGGGCAACTCAACCAGTTGGCAGGACAACAGGCGAGCGCGGTGCCATATCAGTCATCGTCGCCATCATGCTGGTGGTCCTCCTCGGCTCCGCCGCGATTGCCGTCGATGTCGGCGTGTTGTACTCGGAACATTCACAGCTTCAAAGTGGTGCGGACGCCGCCGCCATCGGCATGGCCCAAAAATGCGCACGCAACTCAGCTGATCCAATGTGTTCCACAACGTCCACGTTGGCCGTCTCACTCGCCAATCAGAACGCACTGGACGGCATGAGCAATGTCCGCTCCATCGCCTTGGACACAACGGCACGCAAGATCACCGTTAGCACCACGGCAAAAGAAACCGGCGCACCCGCAGACTCTGTCTCCCTCTTCTTCGCGGACGTCCTCGGTATTCCTACCGCCAAAGTCGGCGCAAGTGCCTCCGCTGCCTGGGGGAGCCCCAAAGCCGGCCGAACAGCCTTTCCACTGGCCTTCTCCATCTGCCAGGTCAAGGGCAACATCGACGGATCCCTACAGCTTCTGCAGGACCACGGCCAGAACGCCAACCCCTCCTGCAACTATGGACCATCGGGCGCTGCAGTTGCAGGAGGCTACGGCTGGCTGGCCCAGGACACCGGAAAATGCGGTGCCACCATAGACGTCGCGGTGAGTGAGGGTGGCAGCGACCCGGGCAACAACGCTCCCGGTAATTGCGATTCCACTCTGAACAAGTGGGGCGCGGACATCACTGCCGGACGTAAAGTCATTGTCCTGCTACCCGTCTTCAACAAGATCACCGGCACCGGCTCCGGAGCAATTTACAGCTTGATAGCCTTCGCGGCCTTCGACATCACTGGTTGGAAATTCAGTGGCGGCACCGGCCTCCCTTATGAGTTCCAGAGCACCAAATCAACAGCCACTGGCGTCACCACAGCAACCCAGTGCACCGGAAACTGCCGAGGGGTCATCGGAAAGTTCGTCACCTACGTCTCACTCGCGGACGGCTACACCCTCGGCCCAGTGGACCCTTACGGCGCCACCATCGTCCGCCTTACCGTCTAGAACCACCAAACCAGGAGTAAAAGTGAAATCTCGCATGCTTGCCGGAACGGCTGCGGTCGCCTTGGCGCTTGTGGGAGCCCTCCTCATCATCGTCTACGCCCAGGGAGCCGACCAGCGTGCGATGGCAACCACGAGTCCCCAAAAAGTGCTGGTCGTCCAAAAAGCCGTACCGGCAGGAACGTCCGTGAACGATATGGCAGCATCGCTGGTCATCGAGGACGTTCCGGCTGCGGGAATCGCACCCAGCGCTCTGAGCTCACTGGATGGAAAGGCCGGCAAGATCGCCGCCGTAGACCTCGTTCCCGGCGAGCAGTTGCTCGCCGAACGGCTCGTTGACCCGGTAGATGCAAAGTCCAGCGGCTCCGTTAAGGTGCCCGCAGGCATGCAGGAAGTCACCTTCGAACTGGAAGCCAAACGCGTGGTGGGCGGCCGGATCGAAGCCGGAGACCACGTTGGCATTGGATTCAGCTTCGCCGCAGGCGCCGACAAGACCAAGACAGGCGAAGCCACAACCCAACTCACCCTCCGCAAAATCCTGGTCACCGCCGTCCAGCGTGCCCCGCAACCAAGCGCAAAGCCCACGGACGGCACCAACCCGCAGGACACCACCCTCCCGCAGGGATCGTTCATGGTCACCGTTGCCGTCAGCGACATCGACGCCACCAAGATCATCTATTCCTCAAACAACGGCGATCTCTGGCTCACCAAGGAACCCCTCGACGCCCAGGACAACGGCGGCTTCATCGCCAGGAAGGACACGGTATACAAGTGAGCCGCTTCGTCCTCCTCTCCCCCAACGGCGACTTCGACCAGAAGCTGCGCGCCGCCGTCGCCAACGGCCTGCGCGGCACCGTCCAGACCATCTCCAGCGATATCCTCCCGGCGGGCCCGGCGGAACTGTTCGCCCTCCTCAACCAGGAGCAGCCCGAGGTGCTCATCATCGGCCCGGATGTCACGTACGAGGAAGCACTCCGGTTCGCCAAGGTCTTCGACGTCCAGCTGCCCGGCCTCAGCCTGGTCCTCGTCAGCGACGTTGACCCTGCCGGCCTGCTGCACGCCATGCGGGCGGGTATCCGCGACATCCTCAGCCCCCTGGCGGACGCCGCCGAAATCCGGGTACTGCTGGAACGCGCCTGCCAGTCGTTCGCCACCCGGCACCGCGGCCCCGAGGCGCAGCAGCCGGGAGACGGCAAGGGCCTAATCATCGGCGTCTTCTCCCCCAAGGGCGGCGTCGGCAAGACCACCCTGGCCACCAACATTGCCATCGGCCTGGGCCAGGTGGCACCCATGAGCGTGGTCATCGTGGACCTTGACCTGCAGTTCGGCGACGTCGCCTCCGGCCTGTACCTCAACCCCGAACACACCGTCACGGACGCCGTCACCCCGGCCGCCGCCCAGGACTCCCTGGTCCTCAAGGCCTTCCTCACCGTGCACCCGGCCGGCATCTACGCCCTGTGCGCCCCGCCCAACCCGGTGGATGCGGACCACATCACCCCGGACCAAGTCAGCCACCTGCTGGACCAGCTGGCCCAGGAATTCCAGTACGTGGTGCTGGACACCGCCCCCGGCATGCCGGAAATCGGGCTGGCCGCCATGGAAAAATGCACTGACGTGGTCTGGGTCAGCGCCATGGACATCCCCAGCCTGCGCGGCCTCCGTTCCGGCCTGGAAGTCCTCCGCCAACTGGACATCATGCCCGAGTCCCGCCACGTGGTCCTGAACATGGCCGACGCCAAAGCCGGCCTGAACGTCCGCGACGTCGAATCCACCATCGGCGCCCCGGTGGACGTCAGCGTCCCCCGCTCCCGGGCAGTGGCATTGTCCACCAACCGCGGCATCCCCGTCCTCCAGGACTCCAAGAAGGACCCGGCCGTCAAAAGCCTCCGCCAACTCGTCCAGCGCTTCAACCCGGCATGGCGCACGCAGGCCCAGCGGAAGCTTCACCGAAGGGTGGTTATCTGATGAAACTCTCCGAACGCATCAACGCGGCCCAGGGCCGTCCCCCGGCACCGGCCGGTACCGCGCTGCTGGAGCCTCCACACCCTGCCCCCGCGCCCGCCCCGGCCGCCGCCGACGGTACGGACAAACGCCTTCCCGCCCATGCCGCCGTCGTGCATTCAACGCACGACGCCGGCACTTCCTTTGTGCCCAAGGCACCCGGCGTGGACGTCTTCGCAGCCATGAAGGACAGGGCGGCCACCGCCCTGTTCGAACGCATGGGAGCCCGCTTCAACGACGCCGCCGTCACCGAGCAGGAACTGCGGAGCACCGCCAAGGATGAGCTCACCCGCATCATCGATGCAGAGCAGGTTCCGCTCAGCGCGGAGGAACGCGCCCGCCTGGTCCGCGACGTGGCCGACGACGTGCTGGGCTACGGTCCCCTGCAGCGATTGCTGGACGACCCCGCCGTCACCGAAATCATGGTCAACCGGATGGATCAGATCTACGTCGAGCGGAAGGGCAAGCTGACGCTCACCGAATCCCGCTTCAGCTCCGAGGAACACCTCCGCAAAGTCATCGAGCGGATCGTATCCAAGGTGGGCCGCCGCATCGACGAGTCTTCCCCCCTTGTGGACGCACGCCTGGAGGACGGCTCCCGCGTCAACGCCGTCATCCCCCCGCTGGCCGTGGGCGGCTCCTCGCTGACCATCCGGAAGTTCTCCAAGACCCCGTTGACGGTCCGCAACCTCATTGACTTCGGCACGCTCACCCCGGAAATGGCCGAGCTGCTCAACGCTTGCGTCAAAGCCAAGCTCAATATCATCGTTTCGGGCGGCACGGGTACGGGCAAAACCACCCTCCTGAACGTGTTGTCCTCCTTCCTGCCGCACGATGAACGGATCGTCACCATCGAGGACGCCGTGGAACTGCAGATCCAGCAGGACCACGTGGTCCGGCTGGAAAGCCGGCCGCCCAATACCGAAGGCAAGGGCGAGGTGACCATCCGTGAGCTCCTCCGCAACTCGCTCCGTATGCGTCCGGACCGGATCGTGGTGGGCGAGGTCCGTGGCGGCGAATCGCTGGACATGCTGCAGGCAATGAACACCGGCCACGACGGTTCCCTGTCCACGGTGCACTCCAACTCGCCCCGCGACGCCGTTGCCCGCCTCGAAACCCTGGTGCTGATGGCCGGCATGGACCTTCCGCTGCGGGCCATCCGTGAACAGATCGCCTGCGCGGTGAACCTGATCGTGCAGATTTCCAGGCTCCGCGACGGGTCCCGCCGCATTACCCATGTCACCGAGGTCCAGGGGATGGAAGGCGACATCGTCACCCTCCAGGACGCGTTCGTCTTCGACTACTCCGCAGGCGTGGACGCCCAGGGCCGCTTCATGGGCAAGCCCGTAGCCACCGGCATCCGTCCCCGGTTCATCGACCGGTTCGAGGACCTTGGCATCCATGTCTCGCCGGGGGTTTTCGCCGGTCCGCTGTCACCGGGCGCGAAGCAGGGGCAACACTCATGATCATCGGCATTGGAGCCGTCATCCTGCTGGCGGCCATCTGCCTGCTCGGCGTCGCAGTCCTCCTGCCGGGCGCCCCCTCGGTGCCGCTGGACCGCCGTCGTCCCTTTGAACCCCAGCCGCCGTCCTCCCTGACGCGCCTGGCCCTCTCGGGAGTCAAGTCCTTCGAACGGCTGCTTGCCGGCCGGCAAGTGAAACTCTTCTCCCGGGCGGAACTGGAGAACGCGGGGCTGCGGCTGAGCCAGGCGGAATTCTTCCTGCTGGTGGGGATCGGAGCCTGCGTGGGAATGCTGGTGGGCATTGTCACCGTGGGACCCCTGGCAGGGCTGCTCCTTGCGCTCCTGGCACCGTTCGCCGGCAAGCTTGTCCTCGGATTCCTGGCGGGCAGGCGCCGCTCGGCGTTCGATGGCCAGCTCGGCGACACCCTGCTACTTCTCTCCGGCGGCCTGCGCGCCGGCCACAGCATCCTGCGCGCCATCGACGCCGCGGCCATGGAATCGCAAAAACCCACCTCGGAAGAGATGCGCCGCGTGATCACCGAGACCAGCCTGGGCCGCGACCTTTTGGCAGCACTGAACGACACCGCCGAACGGATGAAGAACGAGGACTTTGTGTGGATCTCGCAGGCCATCCAGATCAACCGTGAGGTGGGCGGCAACCTGGCCGAAGTGCTGGACCAGGTGAACGAGACCATCCGCGAGCGCGCGGAGATCAAGGGCCACATCAAGGCATTGGCCGCCGAAGGCAAGTTCTCGGCCTACATCCTCATCGCCATGCCGTTCGGCATCGTGGCCATGCTGCTGGCCGTCAGCCCCAACTACATGAATTCAATGTTCACCCACCCCCTGGGCTGGGTGATGATCGGTGCCTCGTTCGTCCTGATGACCATCGGCGCGCTGTGGATGCGCAAGATTATCGACCTGAAGTTCTGAGGAAGCCATGAACCTGACCGTCGTACTCTCGATCCTGCTGGTCTGCCTGCCCCTGGGCGCATTAACCTGGTCCGTCCTGACCGTGGACAAGCAGGGCCGGATCGCCGCCGCCGAACTGCTCTCGCGTGGCGCACCGCCCGCGGCCGCCGCCCCCGCCGGAACAGGGCCGGGACTCCTTGAGGCGTTGGGCAGGCGCCTGACTCCCCCAGCTTACGTCGCCTTCCTTGACCGGCTCCTGGCCCTGGCCGGCCGGCCCGCATCCATGCCGCTCGGAAAGGTACTGGGGTCCAAGCTCGGACTTGGCGTGGCCGGCGCGGCCGGCGGCCTGTACCTGACCTCGATCGGCAGCTCACCGATCATGAAGCTTGCCGGCCTCTTTATCCTGGTTCTTGGCTACTTCATCCCGGACCTCCTGCTGTACAGCAAAGGGTCGGAACGGCAGAAGGCCATCCAGCTGGAACTTGCCAACACCCTGGACCAGATGCTCATTTCGGTGGAAGCCGGGCTGGGCTTCGAAGGCGCCATGGCACGGGCCGGTGAAAACGGCAAAGGCCCCCTTGCCGACGAACTGGTGCGCACCCTGCAGGACATGCAGGTGGGGCGCAGCCGCCGGGAATCCTACATCGCCCTGGCCGAGCGGACCAGCATTCCCGAACTGCGCAGCTTCGTGCAGGCCGTGGTGCAGGCCGACACGTATGGAATCGCCATCAGCCGGGTACTGCGTGTCCAGGCCAAGGTCATGCGCGTCAAACGGCGCCAGCGGGCCGAGGAAAAGGCCATGAAACTGCCCGTTATGATCCTTTTCCCCTTGTTGTTCTTTATATTTCCGGTGCTCTTTATTGCCATTCTGGGGCCGGCGGTCATTAATACCATCGCCACGTTTACTGGCCAGTAGGGTTGCTCAGCATGGCGGCAAGGTTGCCTCAAGGTTTACACAGAATCATCCGAAACAGCTCACCGAAGGATTTCCAGGAAGTAGCCTTGGACAATGCACAATCCCGATCCCGGCTCCAGCGGAAACAGCCCCGCTGCGGATGTGCCGCCGGCCGGGATCGCGCCGCCGCCCATTCCAGCCGCAGGTGCGGCCCATTCGCTGAAGGCGGCCGCTCTCTTGCCTCTCATTGATGCATCCGTGCTCGATGAACTCGACGATGAACTCGCAGGGTCCGGACTGGCCCGGCGCTTCGCCCGGGATTACGCCGCCATGTGGGACACACGCCTGGCCCGGCTGGGAACAGCCGTGGACAGCCAGGACGAGGCCTCAGCCTTGGACGCGGTGATCAGCCTCAAAATCAGTTCCGCAATGGTGGGCGGTATCCGGCTGGCCAAGCTCGCCGAGGTCCTCGAAGCCCTGATCCGGCAAGGCGACTTCGTCCAGGGGCAGGCCATGATGGCCGGCGTTGCCCATGACGGCGCGCGGACGGTGTCCGAGCTCCAGTCAACCTTCATCCTCGAACAGGGGTAGCGGTCCGGTCAGGCGTCGTCGGGCCGGCGGGGCGCGAGCCTGTACCCCACCCCACGGACCGTCTGGAGCCAGCGCGGGGCGAGCTGGTCCTCCTTGAGCTTGCGCCGCAGGTTTCCCACATGGACTTCGACGGCCCGCTCGTCCGCTTCGCTGATGTACGTGTCGTGGTCGTAGAACTCCCCGCGGACCGCCCGCACCAAGTCAGCCCTGGTACACACGGCGCCGCCACCTTTCAGCAGCACATGGAGCAGGTCGAATTCGCTGCGCGTCAGGCCCAGCGGTTCCCCCCTGACTTCCACGGTGCGCGTCCGGT
Source organism: Pseudarthrobacter sp. lyk4-40-TYG-27 (assembly GCF_030209295.1). NCBI lineage: Bacteria > Bacillati > Actinomycetota > Actinomycetes > Micrococcales > Micrococcaceae > Pseudarthrobacter > Pseudarthrobacter sp. lyk4-40-TYG-27. The sequence continues at coordinate 67,244 of NZ_JARVSH010000004.1, forward strand.
GGTTCAGGCGAAGCCCGTTGTGCTGCAGGACACCGGACTCTGCACCCCCGGCGCCAGGAGCCGCGGCTTGGCCCCACGCGGCAGGGGACGGGCGCAGCCCGCTGACCTCCTGGCGTGGCCTGCGCATCATCGCCGCCACCCGTGCGCGGAGCTCCCTCGGCCTGAACGGCTTGGCGATGTAGTCATCAGCCCCGGTGTTCAAGGCTGACAAGAGGTCCGGTTCCTCAGTCCTCCCCGTCAACATCACCACGTAGGCGTTGCTGAACGTCCGGATCCGCCGCAAAACCTCGAACCCGTCAATGTCCGGCAGCCCGATATCGAGAGTCACAACGTTGGCCTGCTTGCTGCGGACCACCTCTACCCCGGACCGCCCATCATCAGCTGTATGCACTTCAAAGCCCGCCTGGGTCAAAACACCTTCAAGGAGGTTCCGCACGTCGGCGTCATCTTCGATGACAACAGCTACACCAAGATCGTCCATTGCTATCCCTGCGCCAGGCGGAAATGGCCCCCCATTGGCCCAGCGCCAATGCCATACCCGCTCCAACCATTTATACGCTACTAGTAAGCCCTGCTGATGACATCCGCAACAGCCCTAAAAATTGAGAAGTCAATTATTATGACAAGACATGTGCAATATGGGCGGAAAGGGGTACCTGCCCGGTATGGGAGCCGTAAAGAAAGCCTCCCGGGCACTTTGCTTTCCACAGGTAAAGGGGTACGAGTCAGAAACATGGCTGAGCCATTGTTCCACCGGGGACCCGGCCGCATCTTCCGCAGGCTGGGAACCCGCGCCCAAGTGGCGCTGTGCCAACTCCCCATCACGGTCATTGTGGCCATCATTGCCATAGCCACACCCTTCGCCTGGCCCTCGCTCACGCACAGCACCCTGTACCTGGCCGGCATTGCGTTGCACGGGATCCTGTTCTTTGCCTGTTTCCTGGTCCCTTGGGAACGCCTGGCGCACCGGGCCTACCTGCTCATCCCGGTCCTGGACTTCGCGGCCATCGGGTTCCTTCGCAACGGTGCCGCACCGCTGCTCCCTGGCCTGGCCGTGCTGGTGGTCTTCCCGGTGATCTGGCTGTCCGCCTCAGGAATGCTGACCCGGACCAGCCTGGTGCTCAGCTTTGTGGGCCCTTTCCTGATCATGGTCCCGCCAACCGTGACCCACCTCCCGTCCGTCACGGCCTCGGACCTCACCACCGTGGTCCTCTTCCCCCTCATGATGCTCGCCGTTTCCCTGGCCATCCGCTTCGCGAGCGTGAACCTGCGGCTGCAGCAACGCGAACTCGCCGAAAAGGACCGGGAACTCCGTGAGCTGCTGGCCGCAAGCCGGGAACGGGAGAAGCTGCTGGAAACGGTGCTGGACGCCACCGACGTCGGCATAGCCGCCGTCGACCGCTCAGGCCACTTCCTGGTCTCCAACAGCCGGCAGCGCAACTTCCGCCGGGTCACGGGCGCCGACGACGAATTCCCCGGCCGGGGTCACCAGCTGATCTACGGCCAGGACCGGCGGACCCTGCTTCCACCGGACCGGCGGCCCATCAGCCGGGCGATGGCCGGGGAATCATTTGCCGACTACCTGGTGTGGGCGGGCGAGGGCCCGCAACAGCGGGCAGTCTCCACCGCGGCCCGTCCCCTGGTAAGCGAAGACGGCAAGCTCACCGGCGCCGTGGTGGTGTACAGCGATGTGACGGGCTGGGTCGAGTCGCTGGCGGCAAACCAGGACCTGGTGTCCAACGTGTCGCATGAATTCAAGAACCCGCTGAACTCGATCATCGGCAACGTGGACCTGGTGCTCGACGACGTCGCCGACCTGCCGCCGCACGCAGCCAAACGCCTGCTGGTGGTGCAGCGCAACGCGGAGCGGATGATCGACCTCGTGGCTGACCTGACGGCCTCCGCATCCACCACCATGAACGTCCACCCGAAACGGACCGACCTCGCCAGCCTGGTGGAGACCAGCCTCGGTTCGGCGCAGGCGTCGGCGCAGCGGTCCCACGTGGAGTTCGCCGCGGACGTCCCTTCACCGCTCTGGGCCTACGCGGATCCGCTCCGGATCGGCCAGGTACTGGACAACCTGGTGTCCAACGCCATCAAATACTCGCCCGACGGCGGCACGGTGAGCATCAGCGCCGAAGCGGACGCCCAGTGGGTCTCACTCAGCGTCAAGGACACCGGCATGGGGATGTCAGCGGAGGACGCCGCCAGGGTGTTCAACAGATTCTTCCGCGCCGAATCCGCACGTCAGGCCGCCATACCCGGTGCCGGGCTCGGCCTGTCCATCACCCGAATGATCGTGGAGCGGCATGGCGGCACCATCACGTGCCAGAGCGGCGAAGGCCAAGGCAGCACCTTCACGGTGACGTTGCCGGCCGAGGGCCCACCGCCGTCGTTCTAATGTTGGCGCAGGGCCCGTGTCTGTTCCGCGCGGGCCAGCAAATCATCGTCGGACGGGTACGCCACTTCCTCCAGCACCAGCGGGTGCGGGGCGGCCAAAACTGACTTGGCGTCCCGTTTCTGCAGGAGCAACCGTTCGTGCAGCCAGCCCGGTTCCACGGTGCCCTCCCCCACGTAAAGGGCCGAACCCACCAAGGCCCGGACCATGTTGTGGCAGAACGCATCGGCCTGCACGGTGGCCACGATGACGCCGTCGTCACCGCGGGCGAACTCGAAGCGCTGCAGCTCCCTGATGGTGGTGGCACCTTCGCGCGGCTTGCAGAACGACAGGAAATTTTGCAGGCCCAGCAGCTGCGAGGCACCCTGGTTGAGCAGGCCAACATCCAGCGGATTCTTGTGCCACAGCGTGAAGTACCGTGCCAGCGGATCCCAGAGGGCTGGTCCGTCCGCGATCCGGTAGCTGTAGCGCCGCCAGAGGGCCGAGAAGCGGGCGTCGAAGCCCACAGGCGCCAGGGCGATGTCATGGACTTCGACGGCGCCGTGGAGATCGCCCAGGGCACGGTTCAGCGCGCCACGGAGCCGGCGCAGCAGGGCGACGGCGGGATCGAGCTCGTGCCCGCGCGGCAGTGCCAGCCATTCAGCTTCAGTGAGGTCCAGGTGGACCACCTGGCCGCGGGCGTGAACGCCGGCATCGGTACGGCCGGCCACGGTGACCCGGACCGCGCGGCGCACCACCAGCTCGATCGCTTCCTCAAGGACTCCCTGGACAGTCCGCAGGCCCGGCTGCAGCGCCCACCCGCTGAAGGGACCGCCGTCGTACGAAAGATCGAGCCGGAGACGCAAAAACCCGCCGCCCCCTAAGACGGGGGCCGCGGGTTTTTGGTGGTTCACAGACCTAAGTCTATGCGAAGCAGGTCAGCGAATTACTTCGCGTCCTTCTCCTCGGCAGCCGGAGCTTCCTCAGCGGCCGGAGCCTCTTCGGTTGCGGCGTCCTCGGCAGCAGGTGCTTCTTCGGTTGCGGCAGCTTCCTCAGCGGCGGGAGCCTCTTCGGCAGCCGGAGCGGCAGCGGCAGCTTCCTTCTTGTCGGCGTCGCGCTTGGCGGCAGAGGTAGCCTCGGCTACTACGGCCTGCTTGGCGGAAACCGGCTCCAGGACCAGTTCGATGACAGCCATGGGAGCGTTGTCGCCCTTGCGGTTGCCGATCTTGGTGATGCGGGTGTAGCCGCCGTCACGGTTCTCCACTGCCTGGGCGATGTCGGTGAACAGCTCGTGGACGACGCCCTTGTTGCTGATCAGGCCGAGAACGCGGCGGCGGGAAGCGAGGTCGCCACGCTTGGCGAAGGTCACCAGGCGCTCTGCGTACGGCTTCAGGCGCTTGGCCTTGGTCACCGTGGTGGTGATCCGCTTGTGCTCGAACAGGGATGCTGCCAGGTTCGCGAGCATGAGGCGCTCGTGAGCCGGGCCGCCTCCGAGGCGCGGACCCTTAGTGGGGGTAGGCATAATTGTTTCTCCTCATGTGGAAGCCGTGGGCGGCACACCATGGTGCTGCCCGCGGCCAAGGTCTGGTTTAGAGTTCGTCGTCGCCGAAGGCGGCGTCGTCCTCTTCGATTGCTGCGGCGCGTGCTGCGAGGTCAAAACCGGGAGGCGAGTCCTTGAGGGACAGGCCCAGTTCAACCAGCTTTGCCTTGACCTCGTCAATGGACTTTGCACCGAAGTTGCGGATGTCCATCAGGTCGGCCTCGGAGCGGGCAACGAGTTCACCCACGGTGTGGATGCCCTCACGCTTGAGGCAGTTGTAGGAACGGACGGTGAGGTCCAGATCCTCGATCGGCAGTGCCATGTCGGCTGCCAGGGCAGCGTCGGTAGGCGACGGGCCGATCTCGATACCTTCAGCTGCGGTGTTCAGCTCACGGGCCAGACCGAACAGTTCCACCAGGGTGGTGCCTGCGGAAGCGACGGCATCGCGCGGGGCGATGGCCTGCTTGGTCTCGACGTCGACAATCAGCTTGTCGAAGTCGGTGCGCTGCTCAACACGGGTTGCTTCCACGCGGAAAGTAACCTTCAGGACCGGCGAGTAGATGGAGTCGACCGGGATACGGCCGATCTCTGCGTCGCCGGACTTGTTCTGAGCTGCCGAAACGTAGCCGCGGCCGCGCTCGATGGTCAGTTCAAGTTCGAACTTGCCCTTCGAGTTCAGCGTGGCGATGTGCAGATCCGGGTTGTGGAATTCGACGCCGGCCGGCGGAGCGATGTCCGCGGCGGTGACGACTCCGGGGCCCTGCTTGCGCAGGTAAGCCACGACGGGCTCGTCGTGCTCGGAGGAAACCGACAGGCTCTTGATGTTAAGGATGATCTCGGTGACATCTTCCTTGACACCCGGAACCGTGGTGAACTCGTGCAGCACACCATCGATCCGGATGCTGGTTACGGCAGCACCGGGGATGGAGGAGAGCAGGGTACGGCGGAGGGAGTTTCCGAGGGTGTAGCCGAAGCCCGGTTCCAGCGGTTCGATGATGAACCGCGAACGGTTTTCGGAGACTACCTCTTCGGAGAGGGTGGGGCGCTGTGCAATGAGCACTTAGGTTTCCTTTCGGCGAGCATCCGCTATATGACGCAACACAGGTGGTGGAAATTCGGTCTGAAGACTTAACGCGCTGGGCTTGCCCGGGCCATCACTGGTCCGGGCAAGCTCCTGCTGCGGAAAAGAATTAGACGCGGCGGCGCTTCGGCGGGCGGCAGCCGTTGTGCGCTGCGGGGGTGACGTCCTGGATGGAGCCAACCTCGAGGCCTGCGGCCTGCAGCGAACGGATTGCGGTTTCGCGCCCGGAACCCGGTCCCTTGACGAAAACGTCAACCTTGCGCATGCCGTGCTCCTGCGCACGCTTGGCAGCGGCTTCGGCAGCCATCTGGGCAGCGAACGGGGTGGACTTGCGCGAGCCCTTGAAGCCAACCTCGCCAGAGGAAGCCCAGGAAATAACAGCACCGGAGGGATCCGTGATGGAAACGATGGTGTTGTTAAAGGTGCTCTTGATGTGCGCCTGGCCAAGCGCGATATTCTTCTTGTCCTTCTTACGCGGCTTGCGAACCGCGCCACGAGTCTTCGGGGGCATTTTTTCTCCTACAGAAAGTTATTGGGGAAAGTCCGTAAATCCCGAGCGGGGATTTTAACGGGCCTTCTTCTTGCCGGCGACGGTACGCTTCGGGCCCTTGCGGGTACGTGCGTTGGTCTTCGTACGCTGACCGCGTACGGGCAGGCCCTTGCGGTGGCGCAGGCCTTCGTAGCTGCCGATTTCAACCTTGCGGCGGATATCTGCTGCTACTTCGCGGCGAAGGTCACCCTCAACCTTGTAGTTGCCTTCAATGTAGTCACGCAGCTCAACCAGCTGGGCGTCAGTCAGGTCCTTGACGCGAACGTCAGCGCTGATGCCCGTGGCAGCCAGGGTTTCGTGTGCACGGGTCTTGCCCACGCCGTAGATGTAAGTAAGCGCAATTTCCAGCCGCTTTTCGCGGGGAATGTCTACGCCAGCGAGACGAGCCATAGTGGCAGTACTCCTTGATAAACCGGAGGTCGTAGGCAGTACACCCGCACATTCCGTACGGCCCCAGCCTCCGACCGGGGGTTAGCTGTCCGGACTCTTTCGAGCTCAATGTTCCAGATCAGCTTGTGCTGCCTTTATTTACTTGCGTGGGTTAGCAACCCAGGATTTCCTTCAGGGAAGGAAATTAGCCCTGGCGCTGCTTGTGGCGCGGGTTCTCGCAGATCACCATGACCCGGCCGTTACGGCGGATCACTTTGCACTTTTCGCAGATCTGCTTGACGCTCGGCTTGACCTTCATGGCGTTCCTTTGCGTGTAACAGTTGGTCAGCTGGAGCAGCAGTCAGCATGCGCTGCAGCTGCCCAGCAATTTACTTGTAGCGGTAGACGATACGACCACGGGTGAGGTCGTACGGGCTCAGCTCCACCACTACGCGGTCCTCGGGGAGGATCCGGATGTAGTGCTGACGCATCTTTCCAGAGATGTGTGCCAGAACGATGTGCTTGTTGGTGAGCTCAACGCGAAACATCGCGTTAGGCAGCGCCTCGGTCACAACGCCTTCGATCTCAATGACCCCGTCCTTCTTGGCCATACCCTCCGCTAACTGTTGTTGCCGCAGCCCCGCCGGATTGCACCGGACATAACTACGAACGTTTTTGTTGGATCGATTGCCATCTCCAAGCCCAAAAGGGCGCGGCAGTCCAGACAACCAACAGACAACACTACGCCATCTGGCGGCGAAAGTTAAATCCAGCCATGCTAGCGCATCCGGTCGCCGTATGCACCATACGCACCCGCAGGAGTGGTCACGGCCTCTGCGCTGGCCACGCCGTCCAGGACGGCCAGGCGGACGACGTCGGCTGCCGCGCTTTGCAGCGAAATGAGGCTGGTTTGCCGGGCGGCTTCGTCCGTGCGGTCCAGCGCCAGGGTGCCGGTTGCGAGGCAGAATACGGTATCCCCGTCGGCGAGGGTGTGGCTCGGATTCAGGGCCCGGGCAATCCCGGCGTGTGAGGCAGATGCCGTGCGCTTGCACTCCGCCGCATCCAGCACGGCATTGGTGGCCACGACGACCAGGGTGGTGTTCAACGGCGCCGGACGTCCCGGCTTGTCCTCCCGGTGATGGAGCCTGTCGGAATCCAGGGTTCGGTTCTCGACAAGCCCACCCACGGGGAGCCCGAGTGCGTTGACTATGGCCAGCGCACCCACAACTACGCCGTTCTCCAGCATGACCGATGCTGTTCCCACGCCACCTTTGAACTGTCCCCTGCCGATGAGGGCTCCGGTGCCGGCACCGACGTTGCCGCGCTCGACGTCGTGCCCTTCCGGTTGAGCCGACGCGGCGGCGGCTGCCGCGAAGCCCATGTCCGACGTCGGCCGTGCGGCGAAGTCGCCGCCCCTGCCAAGGTCGAAGATCGCGGCTGCCGGAACGATGGGCACGACTCCCCCGGGCACGGCGAACCCGCGGCCGTTGGCCTCGCACCAGGCTTGGGCGCCGGCGGCGGCGGCAAGCCCGTAGGCGCTGCCACCGGCCAAGACCACCGCATCCACGGTGCTGACCAGCGTGGTGGGGTCGAGCGCATCCGTTTCGTGGGTGGCGGGGCCGCCGCCCTGGACGTCCACCGACCCCTTGGTGCCCGGCGGCGGCAGGACCACCGTGACTCCGGTCAGCCAGCCATCGCCGGTCCGCTGGTAGTGGCCTACCCGGACGCCCGGGACGTCTGCAATGGTTCCCATGCCCCTATTCTCCACGTCGCGGGCGCGCCCCTGCCGCAAGGGCAAACTTTATGCGAGACTGCATCCAACACAGCGTTAACGGGCGACGAAGCCTCGGATAACAGTCCTTCGAGAAGGGCAAATGCGGGCTTCAGCCCACTGACGGTCTGGTGTAGTTAGTCCCTAGATTCAGCCAGTGCCCGCCACGAGCAGGCTCCCGACCCGGGAGAGACACGCATGACCCGTCAACTCGCCCCGCATCCGTCCGCCAAGCCCAAGCGGCCGCCAGGACCCGCAGCGAAAATTCCGCACCGGCGGTGGACCGCAAGGAACCGCCGGGACTTCTTTGTTTTCCTTGCCATGGCGCTGCCCAACCTGGTGCTGATTGCCGTCTTCACCTACCGTCCGCTGATCAGCAACATGTACTACTCCACGCTGGACTGGACGCTGGGTTCCCCCACCGCCACCGTCGTGGGCCTGGCCAACTACGCCACCTTCTTCACCAGCAATGACGCCCCCAAGGTCCTGGGGACCACCGCCGTGTTCACCGTGGTGACGGTGGGCGGATCCATGCTGCTGGGCCTGCTGGTGGCGGTGGCGCTGAACGGGAAGATCCGTGGCACCACGTTTGCCCGGTCCGCCGTGTTTGCGCCCTACGTGCTCTCCGGCGTGGGCGTAGGCCTGGTGTGGCTGTTCATCTTCGACCCCGGCTACGGCGTCCTCGCCTGGCTGCTGCGCGGCATCGGCCAGCAGAGCCCACAGTGGATCAACGACCCCCAGTTGTCGCTGGTCATGGTGATCCTGGTGTACGTCTGGAAGAACCTTGGCTATTGCGCCGTGGTGTACCTTGCCGGGCTGCAGTCCCTGCCGAAGGACGTCATGGAAGCTGCATCCCTCGACGGTGCGAACGGGTTCCGGCGTTTCCTGAGCATCTCGCTGCCGCTGTTGTCCCCCACCACGTTCTTCCTCCTCATCACCACCATGCTCAGCTCGTTGCAGGCCTTTGACCTCATCCGCATCATGACGCCGCTGGGCGCCGGCACCAGCACCCTGATCTACGAGGCCTACCTCCAAGCGTTCGGGGCGTACAACCGGGCCGGCTATTCGGCAGCCATTTCCGTGGTGCTGTTTGCCATCCTCCTGGTGATCACCGTGCTGCAGCTGCGCTTCGTGGAACGAAAGGTGCACTACTCGTGACGTCCCTATCACCGGTCAACCCGGACCCGGCGGCCCCGGCGGTGTCGACGCCGGATCCGGCCCTCCGCCCCGACCGCCCCTTTTCGCGCCGAAACCTTGTCCAGACGATTGTTGGCGGCTACCTGCCGCTGCTCATTGCCACCCTGGTGGTGTTCCTGCCCCTGCTCTGGATGGTCCTCAGCTCCTTCAAGTCCTCCGGCGAGATTGTCACCACGGACCTGAAGATCCTCCCGGAGAGCCTGAACCTGGAGAACTATCGGACCGCCATGACCACCGTCCCGTTTGGACAGTTCTTCCTGAACAGCACCATCGTTACCCTGGCGGGGGCCACCATCAAGGTGCTGCTCGCGATCCTGACGGCGTACGCGCTGGTCTTTGTCCGCTTCCCGTTCCGGAACTTCATCTTCCTGTTGATCCTGGTGGCCCTCATGGTGCCGCCGCAGGTCTCCATCCTGCCCAACTTCATCCTGATCGCCGGGATAGGCGGAAAGAACACCCTGTGGGGCATCATCCTGCCGGGCCTCGGCACCGCGTTCGGTACCTTCCTGCTGCGCCAACACTTCCGGACCCTGCCCGCCTCCATCCTGGAATCGGCGGAAATGGACGGGGCCGGGCACTGGCGCCGGCTGTGGCAGATCGTGGTTCCGGTCTCGGTCCCCTCCATTGCCACGGTGGCACTGGTGACCATCGTGACCGAATGGAACGACTACATCTGGCCGCTGATCATCACAGACCGGCCGGAGACCATGACCCTCCCGGTGGGCCTGACGCTGTTGCAAAACAGTGAGAGCAACGCCGCCGGCTGGGGCGTGCTCATGGCCGGCGCCGTCCTGGTCATCGTGCCCATCCTGATCATCTTCGCGGCCCTGCAGCGCTACATCGTGGCGGGCCTCACCCAAGGCAGCGTGACCGGCTAAGCTGCCGGCCGCCGTCGAACTTCCACCTTCCACAAGGCAACAACCGAAAGGAACTCTCATGGCATTGCATCTGGACCGGAGGCATTTCCTGGGCCTGGCAGGGGCTACCGCCTCCGCGGCCGCCCTGGCAGCATGCGGCGGACCCTCCACCACCGGCGGCGGCCAGGCCACGTCCCAAGCGGCCGACATCGACTTCAGCGGGGTAAAGCCTGCGGCCAAGATCGACTTCTGGTCCAGCCACCCTGGCCAGTCCCAGGACGTCGAAAAGAGCCTGATCGACAAATTCCACGCCCAGAACCCGGACATCACGGTCAACCTGGTTACGGCCGGCGCCAACTATGAGGAGATCGCCCAGAAATTCCAGACCGCGCAGGCGGCCAAGTCGGGCCTCCCCGGCGTCGTGGTCCTGTCCGACGTCTGGTGGTTCCGCTATTACACCAACGGCAGCATCATCCCCGTCGACAGCCTCACCAAGCAGCTGGACATGAAGATGGACGATTTCCAGAAGTCCTTGGTGGACGACTACAAATACGACGGCAAGCAGTGGGCCCTCCCCTACGGCCGCTCAACGCCCCTGTTCTACTACAACAAGGATCACTTCGCCGCCGCGGGCCTGCCCGACCGCGCCCCCAAGACCTGGGACGAGTTCGGGGAATGGGCACCCAAGCTGAAGGCGAGCTCCGGCGCCCAGTACGCCTACATCTACCCGGCCCTGGCCGGCTATGCGGGGTGGACGCTGCAGAACATGCTGTGGGGCTGGGGCGGCGGCTGGTCCAACGAATGGGACATCACGTGCGACTCAACCGAGTCCGTGGCGGCGCTGCAGTGGGCCCAGGACTCGATCTACAAGGACAAGTGGGCGGGCGTCTCCTCCAAGGAAGCCGCTGACGATTTCTCCGCCGGCCTGACCTCCACCACTATTTCCTCCACCGGCTCGCTGCTGGGAATCCTGAAGTCCGCCAAGTTCAATGTGGGCGTAGGCTTCCTGCCGGGCGGCCCGAAGGCGCAGTCCAACGTATGCCCCACCGGCGGCGCCGGCCTGGGCATTCCGAGCGGGATCACCAAGGAGGAACAGCTGGCCGCGGGTACGTTCCTGAAGTTCATCACGCAGCCGGAGAGCACCGCGGAGTTCTCTGCCGCCACCGGCTACATGCCCACCCGCAAGTCTGCCGACATGACGGCGGTCCTGGCCAAGACGCCGCAGATCAAAACGGCAATGGACCAACTGGCCGTCACGAAGGTCCAGGACAACGCCCGGGTGTTCCTGCCGGGCGCAGACCAGGAGATGGCCAAGGCTGCCGCGAAGATCCTCACCCAGCAGGGCGAGGTCAAGTCCTCCATGACGGACCTGAAGAGCACCCTGCAGGGAATCTACGACCGGGATGTGAAGCCGAAGCTGAAGGCTTAGCGCTTTTCGACACGCGAAAGCCCTGGCGAACGCCGTTTTGGGTTCGCCAGGGCTTTTGTGTGTCGCTGAGGAAGACACGCGTCGTACCGCTCTTGGCGGGTCGGGCTAAGGGATGGGGACGGGTGTGACGCCCAGCGGCACCAGGTGCTCCGCGCCGCCGTCGGGGGCCGAAAGCACCCAGATGCCCTTCTCGTGCACAGCAACCGAATGCTCCCACTGGCAGGACCGCTTGCCGTCGGTGGTGACCACGGTCCAGTCGTCCTCCAGGACCGCGGTGTCGATGCCGCCACGGACCAGCATGGGTTCGATGGCAAGGCACAGGCCCGGCTTGATCTTCGGTCCCCGGTGGTTGGTGCGGTAGTTCAACACGTCCGGGGCCATGTGCATCTCGGAGCCGATGCCGTGGCCAACGTAGTCCTCCAGGATGCCCAGGGGCTTGCCCGGAACGGAAGAGACGTAATCGTCGATGGCGGCACCGATATCGCCCACATGGCTTCCCGTAGCCAGCGCCGCGATGCCACGCCACATGGCTGCCTCGGTGACGTCGGAGAGCCGCTGGTCTTCCGGATCCGCTGTGCCCACGATCACGGACCGCGCGGAATCGGAGTGCCAACCGTTGACGATTGCCCCGCCGTCGATGGAAATGATGTCACCGTCCTGCAGGACCCGGCTGCCCGGGATACCGTGGACCACTTCCTCGTTCACGGACGTGCAGATGGCGGCCGGGAAGCCGTGGTAGCCCAGGAAGTTGGATTTCGCGCCCGCTTCGTTGAGGACCGCTGCAAAGACGTCGTCCAGGTGCTTGGTGGTGACACCGGGCACCGCGGCGGCGACGGCGGCGTCCAGCGCGCGGCTGAGGACCAGTCCTGCTTCATGCATGGTGCGCATCTGGGCGTTGTTCTTGAATTCGATGCGGGGTTGGCCGAAGGCCATGGTGTGTCCTTTCAAATGGCTGAGGCTCCTCCCGGATTCCGGGAGGAGCCTCGATAACCGTGGCGCCTTGGGTCAGGCTGCCTGTGCGGCCTTGATGGCCTGCATCACGCGGTTGGTTACTTCGTCGATGGGACCGATCCCGTCCACCTGGGTCAGGATGCCACGCTCGGCATACTTCGCCACTACGGCCTCCGTCTGCTCGTGGTAGAGGTCAAGGCGGTGGCGGATGACGGCTTCGTTGTCGTCGCTCCGGCCCGTTTCCTTGGCCCGGCCCAGGAGGCGGTGAACCAGTTCCTCGTCGTCGGCCGTCAGCTGCAGCACCACGTCGAGCTTCTCGTCGCCGTCGGCGAGGATCTCGTCAAGATAGTCCACCTGCGCGGTGGTGCGCGGGTAGCCGTCCAGCAGGAAGCCGTTTTCGACGTCGGATTCGCCCAGCCGGTCGCGGACCATCTTGTTGGTCACGCTGTCCGGCACGAAGTCACCGTTGTCCATGTACTTCTTCGCCTCGATGCCGAGCGGGGTTTCGCCCTTCACGTTGGCGCGGAAGATGTCGCCGGTGGAGATGGCCACAACGCCAAGGCGTTCTGAAATCCGCTCCGCCTGCGTTCCTTTTCCGGAACCGGGAGGTCCAATAATCAGCATTCTCGTCATCGCAAAAGCCCTTCGTAGTGACGTTGTTGTAGCTGCGCATCAATTTGCTTGACGGTCTCCAGGCCAACGCCCACCATGATCAGGATCGAGGTGCCACCGAACGGGAAGTTCTGGTTTGCGTTGATCAGTACCAGTGCCACCAGTGGAATCAGTGCCACGAAACCCAGGTAGAGGGCGCCGGGCAGGGTGATTCGCGAGAGCACGTACTGCAGGTAGTCCGCGGTCGGCCGGCCGGCGCGGATACCTGGAATGAAGCCGCCGTACTTCTTCATGTTGTCCGAGACTTCTTCAGGGTTGAAGGTAATCGCGACGTAGAAGTAGGTGAAGAACACGATCAGGAGGAAGTAAACCGCCATGTAGATCGGGTGGTCACCGCGGGTCAGGTTGTTGTTGATCCATTCAACCCACGGCTGGAGCTGCTCGCCGTTTCGAGGCTGGTTGAACTGTGCGATCAGCCCTGGAATGTAAAGCATGGAGGAAGCGAAGATCACCGGAATGACGCCGGCCATGTTCACTTTGATGGGAATGTAGGTGCTGGTTCCGCCCACGGTCCGGCGGCCGATCATCCGCTTGGCGTACTGGACCGGAACGCGCCGCTGGGACTGTTCCACGAAGACCACCAGGGCAACCGTGAGAAGGCCCACCACCAGGACGAGGAAGAAAGTCCCCGGTCCCTGGGAGGTCCAGATCGCGCCGAGCGAGGTGGGGAACTGCGCTGCGATAGAGGTGAAGATCAGCAGCGACATGCCGTTGCCCACACCCTTTTCGGTGACGAGCTCGCCCATCCACATGATCAGGCCGGTGCCGGCCGTGAGGGTGATGATGATCAGGATGGTGGTGATGATGCTCGTGTCCGGGATCACCGGGAGCTGGCAGCCCGGCAGAAGCTGGCCGGAGCGGGCCAGGGACACCAAAGTGGTGGCGTTGAGCAGGCCCAGGGCGATGGTGAGGTAGCGGGTGTACTGGGTCAGCTTGGACTGGCCCGATGCGCCCTCGTCGTAGAGCTGCTGGAACCGGGGAATGACCACCCGGAGCAGCTGGACGATGATGCTGGCCGTGATGTACGGCATGATGCCCAGGGCGAAGATGGACACCTGGAGCAACGCGCCGCCGCTGAAAAGGTTGACGAGCTGGTACAGCCCGCCGGCAGTCTGACCGTTATGCAAGCATTGCTGGACATTCTGGTAGTTCACACCGGGCGAGGGAATGAAAGCACCCAAGCGGAAGATGGTGATGATTCCCAGCGTGAACAACAACTTGCGTCGCAGATCAGGCGTGCGAAAGGCCCGGCCAAATGCGCTAAGCAAGCGTCCTCCTGTGGTGTCAATAAGAGTGGGGTTGCGGAACTTGATGAATCCCGACATCCGAGTCTAACGGTTGGATGCGCCATGCGAACAATCCATCCCGACCGGGGTGCGCCGGAAGGCAGGAAAAATTCGCCCGGCGGATATGGAAAACTCCCGGTATCCGGGGCCAAAGCCCGCGGATACCGGGAGTTCAACAGCTGGCGCCGTCCCTTTAGAGGGCGGTGGTGCTTCCGCCTGCTGCGGCAATCTTTTCTGCGGCGCTGGCCGAGAATGCGTGGGCGGTGACGTCAACCTTGACGGTGATGTCGCCGGTGCCCAGCACCTTGACGGGCTGGTTCTTGCGAACGGCACCCTTTTCGACCAGGTTCTCCACGGTGACTGCGCCACCTTCCGGGAACAGCTCGTTAAGCTTGTCCAGGTTTACAACCTGGAACTCAACCCGGAACGGGTTCTTGAAGCCGCGCAGCTTCGGCAGGCGCATGTGCAGCGGCAGCTGGCCGCCGGCAAAGCCAGCCTTCACCTGGTAGCGGGCAGCCGTACCCTTGGTACCGCGGCCGGCGGTCTTACCCTTGGATGCCTCACCACGACCAACACGGGTCTTGGCGGTCTTGGCACCCGGAGCGGGACGCAGGTGGTGAACCTTCAGGGCGTTCTGCTTCTCAGCAGCCTGTGCCTTATCAGCAGTGTTCTCTGCCATTTACTTCGCCTCCTCTACCTTTACCAGGTGCGGAACCGTGTTGATCATCCCGACGGTCACGGCGTCGGCGGTGCGGACAACGGTGTGTCCGATCCGCTTCAGGCCGAGCGACCGCAGGGTGTCGCGCTGGTTCTGCTTGCCGCCAATGGCGGACTTGATCTGAGTGATCTCCAACTGAGCGTCGGAGGGGACCAGGTTCTTAGCCATGACTAGGCACCTGCCTTCGGGGCGAGAAGGGCCTTCACCAGTGCCTGGGGAGCAACCTCGTCCAGCGGCAGGCCGCGGCGTGCTGCCACGGATGCCGGCTCTTCGAGGCGCTTCAGGGCATCAACGGTCGCGTGAACGATGTTGATGGCGTTGGAGGAACCGAGCGACTTGGAGAGGATGTCGTGGATACCCACGCACTCCAGTACTGCACGGACCGGACCACCGGCGATAACACCGGTACCGGCGGAGGCCGGACGCAGCATTACGACGCCGGCAGCGGCTTCACCCTGAACACGGTGCGGGATGGTGCTGCCGACGCGGGGAACGCGGAAGAAGGACTTCTTGGCCTCTTCAACGCCCTTGGCGATAGCAGCGGGAACTTCCTTGGCCTTGCCGTAGCCGACGCCGACCATGCCGTTACCGTCACCAACGACCACCAGAGCGGTGAAGCTGAAGCGACGACCACCCTTGACGACCTTGGAAACGCGGTTGATGGTGACAACGCGCTCTACGAACTGGTTCTTTTCGGCTTCACGGCCACCGTCGCGGCCGCCACGGCCACCGCGGTCGCCGCGGCCCTGGCCACGGTCTCCACGCTCGCCGCGACGGGCGCCACCACGGCGGTCCTCGGCAGCGGGGGCAGTGGTCTCAGCAGCTGCGGCTTCGGGCGCCTTCTGATCTGCAGACACAGTGTCCTTTTCCTTGTTTGCTTCGGTCACAGTGACAGCCCACCTTCGCGTGCACCGTCGGCGACGGCGGCGATCCGGCCGTGGTACTTGTTACCACCACGGTCGAATACGACAGCCTCGACACCGGCAGCCTTGGCACGTTCGGCAACGAGCTCGCCGACGCGCTTGGCCTTGGCAGTCTTGTCACCGTCGAATGCACGAAGGTCAGCTTCCAGAGTGGACGCGCTTGCTACGGTCTGGCCAATGCTGTCATCGACAACCTGGACAAATACGTGGCGTGCGGAGCGGTTGACCACCAAACGGGGGCGGGCAGCCGTACCGGCAATACGCTTGCGGATACGAAGCTGGCGGCGGCTGCGTGCAGCTGCCTTGCTCTTGTTCGTACGCTTCTTGTTAATGGCGATGGCCATGGTTACTTACCAGCCTTTCCGACCTTGCGGCGGATGACTTCGCCGGCGTAACGGATGCCCTTGCCCTTGTAGGGGTCAGGCTTGCGCAGCTTGCGAATGTTGGCAGCAACTTCGCCGACCTGCTGCTTGTTGATGCCTGAGACAGAGAGCTTGGTCGGACCCTCTACTGCAAAGGTGATGCCGGCCGGAGCGGAAACGCTGACCGGGTGGCTGAAGCCGAGAGCGAACTCAAGGTCAGATCCCTTGGCCTGAACGCGGTAACCGGTACCGACGATTTCAAGCTTCTTCTCGTAGCCTGCGGTGACGCCCTGGATCATGTTGGCGATCAGGGTGCGGGTCAGGCCGTGGAGTGAACGGGAGGCGCGCTCATCGTTCGGGCGGGTAACGGTCAGGGTGTTCTCGTCCAGGGCAACCTCGATGGGGCTGGCCACAGTGTGGCTAAGCTCCCCCTTGGAACCCTTGACGCTGACGACAGAGCCGTCAACCTTGACCTCAACGCCGGCAGGAACGGTGATGGGGAGACGTCCAATACGTGACATTATTCTCTTCCTTTCCCGTTACCAGACGTACGCGAGGACTTCGCCGCCCACGCCCTTCTTGCCGGCCTGCTTGTCAGTCAGGAGGCCGGAAGAGGTGGACAGGATTGCGATACCCAGGCCACCGAGCACGTGCGGGAGGTTGGTGGACTTCGCGTAAACGCGGAGACCCGGCTTGGA
Source organism: Pseudarthrobacter sp. lyk4-40-TYG-27 (assembly GCF_030209295.1). Classification (NCBI taxonomy): domain Bacteria; kingdom Bacillati; phylum Actinomycetota; class Actinomycetes; order Micrococcales; family Micrococcaceae; genus Pseudarthrobacter; species Pseudarthrobacter sp. lyk4-40-TYG-27. The sequence goes on from NZ_JARVSH010000004.1 coordinate 84,025, forward strand.
GATCCGGCGTACACCGGCGATGGAACGCTCGCGGTTCGGACCGAACTTGAGTTCGAGGGTCAGCTTCTTGCCAACCTCTGCGTCCTCTTCCTTCCAGCCGGCGATGAAACCTTCGGCCTTGAGGATGTCGGCAACGCGTGCCTTGAGCTTGCTGTACGGCATAGTCACGGAGTCGTGGTACGCCGAGTTTGCGTTACGCAGGCGCGTAAGCATATCTGCGACAGGATCTGTCATTGTCATGTGGGCTCATGCCCTTCCTCATAACGGTTTCCGCCATTCCGTCCCCTGGGGAGCGGAGCAGCCGGACCTTTTACGTAGTTAATTAAGCTTCGGTTTTGAACGGGAAACCAAGCGCCTTGAGCAGCGCACGGCCTTCGTCGTCGGTCTTCGCAGTGGTGACAACCGTGATGTCCATACCGCGGACGCGGTCGATCTTGTCCTGGTCGATTTCGTGGAACATAACCTGCTCGGTCAGACCGAAGGTGTAGTTGCCATTGCCATCGAACTGCTTGCCACTGAGGCCGCGGAAGTCGCGGATACGGGGCAGGGCCAGGCTGACCAGGCGGTCCACGAATTCCCACATGCGGTCGCCACGCAGGGTTGCGTGTGCACCGATGGGCATGCCTTCGCGCAGCTTGAACTGTGCGATCGACTTGCGGGCCTTGGTAACCTGCGGCTTCTGGCCGGTGATCTGGGTGAGGTCGCGGACAGCGCCGTCGATCAGCTTGGAGTCCTTGGCGGCATCTCCAACACCCATGTTCACAACAACCTTCACCAGACGGGGTACCTGGTTCACGTTCGAGTACTTGAATTCATCCTGCAGCGCAGCCTTGATGGATTCGGCGTACTTGGTCTTCAGACGAGGAACGATCTTCGTTGCCGGGGTCTCGATAGTCTCGGTCATTAGATGTCCTTCCCGGTGCTCTTGGACACGCGGATGCGGACGGTCTTCTTGACGCCGTTCTTCTCCACAGTGTCGAGGCGGAAGCCCACGCGGGTCGGCTTCTTGGTCGACGGGTCAACCAGGGCCACGTTGGAAACGTGAATCGGGGCCTCTACAACCTCGATGCCGCCGGTCTTGGTGCCGCGCTGCGACTGTCCAACCCGAGTGTGCTTGGTGACGCGGTTAACGCCCTCAACCAGCACGCGGTTGGTGTCGGTGAAAACGCGCAGAACCTTGCCCTGCTTGCCACGGTCGCCGCCGCGCTCAGCCTTGGCGCCAGTGATGACCTGAACCAGGTCACCCTTCTTGATCTTTGCAGCCATGGACTAGAGCACCTCCGGAGCCAGAGAAACGATCTTCATGAACTTCTTGTCACGCAGTTCACGACCAACCGGTCCGAAGATACGGGTACCGCGGGGGTCACCGTCGTTCTTCAGGATCACAGCTGCGTTCTCGTCAAACTTGATGTAGGAACCATCCGCACGGCGGCGTTCCTTCTTGGTACGGACGATAACGGCCTTGACCACATCGCCCTTCTTTACGTTGCCGCCCGGGATTGCATCCTTGACGGTGGCGACGATGACGTCGCCGATGCCTGCGTAGCGACGGCCGGATCCACCGAGAACGCGAATGGTAAGGATTTCCTTAGCACCCGTGTTGTCGGCGACCTTCAGTCGCGACTCCTGCTGAATCACTATTTACTCCTTGCGTCGCGCCGGTTCTCAGGCCGTGGTCTTGCTACGGAATGAGCCTTGCGGAACGGTTGATCGGGGTGTCTCTTGACCTGCCTGGATTTTGCCAGACCAGGCCTAAACGCCCGTGCCAGAAGCAGTTGCTCCCATCCGGTCCGGGACGGATCCCGGGCGCACAGGGGCACTATGCTGTGGCACGCTTGTTTACGAGGTTGATGACGGCGCACAGAAGGCGCCATACAAACTCAATATCCTAGCACGTTTTCCGCCAGTCCCCATATCACCCCTCGCATCCGCACCGCAAGACGGACGACGGCGTCACGCACGGCAGCCTTTCGGCCCACCCATGGTGCCTGTCCCCGGCCGGCCCAGGCGCCGGCGTCGTCCGCGGCGTCCGAAGGGTGCCTGGCGTGACACTGCCGGCCCTTTAAACGAGGAAGCCCCCACTCCCGGAAGGGAGCAGGGGCAACAGCTAAGCAGCAGGTGCTACTTGGCCTTCTCGAGGATTTCCACGAGCCGCCAGTTCTTGGTGGCGGACAGCGGACGGGTCTCGGCGATGACAACGAGGTCGCCGATACCGGCGGTGTTCTCTTCGTCGTGTGCCTTGACCTTGGAGGTACGGCGGATAACCTTGCCGTACAGGGCGTGCTTTACGCGGTCCTCAACCTCAACAACGATGGTCTTTTCCATCTTGTCGGAGACCACGTAGCCGCGACGCGTCTTGCGGTAACCGCGCTCCCCAGCCTTGGCGGCGGTAGCAGTTTCCGTCACGTTCTCGTCCTTTTCACTCACTTGGCATCCTCCTCGGTCTCAACCGTTTCAGCCTTTTCGGCCTTCTTGGTTGCAGCCTTCTTGGACTTCTTTTCTTCCTTGGCTTCCACAACCGGTGCGGCAACCTCGGCACGAATGCCCAGCTCGCGTTCGCGGAGAACGGTGTAGATGCGGGCAATGTCCTTCTTTACTGCACGCAGGCGACCGTGGTTCTCCAGCTGTCCGGTGGCGGACTGGAAGCGCAGGTTGAACAGCTCTTCCTTGGCCTTGCGGAGTTCTTCAACGAGACGCTCGTTGTCGAAACCGTCCAGCTGTGCGGGAGCCAGATCCTTGGATCCTACTGCCATTTCTACTCACCACCTTCGCGACGCACAATGCGTGCCTTCAACGGCAGCTTGTGGATTGCCAGGCGCAGGGCCTCGCGAGCTACCTCTTCATTGACACCGGAGAGTTCGAACAGAACCCGGCCCGGCTTGACGTTGGCGACCCACCATTCCGGCGAACCCTTACCGGAACCCATGCGGGTTTCGGCAGGCTTCTTGGTCAGGGGACGGTCCGGGTAGATGTTGATCCAGACCTTACCGCCACGCTTGATGTGGCGGGTCATCGCGATACGGGCAGATTCGATCTGGCGGTTGGTGACGTATGCCGGGCTCAGAGCCTGGATACCCCACTCACCGAACGAGACCTCGGTGCCGCCCGTTGCAGCGCCGGAACGACCCGGGTGGTGCTGCTTACGGTGCTTGACTCGACGTGGGATAAGCATTTAAGCCTGTCCTCCTTCTGCTGCTGCAGGTGCAGCTTCAGCTGCCGGAGCTTCAGCAGCAGGAGCTGCGTCAGCGGCCGGGCGGTCGTTGCGACGGCGGCGGTCACCGCGGTCGGCGCCACCCGGACGGCCGGGACGGTCGCCACGGTTGCCGCGGGACGGTGCCGAGGCAGCCTGGGCGGCCAGTTCCTTGGCAGTGACGTCGCCCTTGTAGATCCAGACCTTCACACCAATGCGGCCGAAGGTGGTCTTGGCTTCGTAGAAGCCGTAGTCGATGTTCGCGCGGAGGGTGTGCAGGGGCACACGGCCTTCGCGGTAGAACTCCGAGCGGGACATTTCAGCGCCACCGAGACGGCCCGAGCAGGCGATACGGATGCCCTTGGCACCTGCACGCTGTGCGGACTGCATGGCCTTCTTCATCGCACGGCGGAATGCCACGCGGGAAGTCAGCTGCTCTGCAACGCCCTGGGCCACAAGCTGGGCTTCCATCTCGGGGTTCTTGACCTCGAGGATGTTCAGCTGGACCTGCTTGCCGGTGAGCTTTTCGAGCTCGCCGCGGATGCGGTCTGCTTCTGCTCCACGGCGGCCGATGACGATGCCGGGACGGGCCGTGTGGATATCCACGCGGACACGGTCACGGGTGCGCTCGATCTCGACCTTGGCGATACCGGCGCGCTCCATGCCCGTGGACATGAGCTGGCGGATGCGGATGTCTTCGCGAACGAAGTCCTTGTACCGCTGGCCGGCCTTGGTGCTGTCAGCGAACCAGTGCGATACGTGATCGGTGGTGATGCCGAGTCGGAACCCGTGCGGGTTTACTTTCTGTCCCACTTAGCGAGCCTCCTCTTTCTCCGGGGTAGCGACTACCACGGTGATGTGGCTGGTGCGCTTCTTGATCTGAAATGCACGACCCTGGGCACGCGGCTGGAACCGCTTCATGGTCGGGCCTTCATCAACAAACGCTTCGCTGATGATGAGGTCACCTTCGTCAAACGCCACGCCGTCGCGGTCCGCGAGGACCCGGGCGTTGGAGATTGCCGACTGAACTACCTTGAATACCGGCTCCGAAGCTGCCTGGGGGGCAAACTTCAGAATTGCCAGAGCCTCATTCGCTTGCAATCCACGAACAAGGTTGACGACGCGCCGGGCCTTCATAGGCGTTACGCGGATGTGGCGCGCAATTGCCTTGGCTTCCATTGCTTTCCTTCTCTCGTCTTTGACGTAAACGCAGGCGCCTAGCGGCGCTTGCCCTTACGGTCGTCCTTGACATGGCCGCGGAATGTCCGCGTGGGAGCGAATTCGCCGAGCTTGTGCCCGACCATCGACTCAGTGACAAACACCGGGATGTGCTTGCGTCCGTCGTGTACGGCGATCGTGTGCCCGAGCATGTCGGGGATGATCATCGAACGGCGGGACCAGGTCTTGATGACGTTCTTGGTGCCCTTTTCGTTTTCCCTGGCGACCTTCACAAAGAGGTGCTGGTCAACGAAAGGACCTTTTTTCAGGCTGCGTGGCATGTGTCCAGGCTCCTATCGCTTGTTCTTGCCAGTACGACGGCGACGCACAATAAGCTTGTCGCTCTCTTTGTTCGGGCGGCGGGTGCGGCCTTCACGCTTACCGTTCGGGTTGACGGGGTTACGTCCACCGGATGTCTTACCCTCACCACCACCGTGCGGGTGGTCAACCGGGTTCATGGCGACACCACGGACGGTCGGGCGGACGCCCTTCCACCGCATACGGCCGGCCTTGCCCCAGTTGATGTTCGACTGCTCGGCGTTGCCGACCTCGCCGACGGTTGCGCGGCAGCGCACGTCAACGTTGCGGATTTCGCCGGACGGCAGGCGCAGCTGGGCGAAACGGCCTTCCTTGGCAACGAGCTGGATGGATGCACCGGCGGAGCGGCCCATCTTGGCGCCGCCGCCCGGGCGCAGTTCAACTGCGTGGATGACGGTACCCACCGGGATGTTGAGCAGGGGCAGGTTGTTACCGGGCTTGATGTCTGCACCGGCACCTGCCTCCACAACGTCACCCTGGGAGAGCTTGTTGGGGGCGATGATGTAACGCTTGGTGCCATCAACGTAGTGCAGGAGGGCGATGCGAGCCGTGCGGTTCGGATCGTACTCGATTTCGGCAACGCGGGCGTTGACGCCGTCCTTGTCGTGGCGACGGAAGTCGATCAGACGGTACTGGCGCTTGTGTCCACCACCCTTGTGGCGGGTGGTGATCTTACCGGTGTTGTTACGGCCGCCCTTCTTGGGCAGCGGACGTACCAACGACTTTTCCGGCGTCGACCGCGTGATTTCGATAAAGTCCGCTACGCTCGAGCCACGACGGCCCGGGGTAGTCGGCTTGTACTTACGGATTCCCATAATTTATTTCCTCGTTAAAGTGGTCTCCGCTACGCGAGCGGACCGCCGAAGATGTCGATGGTGCCTTCTTTGAGGGTGACAATCGCACGCTTGGTGTTCTTGCGGGTACCCCATCCGAATTTGGTGCGCTTGCGCTTACCGGCACGGTTGATGGTGTTGATCGATTCGACCTTGACGGAGAAGATCTTCTCCACGGCCAGCTTGATCTCGGTCTTGTTCGAACGGGGGTCCACCAGGAAGGTGTACTTGCCCTCGTCGATCAGGCCGTAGCTCTTTTCCGACACGACGGGTGCAAGCACGACGTCGCGGGGATCCTTGATGGTGGCTGCACTCACTTGGCATCCTCCTCGTTCTTAGCTGCCTTGGCGGCTACGAATGCTTCGTAGGCTGCCTTGGTGAAGACAACGTCATCGGAGACGAGAACGTCGTAGGTGTTCAGCTGGTCTGCGTACAGAACGTGAACGCCGGCGAGGTTGCGCACGGACAGTGCGGCAACGTCGTTGTCGCGCTCGATGACGACCAGCAGGTTCTTGCGGTCGGAAACACCGCGGAGCGTTGCCAGTGCGGTCTTGGCGGAAGGCTTGGTGCCTTCAACCAGTTCAGCGACAACGTGGATGCGTCCGTTGCGGGCCCGGTCGGAGAGTGCGCCGCGCAGTGCAGCAGCAATCATCTTCTTGGGGGTCCGCTGGCTGTAGTCACGCGGGGTGGGACCGTGGACAACGCCACCGCCGGTCATGTGGGGAGCACGGATGGAACCCTGACGGGCGCGGCCGGTGCCCTTCTGCTTGAACGGCTTGCGTCCTGCACCGGAAACTTCAGCGCGGGTCTTGGTCTTGTGGGTTCCCTGGCGGGCAGCAGCGAGCTGGGCAACGACAACCTGGTGCAGCAGCGGCACGTTGGTCTGAACGTCGAAGATCTCTGCAGGCAGGTCAACCTGGACAGTGTTAGCCATTGAACTAGGCTCCCTTCACGGCGGTACGTACGAGGACGACCTGGCCGCGGGCACCGGGAACGGCACCCTTGATCAGGAGCAGCGACTTCTCGACGTCAACCGCGTGAACGGTGAGGTTCAGCGTGGTGTGACGAACGGCGCCCATGCGGCCGGCCATTTTCATGCCCTTGAAGACGCGGCTCGGGGTGGATGCGCCACCGATTGAACCGGGCTTACGGTGGTTCTTGTGGGCACCGTGGGAAGCTCCAACGCCGTGGAAGCCGTGACGCTTCATAACACCGGCGAAGCCCTTACCCTTGGTGGTGCCGATGACGTCGATCTTCTGGCCGGCTTCGAAGACCTCTACGGAGAGCTCCTGGCCCAGCTCGTACTCGGCAGCATCTGCGGTACGGAGTTCGACGACGTGGCGGCGAGGCGTGACGCCTGCCTTTTCAAAGTGACCAGCCAGCGGCTTGGTGACCTTGCGGGGATCGATCTGGCCGTAGCCGATCTGGACGGCGACGTAGCCATCGGCCTCAGCGTTGCGCAGCTGGGTGATGACGTTCGAATCTGCCTGGACCACAGTGACGGGGATGAGCTTGTTGTTCTCGTCCCAGACCTGGGTCATGCCGAGCTTCGTGCCCAGCAGGCCCTTTACGTTACGGGTTGCGGTCATAGTTTCTCAGCACCTCCCTACAGCTTGATTTCGATGTTCACGTCAGCCGGCAGGTCGAGACGCATGAGCGAGTCGACGGCCTTCGGCGTGGGATCGATGATGTCGATAAGACGCTTGTGCGTGCGCATTTCAAAGTGCTCGCGGCTGTCCTTGTACTTGTGCGGAGAGCGAATCACGCAGTACACGTTCTTCTCCGTCGGCAGCGGCACGGGGCCGACTACCGTTGCGCCTGCGCGCGTGACCGTCTCAACGATCTTCCGTGCTGAAACGTCAATGACCTCGTGGTCGTATGACTTCAGCCGGATGCGGATTTTTTGTCCCGCCATGTCGCCTGACTCTCTTTCAGTCTGTGCTTCCCCGGTTTAGGGCTGCCCTGTTCACTTACCTGTTGTATGGCTGCCGAAGCATTTGAGGTCGTAACCACCATCCGCCGCACAAACTGAATCCGGATAAATCCGGGTTCCTCACCTTGCCGGCGTAACCGACCCCCGCGGTCGGGCGTGTCGCGCTGGGCGCGCATATGAATCCGCAGTTCCATGGGGGTGGGTTATGTTTGGTCTTCAGCTTGGACCCTGCACCCGGCATTATCCGGATCGGGACGCGAAGAAGCGCTTGAACAACTCATCTAGTATGCCGGAAAACCCTGCCAGATGCGAATCGCCGCTTTTCAGCCCCATGAACTGCCATTGCCGTGGACCGGAAGCCACTGGATGATAGGGGCATGACCATGGAAGGCACGGAATCGGTGACCGAACTGGCCGGGCGGGTGCCGCCGTCGTTCACCCTGGGTGTTGCGGCTGCGGCGTTCCAGATCGAAGGCTCCCTCAAGGCGGATGGCCGGGGACCCTCCGGGTGGGACGCCTTCGCCGAAAAGCCCGGGGCAATCCTGGACGGCCACTCCCCCGCCGTCGCCTGCGACCACTACAACAGGTTGCCCGAAGATGTGGCGCTGCTCAAGGAGCTCGGCGTTGGCTCGTACCGCTTCTCGCTCTCCTGGCCCCGCATCCAGCCCGACGGCCAGGGCAGCTTCAACGCCCAGGGACTGGATTTCTACGACCGGCTGATCGACGAACTCCTCGGGGCCGGCATCTCCCCCATGGCCACTCTCTACCACTGGGACACTCCTTTGCCGCTGGAGCACCGGGGCGGCTGGCTGAACCGGGACACGGCGCATCGCTTCGCCGAGTACGCCAGGGCGGCCGGCGAGCGGTTCGGGGACCGGGTGCCGCAGTGGGTCACCCTCAATGAGCCCGTATCGGTAACCCTGAACGGTTATGCCTTAGGGGTGCATGCACCTGGACGCCGCCTGATGTTCGATGCCTTGCCCGCCATCCACAACCAGCTCCTGGCGCACGGATTGGGGGTTCAGGCGCTGCGGGCCGCCGGAGTTGTTGGCGGCATCGGACTGACGAACCTGCACTCACCGGTCAGGCCAGCGTCCCGGAAGATCGGCGATCGGATGGTCGCCCACCTGTACGACCTGCTGATGAACCGGCTGTATGCCGACCCCGTCCTGCTGGGCCGCTACCCGTCCCTGCCGTTGTATGCCAGGCCGTGGTTGCGTTCTATCGGCAGGATCTCCGACGCAGACCTGAAGACCATCCACCAGCCGCTGGATTTCTATGGGCTCAACTACTATTTCCCGGTCAAGGTGGCGCTGGGGCCCGGCATTACGCCCCTGCCGGCGGACATGCACCAGGAACTGGCCAAGCTTCCCTTCCACGAAGTGGGGTATCCGGAGTACGGCAGCACCGGTTTCGGCTGGCCGGTGGCGCCACACCATTTGGGGATCCTGCTGCAGGAAATGCGGGACCGTTACGGCGATGCCCTGCCGCCGGTGTACATCACCGAGGGCGGGGCCAGCTTCCCCGAGCCCGACCGCGTGTCCGAGACTTTGGACGACGCCGACCGGGTGGACTACCTGGCGACGCACCTGGGAACTGCGCTGGAGGCCACGGCGCCCGGCGGTATTGCGGAGGGCGTGGACCTGCGCGGCTACTACGTGTGGACCCTGATGGACAACTTCGAGTGGGCAGCCGGCTACTCGCAGCGCTTCGGCCTGGTGCATGTGGACTTTGAGACCCTTGAACGGACCCCCAAGAAGTCCTTCTACTGGTACCAGGCCCTCTCGCGGGCCCGGGCACGCCGGGACAGCTAGCGCAGGGCTGCCGGCGCCGGCTCAGCTATGTCCGGACACCGTGAGGACGATCAGGACACAGTTCAGTCCGACGATCAGCGCGGCACTGGTCCAACCGGCAAGCCGCAGCGGCTTGGAATCCACGTGGATGCCCATCACTTCGCGGCTGCCGGTGAGCCGGATCAGGGGGATCAGCGCGAATGGAATCCCGAAGCTGAGGAGCACCTGGCTCAAGACGAGGGCAAGCGTCGGCTCTATCCCGGCACCCAGGACCACCAGTGCCGGGATCAAGGTGATGATCCGCCGGACCAGGAGGGGCACCCTCACCTTCAGGAGGCCGCCCATGATCGTGGCTCCGGCGTAGCAGCCAACCGAGGTGGAGGCCAGGCCGGAGGCAAGGAGGCCTACGGCAAAGACGACGCCGATCACCGGCCCGAGTGCCGACGTCACAGCAGCATGCGCCCCGGCAATGGTGTCGGTTCCTTCCACCCCGCGGAGGCTGGTGGCGGCCAGCAGCAGCATGGCGATATTGACGATTCCGGCAAGAAGCAGGGCACCGGCGACGTCAACGCGCGTTGCCCGAATGAGCCTGGACCGGACCCCGGGATCAGGCGAGAAGCCATGGCGGTCCCGTGCCAGGGCCGAGTGCAGGTAGATCGCGTGCGGCATGACCGTTGCCCCGAGCATGCTGGCGGCCAGCAGAACCGTGTCTGTCCCCTCGAACCGCGGGACAAGGCCGGCCAGCGCACCGCCCGCGTCAGGCGGGCTGACGAACAGGCCCGAGACGAACCCCACCGCTATCACGCCCAGGAGCGTCAGGATGGCGATCTCGAAGGACTTCTGGCTGCGGTGCGATTGAAGGGCCAGCAACAGCATGGAGGCAACACCAATGATGAATCCACCGGCCAGCAGGGGCACTCCGAAAAGGAGGTTCAGCGCCACAGCGCCACCGATCACTTCGGCCATGTCCGTTGCCCCGGCCACAAGCTCTGCCTGGGCCCAGTAGGCGCGGCGGCGCCGGGTACCCAGGCGCTTGCCCAGGATTTCCGGCAGGCTCATGCCGGTGGCCAGACCAAGCTTCGCGGATTGGTACTGGATCAGCACCGCCATGGCGTTGGCGGCCACGAGGACCCACACCAGCAGGTACCCGAAGTTGGCCCCGGCCGTCAGGTTTGCGGCGACATTGCCCGGGTCCACGTACGCGATGGCCGCCACAAAGGCGGGTCCGAGCAGCAGGAGCCGGGACCAGGCCTTGGGGCCTGCAGGTCCGGCCGTCAGTGTGGGAGCAGCCATTACGTGTCCTCATCGTTGCGGGCATCTACAAGACGAGGATAGCGCGAATTTAGGTATACCGAAAAGTAGGACTACGGTGTACCAGCGAATCTGCTCCGCACGGTGTTACGGGTTCTTGTTGGACCTGTTGATCCGTTTGGCGCGATCGATCTCGTGCCGGAAATATCTTTTGGCCCAAAACGCCCCGGCGACGACGACAACCGCGATGATCAGGAAAATAAGCCACCCCATGATGGACTCCTTTCAGTGCTGAAACAGTATCAGGGCGCGTTCCCGGCCTTGTCCTCACCAGCGTTGCCACGGTTGAGGCGCCAGACCGCAATAGCAATAAGGCCGACGGCCACCACGGTCAGGAGCGCAAACGTGTACTGCCGCATTGCCCAAAGGACGCAGACGGCAATCCCAGCGGCGCCCCACCTGACAAAGAGCCTGTCACCAAGGACCAGCCCGGCGACCAGAAGCACGGCGAGCCACACCAGTACCCACAACTGCTGTGAGGCTTCACCCCCGAACACCGTGCCCGCCCCTGACAGGCTGAGCAGCGCCGCGGCGGCACACACGTAGCGCCGGCCGATGGTGCGACTGTTCGCCAGGTATCGCAGGCCAGCCAGCACGGAGGCCAGCAGCATGTACCACTGCGCCACCCAGAAGGGGTCCGCGTGGGAATCGGCTGGCCACGGCAGGAGTCCTTGGACTGCGCCGAACTCGAACAGGGCGGCCCGCTGGACAGCAGCCACGATCGCGAATGCCGCCAGCTCCGCTGCAGGCCGGTGCATGCGGGGTGTCGCTTCGGCGACAGCAACAGCGGCGGCGGCAACGAGGACGCCCACACCGGTCCAGGAAGTTCCATCACGGTAGAGGCCCGCAAGCGCTGCCAGGAGAAGGCCGGCGAAAGCGCCGCCGGCCAAGGACCAGCGCCGGAACGGATCATCCGTTAGGGCCCTGGACCGTGCCCGGCGCACGGCGTAGAGCCCCGCTGCCGCCACGCCTGGCCCTGCCAGCCATGGCAGGTACTGTGCCCACTCCCCCGGGCGATTGCCCTCGGATTCTCCCAGCCAGGCGGCCGCCAGCATGAAGGCTCCGCCGAGCACGGCGGCCGCAGCCGGCGGATAGAGGAGCGGCCTCGCTTCCACATGGGACGCCGTCAGCAGGACCGTTGCAACGGCAAGCACGGAAGCGCCCGGAACCCAGTGGGAAGCCTGGGGCGACACAGCCAACGCCGCAGCGGTGAACGTTCCTGCTGCGGCGAGCCACAGGCGGCGCTCCGGGCCCGTAGAGACACTGCGGCGCTGCCACTCCGGACCGGCGGCGGCTGCCGCAAGGCCCAGGAGCAGAAGCACAACGGCTGTCCCGGTGAAGCTGAAGGCAGCCACGTCCCCGAAAGCAACCACCGGGCTGAGGGACAATACGCCGAAGAGCAGCCCGTAAACGCCGAAGTACAGCGCACCCCGGGCAACGAACAGCCTGCGGGCCACGGCGGCCGACACCACCAGCAGCCCGAGCTCTAGAAGCAACACCCAACGGCCGGCGCCGTCCACCCCGGTTCCACCGCCCGGCAGCGGAGCACCAAGGGTCGGGCCAAGCCGCAACGCCCCGTGCTGCACGGCGTACACCAAGGGCAGCAGAGCCTGGCCTGCAAGGGTGATCCACACGGCGGCCTGCTGGAAGGGCACGGCAGCGAGCCGGAAACGCATCAACCAGCGAATGACATGCTGGGCAGCAAGGACGAGCGCAAACGTTACGGAAACAGCGGTGGGTGACGCCGTCACGTCGTCGCTGAGCACCAAGGCAAGGACGGCAGTCAGGACGCGCGCGGCAACGAAGTACCACCCTTTGCTCCGAGGCCGGGGCACCGCTGCCACCATGACGCCGGCAAACACCGCGAAGACACCCAGCAGAACCTCCATTGCCCGGGCATTTCCGAGCGACAGGCCCGCGAGAACAATGAAGGACACAGGGGCAAAGACTCCAGCGGCCGGCTCCGTCCGCAGGACGTAGGCAGTCAGTGCGGCGGAAACTGCAGCTCCGGACACGGCAGCAAGGTGCTGCCAGCTCCCGGATGCCTGGAGCGCCAGGACAGCACAGGCGGCGAGCTGCAGCACGATGACACCGGCAGCGTCGAAAACTACGCCCGACGGGGCCCGTCGCAGGATCTTCGCGCCCAACGGCAGGGACAGCTGGGCAAAGAGGGCGGCGACGAGAACGGTGGCCGGATGCAGCGCCTCCCCTCCGACAACGAGGCTGCCGGTGCTGTGCTGCAACTGGGAGGACGCCGTCAACACCAAAACGGTCCCTGTCGACCGGGCGACCCACCAATAAGCCCACCGGTGCCCCAGCGCCGGGAGCCTGGACGCAGAAGCCACCAGGTACGCCAGCAGCAGCAAGAGGACCACATTCCCGGCCCCCTCCGTCAGCCTGCCAAACGCGAACGCCGCAAGCATCGCGCCCACCACCGGCGCCAGTACCTCTCCGGCGCCGGGCCGCCAGTTGCGCCAGTCCGCAGGTTTGCCGGTCAACAAGAAGCCGGTCACGAGAGCAGCCGTGAGCAGGATCAGCGCTGACGCCCACACCAGCCCCTGGGACCCGAGGCCCGCGACTGACGAGAGGCTGGCGATGCTCCCGAGGCCGAGGAGCGTGAAGCCGACCAGGCTCATGCTGGGCGCCAGGGCCCTTATTCCGAAACGCTGCATCGCCGCAGAGAGAAGTTGCTGCACAGCCGCCGCGATCAGCAACGTGAACCACACGGCCCGGTTCTGCCCGGCGCCTTCGGTCAGGGCTGCTGCCAGCGCAGGAGCCAGCACCGTACAGGCCAGGCGCGCGTTGAGCACCATGCGGTGCCGCAGTGCCCCGTCCGCCACGTAGGCCCGGACTGCCCAAAAGACGCAGGCCAGGAACACCATCAGCGCAAACACGCCCTCACCGAGGTGATGGCTGACGAGGGCTGCCAGCAACAGTGCCGGGAGTGGCGCGATCTCCGCGCGGCCGCGAAGCCTGGCAGCCAGCGCGAAGCCTGTGACAAGGCTCAGTAGGACTGGAAGCCACAGTGGCACAGGACTTGCAGATATCCTGGCCGGGAGGAAGAAGCCCGCGACGACGACGGCCAGCGCGTAGCCGGCCGTGGCCGCGAACTGGATGCCGAACGTGACGAACGCGTCACGCCGCCAGCGTGCCGTGCCCGCCTGCGGGCCGGCGTCGACCGTCCGTTGGTGCCCGCCGGACCCGCTTGATGCCCGCGTGATCCAGCCTTCAAGGTGTCCGCCCATGAATGCCACTGCCACTGCCTGGGCGCCGACCACAACGGCAAGGGTGAACAGGGCGACCGTCCCGCGTCCTGACACGTGCCAGATCCCCACCGTGGCCGCGATTGTCAGAGCCACCCTCGCGGCGCTGAAATACGCCACCCGCAGACCAGCCGTCGTCACTGCAAACACGGCGAAGTATGCCCCGCAGGCGCCGACGACCAGCGCATACTCGGCCTTGGTCAATCCCGGGCCACCGGGCAGGAACGGCGATAACGTGGCCGCAACCGCGACACTTGGCACCACATAGGGGTGCAGTGCGGCAAGCGGCCCGGCGAAAATAGGCGGCAGCCGAGACGGGCGCCGATGCGACAACAACGTGAAGGCCACGGCCACGCTGATCATGGCCGCGAAATACCAAACGAGTGCTCCTCCGAGGACAGCAACCCCCGACCACGCCGTCGACACCACAAACGTCAACGAGAGGTAGGTCAGGACTTTACTGTCCAGCCTGATGGCGGCCGCCACATAAGCAGCGGTCCCCAGCAGGGACGTCAGCAACCAGGTGGCCGGCCCGTTGTGCCAGGCAAAGTTGTACAGTGCCAGGCCCGAAACCGGCACCAGCGCCAGCCCGGTGCCGGTGAAGGCAACGGCGGCCGGCCTCAACCGGGCGATCTTTGCATGCAGCCCGAAGCCCAGACAGTAGAACGTTGCGGTGACGGCTCCTACACCGGCGAAGCGCAGCATCGGGGGCAAACTGCTCCCGACGAAGAGTGCCGCAGCCGCCACCAGGAGCATGCTTGCGACGTAGAGCGTGATGTTGATGTTCTGCCGGTCCCGGCGTTCCCGGCGCGCCTGGCGCTCGGCCGGCGTGACGGCACGCGGCACGGCACGGGCACCCGATGGGACTGGCGCGGGGGGCCGCGGCGGTACCGCCCGTCCGGGGCCGGAGACATTTCCCAACCGGTCGGCGTCGGCCTGCCGGGTCAGTGCGGAGGATGCCGGTGCGGGCTGCCCGAAAGCGGCTGCCGCAGCGAGCGTTCCGGCAACTGGCGGAAGCACAGGAGGAGCCGCGTCCACAGAGACCCGCGCCGGGTTCACTTCCTGCGCCGCGGGTTGGTCCGCATTGGCCGGACGCCGCATTTGATCTACTTGAGCCATGGCGTCCAGCCACCCCTGCAGATGACCGGCGCGGTACCCTGCGGCATACGACTCGTCCCTCATGTCGGGCCTTCTTCCATAAGACAACGATCCCCATTTATTTATCAAACGACTGGATAAATGGTAGCAAAAGAAAACCCCGCTGCACTGGGCAGCGGGGTTTCCTGTGGATTACCGAATCAAGGATTCGGATGGTCCGTGATCAGCAGAAACTACTTGATGATCTTGGTGACACGTCCCGAACCAACGGTGCGGCCGCCTTCACGGATTGCGAAGCCGAGGCCCTCTTCCATTGCGATGGGCTGGATGAGCGCAACGGTCATCTCAGTGTTGTCGCCGGGCATAACCATTTCCGTGCCCTCGGGCAGGGTGATAACGCCGGTTACGTCCGTGGTGCGGAAGTAGAACTGCGGGCGGTAGTTGGAGTAGAACGGGTTGTGACGTCCGCCTTCGTCCTTGGAGAGGATGTAGACGTTGGCCTCGAAGTCGGTGTGCGGGGTGATGGAACCCGGCTTGACGACAACCTGGCCACGCTCGACATCGTCGCGCTTCAGACCGCGGAGAAGGAGGCCACAGTTCTCGCCGGCCCATGCTTCGTCGAGCTGCTTGTGGAACATCTCGATACCGGTAACCGTGGTCTTCTGGACCGGGCGGATGCCGACGATCTCGACCTCGGAGTTGATGGCGAGGGTTCCACGCTCGGCGCGGCCCGTAACAACGGTGCCACGACCGGTGATGGTGAAGACGTCTTCGATCGGCATCAGGAACGGCTTGTCGCGGTCACGTACGGGGTCCGGAACGGACTCGTCGACTGCAGCCATCAGGTCCTCAACGGACTTGACCCACTCGGGGTCGCCTTCCAGGGCCTTCAGGCCGGAGACGCGGACAACCGGAGCGTTGTCGCCATCGAAGCCCTGCGAGCTCAGGAGCTCGCGAACTTCCATTTCGACGAGGTCGAGGAGCTCTTCGTCGTCAACCATGTCGGCCTTGTTCAGCGCGACCAGCAGGTAGGGAACACCAACCTGGCGGGCCAGCAGAACGTGCTCGCGGGTCTGAGCCATCGGGCCGTCGGTGGCGGCAACCACGAGGATTGCGCCGTCCATCTGGGCAGCACCGGTGATCATGTTCTTGATGTAGTCAGCGTGGCCGGGGGCGTCAACGTGTGCGTAGTGACGCTTCTCGGTCTGGTACTCCACGTGGGAGATGTTGATGGTAATACCGCGCTGACGCTCTTCGGGTGCAGAGTCGATCGACGCGAAGTCACGCTTCTCGTTGAGAGTCGGGTACTTGTCGTACAGCACCTTGGAAATGGCGGCCGTCAGCGTCGTCTTACCGTGGTCAACGTGACCAATGGTGCCGATGTTGACGTGCGGCTTAGTCCGCTCGAACTTTGCCTTTGCCACAGGTTCCTCCTAGAACGTTTTCAAATGACATACCCTCCTGCCGCTCTTGTCGCGGCAGAAACTCAGGTAAGTCTACTTGGGGGGCTTTGGATTGGTGAAATTGCAGATTCAGGAACTAATACTAGTCCCTAGAGCCTGTTCGTGCAGATGGCCGGGAACCGGCTTGACCGGACGAATCCGACCGTGCCCCGGCCACCTGCACCGGCTGTGCTTTCCGTAACCGGCAAGCGCACCCGAGTTTTTCGCTGCGAAAAGTCCGAAGGACTACTCGCCGCGGGTCTTCTGGATGATCTCGTCGGCAACTGCCTTCGGGACCTCGGCGTAGCTGTTGAACGTCATGGAGTACACAGCACGGCCCTGGGTCTTCGAGCGCAGGTCACCGATGTAGCCGAACATGCCGGACAGCGGAACGTGCGCACGGATGACCTTGACGCCCTGTGCATCTTCCATGGACTGCATCTGGCCACGGCGGGAGTTGAGGTCACCGATAACTTCACCCATGTATTCCTCAGGGGTGCGGACCTCGACATCCATCAGCGGTTCAAGCAGAACCGGGTTCGCCTTGCGCGCAGCTTCCTTGAAAGCCATGCGGCCGGCGATCTTGAACGCCATTTCCGAAGAGTCAACATCGTGGTACGCGCCGTCAATCAGCGTGGCCTTGATGCCGACAACCGGGTAGCCGGCCAGGACGCCGTCGTTCAGCGCATCCTGGATGCCCGCGTCAACGGACGGGATGTACTCGCGGGGAACGCGGCCACCGGTGACCTTGTTCTCAAACTCGTACAGCTCGCCCTCGGCGGTGTCCAGCGGCTCGATCGCGATCTGGATCTTTGCGAACTGGCCCGAACCACCGGTCTGCTTCTTGTGCGTGTAGTCGTGGCGTTCGACGGCGCGCTTGATGGTTTCGCGGTAAGCAACCTGGGGCTTGCCCACGTTGGCCTCGACCTTGAATTCGCGGCGCATGCGGTCCACCAGGATGTCCAGGTGGAGCTCGCCCATGCCGGCGATGATGGTCTGACCGGTGTCTTCGTTGAGGGACACCTGGAAGGTGGGGTCCTCAGCGGAGAGCTTCTGGATGGCCGTGGAGAGCTTCTCCTGGTCACCCTTGGTGTTCGGCTCGATGGCAACCGAGATCACGGGCTCCGGGAAGCTCATGGACTCGAGCACGATCTGGTTGTTGGCATCGCACAGGGTGTCGCCCGTGGTGGTGTCCTTCAGACCGATGGCTGCATAGATGTGGCCGGCGGTAGCACCCTCGACGGGCATTTCCTTGTTGGCGTGCATCTGGAACAGCTTGCCGATGCGCTCCTTCTTGCCCTTGGTGGAGTTGACCACCTGGGCGCCTGCTTCCACGTGACCGGAGTACACGCGGATGAAGGTGAGCTGGCCGAAGAAGGGGTGGGCCGCAATCTTGAAGGCCAGAGCCGAGAAGGGCTCTTCCGAGGAAGGCTTGCGGGTCAGTTCCTTCTCTTCGTCGCGAGGATCGTGGCCGACCATCGGGGGGACGTCGAGCGGGTTCGGCAGGTAGTCCACCACGGCATCGAGCATCGGCTGGACGCCGCGGTTCTTGAAGGCGGAGCCACAGAAGATCGGGTACAGCTCGGAGTTGATGGTCATTTTGCGGATGCCGGCCTTGAGCTCGTCGATCGAGATCTCTTCGCCCTCGAGGTACTTCTCCATGAGTTCCTCAGAGGACTCGGCGACCGTCTCAACGAGGTTCGCGCGGTACTCTTCAGCCTTTTCCTGCAGGTCGGCAGGGATCTCGCGGATTTCGTACTTGGCACCCATGGTCACGTCGCCCTTGGCGTCGCCCGGCCAAACCAGGGCACGCATGTAAAGCAGGTCGACGACGCCGATGAAGTCGTTCTCGGCACCGATGGGCAGCTGCATGACCAGCGGCTTGGCACCGAGGCGGCTGATGATGGTGTCTACGGTGAAGTAGAAGTCAGCACCGAGCTTGTCCATCTTGTTGACGAAGCAGATACGCGGAACGTTGTACTTGTCAGCCTGGCGCCAAACGGTTTCCGACTGCGGCTCAACGCCTTCCTTGCCATCAAAGACGGCAACTGCACCGTCGAGGACGCGCAGGGAGCGCTCAACCTCAACCGTGAAGTCAACGTGGCCGGGGGTGTCGATGATGTTGATCTGGTTGTTCTCCCAGAAGCAGGTCACGGCGGCAGACGTGATGGTGATGCCGCGTTCCTTTTCCTGTTCCATCCAGTCAGTGGTCGAAGCGCCGTCGTGCGTTTCGCCGATCTTGTGGTTCACACCCGTGTAGAACAGGATGCGCTCGGTTGTGGTGGTCTTGCCGGCATCAATGTGGGCCATGATGCCGATGTTGCGGACCTTACTAAGGTCGGTAAGCACGTCCTGTGCCACGGGGTCTCCTTTTGGGATGGACTACACGTTCGCCGCCGGCTCTGTTGAGCCGGCGGCGCCCGGGGAGTATTACCAGCGGTAGTGTGCGAAGGCCTTGTTGGACTCGGCCATCTTGTGGGTGTCTTCGCGACGCTTCACAGCGGCACCGAGACCGTTGGACGCATCCAGGATTTCGTTCTGGAGGCGCTCGGTCATCGTCTTTTCGCGGCGGGCCTTGGAGTAGCCAACCAGCCAGCGCAGGGCGAGTGCGGTGGAGCGGCCCGGCTTGACCTCAACCGGGACCTGGTAGGTGGCGCCACCGACGCGGCGGGAGCGAACTTCAAGCGAAGGCTTGACGTTGTCCATGGCCTTCTTCAGCGCTGCGACGGGGTCGCCACCGGACTTGGCGCGTGCGCCTTCGAGGGCACCGTAGACGATGCGCTCTGCAGTGGACTTCTTGCCGTCAACAAGCACCTTGTTGATGAGCTGGGTTACCAGCGGGGAGCCGTAAACCGGATCCGAAACGAGCGGCCGCTTGGGGGCCGGACCCTTGCGAGGCATATTACTTCTTCTCCATCTTTGCGCCGTAGCGGCTGCGGGCCTGCTTACGGTTCTTCACGCCCTGGGTATCAAGGGCGCCACGGACGATCTTGTAGCGGACACCGGGGAGGTCCTTAACACGACCACCGCGGACGAGCACAATGGAGTGCTCCTGCAGGTTGTGGCCAACACCGGGGATGTAGGCGGTAACTTCCACGCCGCCGTTGAGGCGAACACGCGCCACCTTACGCAGAGCCGAGTTCGGCTTCTTCGGGGTGGTGGTGTAAACGCGGGTGCAAACACCGCGGCGCATGGGGCTGCCCTTAAGCGCGGGAGCCTTGGTCTTTGAGACCTTAGGCGTGCGGCCCTTGCGGACCAGCTGGTTAATCGTAGGCACTCTCGTGTTCTCCGTTTTATCCGGAGTGGCTGTTTCCGGCCACTCTCTTGTTGCGTTGCCCCGCCGCCCGAGCCCTGAAGAGGATCTTCATGGCGGCGAAGGCGAAGCCTTTAATAGTCGGATCGCATACCGGGAAGGAGCTTGCGATCCCATCAGTCCCTAGGCATGCAAAAATGTGGCATACGTTGCACAAGAACCCTGCAAACCGGAAACGTCGCTCTGGCCCAGCCTTTCAGCTGATACCGGCGCACTCATCCACTGCCACAATAACAATTGGTAACCAGTCTACCACGGACAGTGTCCAGGCCTTAATCGACGGGTTAAAGGGGGATGGTCCCCCACCGTGCGGTGCGGGACCATCCCTTTCGGCTAAGCCGGCTTCTGCTGGTTAGCGGAAGTCGTTGCCGAGGTCGTAGTCATCCAGCGGGATGGCGTGGAACTCGGGAGCTCCGTCACCGCCCAGGGTGTCGTACGAGAAATCGCTGAATGCGCTGGGGCCGGTGAACAGGTTGGCCTTCGCTTCTTCAGTGGGCTCGACCGTGACCTCCGTGTAGCGCGGGAGGCCCGTGCCGGCGGGGATCAGCTTACCGATGATGACGTTCTCCTTCAGGCCAAGCAGCGGATCGCTCTTGCCTTCCATGGCCGCCTGCGTCAGGACGCGGGTGGTCTCCTGGAAGGAAGCGGCCGAGAGCCAGGACTCGGTGGCCAGCGACGCCTTGGTGATGCCCATGAGCTCAGGACGTCCGGAAGCCGGAGTCTTGCCCTCGGACACAACGCGGCGGTTGGCCTCCTCGAACCGGCTCCGCTCGGCGAGCTCGCCGGGCAGCAAGTCCGATTCACCGGACTCGATGACCGTGACGCGCCGCAGCATCTGGCGGACGATAACCTCGACGTGCTTGTCGTGGATACCGATGCCCTGGCTGCGGTAGACGCCCTGGACCTCGTCCACCAGGAACTTCTGGGCGGCACGCGGACCCATGATGCGCAGGACCTGCTTGGGGTCCACGGGACCGTTGATCAGCTTCTGGCCAACGGTGACGTGGTCACCGTCTTCGATGAGCAGGCGTGAACGGCGCAGGACCGGGTAAGCGATCTCTTCCGTTCCGTCATCCGGGGTGATGACCAGGCGCATCTGGCGCTCGGACTCTTCGATGGTGATGCGGCCGGCTGCTTCGGCAATCGGCGCGACACCCTTCGGAGTACGGGCTTCGAAGAGCTCCTGGATACGGGGCAGACCCTGGGTGATGTCGTCGCCACCGCCGGCGGAAACTGCACCACCGGTGTGGAACGTACGCATGGTCAGCTGGGTACCGGGTTCACCGATGGACTGTGCGGCAATGATGCCCACGGCCTCGCCGATGTCCACAGTCTTGCCGGTGGCCAGCGAACGGCCGTAGCACAGGGCGCAGGTGCCGACGCTGGACTCACAGGTGAGGACCGAGCGGACCTTGACCTCGGTGATGCCTGCCTTGAAGAGTTCCGCGATGACGACGTCGCCGCAGTCGGTGCCGGCGGCTGCGAGGACATTGCCCTCGGAGTCCACGACGTCGACGGCCAGCGTACGGGCGTAGGCGCTGTTCTCGACGTTCTCGTCCAGGACGAGCTCACCGTTGGAATCGGCGACGGCGATGGGCGTGACCAAGCCGCGCTCGGTGCCGCAGTCTTCTTCACGGACGATGACGTCCTGCGAGACGTCCACCAGGCGACGGGTCAGGTAACCCGAGTTGGCGGTACGCAGGGCGGTATCGGCCAGGCCCTTACGGGCACCGTGCGTGGCGATGAAGTATTCCAGCACCGACAGGCCCTCACGGTAGGAGGACTTGATGGGGCGCGGGATGATCTCGCCCTTCGGGTTGGCCACCAGGCCACGGATACCCGCGATCTGGCGGACCTGCATCCAGTTACCACGTGCACCGGAGGACACCATGCGGTTGATGGTGTTCATCGGTGACAGGCTCTCGCGCATCACCGAGGCGATGTCGTTGGTGGCCTTGTTCCAGATCTCGATCAGTTCCTGGCGACGCTCGTCGTCGTCGATCAGGCCCTTGTCGTACTGGCCCTGGATCTTGGCGGCCCGTTCCTCGTAACCGGCAAGGATTTCCGGCTTGGCAGCCGGGACCTCGATGTCGGAGATGGCAACCGTGACGCCTGAGCGGGTGGCCCAGTAGAAACCGGCGTCCTTCAGGTTGTCCAGCGTTGCCGCGGTGACGACCTTCGGGTAGCGCTCGGCGAGGTCGTTGACGATCCGGGACAGCTCGCCCTTGTCGGCAACAGCCTCGACCCAGGGGTAGTCCTCGGGCAGGGTCTCGTTGAAGAGGACCTGGCCCAGGGAGGTCTGGACGAGAGCGGGCTGACCCTGCTCCCAGCCTTCCGGAGCTTCCCAGCCGGCGTAGGGCACGAAGCCTTCGAGCCGGATCTTGACCTGCGAGTTCAGGTGCAGCTCGCGGGCGTCGAACGCCATGATGGCTTCCGAAACCGAACCGAAGATGCGGCCTTCGCCGGCTGAACCCTTGCGCTTGGTGGTCAGGTGGTAGAGGCCGATGATCATATCCTGCGAGGGCAGGGTGACCGGGCGTCCGTCGGAGGGCTTCAGGATGTTGTTCGAGGACAGCATCAGGATGCGGGCCTCAGCCTGCGCTTCGGGGCTCAGCGGCAGGTGGACTGCCATCTGGTCACCGTCGAAGTCTGCGTTGAACGCGCCACAAACCAGCGGGTGCAGCTGGATTGCCTTGCCTTCAACAAGCTGCGGCTCGAACGCCTGGATGCCCAGGCGGTGCAGGGTAGGTGCACGGTTGAGCAGCACCGGGTGTTCGGTGATGATCTCTTCGAGAACGTCCCAGACCTGCGGGCGGTAGCGCTCCACCATCCGCTTGGCCGACTTGATGTTCTGGGCGTGGTTGAGGTCAACCAGGCGCTTCATCACGAACGGCTTGAAGAGCTCCAGGGCCATCTGCTTGGGCAGGCCGCACTGGTGCAGCTTCAGCTGCGGGCCGACGACGATGACCGAACGGCCGGAGTAGTCGACGCGCTTGCCGAGGAGGTTCTGGCGGAAACGGCCCTGCTTGCCCTTGAGCATGTCGCTCAAGGACTTCAGCGGACGGTTGCCCGGTCCGGTGACCGGACGGCCGCGGCGGCCGTTGTCGAAGAGGCTGTCAACAGCTTCCTGAAGCATGCGCTTCTCGTTGTTGACGATGATCTCCGGAGCACCAAGGTCAAGCAGGCGCTTGAGGCGGTTGTTCCGGTTGATCACGCGGCGGTAGAGGTCGTTCAGGTCGGAGGTCGCGAAGCGGCCACCGTCCAGCTGGACCATCGGGCGCAGTTCCGGCGGGATCACCGGGACGGCGTCGAGCACCATGCCGAGCGGGCTGTTGTTGGTGGTCAGGAACGCGTTGACCACCTTCAGGCGCTTGAGGGCGCGGGTCTTGCGCTGGCCCTTGCCGTTGGCGATGATGTCGCGCAGCAGGTCGGACTCAGCCTGCATGTCGAAGTTCTCAAGACGCTTCTTGATGGCCTCGGCACCCATGGAGCCTTCGAAGTACATGCCGTAGCGGTCGCGCAGTTCGCGGTACAGGCCTTCGTCACCTTCGAGGTCCGCGACCTTGAGGTTCTTGAAGCGGTCCCAGACCTGCTCGAGGCGCTCGATGTCGGCGTCGGCGCGCTTGCGCACGTTGGCCATCTGGCGGTCGGCGGAGTCGCGGGCCTTCTTCTTGTCCGCTGCCTTGGCGCCTTCGCCCTCGAGGCGTGCGATTTCGCCTTCGAGGTCGCGGGCGATCGCGGCGATGTCGGCGTCGCGGTTGTCGATCAGCTGCTTCTTCTCGATGTCGTGCTCAACCTGCAGGTTGGGCAGTTCCTCGTGGCGGGCGGCCTCGTCGACGCTGGTGATCATGTAGGCGGCGAAGTAGATGACCTTTTCGAGGTCCTTCGGAGCCAGGTCAAGGAGGTAGCCCAGGCGGGACGGAACACCCTTGAAGTAC
This sequence comes from Pseudarthrobacter sp. lyk4-40-TYG-27, assembly GCF_030209295.1. Classification (NCBI taxonomy): domain Bacteria; kingdom Bacillati; phylum Actinomycetota; class Actinomycetes; order Micrococcales; family Micrococcaceae; genus Pseudarthrobacter; species Pseudarthrobacter sp. lyk4-40-TYG-27. The sequence continues at coordinate 107,675 of NZ_JARVSH010000004.1, forward strand.
CAGATGTGCGTGACGGGAGCGGCCAGCTCGATGTGGCCCATGCGCTCACGGCGGACCTTGGCGCGGGTGACTTCGACGCCACAGCGCTCACAGATGATGCCCTTGAAGCGCACGCGCTTGTACTTGCCGCAGTAGCACTCCCAGTCCCGGGACGGGCCGAAGATCTTCTCGCAGAAGAGGCCGTCCTTCTCGGGCTTGAGCGTGCGGTAGTTGATGGTTTCCGGCTTCTTAACCTCGCCGTACGACCAGCCGCGGATGTCTTCCGCGGTGGCGAGGCCGATCTGCATGAGGCCGAAGGAGGATTCGCTGGACATATGGTCCCTGTTCTCTCTTGTTCTCTAAATTCTGAAGTCTTGACGGCGCCGGGGTTTCGACAGCTCAACCACCGGGCGCCCTGGGTGCGGGAGGAGGGAGGGGGCGTACGACGGCGGGTGGTCACCCGCCGTCGTCAGCCTCCTGCTAGACCTCTTCTACGGAGCTGGGCTCTGCGCGAGACAGATCGATGCCCAGTTCTTCCGCAGCCGTGAAGACTGCGTCATCAGAGTCACGCATTTCAATTGTGGTTCCGTCCGTGGAAAGCACTTCCACGTTCAGGCACAGCGACTGCATTTCCTTGATCAAGACCTTGAAGGATTCGGGAACACCCGGCTCGGGGATGTTCTCGCCCTTGACGATCGCTTCGTAGACCTTCACGCGGCCGTGGATGTCATCCGACTTGATCGTGAGGAGCTCCTGGAGCGTGTAGGCGGCGCCATAAGCTTCGAGCGCCCACACTTCCATTTCACCGAAGCGCTGGCCACCGAACTGTGCCTTACCACCCAGCGGCTGCTGCGTGATCATGGAGTACGGGCCGGTGGAGCGCGCGTGGATCTTGTCGTCCACCAGGTGGTGGAGCTTCAGGATGTACATGTAGCCGACCGAGATCGGATCCGGGAACGGTTCGCCGGAGCGGCCGTCAAACAGGCGGGTCTTGCCCGAGGAGTTGATCAGGCGGTCACCGTCACGGGTCACGTTGGTGGAATCCAGCAGGCCCGTGATTTCCTCTTCGCGGGCACCGTCGAACACCGGCGTGGCAACAGTGGTGGGGCCACTCTCGCGCGGCAGGTTCGGCAGCTGCTTGACCCACTCGGGCTCGCCTTCGATCTTCCAGCCGGTCTTGGCAACCCAGCCGAGGTGCGTTTCGAGCACCTGGCCCACGTTCATGCGGCCCGGAACACCCAGCGGGTTCAGGACGATGTCAACGGGGGTGCCGTCGGCAAGGAAGGGCATGTCCTCGACCGGGAGGATCTTGGAGATAACGCCCTTGTTGCCATGGCGGCCGGCGAGCTTGTCGCCGTCGGTGATCTTGCGCTTGGCAGCCACGTAGACGCGGACCAGCTGGTTCACGCCCGGGGGCAGCTCGTCGTCGTTGTCGCGGTCGAAGACGCGGACGCCGATGACGGTGCCGGACTCGCCGTGCGGCACCTTCAGGGAGGTGTCGCGCACTTCGCGGGACTTCTCACCGAAGATGGCGCGCAGCAGGCGCTCTTCCGGGGTCAGTTCGGTTTCACCCTTCGGGGTGACCTTTCCAACCAGGATGTCGCCTGCTTCAACCTCGGCACCGATGTGGATGATGCCGCGCTCGTCCAGGCCGGCCAGGACTTCCTCGGACACGTTGGGGATGTCACGGGTGATCTCCTCGGCACCAAGCTTGGTGTCGCGGGCATCGATCTCGTGCTCCTCGATGTGGATGGAGGAAAGGACGTCCTCGGCAACGATGCGCTGCGAGAGGATGATGGCGTCCTCGAAGTTGTGGCCTTCCCAGGACATGAATGCCACGAGCAGGTTCTTGCCAAGCGCAAGTTCACCCTGGTCCGTTGCCGGGCCGTCGGCGATGATGCCGCCGACTTCCAGGCGCTGGCCTTCGTTCACCAGGACGCGGTGGTTGTAGCAGTTGCCCTGGTTGGAGCGGGCGAACTTGTTGATGCGGTAGTTGGTCTCGGTGCCGTCGTCGTTGAGCATGATGACGAGCTCGGCGGAAACCTCGGTGACCACACCGGCCTTCTTGGCGATGACAACGTCACCTGCGTCAACGGCGGCGGCGCGTTCCATGCCGGTACCCACGAACGGGGCCTCGGAACGGACCAGCGGCACGGCCTGGCGCTGCATGTTGGCACCCATGAGTGCACGGTTGGCGTCGTCGTGCTCCAGGAACGGGATCAGGGCGGTTGCCACGGACACCATCTGGCGCGGGGAGACGTCCATGAACTCGACGTCGGCGGCGGGAACCAGGACGGGCTCGCCTCCACCACCACGGGCACGGACCAGGACAGTGTCCTCGGCGAACTTGTTGTTCTCGTCCAGCGGGGCGTTGGCCTGCGCGATCAGCACCTCGGCCTCGTCGTCGGCCGTCAGGTACTGGACGTCGTCGGACACGACGCCGTCCTTGACCAGCCGGTACGGGGTTTCGATGAAACCGAACGGGTTGATCCGGCCGTAGGACGCCAGCGAACCGATCAGGCCGATGTTCGGGCCTTCAGGAGTTTCAATGGGGCACATACGTCCGTAGTGGGACGGGTGCACGTCACGGACTTCCATGCCGGCACGGTCACGGGACAGACCACCCGGGCCAAGCGCGGACAGGCGGCGCTTGTGGGTCAGGCCCGAGAGCGGGTTGTTCTGGTCCATGAACTGGGACAGCTGGGACGTTCCGAAGAACTCCTTGATGGCTGCAACCACAGGGCGGATGTTGATCAGGGTCTGCGGCGTGATGGCCTCGACGTCCTGGGTGGTCATACGCTCGCGGACGACGCGCTCCATGCGGGACAGGCCGGTGCGGACCTGGTTCTCGATGAGCTCGCCGACGGCGCGGATGCGGCGGTTGCCGAAGTGGTCGATATCGTCGATTTCGACGCGCAGGTCCACTTCCTGGCCATCGCGGGTGCCCTTGATGGTCTTCTCGCCGGCGTGCAGCGCGACGAGGAACTTGATCATGGCAACGATGTCTTCAACGTGCAGGACCGAGGCTTCCTTGTCACCAAGGGAGCGGTCGATGCCGAGCTTGCGGTTGATCTTGTAGCGGCCAACCTTGGCCAGATCGTAGCGCTTGGAGTTGAAGTACAGGTTGTCCAGCAGGGACTGGGCAGCCTCGACGGTGGGCGGCTCGCCCGGACGCAGCTTGCGGTAGATGTCCAGCAGGGCGTCTTCGCGGGTCTCGGTGGCGTCCTTCTCCAGGGTTGCCCGCATGGAGTCGTACTGGCCGAACTCTTCGAGGATCTGGCCTTCGGTCCAGCCGAGGGCCTTCAGCAGGACGGTGACGGACTGCTTGCGCTTGCGGTCGAGGCGGACACCTACCTGGTCGCGCTTGTCGATCTCGAGCTCGAACCAGGCACCGCGGGACGGGATGATCTTGGCGGTGAAGATGTCCTTGTCGCTGGTCTTGTCAGCGGCGCGCTCGAAGTAGGCGCCCGGCGAACGGACCAGCTGTGAGACGACGACACGCTCGGTGCCGTTGACCACGAAGGTACCCTTCTCGGTCATCAGCGGGAAGTCGCCCATGAACACGGTCTGCTGCTTGATTTCGCCCGTGTTGTTGTTCATGAACTCGGCCTTCACGTACAGCGGAGCCGAGTACGTTGCGTCCCGGTCCTTGCACTCGGCCATTGTGTACTTGGGGTCAGCGAACTCCGGATCGGAGAAGCTCAGGGACATGGTGCCCTGGAAGTCCTCAATCGGGGAGATCTCTTCAAAGATGTCCGACAGGCCGGACGTGGTGGCGACGCTGAGATCGTTTTCTTCGACAGCCTTTGCCACGCGTGCCTGCCAGCGCTCATTGCCGACCAGCCAGTCGAAGCTGTCTGTCTGCAGGGCAAGCAGATTCGGAACGTCAAGAGGTTCGTGAATCTTTGCGAATGAGAGCCGGCGAGTGGCACCATCAGTGCTGTCGGCGGTGTTAGCGGTTTCGTTATTAGAGGTGCTCGAGGCGACCAAGAGGGATCCTTCCACAGACCTTCAGGCGTTTTCAGATCTCCCCCGCTGTGCACCCTGCGGAGTGACTCCGCAGCGCTACCATCCGGTTCCGCTATATGACCCGGGACCCGCGCTGACGATGCTGTGACGTTGTCACGGCACGTTTATTGCCAGCTGCCAGGCAAAGCCCACCGCTATATGAAGGCTGAAGGTAAACAGGGAAGACGCAAATATCTACGATACGGCAAAACAACCTACGTGTCTACCCCACATCCGGCCGGATTGCAAGCACCTGTTTTCACGCTGTGCACCGGGCACACTACAGGCGCAGCGTGACGCCTTCCGCCGTGCAGGTTCCCGAGTTGGCGAAGACGGCGTCACGCACGGCGTCCTTGGACTCCTGGGCGGGCGTGCCGCCGGACTCAGCGGCAGCCGAGTGGTCGATCGCAAGCAGGCTGAGCGAGGCGAAGAGTCCCTCAAGGTCGCCGGAAACCGTGGCTTTGGCATCTTGGGCCTTCAGGTAGACGTCCTCGTAGCCTTTTGCATCGGTGGGGGAAACGGCAGCATAGTCCGCGAACAATGTGTTGAAGAGTTCACAGGCTTCCTTGGTACCCGCAGCCGCGTTGCCGGCGCCTGTTGACGTTGCTGACGCACGGGGCGTGCTGCCATCGCTGGACCGGACCGAGGGCGAAGCGGACGGCTGAGTTGAGTCCGCCGGCGACGGTGTCGATACCGAGCAGCCGGTGAGCGCGGCAACGGCGGCAAGGGCTGCTGCGGCAAATGTCGTCTTCATGTTCTCGCTCCGTCCGTCACGGCCCCGGAACCGGTGTCCCCCTGGAAAGCCTCGCCCACCACCCTACGCAAGGCGCCGCCGTCGTGCACAATGCCGGGATGGGGACCTCTCCCCCGCCTGCCGCGGCCTCCCGCCCGGAGGGGAGGATTCCTGCCGCAACCGGGACGCCGGAATGCACACAGACGATTCGGCGTTTGAGTATATGGGTGACCAGGCTCACGATAGCCTTGGTGGCTTACACCTGAACCGGATTGAAAGTGATGACCATGGGCAACTCTCCTGACAACAGTGACGTTGTCATCCTTGCAGCAGCGCGGACCCCGCAGGGCCGCATCAACGGCCAACTGTCCAGCCTGACGGCGGTGGACCTCGGCGCCCACGCCATCAGGGCTGCCTTGGCGGCCAGCGGCATTGATGCAGCCGACGTGGAAGCCGTGATCATGGGCCAGGTACTGCAGGCGGGTGCCGGCCAAAACCCTGCGCGGCAAAGCTCCATCGGCGCCGGGATCGGCTGGAACGTCCCCGCCGTGACGGTCAATAAGGTATGCCTCTCCGGGCTCACCGCCGTGATCGACGCCGCCCGCATGATCCGGGCCGGCGAAGCAGCCGTGGTGGTGGCCGGCGGCCAGGAATCCATGAGCCGGGCACCGCACCTGCTCCCCGGGTCCCGCCAGGGATGGACCTACGGCTCCATCCAGGCACTTGACGCAGCCGCCCACGACGGTTTGACCGACGCCTTCGACGGCGAGTCCATGGGGTTGTCCACCGAGACGCGCAACCTCACCCTGGGCATCGACCGGACCTCCCAGGACAACGTGGCCGCACAGTCCCACCAACGCGCGGCCCTCGCGGCAAAGAACGGAACGTTCGACGGCGAAATCGCCCCGGTCAGTGTGAAGCAGCGGAAGGGCGATCCACTGGTGGTGGACACCGACGAGGGCGTGCGCCCCAACACCTCCGTGGAGTCGCTCGCCGGGCTGCGCGCCGCATTCGTTACGGACGGAACCATCACGGCCGGCAACTCTTCTCCCCTGTCCGACGGCGCCACCGCACTGGTGCTCGCTTCCCGCGCCTACGCCGACGAACACGGCCTGGAGTACCTGGCCGTCGTCGGGAAGCCGGGCCAGGTTGCCGGACCGGACAACTCCCTGCATTCACAGCCTTCGCACGCGATCATGAATGCCCTCGGCAAAGCCGGCTGGAGCACGGCCGACCTGGACTTCATCGAGATCAACGAGGCCTTCGGTTCCGTTGCCGTGCAGTCGCTCAAGGATTTGGACTACCCCCTGGAAAAGTGCAACATCCATGGCGGGGCGATCGCCCTGGGGCATCCGATCGGGGCTTCCGGGGCGCGGCTGGCCGCGCACGCCGCCCATGAGCTCAAGCGCCGCGGGACGGGCAAGGCCGCGGTGGCCCTGTGCGGCGGAGGGGGGCAGGGCGAAGCGCTCCTGCTCTACCGCGACTAATGGCGGGCCTGACCGCAAACGGAACGGACGGCGTCGGGCGGGAACGTTTCCTGGCCGACGCCGCCGCGCGCGGCCTGCACGTTGACGTCGTGGAACGTCCGCAGGCACGCAGCCTCGCCGAAGCGGCCGATATCCTGGGCATCCCGCCGGCCGACATTGTGAAGTCACTGGTGGTCAAGCACAAGGACGGTTCATTCCTGTTCGCGCTGGTTCCAGGCGACCGGCAGATTTCCTGGCCGAAACTCCGGTCCCTGCTGGGCGTCAACAAGCTCTCGCTGCCACCGGCAGACGTTGCCCTGGAAGCGACCGGCTACGAACGTGGCACCATCACGCCGCTGGGCAGCACTACCGCATGGCCTGTCTATGCCGACGCCACGATCACCGGCCGCGTGATCTCCATGGGCGCCGGAGCCCACGGCTACAGTGCGTTCGTTGACGCCGACTCGCTGACCGCAGCCCTGGATGCCGTAGTCGCCGACATCTCAGATCCCGGCTGACCCTTCGGCCCCGTTTAAAGCAGGAAACCCCGCCCAACTGGCTCGCAGTGGGGCGGGGTTTCCCGAGGAAAAGGCGTTGTTACTTGAGGGTAACGGTGGCGCCTGCAGCCTCGAGCTGCTCCTTGGCCTTCTCGGCAGCTTCCTTGTTGGCGCCTTCGAGAACAGCCTTGGGGGCGCTGTCAACCAGGTCCTTGGCTTCCTTGAGGCCGAGGGAGGTGATGGCGCGAACTTCCTTGATGACGGCGATCTTCTTGTCACCGGCAGATTCGAGGATGACGTCGAAGTCGGTCTTCTCTTCAACCTCTTCAGCAGCTCCGCCACCGGCGGGGCCGGCAACTGCAACAGCAGCGGCGGTAACTTCGAAGGTCTCTTCGAAGAGCTTGACGAACTCGGAGAGCTCGATGATGGTCAGTTCCTTGAAAGCTTCAATGAGCTCTTCGTTGCTGAGCTTCGCCATGGTTGGCGTCCTTCCTGTTGTGGTGTCCGAGCGGCGCTGAGCCGGGCCTGACACCGGAGTCTGGTGGGGTAAAGAGAATTAGTTCTCTTCGGCAGCGGCAGCTTCGGCGGGTGCCTCGGCTACTGCTTCAGCTGAAGAGTCAGCAGATTCTTCAGCGGCAGGCGCTTCGGCAGCTGCCGGTGCACCGTTCTCTTCTTCAAGCTTGAGGCGCAGTGCGTCGATGATGCGTGCAGCTGCGGCGGCGGGTGCCTTGAGGACGCCCGCAACCTTGGCGAGCTGCAGCTCACGGGACTCGAGGGCAGCCAGGGCTGCAACCTCGGTGGCGTCCAATGCCTTGCCCTCGAAGTAACCGGTCTTGATGACCAGCTGCTTGTTGGCCTTGGCAAAATCCGTCAGGCTCTTGGCAGCGGCAACTGCGTCACCCTTGATGAACGCGATTGCAGTGGGGCCGGCAAGCTGGCCGTCGAATGCTTCGACGCCGGCTTCCTTGGCTGCAATGGCGGTCAGGGTGTTCTTGACGACCGCGAACTTGGTGTCCTGGCCGAGAGAAACACGCAGCTGCTTGAGCTGTGCAACGGTGAGCCCGCGGTATTCGGTCAGGACAGCGGCGTTCGATTCCTTGAAATCGTTAGTGATCTCAGCTACTGCTGAAACCTTGGTAGGCGTTGCCATAACCCTCCTTCCGGGGATAGTGCCGGTATTCGACGGTCCCCGCTCAAGAGAGCTAAAACTAAAAACGCCCCGCGCAGATGCACGGGGCTTGGCTCAACACGGCTGAGCCGTGGAGCTTTGCTTCGTTCACCTGCGCCGGCCGCCCTGCGTTGAGGGTCCTTCGTCCGGAAACCTACTGTGGCCTCCGGCACACAACTGCAGAGTTGAGCAATGAACAGGAGAGTGGATTTCCAACAACCGACGGTCTTTGGTACTGCCAGCTTACGTGAGGGAGCACCGGTCCGCCAAATCGGGCGTCAGCTGGTGCTGGTCCGCATGGTGGGAAGTTCTTTTTGCCAGATACCCGTCACCCCTGCCGTCTGGAACCCAAGCTGCTTGTTGACCGTAAGCAGGTACCGGTTCTCGGGGGCATTCCAGGTGTAGATGATGCGGGCATCCGGGAACTGCTCGCTGAGCCGCTCCATGTTGGCCACTTTGATCAGCAGGCCCAGCTTGTTGCCGCGGTGCTCCTGCAGGACCAAGGTATCGTCCTGGAAAACGACGTCGGCGCGGTGGGCCAGCACGGTGATGGTGGTCAGTCCCACCAGCGATCCCGTGGCGATGTGCTCGACGGCGGTGACCACCGTCCGCCTTCCCTGCGCGATGGCGACGTCTTCGGCCTCACGCAGGATCCCGCCGTCGAACACCATGTCCTGCTCAACCGGCACGTCCAGGGAGGGGTCGACGTCGGCACCCGCCTGGTTCTCCAAGACCGCCACGGCCTCCAGCCACTGGTCCGGGCAGCGGTCCGTCCAATGGTGCAGCCGGTACCGGCCGCCATTGGCTTCCTCGGCCTCAGCCTGGAGGTCGGCCACCAGCTTCGTGTCGAGGGGAAGCAGGCAGGAACTGAACTGCTCAATGTGCTGGAGTGTGTACCCGGTCCGCTGCGCGAACTCCACCTCCCGGCTTTCCAAGGGAACGAACCCCTGGCCGGTGCCCGGGACCAACTGGGCCTGACCAAATTCGTGGAGTGATGCGCCGGGGTGGTTGGTGTCCACCAGGATCATGGTGCGTCCCTCGCCGCGAGCCAGCTGTTCGGCCGCCTCAAGCAGGCGCCGGCCCACGCCCTGGCGCTGGAACTCGGGCAGGATGTCCAGGGTGAGTTCGGCAAGGTCCAGGTGGTCCGTCAGCGGCAGCGCGATGTCCACAGTGCCCACGATGTCTCCGTCCACCTTGGCGACGAGGATCAGCTGCCGCTCATAGGGATCAGCGAACTCGAGCAGTTTTTCCAGCGGACCGTAGGCGAGATCGTCACTCCCCCAGGTCTGCATCCGCACCTTGCGCCCCACCTCGACGGCGGCCAGGAAGTCGGCTGCGTCCGGGGTGTCCAGGGAATCCGGAATCCACAGCTGTTCGATCTTTACGTCTATCGCCATTCGGGCATCATCCCAGCCGTTTCTGCCACTCACCTTCATAGCCGGCAGGCTTGAATCCAAGTGCGGTATTAATCGCCAGCATATGCTGGTTTTCGCTGGCATTCCATGTCAGGACCGAGCGCGCCGGAAGCCACTTTTCCTGCGCGCGGCGGAGGTTGGCCACCTTGACCAGCATGCCCAGCCGATGCCCGCGATGCTCTGCCGACACCAAGGTGTCTTGCTGGATCAGCGACTCCGGCACCTCGGGGCGCCAGGTGAGGACCGTGTACGCCACCAGCTCGCCAGTGGGCCGGTGCACGGCGGCCGCCACGGAAGACTGGACGCCACTGCGGACAAGGGCCGATTCGTCCCCCCGGACCCGGGCCGCATCCCAGTCCTCGCGTTCCCAGTCCATGCCCGCGGTAGGCGCATCCGTGCTCATCCGCTCCTTGAGCCGGGCAAAGGCGGCAACAAGCTCTTCCGGGCAACGATCATCCCAGGCCGTCAGCGTGTAGCACTCTGCACGCGCGATCCCTTCCGCTTCGAGCCGGGCCAGCCGGTCACCAGCCACGGGCAGGGCCAGCCGGCTGGAGCGTTCCACCTGTTCCAGCTGGTAGCCGGAGGACAGGGCAAAAGCGCTAGCGGGGTGGTCCAGTGGCAAGTGCCCGGCCCCGGACTTCGCGGCCAGCCTGCCGGCGCCATGTCCCGAAGCGTCCAGGGGTATTTCATGGAAGCCGCCAAGGGATGACCGACCCCGGGAGTGGGCCACGGCCTCGACATGGCCCAGCAGCGCACGCCCGATCCCCTGGCGGCGCCAGCGGGGAACCACCAGGACCTCAATGCCCGCCGTGGCCGTGTTGTCCCGCAGCGGGAAGGTGACCGAGCACAGGCCCACCGGTTCGCTGCCGATCCGGGCCAGGAAGAGCTGCCGTTCTTCATAGGGGTTGCCACGCCAGTACTCAAGCGCCTCCTTGTCGGTCAGGCAGCGCTCCAGGCTTCCCCACACAGCCATGTCCTCCGCTGCCCGCATGGACTGGCACTCCCGGAAGTCCACCAACGTACCGGAGGGACCTTGGCCGCTTCCGGCGGCAGGGATCGCGACGGCGGCAACCACCAGTACGTCACGTGCCTGCAGAGGCGGGACGCCAGCGGGGTCCGGATTATCCATGCAGCCAGCTTAGGCAAATACGCCGGACAACAAAGGAGCCCGCCCCGGCGCATGGCGCGTCGGGGCGGGCTCCTGATGCTCCGGGCTCAGCCCGGGGCAGGAACTTTCATCAAGGACTAGGCCTCGGTGAGCACCTTGGTGACGTTGGGGTCGACAGAGATGCCGGGACCGAACGTGGTGGCAACGGTGGCCTTCTGGATGTAGCGGCCCTTGGCAGCGGACGGCTTCAGGCGAAGGACCTCTTCCAGGGCTGCTGCGTAGTTCTCGGCCAGCTTGATGGCGTCGAACGACACCTTGCCGATGATGAAGTGCAGGTTGGAGTGCTTGTCGACGCGGAAGTCGATCTTTCCACCCTTGATGTCGTTGACGGCCTTGGTGACATCGGGGGTCACGGTGCCCGTCTTCGGGTTCGGCATCAGGTTACGCGGACCAAGGACCTTACCGAGGCGGCCAACCTTGCCCATGAGGTCAGGGGTGGCAACGGCTGCGTCGAAGTCGGTCCAGCCGGCGGCGATCTTTTCGATCAGGTCGTCGGAACCAACGAAGTCGGCGCCGGCTGCGATTGCTGCCTCAGCCTTGTCGCCCGTGGCGAAGACCAGGACGCGGGCGGTCTTACCGGTGCCGTGGGGCAGGTTGACCGTACCGCGGACCATCTGGTCAGCCTTGCGGGGGTCAACGCCCAGGCGGAAAGCCACCTCGACGGTTGCGTCGAACTTGGACGGGTTGGTGTCCTTGGCCAGCGTTACTGCCTCGAACGGTGCGTAGTGCTTCTCCGCGTCGATCTTGGCGGCTGCTGCCTCATATGCTTTGCTGCGCTTTGCCATGCTGCTTATTTCTCCTTGTGCAGTTGTGGTCTGCGGACCGCGCTGGGCCCTGCCACAGTCGGTGATCCGGTTCGTTATCCGGCCCGGATGACCGACATTTCAATGTGTTTGGTGCCGGTGTCCCGGCGGTGCCGCCCGTCGTCGTCAATTACCTTGACGCTGGACAGCGGGAAGGGTGGTTAGCCCTCGACGGTGATACCCATGGAGCGGGCGGTGCCGGCGATGATCTTGGCTGCGCCTTCGAGGCTGGTGGCGTTGAGGTCTTCCATCTTGGTGGAGGCGATCTCGTTGACCTGGGCCTGGGTCAGCTTGGCAACCTTGACGGTGTGCGGGGTGGATGAACCCTTGGCAACGCCTGCAGCCTTCTTGATGAGCTCTGCAGCCGGCGGGGTCTTGGTGATGAACGTGAAGGAACGGTCCTCGTAGACCGTGATTTCCACGGGGATGACGTTTCCGCGCTGGGCTTCCGTCGCAGCGTTGTACGCCTTGCAGAATTCCATGATGTTGACACCGTGCTGGCCAAGCGCGGGACCGATCGGCGGGGCCGGGTTGGCGGCACCTGCCTGGATCTGCAGCTTGATGAGGCCGGTGACCTTCTTCTTGGGAGCCAATGTAGGGTCCTTCTCTCAATAACGTCCTGGGGCACAGGAGCGTGCCTCAGGTTTGTGGCCGCCATGGCAAGGCGGCCGGCCGTTCCGGCGCCGCTAAGCGGGCGGTGCCGGAACGAATTCTCGGTTGGTCAGATCTTGGTGACCTGGTTGAACGCCAGGGTGACGGGCGTTTCGCGCTCGAAGATGGAGACCAGCACCACGAGGGTCTGGGACTCGGGCTTGATCTCGGAGATCGTGGCGGGAAGGGTCTCGAACGGGCCTTCCTTGACGATGACGGACTCGCCGACCTCGAAGTCGACGGCCACGGGAGCCTGGTTCTGCTTGTTGACCGGCTTGCCCTTCTCGGCCTGCTCTTCCTCGAAGACCGGGGCGAGCATGGAGAAGACCTCGTCCAGGCGCAGCGGAACCGGGTTGTGGGCGTTGCCCACGAAGCCGGTCACGCCGGGGGTGTGGCGGACGGCGCCCCAGGAGGCGTCGGTCAGGTCCATGCGGACCAGGACGTAGCCGGGGATGCGGACGCGGTTGATCACCTTGCGCTGGGCGTTCTTGATCTCCACGACTTCTTCCATGGGCACCTGGATTTCGAAGATGTAATCTTCCATGTCCAGGGTCTGGATGCGGGTTTCAAGGTTGGCCTTCACGCGGTTCTCGTAACCTGCGTAGGAGTGGATGACGTACCAGTCACCCTCCTGGCGGCGCAGTTTGGCCTTGAACTCCTCGGCGGGATCAGCGGCTGCGGCGGCCGCTGCGGCGGCGAGGGCGTCGGCGGACTCGTCGTCGCCGTCTTCCGTGGCGTCGGCTTCTTCACCGGCGGCACCGTCAGCATCGGAGCCGGCGTCGTCGGATTCGGGCGCGAAGGACTCAACCTCGGACTCTTCACCGGCTTCTGCCGCGACGTCCTGGGACTCTTCCAGCCCAGACTCGGTTACCTCGAGCTCCTGCTCAGACACTTGGTCTCCTGCTTCCTCATTGCCTAACATGCCTATTTAAATGGCTCAATTCCGCACACCGGCGCTTCCCTTCCGGTTTCCCGGACGAAACACGCGGCCTGCGGACCATCCAGCCTTAGCTGTCCGTCGAGCCGGTACCGCCGAAGATCCAGCTGACAGCGGTTCCGAAACCAATGTCCAGCAGGCTGACGATGACCATCATGATGGCCACGAACACCAGCACCACGAGCGTGTAGTTGATCAGTTCCTTGCGGGTGGGGGCCACAACCTTCTTGAGTTCGCCAATGATCTGGCGGACAAAGAGAGCAATGCGGGCGAAGAAGCTTGCCTTGGCTTCCTTCTTAGCTGGGCGGCCCTTGGAGCTGCTGGCAGCTGTTTCGGTCACCTGGTCCTCGCTCATCTTTGCAATGGTGGATTACCCGGCCCTGATCAGAACCATGGTTGCTGCGCCTGCCCCGGGCTTTCGCCCGGAGACAGCTTGCGCAGGGCAGACAGGACTCGAACCTGCAACCTGCGGTTTTGGAGACCGCTGCGCTACCAATTGCGCCACTACCCTATGGAGTGAATGCCACTCTTTGACGACCCAGGCACCAGTTTGAACTGGGGCGCACGCCATCATCCGTGTTTCAACACCGGTGAACCAGTCTACGCAAGAAGTCCGCGTAGGTAAAACCGGCCCGACCCGGCCCATCCGCCGGCCGGTCCGACTTGTGCAGCAGTCAGCAGTCACAAAACCAAACCGGCTCCCCGGAGGGTCCGCTGAACAGCTTAGAGTAGAACTCGTCGAAACCCACATTCCAGCCTTCCGGCTGCAAGCGAAGAACGGACCTGCCATGTCTGCCGCCCGCGTTTCCAAGCGCATATCCGCAATTGCCGAATCCGCAACCCTTGCCGTTGATGCCAAGGCGAAGGCGCTCAAGGCAGCAGGCCGTCCGGTTATTGGCTTCGGCGCGGGCGAACCCGACTTCCCCACCCCGGACTACATTGTCCAGGCCGCCATCGAAGCAGCCGGCCAGCCCAAGTACCACCGCTATTCCCCTGCGGGCGGCTTGCCGGAGCTGAAGAAGGCCATTGCCGAAAAGACCCTCCGGGACTCGGGCTATACCGTTGACCCCTCGCAGGTGCTGGTCACCAACGGCGGCAAGCAGGCTGTGTACAACACGTTCGCCACCTTGGTGGATCCGGGCGACGAAGTGATCGTGCCCACCCCGTTTTGGACCACCTACCCCGAGGCGATCCGCCTGGCCGGCGGCGTGCCCGTGGAAGTTTTCGCCGGCCCCGAGCAGGACTACCTGGTAACCGTGGAGCAGTTGGAAGCGGCTGTCACGGACAAGACGAAGATCCTCTTGTTCGTCTCGCCGTCGAACCCCACCGGCGCTGTCTACTCGCCGGAGCAGGTGGCTGAGATCGGCAAGTGGGCCGCAGCAAAGGGCCTCTGGGTTGTCACGGACGAGATCTACGAGCACCTCACCTACGACGGCGTCCCCTTCACCTCCATCGCCACTGCAGCCCCCGAACTTGGCGACAAGGTGGTCATCCTCAACGGCGTCGCCAAGACGTACGCGATGACCGGCTGGCGCGTGGGCTGGATGATCGGCCCCGCCGACGTCATCAAGGCCGCCACCAACCTGCAGTCGCACGCCACGTCCAACGTCTCCAACATCATGCAGATTGCGGCCCTCGCCGCCGTGTCCGGTCCGCTGACCGCGGTCGATGAGATGAAGGTGGCCTTCGACCGCCGCCGCAAGGCCATCGTCGCCGGCCTGAACGCCATTGACGGCGTGGAATGCCCGACGCCGAAGGGCGCCTTCTACGTCTACGCGGACGTCCGGGGGCTGCTGGGCAAGGAATTCCCCACCGCGTCAGGCACCGCCACGCCTCAGACGTCTGCCGAGCTGGCCGCCCTGATCCTGGATGAGGTAGAGGTGGCTGTGGTCCCCGGCGAGGCGTTCGGCCCGTCCGGATTCGTGCGCCTCTCCTACGCACTGGGCGATGACGACCTCGCCACCGGCGTCCAGCGCCTGCAGGACTTCCTGGGCAAGGCCCAGTAGACGCCCGCTCGCTTCCGGCCGGTTAAACAACGACCCCCGCTCACTTTCCTTGAGGAAGTGAGCGGGCGTCGTTGTTTAAGGCGTCAAAGGTGAGCGGGCGTCGGTGATTAAGGCGTCAAAGGTGAGCTGGCGTTGTTAGAGGAGGCGGCGCTCGGCGGCCCACTTGGTCAGCTCATGCCGGCTGGAAAGCTGCAGCTTCCGGAGCACCGCGGACACATGCGTTTCCACCGTCTTGATGCTGATGAAGAGTTCCTTGGCCACTTCCTTGTAGCTGTAGCCCCGGGCGATGAGCCGCATGACCTCCAGTTCGCGTGCCGAGAGCTTGTCCAGCTCGTCGTCGGCAATGTCCGCGGGAGCGGTTCCGAATGCGTCCAGGACGAACCCGGCCAGGCGCGGAGAGAACACGGCGTCGCCGCCGGCCACCCGGAACACGGCATCAGTGATCTCGGCGCCGGAAATTGTCTTGGTGACATAGCCCCTGGCCCCGGCGCGGATCACCGCCACCACGTCCTCCGCTGCGTCGGAAACGCTCAGGGCCAGGAAGCGGGTGGCGGAGAGGAGGGGTGCGGAGCCGGCGATGACTTCCCGGCCGCCGCCCCCCAGCCCACCGGGCAGGTGCACGTCCAAGAGGACGACGTCGGGCCGCTGCTCGGCGATCACGGCGATGGCCTGTTCCACGGTGGCGGCTTCCCCCACCACGTGGATGCTGGCGTCGAGGTCGGCCTTCAACCCGGAGCGGAAGATCGCGTGATCGTCCACGATCACCACCCGCACGGATTTGGCCGGCCGGGCGGCTGCGCCCCCTGTTCCCTGGATGGTGCTCATGGTTTCCCTTCCGCGTTCTCCGCTGCCGGCAGCCTCAGCCGAACCTCGGTGCCGTCATCCGTACTGAGGATGGCAGCCGAGCCGCCATGCCTTTTCATTCTGCCGATGATCGATTCCCGGACGCCAAGCCTGTCCGAGGGAACGTTCCCCAGCTCAAAACCGGGGCCCCTGTCCTTGATGAAGATCTCGGCTTGCCCGTCCGAAGCCTCAAGATAAACGGACACCGTTCCGCCGCCGTGCCGGGAGGCATTGAGCATCGCCTCACGGCTGGCCTGGACCAAGGCTTCGTGAGCCTCCGTCATGGCGGCGTCACCCACCGTGACCACCTCCACTGCGTTGCCGAGCAGGTCCTCCACCTCGGCGGCTGCGGCCTTGATCCGGTCCGACAATTGGCCGCTTTCCCGTCCGTGGTCCTGAAAGAGCCAGCCACGCAACTCACGCTCCTGCGCGCGGGCCAGGCGGACGACGTCGTGCTCGTTGCCCGCCCGCCGCTGGATCAAGGCGAGCGTCTGCAGCACTGAGTCGTGCAGGTGGGCCGCGATCTCCGCGCGTTCCGTTTCCCGGATGCGGCCCGCACGCTCGGCTTCGAGGTCCCGCCAGAATTTCAAGGCCCACGGCAGCAGGACCAGCACCACGCCGCCCAGGACCGCCACGGAAGCCAGCAGCGCAAGCCACGTCTGTTCCCAGGAACCCGAGCCGGACACCATCACCAGGACACCGGCAACCACCAGCGCCAGCCCCGCTGCGAGCCGGCCCCAGCCGCCGGCCTGGTCCGCCTTGGTCTTGTCCACCAGTCCCGCCCGGCGGGTCTCGTCCAGTTGCATCCAGGCGATCGAGGCGCCACCCAGGACAGCGGCGGCGGGGATGAGGGTGCCCAGGGACACATCAACACCCAGCAACTGGGCGATCATGATCCCGGCGACCAGCAGGAGCCCGCAGCCGAGCAGGATCTCCTTGCCGTAACGCATGCCCCGCACCCGGAACCAGGGAGCGCCGGGGGTTGCGCCCGTGCCGGCCGGGCCGGAGCCCGCGGCACCCGTGGGACTTCCGTCGTCGTCCGTTGTTGCGGCGGCGGGCCGGCTCACCGCCGGGGCAATGGGCGACGCCGGGCGGCGGGTATTGCGCCGGGCAGCCTCATCCGCGGTGGGAACCATGATCCAGAGCCACGCGTAAAACACCAGGCCGGCCCCGCCTGCGAAGGACGCGAGGACCATGCCCCAGCGGACGGTCTTCACGGGCCACCCGAGGTGCAGGGCCAGGCCGGAGCACACGCCGGCGATGACCCGGTCACTGCTCCGGGCCAGGGGCGGCCGCGCGGGGAGGGTTGTCATGGATCAATCCAAGCATGGATCAGGGTAGCCCGGACCGGGTTGTGCGCTTTCCCGGGGGTGGCTCAGGGACCGTTCAGGGTTTCCCCCAGTAGAGCGGCGACGGGCTTGGACGGGAGGATCGAAGTATGAACTCGCAGACCCCTTCCCCCGACGACGAACACCCAACCGGGCCGTTGCCCGGCTCCGGCAACCAGCGGCCCACCGAGCCGCTGCCGGCCTCCGACGCGATTCCTCCGGGCCCGGCGTCGGGCCCCGCCCAGGGCGGCCCCGGCGGTTCGCAGGATGGCCCCACCGCTCCCCCAGCTTCCGACCCGGCACAGGGCTATGCCTTCCACGCCGGCCCCACCCCGCCAGCAGCCTCAAGCGACTTCTTCGGCTGGATCCGCAGCCAGGGCATCTCCCGGGGCAGCGACCGCTGGATCGGCGGCGTCTGCAGCGGCATAGCCCACCGGCTCGGCGTGGACCCCATCATCATCCGCGGCGCCCTTATAGTCCTGACCCTCCTGGCAGGCATCGGCGTACTGCTCTACGGCCTGGCCTGGGCCTTCCTCCCGGAACCGGACGGCCGGATCCACGTCCAGGAAGCCGGCGCGGGCCGCTGGTCCAGTGGCATGACGGGCGCACTGATCGCCACCGTCCTCGGATTCACCGGCCTGGGCGGAGGGTTCTGGGGGTGGAGCCACAACGGCTTGAGCGGCCTCCTCTGGACCGTGTTCTGGGTGGCCGGCGCGATCTTCCTGATCTACCACCTCTCCCAGCGCAACAAAGCACGTCCCACCATGGCGGGCCATGCTCCGGCGGCTCCGGGTGCGCCATACACGGCGGGACGGCCAGGTTCCGAACACACGTCGTCCTTCTCCGCGGCCACCACGTCCGGCCCCGCCCAGGCGTTCCCTCCAGCGCCCGCCTATGGCGGCGGCACCGCCGGCGGGCCCGCAGGGAATGGCCCGGGAGCATTCGGAGGGACCGGCGGCCCGGGCGGTTCCGGCGGGGACGGATACCCGGCGCCGTGGGTTCCGCCGCGGCCGCCCAAGCCCCGGCCGGCCGGCCCGGGTGCCCCCGCCGTCGCCATCGCCACCGGCTCTGCCCTGCTGGTGGGCGGAGGCCTCAAGGCACTGGACGCCGGGCATGTCATCGACCTTGGCGGCTCCGGCAACGCGATTGTCTGGGCCAGCGCCGCGGCAGTCCTTGGCCTGGGCATCCTCGTGGCGGGACTGCGCGGCCGGACCTCGGGGATCCTGAGCCTGTTCGCCGTGATCGCCCTGGTTACCGGCGGCGTCTACAACGTGGCGAACGACGGCAGGATGCGTTTCCAGCAGGTGGACTGGAACCCCGCCAGCATCGAGGAGGCGCGCGGCGGCATCGACATCACCGCCGGACGGGGAACCGTGAACCTCACGGACCTGTCCCCCTTAGCCCCCCTGACCTCCGACGTCGTGGTTCCGCTCGATATCACGGCCAGCAACGTCACCGTGGTGATCCCGCAGAACGTGCCCGTGGATATCAAGGCGGACATGACCATGGGCAACCTGAACGAGGCCACAGGCCAGCGCGGCGGGACCACCACCCGCGAGAGCAGCTACAACGCGGACAAACCCGGCAACCACCTGGTGGTGCGGATCGATGGCACCTTCAGCAACGTCACAATCCAGGAAGGCAACTGACATGGACAGCAACATTCCGACGACGGCGGGCCACGAGCCTGCCGATGCGGCGCCGGCCAGGGTGGGAACCGTGGTGTGGGGCCTGATCGTCCTGGCTTTGGCCGCGCTGATCATCGTGGCGCAACTGGGCATCGTCACCCTCAACGGGACCTACGTCCTGATCGGCCTCATGATCGGCGCCGGAGTGGCCCTGGTGGCCGGCGGCCTGCTCTCTGCCCGCAAACGTGACAACGACCCACTGAAAAGGAAGTCTTGAACCATGGATAAGTTCTTCAGCATTGTCAGGGGCCTTGGCCTGAAGCGCGGCCCGCAGCGCTGGCTCGGCGGGGTGCTGGGCGGCATCGCGGCCAAGCTGAACGTGGACGTGGCCTACGTGCGCATCGCGTTCCTGCTGTTCTGCCTCCTCCCGGGACCCGCCGTCGTCTTCTACCTGCTGGCCTGGGTGGTGCTTCCGGACCAGCGCGACGAGATCCCGCTGCAAACCTTCCTGGAGCGCCGCTCGACCAACGGCCCACGGATGTAGCTACGGAAGGTGCCTCCCCCACTGGGGGACCAGGCCCCCGCCCTCGTGAACGGATCACGGATGCGGGGGCTTTTTCCTGCCCGCGGCCACCCGCCGGGAAAGCGCACCGCATGTAACCGGTTTGTGTCGTACCCCACACACCCCACTACACTTCTAGGTGAGCTCAGCGTGGCGCTCTGCCTGTAAACCTTCTCCCAGGATTTGAGCTGAACATGAAAATTGGAATCCTTACCAGTGGTGGCGACTGCCCCGGCTTGAACGCCGTGATCCGCGGCGCCGTGCTGAAGGGCATCGCCATCCACGGCCACGAATTCGTCGGATTCCTCGATGGCTGGCGCGGCGTGGTGGAGGGCGACATCATCGACATCCCCCGCACCATGGTCCGCGGCATCGCGAAACAGGGTGGCACCATCCTGGGCACCTCCCGCACCAACCCGTTCGAAAACGGCGGCGGCCCCGAGGCCATCAAGGCCCACATGGACCGGCTGGGCATCGACGCCATCATCGCGATCGGCGGTGAGGGAACGCTCGCCGCCGCCAAGCGCCTGACCGACGCCGGGCTGAAGATTGTCGGTGTCCCCAAGACCGTGGACAACGACCTCGACGCCACCGACTACACCTTCGGCTTCGATACCGCCGTCCAGATCGCCACCGAAGCGATTGACCGGCTCCGCACCACCGGCGAGTCCCACCACCGCTGCATGATCGCCGAAGTCATGGGCCGGCACGTGGGCTGGATCGCCCTGCACGCCGGCATGGCCGCGGGTGCGCACGCCATCCTCATCCCGGAGCAGAAAGTCAGCATCGAGCAGATCACCGAGTGGGTCAATGAAGCCCACGCCCGCGGCCGCGCGCCGCTGGTGGTGGTGGCTGAGGGCTTTGTCCCGGAGCACATGGAGAGCCCGCACTCCGAGCGCGGCCTGGACACGTTCGGCCGGCCCCGGCTGGGCGGCATCGCCGACCAGCTCGCGCCCGAGCTGGAGGCCCGGACCGGCATCGAAACCCGGGCAACCATCCTGGGCCACATCCAGCGCGGCGGCGTACCGTCCGCCTTCGACCGCGTCCTGGCCACCCGGCTGGGCATGGCCGCCATCGATTCCGTGGTGGAGGGGTACTGGGGCACCATGGTGGCGCTGAAGGGAACCGATATCCACCACGTCGCGTTCCAGGAAGCCCTCGGCCAGTTGAAGACCGTTCCGCAGAACCGGTACGACGAAGCGGCTGTCCTGTTCGGATAAGCCGCAAGGCCCCCCTAGGCTGGGACCATGACACTCGACCCCGGCTCTGCTGCCATCATCCAGTTGGCGTGGGCACGCCGGCTGGGCCTTGACGACGACGCGTTCGGGACCGGACTCGCCTCGGCCGAACGGATTGTGCGGGCCGACGAGTCAGTCCGGACCGTTGAGTTCGTGCGGCTTTTCGGAAGTTCGGTGCTGGTGGGGCCGCAGAGCGTGATCGACGCCGCCGCCGGCATCCCGGATGAGGAAATGGCCCAGCACGTGACCCTCCTGACCCTAACCAGGGACCGAGGCGGTCACGGCCTCGGTGCCGCGGCACTGTTCTTCGCGGACGACCTGCCCCTGCAGCAGCCCTCCGACGAGCTCACCGTGTCCCACGGCAACCCCGAGGCCATCGAGTTGGAGGGCCGCTGCCCGCCCGATGACGTCAACGAAGTTGGCCTCTCCGAGCTGGAAAACCGGTACACGATCGTCCACGAGCAGGATGGCCGGCGCGTGCCCTTGGCCTGCGGGGCCTACGGCGAGTGGGAAGGCCTGCTGGCGAACATGGGGGTCTTGGTCGACCCGGAGTGGCGCCGGCGCGGCCTTGGTTCCCTGGCGGGCTCCATCGCGGCCCACGAAGCACTCGCAGCGGGACTGACGCTGCAGTGGCGCGCGGACGTCAGCAACACGGGCTGCCTGGCGTTGGCCCGGAAGCTTGGCCTCTCAGCCGGCGGAATCCAGACCAGCGTCCACCTTCGCTGACGGCTGGCCTTGGGCCGGCGCTCCCCAACCCTGGACGGGCTGCGGCTTTGCGAAGAACAACGCTACGGCTGCCCCCACCAGGATCACCCCGGCGGGAAGCAGGATGGACTGGCCCATCGCCGTCGAAAATCCGCCGTGCAGGAATTCGGGCAGCGAGCCGCCCATCGCCAAGCCTTCGCCGGCGGATCCGCCGGGGCCTCCCGCAGGCAGTTCGGCCTCGAGCCGCGACTGGATGAGCACCGCGATGGCGGCACTGCCCAGGACTGCGCCGATCTGGCGGGTGGTGTTGTAAACGCCCGAACCCGCCCCGGCCTGCCGTGGCGGCAGGTTCCTGGTGGCCGTAGTGCTCAACGGAGCCCAGATGCCTGCGTTGGCGAAGCCCAGGACAGCGCTGGGCAGCAGGAACATCAGGATGGGTGTGTCCGGTTGCATCAGGGCTGAGTTCCAGAGCAGCGCCACAGCCATCAGCACGAGCCCGGTGGCGGTGATGTATTTGGGGTTGACGCGGTCCACCAGCTTGCCCACGACGGGCGCGAGTCCGCCGGATATCAGGGCCATGGGCACCATCATCAGGGCGGACTGGGTGGGAGTCAGGCCCCGGACCAGCTGGTAGTAGAAGATCAGCGGCAGGCTGAAGGCGGTCACGGTGAAGCCCACCGTGGTGATCCCGATGTTGGCGAGCGAAAAATTCCGGTCCTTGAACAGCGCCAAGGGAAGCAGCGGTTCACCCTTGTTGAAGCGCTGCCACGCCACGAAGGCCGCCAGCACCACGATGCCGGCGATGATCAGGCCCCATACGCTGATGGGTCCGGTGATGGTGCCCCAGTTGTAGGTCTCGCCTTCCTGGATGCCAAAAACCAGCAGGAACAGGCCGACGGCGCTGAGCAGGACCCCGGGGATATCGAACTTGTGCGGGTGCGTGCTCAGTGCCGGCACGTTGCGCCACGCCAGGATGAACCCGACCAAGCCAACCGGGACGTTGATGAAGAAGATCCATTCCCAGCCGAGCCCGTCCACCAGGACGCCGCCGAGGATGGGCCCGACGAGGGTCGCCATACCGGCGGTTGCGCCCCAGACTGCCATCGCGGAGCCGCGGCGGTCCGGCGGGAAGATCCGGGTGATGACAGCCATGGTCTGGGGAGTCATCATGGCGGCGCCGAGGCCTTGGAGCACGCGGGCCGCGATCAGGACCCGGACGTCGCCGGACAGGCCGCACCACAGCGAGGCCAGCGTAAAGACCACCAGGCCGGAGAGGTACAGCTTCTTGGGCCCGAACCTGTCGCCGAGGCGGCCGGTGATGAGCAGCGGGACAGCGTAGGCCAGCAGGTAGGCGCTGGTCACCCAGATGACCGAGTTGATGTCCGCGTCCAGGCCTTCCATGATCCGGGGGTTGGCCACGGACACGATGGTGGTGTCGATCAGGATCATGAAGAACCCGATCACCAGGGACCACAGGGCCGGCCAGGGCTTCGCTACGTTTTCCACTCGATCATCCTTTGAAATTTTGGTGTTGGTGCCGGGCGGACCCGGCGAAAGCGCTAGCCCAGCAGATCCAGGATCTCTGCGCGGGCGAACATTTGGGCAGCGGCCCGTGCCGACGGCGCTCCGGCATCCGGATCGGCTCCGGCGTCGAGCAGGACACGGGCCACGTCCGGGTAGCCCTTGAAGGCTGCCCCGGCAAGCGGGGTCTGGCCACGGTCGTTGGCAGTGTTGGCGTCGGCGCCGTGCTTAAGGAGCAACTCCACCGTATCGACGTGGCCGTGGTACGCGGCCAGCATCAGCAGGGAGTCTCCTGTGGCGTTGGTCATGGTTGCCGGCGCCCCGGCTTCAAGGTAGGCGCCAAGCAGGGCGTCGTTGCCGTCGCGGGCCGCCTGGAACAGCGAGTGCGCCAGCGCCACCGCGGCATCATTGTCCTCCGTGGCCTCCGGCGCAATACCCGGTGCGGTGTGGTCTGTCATCAGCGGGGCCCTCTCAGGAATCCGGTCTGCCGCCCAACAACCTGGCCGGCGTCCGGGGCGACAATGAGCTCCTGGACGGCCGGATACGGTTCATCGCCGTCCAGGACCGTCAGTATTTCATCCGGCGCCACGGAACGCTTTATGACCGCCAGCGCCACGGGACCCATCTCGTGGTGTTGCGCAACGGAGGTCACCGTGCCCACTTTTCGTTCCCCTGCCATGACCGGGCTGCCGGCCGCGGGCAGTGTGTGCTGCGAACCGTCCAACTGCAGGAACACCAGCCGCCGCGGCGGGTGGCCAAGGTTGTGCACGCGGGCGACGGTTTCCTGTCCCTTGTAGCAGCCCTTGGCCAAGTGCACCGCGGTGCGCAGGAGGTCGAGTTCGTGCGGGATGGTCTTGTCATCGGTTTCTGCGCCGATCCTGGGCCGCCAGGCAGCGACGCGGAGGGCTTCGGCCGCGAGCACTCCGGCCAGCGGGCGGCCGGAGACGGCGGCCTCGAGTTCCTCGGCGGGGATGAGGTATTCGAACCAGGGACGTTCAAGGCCCGGGTGGTTTTCCTCGGACACAGTGGCGTACGAGTACCCGCCCGCCGAGACATGCGGCCAGGGATCCTGCCAGGCAAGGCGTCCGGCCCATTCGGGAACCGCCGTGGTGCTGCCCACCACGGCCCAATCGGCGGAGACGTCGGCGATCTCCACCCGCAGCATGAACTTCATCCGGTTCAAGTACTCGGCCAGCGGTGCAGCCTCGGCGGCCTCCACGATCAGCCAGGTGGTCCCGCCGTCGTCAACAACCCTGGCATCAAAGTCGATGCGCCCCTGGACGCTGAGCAGCAACAGTTCGCTGGACTCACCCGGCGCCAGCGCTGCCACCTGCTGGGACGAGAGGGTGTTGAGCCAGCTCAACCGGTCCGGTCCGGTGACGGTGACCACACCGCGGTGTGACAGGTCGACGACGGCGGTTCCGGCAGCGAGTGCGCGCTGCTCGCGCAACGGCTCGCCGTAGTGGGCGGCGACACCGGCGTCGGGCCCGGCGGCCTCAACGGCGCCGGGACGCGACAACAAAGGGCTGGGCGTACTCATATTGGCGGCAACGTCCTTTAGCAGCGGGGTATTCCGGGTTGTGCAGGTTCAGCCAACGCTAGCGGTATTCCGGGTTCTCAAAATCGAACCGCGTACCGGCCTCCCATTCACCGGGCAGGTTGCCGTAGGCCGGGTAGCCTCCGGCATCCTTGAGGATCCTGGCCAGGTGCAGGAGGTTCCAGGTCATGAACGTCGTGTTCCGGTTGGTGAAGTCTGTCTCCGGGCCGCCGGAGCCCTCGTCCAGGTAGCTGGGGCCGGGCCCTACCGGCCCGATCCACCCGGCGTCGGCCTGCGGCGGGATGCTGAAGCCGATGTGTTGGAGGCTGTAGAGGACGTTCATGGCGCAGTGCTTGATGCCGTCCTCGTTTCCGGTGATGAGGCAGCCGCCGACCTTCGGGTAGAACGCCCACTGGCCCTGGCTGTTGAGCTGGCCGGAGTGGGCGTAGAGGCGCTCGATCAGCTTCTTGGTCTGGGACGAGTTGTCGCCCAGCCAGATGGGGCCGGCCACCACCACGATGTCCGCTTCCTGGACGGCGGGGTAAATCTCCGGCCATTCATCGGTGGCCCAGCCGTGCTCGGTCATGTCCGGGTAGACGCCCGTGGCGATGTCGTGATCGACAGTGCGGATGAGCCTGGTGCTGACGCCCTGCTTCTCCATGATCCGGCGGCTGATGGTAATCAGCCCTTCGGTGTTGGAGGTCTGGGGTGACTTCTTCAGGGTGCCGTTGAAGAAGACGGCCTTGAGGTCGCTGTAGCTGGTGGGCTTGCCTGCGTGTTCCGTTCCGTCTTCCATGGCGGGGCCTTTCCGGGTCAGGACACTCTTTTCAGGAATGCAGAGGCGTGGGCCTCCAGCCCTTTTCCGGCCTCTCCACCCGTTGCCACGTCCCACCGCCACAAAAGGTTCCCGTCCACCAGGCCGAAGATCCGGGTGGCGGCACTGTAGTCCTTGGAATGGCTGCCGCGCATCACCATGTCGGTGGTCAGCTGGATCTGCGGTCCCTTGATCTGGCCGTAGTACAGCTCCGTGATGCCGCCAGGGTGGGCGATGGATACGGAGATGTCGAAGCCGCCGTCCTTGTTGCGCAGCGCCTCCACCTCGTCGGCGCTTTTCAACACCGGAACGATGTCTGCCGGCACCAGCCCCGGGCCGCCGTCGGCGTCCAGCTGTTTGCGCTCCAGCGCCCAGAAGCCGGTCTCGACGGTGAGCGGCCGCAGCCGCGTGCCGTCGTCGTCGGTCAACCAGCTTTCGGCGCGGTACTGGAGGTACGGCAGCCCGTTGTGGGTGAAGGACACGTGCTGCAGGAAATGCTCGGAATCCTCGTCACCGCTGCCCAGCCGGCCGCGTCCTTCCCACTCACCTATGAGCCAGGATAGGGGGACGAGTTCGGGAGTCAGGTCTGTGGGAATCTCAATGGGCACTGTCTATTACCTCGAGATACGGCGGTGGGAAAGGATGTGGCTACTTCTGGCCTTTGAAGAGGCGGTAGACCACGAAACCGGCAAACCAGGCCATGGAAACGCTCGCGATACCGAGCAGGACGAGGAAGAAGATTTCAAATGCAAGTACGGACATGGTGCAATCCTAACCCGTTAGTAGATGAGTAGTTTGTCGATGAAGTACGCCAGGGATCCTACGGCTGAGACCGGGGCCAGGCCCATGCTCAAGGCTGCCGGCATATTCAACGGTGCGCCGCGCAGTGTCGCGAGCCTGCGGAAGCTGGCCAGGACCGCACCGACGATGACGCCGAAGACGGCCGCGGGCAGGACAGCAATGTCCGACAGGACCAGGCCGGCGAGCGGACCGGCCAGGCCGGCCAGCACAACGCCCAGGGGCGCGACGATGCTGTCCGGCCATTGGATGAGTCCGGCAAGGAGCGCTACGGCGGCGCTGATCGCGGCCACCAGGAGCATTTCGCGGACGCCGTTGAACCGGGCGCCGGCTATCCAGCCGGCGCCGAGGCAGGACAGGAGGACACCGACACAGCACCCGAGGGTGGATTCCAGCCGTTGCGCCTGGCCGGTGCCGCGGATGAGCTGCACCACGAAGACGGCCATCATGCCCAGGGCGACGAAGGCGGGCGTCCAGTCGAGGTAGCCGGGGGGCGGGGCCACGGAGGCGCAGACCGCGGCGGCGGCTCCCGGCAGGGCGATCACGGCGGCCAGGGTCTTCTTCGCCGGAATGCGGAGGAAGTGCGGCCACCCGATGCCCACGGCTGCGGCGATCAGGATGCCGACGGCGGCCAGGGCTTCCGGGGAGGAATAGACGCCGGCGATGATGGCAATGAGCCCGGCGATCCCGACGACCCCGATGGTCCAGGAGCCAAGTGACCGCACAGGTGACTGCAGTTCCGCCGTCATCCGGGGCCCGGCCTGTGCTTTGTCGGTGCACTCACTGCGCTGATTTCCCATCCTGGCGTCGGCTGGAAGGCTGGTCCGCCCCCTCGTGGCAGGGCTGGTCCGCCCTGCTCCAATCCTGCCCTATATGAACCGCTTATGTCGCAAAACGTACCTGTCCAGGGCCCCAATCTGTGGCTTGGAAGGGGGTGCCGGGTATACTCAAGGTTCAGCTACGCTCCCTGCTGAGGTGGCTGGCCGGCGGCGCGCTGACGGTCCACAAACCTCCCGCAGGAAGCCCGTACCGGCCGGTGAGAATCCGGTTCAGTCGCCCAAAGATGCGCGGACGGCCCTTGGAGGAACAATGTCGCACATCCTGTTACTGACGAACAGCACCGGTTCTTCGGTGGACATCCTGCCTGCCCTTGAGCTGCTGAACCACCGGGTCCATATCCTGCCCGCGGAACCCACTGCCCTGCTGGAGACTGACCCGTGCGACATCGTCCTGCTGGATGCGCGCAAAGACCTCGTGGGTGCCCGTTCCCTCACCCAGCTGCTGAAGGCCACCGGACTGAGCGCCCCCCTTGTCCTGATCCTCACCGAGGGCGGCATGGCGGCGGTTTCCTCGGCGTGGGCCGTTGACGACATCGTCCTCGATTCTGCCGGACCCGCCGAGGTGGAAGCCCGCATCCGGCTGTCCGTGGCGCGGGCCGTCCCGGAACAGGAGGACGCGCCCAGCGAGATCCGGGCCGCCGGTGTGATCATCGACGAAGCAAGCTACACGGCACGCGTCAACGGCGCACCCTTGAACCTGACCTTCAAGGAGTTCGAGCTCCTGAAGTACCTCGCGCAGCACCCCGGCCGCGTCTTCACCCGCCAGCAGCTGCTCACGGAAGTCTGGGGCTACGACTACTACGGCGGCACCCGCACCGTCGATGTCCACGTCCGCCGGCTTCGCGCCAAGCTTGGCGCGGACCACGAGAACCTGATCAGCACGGTCAGGAACGTGGGCTACCGCCTCACCCTGGTCAGGCAGCAGGAAGACGAACTTACCGAAGCCTGAGCCCTGCACGCCTTCGCCGTATAGCCTTGGCTCATGACTCCAGCGCATCCGCAGAAGTGGCCCGTCCATGTTGTCCGGGGCGGCGTTGACCAGCAGCTCCTGAAAGACTGCCGCGACCTCCTTGCGGCGGCCGAGGAATCGGACGGCAATCCCTCGATCTCCGAACAGACCCTGGTGACCATGCGCGCCGGCGACTCGCCGGAACACACCCTGCTGACGCTGGCCCTGTACGCGCCGGACGAGGACTCCGACCCCGCCACCGGCCAGGACCTGGCCGGGTTCGCCGTGGTGGTGGACGAGCCGGACGGCAACGGTGTCCTGGAGATCGCCGTGCACCCCTCCTACCGCAACCAGGGCGTGGCGGACCGGCTGGTGGGCGCGCTCAAGGAGGTGCGGGGCTTCGACGGGCTGAAAGCCTGGTCCCATGGAAACCATGAAGCAGCCGCGGACCTCGCGGCCCGGTACGGCTACGCGCCGGTGCGCGAATTGTGGAAGATGCGGATGACGACGGCCGGCGCCGAGCTGCCCGACGCCGGCCTGCCGGACGGTGTGGCCATCCGCGCCTTCGTGCCCGGCAAGGATGAGGAGGCCTGGCTGGCAGCGAACCGGGCGGCGTTCGCACACCACCCCGAGCAAGGAAACCTGACCCGCGCGGACCTGGACGCCCGGATGGATGAGGACTGGTTCGATCCGGCCGGGTTCTTCCTGGCCGAGGACCGTGAAGGGCGTTTGCTCGGCTACCACTGGACCAAGGTCCACCCGCGTCACGGAGAGCATCCGGCCATCGGTGAGGTGTACGTGGTTGGTGTTGCGCCGGAGGCGCAGGGCCTGGGCCTGGGCAAGGCCCTGACGATCGCCGGCATCAAGCACCTGCGCGACTCCGGCCTCAGCGGGGTCATGCTGTACGTGGATGCGGACAATACTGCGGCAGTTGCCCTGTACCGGCGGCTGGGGTTCACCCGGTGGGACATGGACGTCATGTACGGCCCGGCTGCAGGCTAGGTTACGGGCCCCGGAACAAAGCCCGGCGGTGCGTTAAACAGGGCCGTGGGGCCGGTGAATGCTTGTAAGGTTGGAATGGAGCCGCGCGGGGCGGAAGCGCCGGCACCACAGCGCCAGCCATAAGGAGAAGCCATGAACCCGGAACCCTCCGGAACAGCCACGTCCCAGGATGTTGCGTTGCCTGCCCGGGCGCGCTTCGGCTCCTCCGAGGTCCCTGCGGCACGGGCCACCCAGGACCGCATCGACATCCCGGAGTTCGCGCCCAACCTGCAGCCTGAGGGCGACATCCGGCCGGACCGATTCCTGGACCGCGAACTGAGCTGGCTCGCATTCAATTCCAGGGTGCTGGAGCTGGCCGAAGACCCCACCCTTCACCTCCTTGAACGCGTCAGCTTCCTGTCCATCTTCGCCTCCAACCTGGACGAATTTTTCATGGTCCGCGTGGCCGGCCTCAAGCGGCGCATCGCCACCGGCCTCGCCGTTCCGTCGCCCGCCGGACTCAGCCCGGTGGAGGTGCTGGAGCGGATCAGCGACGAAGCCCACCGGCTGCAGGAGCGGCACGCCCAGGTTTTCGCCGACCAGATCCGCCCGGCACTGGCGTACGAGCACATCCACGTCATGCAGTGGGGCGAGCTGGACGACGCCGCCCAGCAGCAACTCAGCGTGATGTTTGCCGAGAAGGTCTTCCCCATCCTCACGCCGCTGGCTGTGGACCCGGCGCACCCGTTCCCGTACATCTCCGGGCTGTCACTGAACCTTGCCGTCGTGGTCCGGAACCCGGTCAGCGACAAGGAGCTCTTCGCCCGCGTCAAAGTGCCTGACCAGCTTCCCCGCCTGATTTCCATCGACGGTCCGCGGGCCGGTGCGGTTCCCGGGCGGGTGGCACGGTTCATCGCCCTCGAGGAAGTCATTGCCGTCCACCTGGACAAGCTGTTCCCCGGCATGGAAGTGCTGGAGCACCACACCTTCCGCGTTACCCGCAACGAGGACGTGGAGGTGGAGGAGGACGACGCCGAGAACCTCCTGCAGGCGCTGGAGAAGGAACTGCTGCGCCGCCGCTTCGGCCCTCCGGTGCGGCTTGAGGTGACCACGGACATCAACCCGAACATCCGTGCACTCCTGATCCGCGAACTTGGGGTGGAGGAATCCGAGGTTTATTCCGTCCCCGCGCCGCTGGACATGCGTGGCCTGTCCGTCATTGCCGGAATCGACCGCGCCGACCTGCACTACCCCAAGCACATGCCGCACACGTCGCGGTACCTGAACGAGTCCGAAACCTCCAAGGCCGCCAACGTCTTTGCTGCCATGCGGCGCCGGGACATCCTGCTGCACCACCCGTACGATTCCTTCTCTACCTCGGTGCAGGCGTTCCTGGAGCAGGCGGCGTCGGATCCAAAGGTCCAGGCGATCAAGCAGACCCTTTACCGCACGTCCGGGGACTCCCCCATTGTTGATGCCCTGATCGACGCCGCGGAGGCAGGCAAGCAGGTCCTGGCGCTGGTGGAAATCAAGGCACGCTTCGATGAGCAGGCCAACATTTCCTGGGCCCGGAAGCTGGAGCAGGCAGGTGTCCATGTGGTGTACGGCATCGTCGGCCTGAAGACGCACTGCAAGCTTTCGCTGGTGGTGCGCCAGGAGGTTGACGGGCTGCGCCGCTACTGCCACATCGGTACCGGAAACTACCACCCCCGGACCGCCCGGTACTACGAGGACCTGGGCCTCCTGACCGCGAACGACCAGGTGGGCGAGGACCTTTCCAAGCTGTTCAACCAGCTCTCCGGCTACGCCCCCAAGTCCACCTTCAAGCGTCTGCTCGTGGCGCCCCGGTCCGTCCGCTCGGGACTCATAGACCGGATCGAGACGGAGATCCGCAATGCGCGGGCGGGCGTTCCCGGCCTGGTGCAGATCAAGGTGAACTCGATGGTGGACGAGGCCATCATCGATTCGCTGTACCGTGCTTCGCAGGCCGGCGTAAAAGTGGACGTCATCGTCCGCGGCATCTGCTCGCTGCGCCCGGGCGTCCCGGGCCTGAGCGAGAACATCACCGTGCGCTCCATCCTGGGCAGGTTCCTTGAGCACTCGCGGGTCTTCGCCTTTGCCAATGGCGGCGACCCCGTGGTGTACATCGGTTCGGCGGACATGATGCACCGGAACCTGGACCGCCGGGTGGAGGCACTGGTCCAGTTGAGCAGTGCGGACGACATCACCTATGTCCTTGACCTCCTGCAGCGCTACATGGACCCGGAAACGTCCAGCTGGCACTTGGACAACGAGGGCCGCTGGACCCGGCACCACCTTTCCGACGACGGCAAGCCGCTTGAGGATGTCCAGTCCTGGTTGCTGGCGTCCCGGCCGCGGCAGCGCAGCCTGAGCCGGCGCTAGGCAGCGCATTGTCGAGCGATGCACTCGTAGCCGACCAGACTGACCACCCGGGGGAACCCGTAGCCGTGACGGCTGCGGGTGCCATCCCGTGGCGGGTCAACAAAGACCGGCTGGAAGTCCTGTTGATCCACCGGCCGCGCTATGACGACTGGTCATGGCCCAAGGGAAAGATCGACGACGGCGAGACGGTCCCGGAATGCGCTGTCCGGGAGGTGCGCGAGGAGATCGGCCTCGACGCGCCGCTGGGAATTCCCTTGCCGCCCATCCACTACCACGTCGCCTCCGGCCTCAAGAAGGTCCACTACTGGGCGGTCAAGGTCAACGGAAATGGGCTAGTTCCGGACGGCAAGGAGGTGGACAGCGTGATGTGGTGCGGCCCCGACAAGGCAGCCCGCCTGCTGTCCAACCCGTCCGACGTCGTCCCTTTGGAGTACCTGCGGGACGCGCATGGCCGCGGCAGCCTGGACACGTGGCCCCTGGTGGTACTCCGCCATGCCAAGGCCAAACCCCGTTCGTCCTGGAGCAAGGCCGAGGGCGAGCGGCCGCTGGCTGCCACCGGGACCCGGCAGGCGCAGGCCGTGGGCAGGCTCCTGCAGGCATGGAAGCCGATGCGGGTGGTCACCAGCCCGTGGCTGCGCTGCGTTGCCACCGTTGCTCCGTACGCACGGGCCACCGGGGCGAAGGTGAAGCTCGCCGAAGGCCTCACCGAGCACAGGCACCAGCGGAGCCCGCGCAAAACGGCGGCCGTCATCGAATCGCTCTTCGACAAGCAGCGGCCGGTGGTTGCCTGCACCCACCGGCCGGCCCTGCCGACAGTCCTCAAGCAGCTTGGCGGCCACATGCCTTCGCACCTGGCGAAATTGCTGCCCGCGGACGAGCCCTTCCTCTCCCCCGGCGAGCTGGTGGTGTGCCATGTAACCCATGGCGGGAAGAAGCGGATCGTGGCTGTGGAACAGTTCAAGCCGTTCGACGATTAACCGGGCACCGGCTTGACCGAGGGCTCCAGTCCGTCTTGACTGGGGGACCACGCACTGTTCTGGGGGGGATAACGTGCACGCTGCCACCATCGCTGTTTTCGACGACGTTCCACCGCTGGCCCTGCTGTGGCCCCTTGTCCTGGCCGGTGGAGTGTACTGGCTCCTCTCCAGGGTCATCCGGGGAGCGAGGGAGGGCAGCCCCAGGGCGTCGGCGTCGCGCCACGCCTTCCTGGCGGGGCTGGTCGGGTGGCTTGCCAGTTCCTTGGTACCCGCCGCGAACGCAGGGATCATTCCCCTCCCCCACTCAGCGGCCATCCCGGCAGCCATCCTTCCTGCCCTTGCTTGGCCGGTCCTCGGTTGCTTGGCTGCGCATGTCCTTGGGCAACTGAGTTATCCCCGGCGGCAGTCGCCACCGGACACTCCATGCGGACCCCGGCGGCGGATCCGTGACATCGTTCCGCGCCGCCTTGGATGGACGGTGGCGGCCATTTTCGCGGGAGCCGCCGCGCTCATCGCGTGGATGTCCGCGCTGCCGGGTTTTCCTTCCCGCGCCTACGAGTCACGGCCCGACGGCCATGGGGGTTTCACCACTTTCGGTGGGGAAGGGCGCATCCCGGGCCAGGAGCTGGCACCGTACCTGGGCGGCGCCCTGATCGTCCTGGCGGCAGGGACGTTGTTCGTCCTGGCCTTGGCCGCCCGCCGGCCGCCTCTCACCGGCCTGACTCCGAGGGAGGATCACCTGCTGCGGGTAATCGCCGGCAACCGCCTCCTCCGGACGGTGGCAACTGTGGCGTCCGGGCTGGGGGCGATCGCCGGAAACCACGCAGCGCGTCCCGATCCGGCCACCGGAACCAACAGTTGGGCCAATCCTGCCGGTGCCCTGAACCTGGTGGTCCTGGTGGTGATGCTCCTCTGGCGCCCGCCTGCCCTCCCGGACCAACGGCCACCCCGCAAGTCCGCCCAGGTCACTGCCCGGCCCGAGACGATGCTGGCTGTATCAGTGGGACCGGCCATGGGGCTCGCGGCGTTCGTTTCCGTGCCGGTGGCTATTTTCGTCCCGTGGGCGGTGACAGGGCATGCCGACCTGGTGGCGGCCGTGTCAGCGGCTGCGGTGCTGGCCGTTGTTTCGCTCGGGGAATTGGTGATGCACCGCAATCACGGCTGGGCTGGCGCGCCCCGGCATTGGCCCCGGCAGCCCGTGCATCCCGCCTTGATGGTGGCTCTTGCGGCAGCGGCAGCTCTCCTGACGGCGGTGATCGCCTGTGTCGCAGGCCGGCAGGCTGAACTCGGGGTGCAGGCCGCGTGGGAGGTGACAGTATGGGCCAGCGCAGGCACAGCGCTCCTCTCTGCCGTCCCCCTCGCCCTCGCGAGGCGCCGCCGCAGTGTTGCGCCCGGGGTCCCGGGACTCGACGCAGCCCTCCGGGCCATCACGGTATACCGAGTGGCGCGGACGCTGACAGCCTTCTTCGCTGCCCAAGCGGGGGTGCTCCTGATGAGCGCGGGGCCCACCCTTGGGCGGCCGGCGGCTTCCGGTCCAGGCCCATGGGACGCGGTGTGGCAGGGGGCATCCGGCCTCGGCGCCTTGTTGACCGCCACCGCCGTACTGATCGCAGTGGCCCCGGTCTCCGTCATTGCCCGGGGCCCCGAAGCCAGCCTTTCGTTGGGACCACCCAGTAGACTTGGGGCGTGAGCATCCCTACGCCTTATGAAGACCTCCTGCGCGATGTCCTGGCCACCGGCACCCATAAATCAGACCGTACCGGCACCGGAACCACCAGCGTTTTCGGCCGCCAGATGCGCTTTGACCTCTCCAGGAGCTTCCCGCTGATCACCACCAAGCGGGTCCACTTCAAGTCCGTCGCCGTTGAACTCCTGTGGTTCCTGCGCGGCGAGACCAACATCAAGTGGATGACGGACCAAGGCGTCACCATCTGGAACGAATGGGCCGACGAAGACGGCGACCTGGGCCCGGTGTACGGCGTGCAGTGGCGTTCCTGGCCCACCCCCGACGGCGGCCACATCGACCAGATCGCCGAACTCATCGAGAACCTGAAATCGAACCCGGACTCCCGCCGGCACCTTGTGTCCGCCTGGAACGTCTCCGAGCTCAACGACATGGCGCTCCCGCCCTGCCATGCGTTCTTCCAGTTCTACGTGGCGAACGGCAAGCTCTCCTGCCAGCTCTACCAGCGCTCGGCTGACATGTTCCTGGGCGTGCCGTTCAACATCGCCTCCTACGCATTGCTCACCTGCATGATCGCCCAGCAGGTGGGGCTCGAACCCGGCGAGTTTGTCTGGACCGGAGGAGACGTCCACATCTACGAAAACCACATGGACCAGGTCCTCAAGCAGCTCGAACGCGAGCCCTACGAGTATCCACAGCTGACGATCACCCGGAAGCCCGCGTCGATCTTCGACTACACGCTGGAGGACTTCGACGTGGTGGGCTACCAGCACCACCCCACCATCAAGGCGCCGATCGCGGTATGAGCACCGAAAACTTCACCGATCCGCAGTCCTTCACGGAGGAACTGGCCGCCTCCGTCACCGGCGTGGGCCTGGTCTGGGCCCAGACCTCTGACGGGGTCATCGGGATGGACGGAGACATGCCCTGGCACCTGCCGGAGGACCTCAAGCACTTCAACCGGCTGACCACCGGGCACCCGGTCATCATGGGCCGCAAGACCTGGCTGTCCTTCCCGGACAAGTACCGTCCGCTGCCGGGGCGCACCAACATCGTCATCACCCGGCAGAAAAGCTGGGCCGGCACGCCGGAGGCGGAGGGCGCCGTGGTGGTTCCCTCCCTGGATGACGCGCTCCTTGAGTCGCAGTTCGTCGACGGCGGCGAGACAGTCTGGATCCTGGGCGGCGGCGATGTTTTCCGCCAGTCCACGGACCTCGCCAACGTCGCGGTGGTCACCACCATCGATGTGAAAGCCGACGGCGACACGTTCGCCCCGGAGCTTGGCCCCAGTTGGGAGGCCACGGCCTCCGTCCCGCCGGACGGCTGGCTGACTGCCGCCAACGGCACACGCTACCGATTCACCAAATGGTCACGGACCGAGGGCTAGGAACATGCTGAAGAAACCCGAAACCCTGTTCGTCCTGGGCTACATGCTGCTGCCCCTGCTGGCCTTGCTGTCCGCGATCGTGGGGCTGACCATGATCCTGGGCGGCAACAAGATCGCCGGGGCCATCGTGCTGGTGGTGGTCACTCAGGTGTTCA
Source organism: Pseudarthrobacter sp. lyk4-40-TYG-27 (assembly GCF_030209295.1). NCBI lineage: Bacteria > Bacillati > Actinomycetota > Actinomycetes > Micrococcales > Micrococcaceae > Pseudarthrobacter > Pseudarthrobacter sp. lyk4-40-TYG-27. The sequence goes on from NZ_JARVSH010000004.1 coordinate 142,855, forward strand.
CCTTCGGCGCGTTCTTTGCGCTGCGCGCCCGGAAAGCTGCCGTGCTGGAGCAGTCGGACCAAAGCTAGCGCTTACGGCGGCGGCATGGGGAGGCCACCCCATCGCGGGTAGCCCGGTCCTGGCCTAGGCTGGGTACGCGGCACTCTGGGGGCTGTCGAATAAAATATTGGGGGGAATCCTGGTGGCAGGAACTTTGTGGGGCGCCGACGTCGTGCAACTGCGGGCCCTTGCGCAGCATTTCAGCACGACGGCGGACGTGCTGCAGCAGTGACCTTCGACAGTGACCGTGAGCGTCGCAACGATGCCGTCCACGCCGAACATAAGGCCGCGCTTGCGCGGGGTGAAAAACGGGTGCTGCGGAACACCAGCACTGGCGAACTGCACAGTTACGCCGCAGACGAAATAGGGTTTTCCCCAGGCCGTGGCCACGTACAGGTCCAAACCTGGTGGGGTATGGGGATCCTGACCGGCGTCATGGTGCTCTTGACCCTCCTTTCCCTCGTCATACTGCTCAGGCCCCTGCCGGACGGCGGCCAGCCGTTCTGGGGCGCCCTGGTCCTCACTGCATTCGGCATTTTTGGAGCCTGGTATACCTTCGGCATGGCGAGGGACGAGTACCGGGCCAAGAAACTGCGGAAGGAAAGGCATGCGCCGGAACCCGGAGCAGGACCCCTCAGTGAATGAACCGCATGGCCGCACGAGGCGCCCGCCACCTCGACGGGGAGGGCCCGGCCGGCCGTGACGTAACCGACTGCGCCCGGCTGGTTCCGAAGTCTAAACTGGTCGAATGACTACAGCAGCTACCCCTTCCGTCGGCCTGGTCGGATGGCGCGGCATGGTCGGCTCCGTCCTTATGCAGCGCATGCAGGACGAGGGCGACTTCGCCAACATCAACCCGGTGTTCTTCTCCACCTCCAACGCCGGAGGTGCCGCGCCGTCGATTGCCGGAACAGCAGGAGGCAGCGCCGGCAAGCTCGAGAACGCTTTCGACGTCGACACGCTGGCCAAGCTGCCCATTATCGTCACCGCCCAGGGCGGCGACTACACCAAGCAGGTCCACGGCGAACTGCGCAGCCGCGGCTGGGACGGCCTTTGGATCGACGCCGCTTCCACCCTGCGCATGAGCGACGACTCCATCATCGTCCTGGACCCCATCAACCGCGACGTCATCGACAAGGGCCTGGTCAACGGCACCAAGGACTTCATTGGCGGCAACTGCACCGTGTCCTGCATGCTCATGGGCCTGGGCGGCCTGTTCAAGAACGGGCTGGTGGAGTGGGGCACCTCCATGACCTACCAGGCTGCCTCCGGCGGCGGAGCCCGGCACATGCGTGAATTGCTCAGCCAGTTCGGCACGCTCAACGCCGAGGTGAGCACGGAGCTGGACGACCCCGCATCGGCCATCCTGGACATCGACCGCAAGGTCCTCGCCCACCAGCGCACGGACATCGACGCCACCCAGTTCGGCGTCCCCCTGGCCGGCTCCCTGATCCCCTGGATCGATGCGGACCTGGGCAACGGGCAGTCCAAGGAAGAGTGGAAGGCCGGGGTTGAAACCAACAAGATCCTGGGCACCTCCGAAGAAAACCGGGTGATCATGGACGGTCTGTGCGTCCGTATCGGCGCCATGCGCTCCCACTCCCAGGCACTGACCCTCAAGCTCCGCGAGGACCTGTCCGTGGCCGAGATCGAGAAGCTGCTGGACGAGGACAACCAGTGGGCCAAGGTGGTTCCCAACACCAAGGAAGCCTCCATGGCGGAGCTGACCCCCGTTGCCGCCTCCGGCACCCTGGACATCCCGGTGGGCCGCATCCGCAAGATGGAAATGGGCCCGGAGTACATCAGCGCCTTCACTGTGGGCGACCAGCTGCTCTGGGGGGCTGCCGAGCCGCTGCGCCGCATGCTCAACATCGCCACCGGCAACCTGTAACAGCCGGCCCGGCCGCCACGGAGGCAGATCATGGCATTCCTGGTCCTCGCCTTGATCACCGTGGTTGCCATGGCCGGCCCGTTGCTGGCGCTGCCTGCCAGATGGCGGGTTCCAGTGGTGGCGGGCGAGCTGTTCGCCGGCGTCGCCATTGGACGGAGCGGGCTGAACCTCGTCGATGCCTCCGATCCCACGCTGCGGCTCCTGTCCGACGTCGGCTTTGCGCTGCTGATGTTTGTCGTCGGTACCCATGTGCCCGTCAGGGACGCCAGGATCCGGGCAGCCCTCGGCCACGGTGCGGTGCAGGCCGGGGTGGCTGCGGTCCTGGCTGCCGCCACCGGCGTTGCAGTTGCGGCGGCCTTCGGTACCGGCCATGCCCCGCTCTACGCGGTCCTGCTCGCTTCCTCCTCGGCGGCGATGGTCCTGCCGATCGTTGACTCCCTGGGCCTCAGCGGCCCTCCCGTGCTGGCCATGACGGCACAGGTGGCCATCGCCGATGTCGCCTGCATCGTTGCGCTCCCCCTTGCCCTGGACCCCGTGAACGCCGGCCGGGCCGCGGTAGGCTCCCTCGCCGTCGCGCTTTGCTCAGTGGTGCTGTTCCTGCTGCTGCGGCGCGCCGAGCAGTCAGGCGCCCGGGCCAGGCTGCATAAACTGTCGGAAAACCGGAGGTTCGCCCTGGAACTCCGGATCCAATTGGCAATCCTCTTCGCCCTGGCCGGACTGGCCGTGCTGAACAACGTATCCATCATGTTGGCCGGCTTCGCCTTCGGCCTGGTGGTAGCGGCCGTGGGTGAGCCCCGGCGCCTTGCCCACCAGTTGTTCGCGGTCAGCGACGGGTTCCTGGGCCCTGTCTTCTTTGTGTGCCTGGGCGCCTCACTGAACCTAAGCGAGCTGGCGGCGCACCCTGGCATGATCCTGCTGGGACTGTGCCTCGGTGGCGGATCACTGCTCATTCATGTGGTCCTCCGCCTGCTGGGCGTGCCGGCCATCCTCGGCGTGCTGTCCGCTGCCCAGCTTGGCATCCCGGTGGCCGCGGCCAGCATCGGAACCCGGACGGGGGTCCTGCTGCCCGGGGAGGGCGCCGCAGTGCTGCTCGGGGCCTTGGTCACGATCGCCGCGAGTGCCTTTGCAGGGCAGCGTGCCGCCCGGCGGTGGACGCCGCCGGCAGCTGCGAAGCCGCTTCCGACAACCTAGCGGGCCAGGAACTCCAGATACTCCCGCGCGGCCTTGGCAAGCGCTCTTTGGGCTGCCGGGCCGAACGCCGCGGCTGCGTCGAACATTTCGGGAACGACGACGGCGCTCCGGCCGGTGCCCCGGACCATCCAGGTGCCAGCCACCATTCCCGCGGCCACCAGGGTCTTCTTGAAGACGCCGTTGCCGCCCGGAACGATCAGGTCGAAGTGCTCCGGCGCCAGGACGGGCGTGCGGTCAGTGTAGCCGAGGACGAACTCGTCGAACCCGGGCAGCAGGTGCACGGAGCGGGCGCCCGGCAGGCCGGTATCGATGAGGGACGCTGTCTCGGGCGACATCCAGTATGTGGTCCCCTCCCATTCCAGCTGAGCGAGTTGCGCACTGACCTCCATGAGCGCGGACCTCACCTCGGTCAGCGGCAGCTGCGTCCACCAGGCGAAGTCCCGGAGCGTGGCCGGGCCGTGGCTGCGGAGGTAGCGCAGCAGGAATTCCGCCAGGGCCTCCTCCCGGTCCAGGCGGCGGGACGAGGGTATCCACTGGTCGTACGCGGCGATCAGCTGCTGGTTCCCGGCCAGGGGGCCCAGCACCAGCCAGCCGTGCCGGCAGAGCGAGCCCAGGAGGTGGACGCCCCGCTGCCCTTGGGTCGGCTGGCCGCCGGCGTCGAATTCCCGGAACAATTCCGGGCGGCTGATGGGGCCATCCGCCAGGATCCGGTCAAGGGCGATGTCCCGCGCCTTCTCAACGTCCGCCCACGCAATGTCCAGCTGGCGGTGCCGGGCAGCGATGCTCCGGGTGAGCCGATCGGCCGTTAGGTCGAGCATCCAGCGCAGGTCTTCGGGGGCCACCAGATGAAGCGTTCCGCGCATAGGCCAGGACCGCACCACCGCGCCGGTGTTGATGGCGGCACGCACGTCCGTGAGTCCGGCACCAGGCATCCGCACTCCCACCGCCCACAGGGCTGCGGGCAGGTCCTGCGCCTGCAAGGCAGTCATCCACCGGACCAGTTCCGGCACCGTGCCGCTTCCGCCCGCAAGCCGTTGCGACGCGAGCCGCAGCCTGCCTATCATCCTGCGGTCGCGCAGGGCACCTCGTGCAGCCATGGCCCCATCCTAGGCCGGGGCACGGCTGCCCGGAGCTACACCCGGTCCCTTAGAGTTCCAGTCCGATAAGCAGCGGCTCGGGGTGCAGCAGGATCCCAAAACGGCGTTCGACGCCGGTGCGCACCTCCCGCGCCACGGCCACCATGTCCGCCGCGCTGGCTGAGCCGCGGTTGGTGACGGCGAGCGTGTGCTTGGTGGACAGGGAGGCGCGGCCCGCGGATACGCTTCCCGGTTCCAGCCCGAACCCCTTGCCGAACCCGGCCTGGTCAATCAGCCACGCTGCCGAGAGTTTCACCAGTCCGTCCCCTCCTGCCGGATAGCGGGGAGCCGATTCGGGCAGCGTGTCGGCCACGTCCGCCGGGACGATGGGGTTGGTGAAGAACGACCCGGTGGAATAGGTATCCCTGTCGGAGGCGTCCCACACCATCCCCTTGGAGGCGCGCAGGCGGAGCACTTCCCGGCGGACGTCATTGGCGTAAGCGCGCTTGCCCACCTCGACGCCGAGGGAGCGGGCCAGCTCGGCGTACCGGATGGGCGCGCTCATGCGGCCCAGCGGCAGCTGGAATTCAACAGTAAGGACAACGTACCGGGGGGAACCGTCAACGGTGGTCCGCTTCAGGATGGAGTCACGGTAGCCGAATTCAAGTTCGGAATTGGTAAACGTCTGCACCGCGTTCCGTTCCCGGTCCCAGGTGCGGACGGCGGCGATGGTCTGGGATACCTCGGCACCGTACGCTCCCACATTTTGGACGGGCGTGGCCCCGGTGGAGCCAGGGATACCGGACAAGGCCTCTATCCCCGACCAGGCATGGCGAACGGCGTACTCCACCAACCGGTCCCAATTGTGGCCTGCCTGCACCACGACGGCCACGCCGCCGCACGAGTCCTCCGCATTCACGGTGAAGCCCTCCGAGGCGATCTTGACCACGGTCCCGGGGTACCCGTCGTCGGACACCAGGAGGTTGGAGCCGCCGCTGATGATCAGGACCTGCTCGCCGGCGGCATCCGCCGACCTGACGGCGTCGATAATCTCGCCCTCGGTCCGGGCCTCGATGAAGGTGCCGGCGGGGCCGCCGACGGCGGACGTGGTCAGCTGGGAAAGCTTGGTGGCAGTCACCCGTCAACAATACTAGGGAACGCCCAAGGAGCCCCGGCCAAGCGCCGCCTTGCAAGGAGTAACAGAATCAACAATTAACTAACAAGCTCAGTGTTGGATATTTACAAAGTTGTCATATATGCGTATTTTCGAGCCAGCGGATCACAGACCTGGGTCCGCTTTCCCCGATACCGCATAGGACAGCTATGACCATTACCAGGACTCTGGCCACGAGCCTCATGAGCCTATCGACAGCCGCAGTGTTCGCTTTCTCCTCGGCCGGCGGCGCAACAGCGGCACCCTCCGCCCCCGGGAACGACGCAGTTCCCGGGATCAGCAGCGCCAGGACAACCGGTGAGGCCGCCGACTACTGGACGCCGGAGCGGATGCGGGCAGCCGTCCCGGGCGATGCGCTCGCCAAGAAGGCACTCCAGCGGCAAAAGGGCAATGCTGCCCCGCTGGGGGAAACGCCCACTAATGGCACCGAAACCAAAATCAAGGGATCGGATCCAACGGTCCAGCCGATGGCGAACGCCAGCGAAAGCCCCGTCCCGCATATCGGCAAGGTGTTCTTCACCCTGGGCGGAACCGACTATGTGTGCTCGGCCAACTCGGTGGCCGCCGCGAACCGGAGCACTGTGTCCACTGCGGGCCACTGCATCAACGAGGGCCCCGGCGCCTTCGCCACCCGGTTCACGTTCGTCCCCGCCTACCTCAACGGATCAGCCCCGTACGGCAAGTGGACGGCCCGTGCCCTCTACGCCCCCACCCAGTGGAGCTCCTCGGGCAACATGCAGTACGACACCGGTTTCGCCGTCATGTCGCCGCTGAACGGCCGCAACCTCGCGGACGTCGTGGGCGCCTCCGGGGTCCGGTTCAATGCCGCCCGCGGCCTCGCCCACAAGGCATTCGGCTACCCGGCCGCACCTCCTTTCAACGGCGAATCCCTCAAGAGCTGCTCGGGGACGGCCACCAACGATCCCTATAACCCGCAGTTCAACACCCAAGGCATCCCCTGCAACATGACCGGCGGTTCGTCGGGCGGTCCCTGGTTCATTGGCACCTCCGCGGGCGGTTACCAGAACTCGGTCAACAGCTATGGCTACGGCAGCAACTCCACCACCATGTACGGCCCGTATTGGGGCTCGGTCATCCAGTCGGCCTACAACGCCGCCGCCGCTTCCTGACCCACACGTGCCAAAAAGGTTGAGGGAGGATGCCCGCGGGGCGTCCTCCCTCAACCGCGTTAAACAGCCGCACCCGTAAAAACGGCCAGGCTGGATGCCAGCGCCCGGTCAGGCCAGCTTGACCAGTGCCTGGGCCTTCATCAACACCTTCTGCCCCGCGGCCACAACCGTGAGGTCAATCCGTGCGGTGTTGGCCTCGGCATCGAGCTTTCCGATGATGCCGCTGACCTCCACGGTGGCGCCGGGTTCCGTGGTGCCTGTGGTATCGGCGACCAGGACGGGCTTGGTGAAGCGGGTCTGGAAATCGACGACGGCGGCAGGGTCGCCCGCCCAATCGGTGACCAGCTGGACGGCAGAGCCCATGGTGAACATGCCATGCGCAATGACACCGGGCAGTTCCACGCTGGTGGCAAAAGCCTCGTTCCAGTGGATGGGGTTGAAGTCCCCGGAGGCGCCGGCATATTTGACCAGGTCCGTGCGGGTCACCTCGACGGTGCGGTTGCCGATGTCCTGGCCGGGGCTGAGTTCAGTGAGGCTGGGGCGCATGGTTACTGTCCCTCTCCGCGGACCAGGATGGATGATGTGGTGGTGGTGACCTGCTCGCGGGAATCCCCGTCGCCGAGGGCAAAGATCTCTGAGCGGGTGGTGATCATGGCGCCGCCGCCCATGGCCCGGACACCGTCGACGTGCAGCTCCGCGACGAGGCGGTCTCCGGCCACGATGGCGCGGTGGTGGGTGAACCGCTGGTCGGCGTGGACCACGCGGGAGAAGTCGATTCCGGCTTCCGGATCCTCAATGAGCTGGGCATCGGCCCGCTGGGCGATGATGATGGCGAACGTGGGTGGGGCCACGAGATCGCGGTGGCCCAACGCCTTTGCTGCCTCAACGTCGAAGTGTGCAGCGTGCGTGGCCTTCACGGCGCGGGCGAACTCGCGGATTTTCTCCCGGCCAACGTCGTACACCTCTGCGGCAGGGTAGCTGCGGCCCTGCAGGTCCGGATTGATAGTCATGGATTCCAGCCTATCCTCAGCGCGTTGGCGGCAGGAAACGCGCGCCGAAACGCTACCGGCGGAGGTTCTTCCGGATGGACTGGCCGCGGACCACCATGCCGACGACGTGCAGCACCAGGCCCAGCCCGATCAGCGGCAGGGAAGCCATGGCCAGGCCCTGGTTGCCGCCGGTGTTGCCGATGAGGTTGAGGACAATGCCGACGGCAATCAGTCCCATCGCGCTGAAGACCAGGACTTTGTAGCGGGTTGGCGCGGTGGCCCAGAATTCGTTCAGCACCGTCCAAGTCTACCGAGCCCGGGGGCCCGGCAAACCCGGCGGGTCAGAACAGGGCTTCCTGAAGTGCCGGCACTGGTGAGGCGTACTCCCCCAGCACGATGGTCCTGGCGGCCAGTTGGGACAGGTTGACCACGAACCCGGCGTCCGTGCCGTCCAGCCGGGCCAGGGCGTTCGCTCCGCTCAGGGACGCGACGTCGAAGCCGTGGCACCCCCGGTCCAATGCGTGCGGGTACGCGTGGCGTGGCCCCGCCGCATGGAGGGCCCCGGCATGCACCGGCCGTACCCACTGCTCCGACACGGCATCGAAGCCCTCGACGGCGGTGCGGGCCAGCAGGGCCCGCACCTGACCCGCGGCGCGGGCGTTGACGGCCGTCAATTCGGCGGCCGGAAGGGGGTACAACAGGGCCTCGGCCTTGGCCGCGGACCGGACCTGCTGGGTCAGGCCGGCCTGCTCCGTCACCAGGTCCTCCAGGACACGCACCACCTTTCCGTCCCGTGCCCTGGCGACGTAAGTTGCCGCCGCGGCTCCCTGTTCGGCCAGCCGGTTCCACTTTCGCGGTCCGGAGGCCGTTCCCACCTTCGTGGTGCCGCCTGCGAAGCTGGCCACATACAGCCAGTGTTCCTGCATCAGGTAGTCCCGCAAGCCGGGCGTGACCCGGCCGCCACGATGGAAATCATGCATCAGCCGGGACTCGTCCAGCACGAAGCACCGCTCGCACTGTTTTCCGCGGGCTGCGGCCGCCGCCGAGGCGCAAGGGATGTGGTCCCGCCGCGTTGACGAGTGAACCACCGTATGCCCCAGGCAGGATTTCCCGGGACGGGCCACCTCGAAGCCCAGGCGTGCCCGCGGCGTGAGGCTGAGCTCCCGGAAGTCCCCGTCCGGTGACTGCAGGCGCAAAACCGGGCTGCCGGCGTCGTGCGCTGCTGTGGACGCCTGCGCCGCCGGGGAGGCGGGCACCCCATCCCAAAAGACCCCGTGGACCAGATAGGGGGTATCGGTCAACGGGGTCTGCTGCGGGAACGGGGCGGCGTTAAAGGGCCGGCTGGACCCCGAAGGCTACGGCGAGCTTCATGATCTTCTCGGCGCGGCCCAGGCGGGGCAGGTCGGAGCCGTCACGGATGACGCGGCCGTTGGCTTCGAAGTCGTTCATGAAGTCGGTGGCCCAGGCGACGTCGGACGGGGTGGGGCTGATGACCTCGTTGATCACCGGGGTCTGGTCGATCGCCAGGCAGAGCTTGCCGGTCATGCCCATCATCACCGTGATGCCGGTCTGTTCGCGCAGGATGGGGTGGTTGGTGCCCACGGTGGGGCCGTCAATGGGGCCCGGCAGGTTGCCCACCCGGCTGGCGACCACCAGCTTGGCGCGGGGGTAGGCCATGGCCTCCGGGGTGGCGGCCATGCCGGTATCGCGGCGGAAGTCGCCGGAACCGAACGCCAGCCGGAACGCGCCCTGTGCCTTGGCGATGTTGTTGGCTTCCTCGATGCCGACCGCGGATTCCACCAGCGGGATCACCGGGGTCTTGCCGTCCATGCGGTGGAAGCTCTCGGTCACCTGGTCAGCCGACTCGGTCTTGGCGAGCATGACCCCCAGCAGGCCCGGGGTGCCGCGCAGGCCCGCGAGGTCATCGGCCCAGAACGGGCTGGTGGCGTCGTTGATCCGGACCCAGGCCTGGCCGCCGGCGGTCAGCCAGTCCACCACATTGGCCCTGGCCTGGTCCTTCTGCGACGGGTCCACGGCATCTTCAATATCCAGGATGATCGAATCGGCCCGGGACACGGCCGACTGGTCGAAGAGCTCCGGCTTCATGGCATTGACGAGGAGCCACGAACGGGCGATCTCTGCGGGGATATTGCGTTCCGGCCTTACGGTTTCGGCGGCGATGGTAGACGTCATGGTTTCTACAGTATCCGCCCGGGAAGCGGCACGGCGAAGAAAACGGCCGGCTTGTGAGGATCAATACGAACTAAACGCGTTATGACCGGATACGGAAGCGGCGGGCGCCCTGATGACCATGCATCGGGACGCCCGCCGCCACCCTTGCGGAACGGTCAGGGGATGTTGCTGCCGCGCGCCGTCACCCAGAGCCGGTACCAGTCGGCCCGGGTCATGGCACCGGCCACCCTCTCCGCATCCGCACAGGCGAGGATGCGTTCGGGGTTGGCCGTCCCGATCACCGGCGCGATTCCGGACGGGTGCTTCATCAGCCAGCCCAGCAGGACCGCCTCGCCGGTGGTCCCGTACTGCACCGCGAGTTCCGCCACAAGTTCTGCGGTGGCGGCCTCTGCAGGGGCGGGGCTTTCCAGCTCCGCCCCGGTGTAGGCGCCGCGGGCGAGGGACCCGTACGCCTGCAGGGTGATGTTGTTGCGGGCGCAGTACTCCAGCGTGCCGTGCGGGAAGCTGTACTCCAGGTACTCCGGGTGGTTGACCAGGACCTGGCTTTCCAGCCATGCCCGCTTGAGCAGGCTCATTTCCAGCTGGTTGGCCACCACCGGCGTCTCCAGCCGGTCCTGCAAAGCCTCGATCTGGGCGGCGGACATGTTGGATACGCCCAACTGCCGGACCTTGCCTTCGGCCATCAGCTGCCCGACGGCGGACGCGACCTCCGCCGGGTCCGCCAGCGGATCCGGGCGGTGCAGCAGCAGGACGTCCACGAAGTCCGTCCGAAGCCTCCCGAGGCTGCCGTTGACCCGCTCCAGGATGCCTTCCCGGCTGAGGTCGTAGTGGGTCTGCAGGCCGCGTTCATTGAGCCGGATGCCGCACTTGGTCTGCAGCCGGATCCGCTCCCGCAGGCCCGGGGTGGCCGCCAGCACCTCGCCGAAAACTGCTTCCGACTTGCCCCGCCGGTAGATGTCCGCGTGATCGAACAGGGTGATCCCGGCGTCCATCGCCGCCTGGACGGCGGCAGCGGCCTGGTCCACATGCTTGGCTTCATGCGGCTCGTCAGACCAGCTGCCGCCCAGTCCCATGCACCCGTAGATGAGTTCCTGCATCAGGGGCACCCGGTTCCACGGCTGCCGTGCATCAGCGCAGCCACGCGGTGGTGTTCGCCGGCAGCTTGCCATCCTCCAGCGGCGAGCTGCTGACCAGCACTTCACCGGCGGGAAGGTCCACAGCCGTGGTCCCGAAGTTGGTCACCGACTGCCAGCCGTTGGGGCGCTTGAAGTGCAGCACATCCGGTGCGCCGGACTCGATCCACTCCAACTCTTCACCCGTGAGCAGTTCCCGGCGCAGCTTCAGGGCCTTGCGGTAGAGCTCCAGGGTGGAGCCGTCGGTGCCGTCCTGTGCCTCGACGGCGTACTTGCTGAACCAGTCCGGCTGCGGCAGGTGCGAGCCGCCGTCACCAAAGCCGAACGAGGTTCCCTCAACCTTCCACGGCAGCGGCACGCGGCAGCCGTCGCGGCCGATTTCCACGCCCTTGTTGCGGAAGTAGGACGGATCCTGGCGTTCCGAATCCGGGATGTCAGCCACTTCCTGCAGGCCCAGTTCCTCGCCCTGGTAGAGGTAGGCGGAGCCGGGAACTGCGAGCATCAGCAAGGTGGCGGCACGGGCCCGGCGTTCGCCGAGTTCCACGTCCAACTGGTCCTGTGGTCCGCCGGCGAGCAGCCAGTCCTTGCCGTCCTGGCCCTTGGCACCGGCCTTCTCCTTGGCCACCTGCGGCAGGCCGTAACGGGTGGCGTGCCTGACGACGTCGTGGTTGGAGAACACCCAGGTGGAGGAGGCACCGGTGGCAGCGGCCTCGGCAAGGTTGCGGGTGATGATCTCCTTGTACTCGGCGGCGTCGAAGTCGGCCTGCAGCAGGTCGAAGTTGAACGCCTGGCCCAGTCCCTGCGGACTGGCGTAGCGGGCGCGCCGGGTGGCGTGCACCCAGGCTTCGGCCACGGCGGTGCGCGGCGGGTTGTACTCGTTGAACACCTCACGCCATTCGGCGTAGATTTCGTGGACTTCGTCGCGGTCCCAGAACGGGTGCGAGCCGTCGTCGAATCCGTCCACACCGGTGTTGGCCGCGCTCAGTTCCAGCTTGGACAGCAGGGGCTCGGTGAGGTCCTTGGTCAGCGCGTGCGCCACGTCGACACGGAAGCCGTCCACGCCGCGGTCGGACCAGAAGCGCAGGGTCTTCAGGAAGTCGTCGCGGATCTCGCGGTTGGACCAGTTCAGGTCCGGCTGCTCCTTGGCGAAGATGTGCATGTACCACTGGCCGGGCGTGCCGTCCGGTTCGGTGATCCGCTCCCAGGCCGGTCCGCCGAACACCGAGTCCCAGTCCGACGGCGGGAACTCCCCGTTGGGGCCCTTGCCGTCGCGGAAGATGTAGCGGTCGCGGGCCGGGGATCCCTTGGGTGCGGCCAGCGCCTCCTGGAACCACCGGTGCCGGTTGGAGGAGTGGTTGGGGACGATATCGGCGATCAGCTTGATGCCGGCGTCGTGAAGGGCCTTGGCCATCTCGTCGAAGTCCGCCAGCGTTCCGAGCTTGGGGTCGACGTCGCGGTAGTCGTCCACGTCGTAGCCGCCGTCAGCGAGCGCGGAGGGGTAGAACGGGCTCAGCCAGACGGCGTCGATTCCCAGCGATTTCAGGTACGGCACCTTGGCGGTGATGCCCTTCAGGTCACCGATGCCGTCGCCGTTGGAATCCGCGAAGCTGCGCGGGTAGATCTGGTAGACGGAAGCCTGGCGCCACCAGTTGGGGTCGGCAAGGCGGTCGGAGTCGGACAGGGTTGCCAGCGTGGCGGTGGTGGACAAGGAACGGTCCTTTTCGTCGGTGCGGGTATATTTATATTGGATCTAAATTTACTTCCCCAAGTATTATCTGGTGCATTGTGCAGGAAGGTCAACAGCATGCCTGAGCTGGTTCCGGCGACTCCCCAACTGCTGCGGCGGGTCAGCGCCGGCGCGGTCCTTGAGTTCATGCGCTCCGCTGCGGCAGTGACCGTCACGGACGTCATGGCAGCCACCGGCCTGACCCGCGCCACCACCATTGCCGTCTGCGAGGATTTGGTCCGGCGGGGCTGGATCCTGGAGCGGGAGAACCAGCGCGAGTTCGGGGGCTACCAGAAGGGCCGGCCTGCCCGCCGGTTCGAACTCAACGACCGCGCCGGCGTAGTGCTGGGCATCGACATCGGATACGCCAAGGTCACCGTGGCGGTCTCGGACCTTCGGGGCACAACCGTTGGACGCGCCAGCCAGCCGTTCCAGGCCGGCGAGGTGGGATCCGCGGAACGCATTGCGTTCATTGATGGCGTTGCCATGGCCGCACTGCGCTCCGCCGGAGCGGCACCGGACCAGGTCCTGGCGGTCTGCGCCGGCGTGGCCGCGCCGGTGGACCGGCACGGGGAGGTGCTGGCAACGCAGGAATTCTGGGGCCTGTTCGATCTGGGACTGCGGCCGGCTTTGAAGGAGGCCCGGGGGTGGACTGTCCTGCTCGAGAACGACGCCAACCTGGCCGCCCTGGGCGAGCGGTGGCTGGGCTCGGCCGCCGGGATCGATGACGTCGTGGTGATCCTTGCGAGCGAACGGTTGGGATCCGGAATCGTGGAAGGGGGCCGGCTGGTGCACGGCAACCGCGGCAGCGCCGGCGAGCTCGCCTACCTGGATCTGGTGGACGGGGTGGGCGACACCTACGGGATCGCCCACCTGGCCCGGACATGGGCCGCGGAAGCCCTGGCCGGGTCCGCCCCCACCGCGCTCAGGGCCTTCCAGCCGGGCCGGGTCGAGGCCGAGCAGGTGTTCTCGGCCGCCGCGGACGGTGACGCCGTGGCCCGGGACATCCTGGACCGGCTGGCGGACAGGATGGCCCGGGTGGTGGGGACCGTGGCCACCTTGCTCAATCCGGAGCTGGTGGTGATCGGCGGCGGCGTGGCCAATTCCGCGGACGTGCTGCTGGGCCCCATCACCGCACGGCTAAAGGACTTTACCGCCACCCCCGCGCGGGTGTCCGTCTCCCCGCTGGGGGACTCGATCGTGACAGTGGGTGCGGTGCGCTGCGCCCTGGACTACGTGGAGAAGCATTCGCTCGACCTTGAGTTGGTTCTGCCGGCGCAGGCGTAGCTATTCCGGCATGATCATGGTGCGCAGGTCCAGTTGCCGCAGCACCCGGTCCGCCACCTCCGGATCCATGTCCGGTTCGTTGCGGGCCGCCACCACTTCCTGCCGCGCGGCATCCAACGCAATCGTCTGGACCGCGACGGCCAGTTCCCGCCCGCGCTTCCGTTTATCCGCCAAGGGCTCATCCGGCAGGTTGCCGCCCGCCAGCTCGACCTGCAGGCGGCGCATCCGCTCCTTGACCAGGGCCACCTTTTCCTGCGGCAGGTCCTTCATCAGGTGGTGCTGCTTCAGGGCCGCGACGGCGGCGGCCTGGGCGCGAGCGGCGAGTACCCGGACGGCGTCGCGTTCGGCCGTCCCGTCCTCGGAGGCTTTCAGGACGCGCATCAGCCACGGCAGCGTCAGGCCCGGAAGGACCAGCGTGGCCAGCAGCACCGCACAGGCAATCACCAGCAGGTAGTCCCGGCCGGGGAACGGCGCACCGTCTGCCAGGGTCAGGGGCAGTGCCAGGGCCAGTGCCAGGGTGGCGAGCCCGCGCATCCCGCACCACGTCAGGATGAGGACTTCCTTCCACGACGTGGGCTGGAGGACGTTCTTGCGCTTCCGGGCACCCGCGGCGAGGATGGCCAGCCACAGGAACCGGACAGCGAAGACCAGGATGCACACCACGGCGGCCACACCGGTCATGCCAAAAATATCGGCACCCTCATCCCGGATGACGTGCCGGATCTCCAGCCCCACCAGGCCGAAGGCCAGCCCCGTGACCAGCAGTTCCACGACGTCCCAGAAGGCGTTCCGAGTGACGCGCTCGGCTGCGTCCTGGGGGCGGGCGTGGCGCTGCATCTCGAGTGCGGTGACCACGACGGCAATTACACCGGATGCGTGCACCTCCTCCGCCAGGATGTAGGCGGCGAACGGCACCACCAGGGTCACTGCGCTCCGGGCGACCATGGACGTGACCAGCCTGGTGACCAGGGCGATGACCCACCCCATGGCGACACCGACCACCATGGCAAGCGCGGCGCCCAGGAGGAAGTTCAGGACGACGTCGGACCCCACCTTGGTGCCGCCCACGGCGGCGGCGACGGCCGCCTGGAAAATGACGATGGCGGCCGCGTCATTGAACAGGCCTTCGCTCTGCAGCACGGTAATCAGGCGCCGCGGCATGTGCACCCGGCCGGCCACGGACTCCACCGCCACGGGATCCGGAGGGGCCACCATGGCGCCGAGCGCGATGGCGGCTGGAACTCCGATGCCGGGAATCATCAGCCAGGCTGCTCCGGCCACCGCAGCGGTACTGATCACCACCAGGGCCACGGCCAGCATGATCAACGTGCGCCAGCGGACCCGGAACACCGCCCACGAGCTGCGCTGGGCGGTCGCGAACAGCAGCGGCGGCAGGAAGATGGGAAGAATCAGCTCGGGTGGAATCTCGAGATCCGGAAAACCTGGAATGAACGTCAACGCCACGGCCAGGAGCAGCATCAGGACCGGGTATGGCAGCCTCAACCGGTCGCCCAATCCGACGGCCACCACCGTGGCAAGCAGCAGGCCAATGATGAGGGCGAGCTGATCCATCCGGCTTCTGCCCGGCGCCTAGGCGCGCGGTCCCAGGGCGGCGGAGACCGGAAGGGTGCCGTCGCGGAACTCGATGGTCCGCCCAGCGGTCTGGGGCAGGTCCAGCACCGCCGCCGCAACGATCGCCGTGTTGGACCGCGATGTGTCGCGGTCCCCGTCAGGTGACGGGTCGACGTCGATCAGGCCGGTTCCGGGCTTGTCAGTCAAGGCACCCGGGCCCAGGATGGTCCACTCCAGCGCGGCACCGCGCAGGTACTCGTCCGCGGCGGCCTTGGCCTCCGCATAGGCGAAGAAGCTGTTGCTCTCGGGGACCCCGTGGTCCTTGCCTGCGCCGAAGTAGGACACCATGACGTAGCGGTTGACGCCCGCCTGGCCGGCGGCGTCGATGGAGCGGATGGCAGCGTCCCGGTCAACGGCGTAGGTCCGGTCAGGGTTGCCGCCGCCGGCACCCGCGGACCAGACCACGGCGTCATGGCCCTGGAGTGCGCCGGCGATGTCCGCCGTGGTGGCATTCTCGACGTCCAGGACCACCGGCGTGGCGCCAGTCTCCTGAACGTCCGCTGCATGGTCGGGATTCCTGATGAACGAGGTGACGCTGTGGCCCTCCCCGGTCAGGAGGGCGGACAGGAGGAGGGCCACTTTCCCGTGGCCGCCAATGATGGCGATGCGTGTCATGCCCCCATTCTGCCTGCTAGGCCAGACATCTGTAACGCAGGTACACCGTGCCCGCCTCGAAGCGGCGCTCATCGACGAGCTCCAGCCCGGACTGCAGGCCGTCCGGCAGGAAACGCAGGCCGCCACCGACGGCCACCGGGGTGATGAACAGCCGGTACTCGTCCACGAGGCCGGCATTGAGGGCGTGCGCGGCGAGCGTGGGCCCGCCAATGGCGATGTCCTTGCCGCCGGCGGACTTCAGGCTGCGCACATCCTCCGGCCGGAACTGGCGTTCCACCCGGGTCCTGGGTGTCGCCGCGGCGTCAAGAGTCGTCGAGTACACCACCTTGTCCGCCCCCTTCCAGATCCGCGCATAGTCCTGGATCACGGCCGGTTCATCCGATGTGTCCCACGTTTCCCAGGCCGACATGACCTCATACATCCTGCGGCCGAAAAGGTACGTACCCACCTCCCGTTCGAGGTCGTTAATGAAGGCATGGACTTCCTCGTCGGGGGCGGACCAGGAAAAGTTGCCGTCCCGGCCCGCGGTGTAGCCGTCGAGGGACATGATTCCGGAATAGATCAGCTGCGCCATGGGCCCATTCTGCACGTGGAACTCATGCAGGCCCAGGACTTCGTGCCACCAGGTACTGCTGCCCCAAAGTCCAGAGGTTGGAGACGGTCCAGTAGGCCAGCACGCCGATGGGGAAGAAAATGCCGCCCACGCCAAAAACCAGCGGCAGCACATACAGCAGGATCTTCTGCTGCCGGACCAGCGGGCTCCCCGGGTCCTGCGTGCCCATGGCCCGTGCAGCCACGAGTCTTTGGGTCAGGAACTGGCATCCGATCATCAACAGGATCATGGCGACAGCGAGCACGGCCACGGTGGCGGGATCGCCCCCGCCGTGAACCAGGGACGCGGACAGGGGTGCCCCGAAAATGCTGGCCGAGTCGAATTGGGCCACCTGCGCCGGGCCCATGGCGCCGATGCCGGTCCCCTGCTGCGAGGCGTTTGAGACCCCTGACAGGACCTGGAACAGGGCCAGGAAGAACGGCGCCTGGATCAGCAGGGGCAGGCACGCGGAGAAGGGATTGGTGCCGTGCTTCCGGTACAGGGCCATCTGCTCCTGGGCCATGGCCTGCCGTGAAGCCTGGTCTGTCCTGCCCTTGTACCTGTCCTGCAGTTCCTTCAGGTCCGGCTGCAGGCGGTTCATCCTGCGCTGGGCCCGGACCTGGGCCAGGAACACCGGAATAAGGGCGGCACGGATCACCAGGACCAGGCCCACGATGGCCAGGGTCCACGTTAGGCCGGCCGCCGGAGGCATTCCCGCCGAACTGAGCCCGTCGTGGAAAGCCACCATGATGACGGACACCAGCCACCGGAACGGCTCCAGGACCGCAGCAACAACATCCACCGAATCACCCATCCGCCAGTTGCTGCAAAGCTACTGCCGATCCGGGAAACAGAAAAGCCCCCGGATCCTTGCGGATTCCGGGGACTTAGCCTGTAGCGGTGGGGAGGCTCGATCTCCCGACCTCACGATTATGAGTCGTGCGCTCTAACCAACTGAGCTACACCGCCACGAATGAGAAAAACCTGCGTCAAGCCGGTCAAAACCGCCTTGACGCAGGCCCTCATTCAGAGCCCCCCACCGGAATCGATCCGGTGACCTCGTTCTTACCAAGAACGCGCTCTACCACTGAGCTAGGGGGGCAACGAGTAAATACTCTACCGGAAGATTTCCGCACCAACAAATCGGCGCCTGGAGCCCCTCCCGGACGGTTGGACAGGCTCTTTGGAGGTCCGCGAAAGGTTGTTTTTCCCCGGATTTCCGGGGCTGCAGGGGCAAAGGGCAGCAAGGAGGACGACGGCGGCAGCGGTCTTTTCGGGCCCTCTGCCCAGCGCTCCGGGGCACGAATGTGGCGAGTCCCACACCCGTGCGCTTAAACGCCGATGGGCCGGCTCGAAAGCCGGCCCATCGCCGTCGTCAATTCCTCAACGCGGGGCGTTTACCACTTGCCCTTGCGGTTGAAGTCGCGGTGTCCGCTGTCGCCGCCGTGGCGGGGCTTGCGGGAGCCGTCGCCGTGGCCACCGAAGCGCGAGTCGCCGGCCTGGCCCCGGTCGCTGAAGGACCGCTCCGACCGCTCGGTGTAAGAACGTCCGCCGCGCTCAGCAGAGGACCGTTCGCCGTCGTTCTTCCGGAATTCCTTCTTGAACCCGCCGTTGCCCTTGAAGTTGCCTCCGCGGTTGCCCTGGTAGCTGGGACGGTCGCCGGAAGGCCTGCGGCCGTTGTCCAGCTCGAGGTGGATCAGCTCGCCACCGATCCGGGTACGGGACAAGGCGCGCAGCTGCTCGGGGCTCAGGTCTGCGGGCAGCTCCACCAGGGAGTGGTCCGAGCGAATGTCGATCCCGCCGATCTGCGCGGACGAGATGCCGCCTTCGTTGGCAATGGCGCCCACGATGGAGCCGGGCATGACGCGCTGGCGGCGTCCCACGGCGATCCGGTAGGTGGCATTGCCCTCGGTCAGCGCGCGGGTGGGCCCGCGGGAACCGAAGCCGTCCTTGGAGCGCTCGCGCTTCTGGAATTCAGGAGCGGCGGGCAGCTCCTTGACCAGGAGCGGCTGGCCGCCCTGCGCCATCACGGCAAGGGCCGCAGCGATCTCTGCTGCCGGGACGTTGTGCTCTTCCTCGTAGGAGGCGATGAGGTCGCGGAACGCCGCGACGTCCTCGGAGGCGAGGGTCTCGGTGATGCGCTCGGCGAACTTGCCCAGGCGCAGCGTGTTCACGGTCTCGGCCGTGGGCAGGTGCATCTGTTCCACCGGCTGGCGGGTGGCCTTTTCGATGGAACGCAGCAGGTACTTCTCCCGCGGCGTCATGAACAGGATCGCTTCGCCGGAACGGCCGGCACGGCCCGTGCGGCCGATGCGGTGCACGTAGGACTCGGTGTCATGCGGGATGTCGTAGTTGATGACGTGGCTGATCCGCTCGACGTCAAGGCCACGGGCGGCGACGTCGGTGGCCACCAGGATGTCGATCCGGCCTTCCTTCAGCGCGTCAACGGTGCGCTCGCGCTGCTGCTGCGGGATGTCGCCGTTGATGGCGGCAGCCTGGAATCCGCGGGACTTCAGCTTGTCGGCCAGGTCCTCGGTGGCCATCTTGGTCCGCACGAAGGCGATGACGCCGTCGAAGTCTTCGACCTCAAGGATGCGGGTCAGCGCGTCCAGCTTCTGCGGGCCCATGATCTGCAGGTAGCGCTGCCGGGTGTTGGCACCGGTGGTGGTCTTGGACTTGACCTGGACCTCGGCCGGATTGTTGAGGTACTGCTTGGACATCCGGCGGATCTGGCCCGGCATGGTGGCGGAGAACAGCGCCACCTGGCGGTCCTCCGGGGTCTGCTGGAAGATCTGCTCCACGTCTTCGGCGAAGCCCATCCGCAGCATCTCGTCGGCCTCGTCCAGCACCAGGTACTGGAGTTCGGACAGGTCCAGGGAACCCTTGGAGATGTGGTCGATCACGCGGCCGGGGGTACCCACAACCACCTGGGCGCCGCGGCGGAGGCCGGCGAGCTGGGGGCCGTAGGCGGACCCGCCGTAGACCGGCAGCACGGTGAAGTCATCGATGTGCTTGGCGTAGGAGGTGAACGCTTCGGCGACCTGGAGCGCCAGCTCGCGGGTGGGAGCCAGGACCAGGGCCTGGGTCTTCCGGGAGGGGCCGTTGAGGTCGTGGAGTTCGGCCAGGCGGGACAGTGCCGGTACTGCGAATGCTGCAGTCTTACCGGTGCCGGTCTGGGCCAGGCCTACGACGTCGCGGCCTTCAAGCAGCAGCGGGATGGTGGCTGCCTGGATGGGGGACGGCTTTTCGTACCCGACGTCCTGCAGGGCGGCCAGGACGCGGCCATCGATGCCAAGATCGGCGAACTTGACGGTGTTTTCATCTTCGTCCGCAGCAGGGGTGGCCGTGGCGGGGACCTCAGCAGCAGGGGCTTCCGCGGCGGGCGCCTCAGCAGCAGGGGCTTCAACAGCGGGAGCTGCAGCGGGAGCGGTTACGGGAGCCTCGGCAGCAGGCGCTTCAACAGCGGGGGCTGCGGCGGGAGCGGTTACGGGAGCCTCGGCGGCGTCCTCGACAACAGCGGTGGTTTCGTTCTGATTTTCGGGCATAGGGAGATATTCCTCATCCATAGGGGGCCAGGCGGCACAACCCGAGGTGAGCGGAGCCGCAGTACACGTGCCGATGGTGCCGGGCAGACGTTGACCGGCCGGTCACAGAAGTCCGGCGCTTTCGCAATCCCGTGGCAGGACTTCGCGCTGCATCTCTTGGCTGCTATCCCAGCAGTCTGTACAGCGTTTTCTTTAGCCGGCTCTCCCTATGAAAATGCCCGCATCGCTTGCGCGGGCCCCAACACTTGCCAGTCCTGCCTCAAAAATTGGGCAGGAATAAGGGATTTCCGGAGTGGGGGATATTTCAAGTGTAAGGGACGGACACCGCCTGCGGGAAATCAAGGGCCCGACGACGGCGGTGAGCTTGCGCACACGGCCCGGGAACAGCGCGCAACGGGGCTTGTGGCGGCTACTCCCCCAGCCTCCGCATCAGTGCCTCGAACCTGGTGTGGTATTCCTCCTGGAGCCTGATTTCGCCGTCGGCCTCGGCATCGCGGAGGGCCTCGACGGCCTCCGCGTCGGGCGCACTGAACCACCGGCCGATGGTGACTCCATGGCGCGGCACGAATGTTTGGTGGATGTAATCGCCCGCCTGGATGGTGCCGGTGCGGATGACGCGCAGGTAGGCGCCCACCCGCCCTTCCTCGGTGAAGCGCTTCACCCATTGGGGTTCCTTCATCCGGCGTTGGAAGGTGGCGCAAGGGACGCGCGGAGAGGTGACCTCAAGGACGACGTCGGCGCCCACCTGCCAGCGCTCCCCGATCACCGCGTTGGTTGGTTCGATGCCGGAGACCCGCAGGTTCTCCCCAAAGATTCCCGGCGGCAGCTCACGTCCGAGCGTCCCGGCCCAGAAGTCCGCGTCCGACTGCGAGTAGGCATAGATGGCCTGGTCCTCGCCGCCGTGGTGGACCCGGTTGGCCTGGATGTCCCCGTGCACGCCCAACTTGTGCACCTTCACGGGACCTTCGGACGGGCGTTTGTCGATCGCGGTGACACCAACGTTTCCCTGGTCTCCCAGGAGCTGGTGGACGCGGCAGACGGCGAGGACAGAAGCTGGTTCCATGGCTTCAGTCTAGGGTTCCTCCCGGTGGTGCCAATCTCGTCAACTCACTGTTGCAGGGACTACGCTGGGTCGAGACTTGCAGGTGGGGGTGCAGCGCTGCGCCCAAATAGTGTTGACAACCGAGGGGGACGGCCGTGGACTCGAACGAAAAAGACCCGAAAGAGGACCCGGAGAAGGCACCTCCGGAGGGAGGCGGAAGCGTCAAGCCGCCGCCTTGGCAGGTCCCCAAGCCGGAGCTGCGCCCCGACCTCCTCAACGAGCCCGTCCCCCTGGTGGATCCGTTTGCCCGCGAGCGCGAAAAGCAGCTCAACGCCGCTGCGGCGCGGAAGAAGCGTTCCCAGCGACGCACGGTAGTGGTGGGCCTGGGCGTCACGGCCCTCCTGGCGGGAACCATCACGGCGGTGGTGGCCAGCAACGAGGATGACCCCGAATACGCGCAGGTCTGCTTCAACGACGACACCGGCGAGCGCGTCGAGGACACCAACTGCGACAGCTCCGCCGGCCGCAGCGGCGGCGTCTACGCCTGGTATTTCTACTCCCGCGGGGCCAGCGTTCCGCCGGTGGGCCAGAACAGGTCCACGGCGCCGGGTTACACGCGGACCATTCCCGGCGGGGCAAAGGCGTCCACGGGGTACAGCAGCAAGGGCGGCACGGTCAGCCGCGGCGGGTTTGGTTCCAGCGCCAAGAGCGGCTCGAGTGGCGGCGGCGGCAAGGTCTCGGGAGGCTGAGCGGTGAAGAGACTGACATCCCAACCACGGCCCGGCTGGAAGCAGAAGATCGAAGAGCAGGGCCTGGTCTTCTCCACCACCACCATGGACGACGGACGCCGGATCGAGTACTGGAACGAATCGGCGTATTACGAGTTCAGCATGGACGAGGTGGAGACTCTTGAGGTCGCGGCCGAGGACATGCACCGGATGTGCCTGGAGGCGGCGAAGTTCCTGGCCACCGGGGCCATGGGGAGCATCGGCATCGGCCCCCAGGCCTTGGAGCTGGCGGCTGAATCCCTGCAGGCCGCCGACGTGGACGTCTACGGCCGGTTCGACTTCATCTACGACGGCCGGGGCGGCCCGGCCAAGATGCTCGAATACAACGCCGACACCCCCACCGGACTCATCGAGGCCTCCGTGGCGCAGTGGTTCTGGCTGCAGGACGTGTTCCCGGAGAAGGACCAGTGGAACGGCATCCACGAGGCCCTGATCCGGCAGTGGAAGAAGTTCCAGTACCGCACCGGCATGAGCACCCTCCACGTGGCCCACTCCGAGGTGGAGGAATCCGGCGAGGACTGGATGACCGCCGCGTACATGCGCGACGTCGCCAGCCAGGCGGGATGGACCACCATCGGGATCAACATGTCGGATATCGGCTGGGACCCCAACCTGAACCGGTTCGTGGACCTGGACAACTTCATGATCAGCACCATCTTCAAGCTGTACCCGTGGGAGCTGATGATGAAGGAAGAGTTCGGTCCCCGCCTCCTGGAACGTGCCCATAATCCGCGATGGGTTGAGCCGGCCTGGAAAATGCTGCTCTCCAACAAAGCCCTGCTGGCCGCCTTGTGGCACCTCTACCCGGACCACCCCAACCTGCTGCCCGCGTACCTCACGGACCCGGGGCCGCTGAAGGAATGGGTGGCCAAGCCCCTGCACGGCCGCGAAGGCGATAACATCCGGATCCACGCGGACGGCCTCACCGTGGAACAGCCCGGCGGTTACGGCCGCGAGGGCTGGTGCTACCAGCAGTACCATGCCCTTCCCGACTTCGACGGCAACCGTCCCGTGCTGGGCCTTTGGGTGGTGGACGGCGAATCCGTGGGCTGCGGCATCCGGGAATCCGACGGGCCGGTCACGGACTACTTCTGCCGCTTCGTGCCCAACACCATCGACGCACCGGCACCGCTTTCGGCCGTGGCCAACTCCAGCAAGGCAGGTATCGTCCTATGAACCCGGAGACAGCATGAGCACGGATATCACGACGACGGGAGGCCCCGGCAGCGGGCCCGGCGCCCCGGTGCCGGGCAAGGGATTGCGGGCCGGGATCCTGGACCTCGGCGACTCGGTAATGCTGGGGCTGGCCTCCACTGCCCCGGTGTACTCGCTGGCCGCCACCTTGGGCCTGATCGTTGCCGTGAACGGCAACTACACTCCCCTGATCCTGCTGTTGGGATTCGTCCCGGTCCTGTTCATCGCCTACGCCTTCCGCGAGCTCAACAGTGCAATCCCGGACTGCGGCACCACTTTCACCTGGTCCCGCCAGGCTTTCGGCCCGTGGGCGGGCTGGTTGGGCGGCTGGGGAGTGGCACTGGCCGGGATCGTGGTCCTGGCCAACCTTGCCCAGGTGGCCGGCCAGTATGTGTGGCTGCTGGTGGGTGACGGATCGCTTGCGCAGAACAAGGTGGTGGTCACCGCCACGGGCCTGCTGTTCATCGTCCTGATGACCCTGGTGAACTACCGCGGTATCCGGTTGGGTGAGCACGTCCAGCGGGTGCTGACCTATGTCCAGTACATCGCCCTGGGCGTCTTCGCCCTTGCCCTGGTGGCGCGGATCGTGGGCGGCGCCCCGGAGGGCCAGGCCTTCGACTTCGAGTGGTTCAACCCGGCGGGAGCCTTCGCCGATCCCGGAGCCGTGGTGCATGGAACCCTCCTTGCCCTGTTCATCTACTGGGGCTGGGACACCTGCCTTGCCGTGAACGAGGAGACCGAGAACCCCGCCAGTACGCCCGGCCGCGGGGCCGTGATCTCGGCGTTCGTCCTGATGGCGATCTACGTTTCGGTGGCACTGCTGGTGATGATGTACGCCACCGTGGGCTCCGAGGGCATCGGCCTGGGCAACGAGGCAAACAAGGACGATGTCTTCCTCGCCATGAAGGACGTGGTCCTGGGACCCTGGGGCTGGCTGATCGTCGTCGCGGTCCTGGCTTCCGTCCTGTCCTCCACCCAGACCACCATCCTGCCAACGGCCCGCGGCACCCTGTCCATGGGTGTCCACGGGGCCCTTCCGGCGAAATTCGCGGAGGTCCACGAGCGGAACCAGACGCCCGGTTTCTCCACCCAGGTGATGGGCGGGGCGGCTGCTGCCTACTACGTGGCCATGAGCTTCCTGAGCGAGAACCTGCTGGCTGACTCCATCAGCGCCATCAGCCTGTTCATCGCGTTCTACTACGCCCTCACCGGGTACGCCTGCTTCTGGTACTTCCGGACCACCTTGCGGGACTCAGCACGGAACCTCTGGTTCCGCGGCATCCTTCCCCTCCTCGGGGCGGTGCTGCTGACTGCTGCGTTCTTCGTCTCCGCCGTGCAGATGTGGGACCCGGCGTACGGGAATACCCGGATCCTCGGCGTCGGCGGTGCCTTTGTCAGCGGCGTGGCGCTGCTGGCGCTGGGCGTGGTCCTGGCAGCCGTGTGCAGGTTCCTGCCGGCCACCCGCGGCTACTTCGAGGTGAAGCGTTGAGCGCCGGCCCGTCCGATGTCCTGGACCTCGACTCCCTGCTGTCAGCAGACGAGCTGGAGCTCCGCGAGCACATCCGGGACTACACCCGCCAACGGATCAAACCGGATATCGCCCGCTGGTACGAGGACGCGGTGTTCCCGCTGGAGCTGGCCACCGAACTCGGCGAGCTGGGCGTCCTGGGGATGCACCTGGAAGGCTATGGCTGCCCGGGCCGGACCGCCGTCGAATACGGACTCGCGGCCATGGAACTGGAAGCGGGCGACTCCGGAATCCGCACGTTCGTGTCCGTCCAGGGTTCGCTGGCCATGACCGCCATCCACACCTGGGGCTCGGAGGAGCAGAAGCAGGAGTGGCTGCCGCGGATGGCCGCCGGCGAGGTGATCGGCTGCTTCGCCCTGACCGAACCCAGCGCTGGTTCAGATCCTGCCGCCATGGCCACCTTCGCCGAGCGGGACGGCAGCGGGGATGACGCCGGGTGGGTGCTGAACGGCGCCAAGCGGTGGATCGGCCTGGCCTCGGTGGCCGGGGTGATGGTGGTCTGGGCCATGACGGACGACGGCGTGCACGGTTTCCTGGTGCCGGCGGGAACCCCCGGCGTGACGGCAACGCCCATCCGGCAGAAGCTCTCCATCCGCGCGTCCATCCAGTGCGACGTGGTGTTCGACGACGTCCGGCTGGGCCCGGAGGCGCTGTTGCCTGCGGCCCGCGGGCTGCGTGGCCCGTTCACCTGCCTGAACGAGGCCCGGTACGGCATTGCGTGGGGCGCCATGGGCGCGGCCCGTGACTCCTACGAGGCCGCGCTGGCCTATTCGCTGGACCGCCTGCAGTTCGGCAAACCGCTGGCCGGGTACCAGCTCACGCAGGAGAAGCTGGTGAACATGCTGCTGGAGATCCAGAAAGGCACTCTCCTGGCGCTGCACCTGGGCCGCCTGAAGGACGCCGGGGCCCTCCGGCCGGAGCAGGTTTCGCTGGCCAAGCTGAACAACGTCCGCGAAGCCATCGCCGTGGCGCGCGAAGCCCGGACCATCCTGGGTGGCAACGGCATTACCGGCGACTACTCACCGCTCCGGCACGCCGCGAACCTCGAGTCGGTCCGGACCTACGAAGGCACCGACGAGGTCCACACCCTGATCCTGGGCAGGCATATCACCGGGTTGGGCGCCTTCCACTGACCCTTCTTCCCAACCAGGTCCGAGTTGTTGTCGTTTTGGCGGTCCAAAACGACATCTAGTGCGAGCCAGTTGGGAGGGCGCGGGGCGAACGGGGCCGCAGGGAGCTCAGGCGGAGAAGCCGCCGTCGGCCTTGATCAGCTGCCCGGAGACCCAGCGCCCGGCGGGCGAGAGCAGGAACGCCACCGTTCCGGCGACGTCTGCAGGGGTGCCGAGGCGGCCGGTGGGCTGCTGGGAGGTGAGCGCTTCCTTTAGGTCGGGAGTCATCCATCCCGTATCGATGGGCCCCGGGTTCAGGACGTTCGCCGAGATGCGCTGTGGACCCAGCTCGCGTGCGGCGGCAATGACGATCCGGTCCAGGGCACCCTTGGAGGCGCCGTAGGGAAGGTTGAACGCGGTGTGGTCGCTGGTCAGTGCCACGATCGCGCCGCCGTCGTCCGGGGCCTGGCGGGCGAACGCGGCGATCAGCTGCCAGCTGGCGCGCGTGTTCACCGCGAAGTGCCGGTCGAAGGACTCCACGCTGGTGTCCAGCACCCCCGAATCCACCGATTCGGCATGGCTGAGCACGAGGCCCCGCAGCGGACCGGCCAGCTCCACGGCCTCGGCCACCAGCCTGTCCGGCACACCGGGGTCCTGCAGGTCTGCGGGTACGGCGTGGACCGTGGCGCCGATGGCTTCGAGCTCGGCGGTAAGGCGGAGGACATCGTCCGGCTCACTCCCCCACGGCATCCGGGCGTCATAGCCCGCCCAGTACGAGAGGACGAGGTCCCAGCCATCGGCGGCCAGCTGCCGGGTGATGCCGGCACCGATGTTCCCGGTGCGCCCGGCGCCGGTGACCAGGGCAACGGGGCGGGCAGCTGCGGGTGCGTCTGATTCCATCCGACCAGCCTAGCGCCGCCTTGTGGGGCGCTGGTTCAGGCCGCAGCCGGCTCCGCTGCCCGCGAACTCCGGTCCCGGCGGATGGTGGCGCTGATGACCGCAGCGATGGTGCACATGGCCGCCGCACCCAGCCAGGCGTAGGTGTAGTGCCCGGTGGCATCGCGCAGGGCTCCGGCGGCGATGGCCGCCGCGGCGGCGCCGAGCTGGTGGGCCGCGAACACCCAGCCGAAGACCACGCTGCCGTCGGCACCAAACGTTTCGCGGCAGATGGCGGCCGTGGGGGGAACGGTGGCTACCCAGTCCAGGCCGTAGATCACCACGAAGACGATCATGCTGGGCTGGACCTCGGCGTTCAGCAGCAATGGCAGCACCAGCAGGCCGATGCCTCGGAACTGGTAGTAGACGGCCAGCAGGACGCGGGGATTGAACCTGTCGGTCAGCCAGCCGGAGGCGATGGTGCCGATGATGTCGAAGATCCCGACGACGGCGAGCAGTCCTGCGGCCGTGGTTTCGGGCATGCCGTGGTCGTGCGCGGAGGGGATGAAGTGGGTGCCGATCAGCCCGTTGGTGGTGGCTCCGCAGATGGCGAAACCTGCCGCCAGCGCCCAGAACGTCCGGACTTTGATGGCCCGGCGGAGGACCTGGAGGGCGCGGACGGCGGCGTTGGCGCGGGGCCCGTCCGCGGCTGCGGGGACTTTGGCTCCGTCCGGCATCACGGTGTCCGCGGGCACCGGGGGCAGGGCGCCGTACGGCAACACCCCGACGTCGGCGGGCGAGTTTTTGAGGAACTTCAGCACCAGCGGGACCACGGCGAGGGCGCCCGCGGCGATCAGCAGGGATGCCTGCCGCCAGCCGGGGTCCTGTGCCAGGAGGGCGATGAACGGCAGGAAGACGAGCTGGCCGGCGGCGCTGCCGGCGGTCAGGATGCCGATGACCAGCCCCCGGTTTTTGGTGAACCAGGTGTTGGCGATGGTGGCCGCGAAGACCAAGGCCATGGAACCGGTGCCGAGGCCGATCAGCAGGCCCCAGGTCAGCAGGATCTGCCAGGACTGGTTCACCAGCACCGTCAAGGCGCTGCCGAGGCCGATCAGGACCAGGGCTGTTGCCGTGATGGCGCGGATGCCGAACCGTTCCATCAAGGCGGCGGCGAACGGTGCGGTCAGGCCGAACAGGACAAGGTTGATGCTGACCGCAGCCGACAGGACCGTGGTGGACCAGCCGAACTCCTGCTGGAGCGGGACCATGAGCACCCCGGGGGCCGCCCGGAATCCAGCCGCCCCGACCAGCGCAAGGAACGCCACGGCGGCGACGATCCATGCCGGGTGCAGCCGGCGGCGCCGGACCGTGTCCGGCCCGGCGGCGGCTTCGGCGGGTAATTCGGCTGCTTCCTCGGGCAGGGTGCTCACGCGGCCGTTCCCTCCCGGGCTGCGGTGGACAACCGGATGGGCTGCTCGGACCGTGACCGGCTGTGCCAGCTGGTGTTCGCGGCGGTGAGCCGTTCCCCGCACCTCGTGCAGGTGTCGGCCGAGGTGGTGGGTTTCCCGCAGCCCGAATGGATGACGTACAGGTGGGCCTGCTCCGAGGGCGCGGGCAGGTGCTTCTCCGCCCAGATGGTGACCGCGTTCAGGACCGGGAGTGCGTCTTCACCCATGGCGGTGAGCACGTATTCCTGGCGGGTACGGCCGCCGTCGTCGTACGGCTTCTTCTCCAGCAGCCCGGACTCAACCAGACCCGCGAGCCGCTTGGTGAGGACCGAGTCGGCCACTTCGAGGCGGGCCTTCATGGGGTCGAACCGGCCGTTCCCGAAGAAGACCTCGCGCAGGACCAGGACGGACCAGGGGTCGCCCAGGATGTCCAGGCCGCGGGCCATGCTGCAGGTGCGTTGGGACCAGTCTGATCGGAGGGGCATACGGGAACCCTAGCTGACTTTCTTCAAGAAAGCCAGGGTTCCCCTGCCGCCGCTACGGTATTGCGGAAAAGGCCTGGTCGAGGTCGGCGATGAGGTCCTCGACGTCCTCGATGCCGCAGGACAGGCGCAGCAGGTTGACCGGAACTGCCAGCTCGGTACCTTTCACCGAGGCGTGGGTCATCTCTGACGGGTAGTTCATGAGCGATTCGATGCCGCCGAGCGATTCGGCCAGGGTGAACACGGTGGTGGACTCCGCCACCTTCCGGGCCGCGGCTTCACCGCCCTTGAACTGCACGGACACCATGCCGCCGAACTTGCGCATCTGCGTCCTGGCGAGTTCGTGGCCGGGGTGCGTCGGCAGGCCCGGGTACAGCACAGCCTCCACTTCGGGACGCTCCAGCAGCCACTCGGCCACCGCCTGGCCGTTCTCGCTGTGCCGGTCCATGCGCACGCCAAGCGTCTTCAGCCCCCGGGTGGTCAGGAAGGCGTCCATCGGCCCGGACACCGCACCCACCGCGAACTGCACGAAACCGATCTTCTCCGCCAGCTCCGCGTCCTTGACCACCACGGCGCCGCCCACCACATCCGAGTGTCCGCCAATGTACTTGGTGGTGGAGTGGACCACCACGTCGGCACCGAGGGCCAGCGGGTTCTGCAGGTAGGGCGAGGCGAAGGTGTTGTCCACCACCAGCAGGGCGCCGGCGGCGTGGGCGATATCCGCGAGCGCGGCGATGTCCGTGATCTTCATCAGCGGGTTGGAGGGGGTCTCCACCCACACGAAGCGCGTCTTGTTGGCAGCGACGGCGCTGCGGACGGTGTCCAGGTTGGCCATGTCCACCGGGGTGTTGCCGATCCCCCAATCGCCCAGCACCCGGCTGATCAGCCGGTAGGTGCCGCCGTACGCGTCGTTGCCGAGCACGATGTGGTCGCCCGGGCGGGTGAGGGCACGGATAAGGGCGTCCTCCGCAGCCAGGCCGGAGCTGAAGCTGTAGGCGTGCGTCCCGAGTTCCAGGGCGGCAAGCTGTTCCTGCAGCGCGTCCCGGGTGGGGTTGCCGCCGCGGCCGTACTCGTAACCGCTGCGCAGGCCGCCGATGCCGTCCTGGGCGTAGGTGGAACTGAAGTGCAACGGGGGGACCACGGCGCCGGTACGGGGCTCGAAAGCCTGGCCGGCGTGGACGGCCCGGGTGTTGAAGCCTTGGTTCTCAGAGGCAGTCATGGGTGCTCCTTTAGTTGCTCAGGTAGGCCAGCAGGTCGTGCCGGGTGAGGATTCCCACGGGCGCGCCCACAAACGTGACCATCAGGGTATCCGTGTCCGAGAGCAGCTCCCTGGCGGCGGAGATGGTTTCCAGCGACCCGATCACGGGCAGCTTGGGGCCCATGTGTTCGGAAATCTTGTCCGTCAGCTTCGCTTCGCCGCGGAACAGCTTGGCGGTCAGCGTTCGTTCGTCCACGGCACCCAGGACCTCACCCATGACCACGGGCGGTTCCTGCGAGAGGACCGGGATGTGGCTGACGCCGAACTCGGTCATGATGTTGATGACGTCCCGCACGGATTCGTTGGGGTGGATGTGTACCAGGTCCGGAAGTTCGCCGGTCTTGGACTTGATGACCTCACCCACCGACGTTTCCTCGCCCCCGGAGAGGAAGCCGTAGGAGCGCATCCACTGGTCGTTGAAGATCTTCGCCAGGTATCCGCGGCCCGAGTCGGGCAGGATGACCACGACGACGGCACTTTCGGGCAGGTCCCGCGCCGCCTTGAGCGCTGCCACCACCGCCATGCCGGAGGAACCGCCCACCAGCAGGCCTTCCTCCCGCGCCAGGCGCCGGGTCATGGCGAAGGAGTCGGCGTCGCTGACGGCGATCACGTCGTCGGGGATGGACTTGTCGTAGTTGCCGGGCCACATGTCCTCGCCCACGCCCTCGACGAAGTAGGGCCGCCCGGTGCCGCCCGAGTAGACCGAGCCCTCGGGGTCGGCGCCGATGATCCGGACCACGCCGCCGTCGGACTCCGGCCGGTCAGCCGAAACTTCCTTCAAATAGCGGCCGGTCCCGGTGATGGTGCCGCCGGTGCCGGCGCCGATGACGCAGTGCGTGATCCTGCCGTCGGTATCACGCCAAATCTCAGGGCCGGTGGTCTTGTAGTGGCTGCCCGGAGCGGCGGGGTTGGAGAACTGGTCCGGCTTGTAGGCACCGGGTGTCTCCCGGGTGATCCGGTCCGAGACGCCGTAGTAGCTTTGCGGGCTCTCCGGCGGGACCGACGTGGGCGTCACCACCACTTCGGCGCCGTAGGCCTGCAGCACGGCCCGCTTGTCCTCGCCCACCTTGTCCGGGACCACGAAGATGCACTTGTAGCCCTTTTGCTGCGCCACCAGGGCCAGGCCCACGCCGGTGTTGCCGGACGTCGGCTCCACGATGGTGCCGCCCGGCTTCAGCTTGCCTTCGCGTTCGGCATCCTCGATCATCTGCGCCGCGATGCGGTCTTTGATGGAACCGCCGGGGTTCAGGTACTCCAGTTTGACCAAAATGGTGGCTTTGATGCCCTCGGTCACGTGGTTGAGTTTGATGAGCGGCGTATTGCCGATGAGGTCCAGGATGGACTGGGCGTACTTCATAGATACAAAGCTACCGCTTCCTGCAGGCCGTTCCCCGCCCGGGATGCGAGGATAGCCCGGTGATGCAGTTCGCATGGCTGAAAGCCACCCGCAGCTACCTGCTGCCCGGCGCAACCCTGGCGGCAGGCCTGGCCACCCTCGCCGTCGGCGCCCTCCCCGTCCCGGACTTCGGCGAACTGGCCGGACGCACCATTCCCATCCTGGCTTTCGTGCTGGCCATGTCCCTGGTGACCGAACTGGTGGACGAGGCAGGACTTTTCCGCGTGGTGACGGACCGGTTGGCGGCGCTGGGCAGGGGCCGCGTTTTCACCCTGTGGCTGTTGGTGGTGGCCGTGGCCACGGTGGCCACGGTGTTCCTGTCCCTGGACACCACCGCCGTGCTGGTGACACCCGTGGTTGTCCTCCTGGCTGTCCACGCCCGGATCCCTCCCCTGCCGTTCGCACTGACCAGCATCTGGCTGGCGAATACGGCCTCACTCCTGCTGCCCGTCTCCAACCTGACCAACCTCCTGGCCCAGGACCGGCTTGGCCTGAGCCCCTGGCGCTTCGCGGGACTGGTCTGGGCGCCCGCCGTCGTGGGACTGCTGGTCCCCCTCGTCCTGCTCTGGTTGGCGTTCCGGCGGGAGCTGCGCGGAACCTACGGGCCGCAGCCAACGCATCCCGTCCGTGACCGCACCCTGTTGAAGGCCGCCGCCGTGACGCTCCTGGTCCTGCTCCCGGCCCTGGTCTCAGGCGTCCCGGTCCAGTACCCCGCCCTTGCCGCGGCGGCGGTCCTGCTGGCGGTCTTCCTGCGCCGCAGGCCCTCGGCCCTGCGGTGGTCCATGGTCCCGTGGCGGCCGCTGATGCTGACAGTGGGCCTGTTCATGCTGATGGAAACGCTGCACGCACACGGGCTGACCACGCTGCTGGCAGGCATCGCCGGATCGGGCGACGGACTGCCGGCACTCCTGCAACTGGCCGGGCTGGGCGCGGGGGCGGCCAACGCCGCGAACAACCTTCCCGCCTACCTGGCCCTGGAGCCGGTGGCCGGGTCTCCGGCCAGGCTGGCCGCCCTGCTCATCGGCGTGAACCTGGGCCCGCTGGTGAGCCCCTGGGCTTCGCTGGCCACGCTGCTGTGGCATGAGCGCCTGCGGGTACTGAACGTCCCTGTCAGGTGGGGCGGGTTTGCGGTGGCCGGGCTGGTGGCAGTCCTGCTGACGGTGCCGCTGGCCGTGCTGGCGCTGTGGCTGGTTTCCGGGATGCCCTGACGGCTCGTCTTTCCAGGGTGCTCAGGCGCCGTCCGGGGTCCCGGTGGCCTGCGGCGCGAGGTTCTGCCAGAGCCCCATCACGTTGCCCTCGGAATCCTGGAAGTATGCCGTGTAGCCCATGCCGGGGATCTCGTTCCTGGGCATGACCACTGCACCGCCCAACTCCTCCACCGTCTTCAGTGTGGCGTTGATGTCCGGAACATCCACGGTGATGACGGGAGCGGTGATCCGTCCTTCCCTGGCCATCATTCCGCCGTTGATCGCCCCGGGCGTGGTTGGCTGCCCGGTGGCCGCATCCATGTCCGTGGTGATGACCATGGTGTAGTCCATCCCCGGCACCGGTTCCATCCGCCACCCCAGGGCTTCCTGGTAGAACTTCATTGCCCGCTCAGGGTCGTCCGCGGGAATCTCAAAATGCACTGCTCCGCCCACCATGGCCTCCTGGTTCTCGACGGCACGGCTTATGGGCAGCCGCTGCCCGTGCGCCAGCAGTGATCCTAGTCCCGGGCTGCGACGCGGAGAAGGGCCGATGGTCCCGCCGGTGTCGGTGGGCCGTGGGACCATGGAAGACATGACGATCGCAGACGCACCTCCCCGGCTGGCGGCCGCCGCGGACGTGTCCCTGCGCTGGTATCCGGAGGCGCCCTACAGCTTGTCCCGGACCCTTGGACCGCTGCTGCGGGGCAACAGCGATCCGTCTTTCTGCGTCCAGGGCGACGTGATCTGGAATGCCTTTACGTCCCCCACCGGCCCGGCCACCCTGCGGCTGTCCCCCGCGGGCGGCGGAGCGGGCGGCCCCTGGGTGGACGTCCAGGCATGGGGCCCGGGTGCTGCGGCCGCGGTCCAGGCAGCACCCCGGCTGTTGGGGGCCGACGACGACTGGCGGGATTTCGACGAACCCGCCTTCCATGCCACGCTGCCCCGCATGGTCCGGGAGGCACGCCGGCGCAGCCAGGCGCTGCGCCTGCCCGCGAGCGGCCGCATGGTGGACCAGTTGGTGCCCATCATCCTGGAACAAAAGGTGACGGTGGTGGAGGCCCGGCGCGCCTACCGGTACCTGGTCCACCGCTACGGGACGCCGGCCCCGAGCGCGGGGGCCTCCACTCCGGCAGGACTCATCGTGGCGCCAACAGCGGCCCAATGGCTGCAGGTCCCCAGTTGGGAGTGGCACAAGGCCGGCGTGGGTCCCCAGCGTTCCGCCACCGTCATGCGGGCGCTGCGCTCCGCCGCCGCCCTGGAGCGGCTGGCAGCGTCGCCGGCCGCGGAAGCCGCAGAAAAAATGCAGGTGATTCCCGGGATTGGAGTCTGGACCGCCGCCGAGGTGGTGCAGCGCACCCACGGCTGCCCGGACTCCATCGCCGTGGGCGACTACCACCTGGCGGCCTACATCGGGGCCGCGCTCACGGGGCGCAGGACCGACGACGCCGGCATGATCCAACTGCTGGAACCCTGGCGCGGGCACCGGCAGCGGGTGGTGCGGATGATCCAGAGCACCGGTTACCGCAAGCCCACTTTTGGCCCGCGCATGACTATCCAGGACCACCGCCGGCACTGAAACCCTCCGCGGCAGGTCAACCGGTGCTTGATCCGGACCGGGATGGGTAAGGCTAGGGTGTGGCGTCCGGCCAGGCACGGCCGGACCACGAGTGAGAGGAACCCCATGAGCTCCGATCCAGGACGCACCAACCACGCCGGCGGAGAACCCCTGGACGTGGATCCAACCGGGCAAGACCCCGCGGTGGTGGACCCGGAGGCGCACGATCCTGACGGGGAGGCCAAACTGAAGCTGCAACTGGCCATCTTCGACGTGATTCGCCGCGGGGCCACGGGCAAGAGCCTTGACGAAATCCGGGAGATGCTGCTGACCGCGTTCGCAGCGCGGGACGTTGCCCCACCACCGTTCACCTGGGTGGAGTCGGCGGCGTCCTCTGCGTTTTACGGTGAGCCCTACATCATCGACTACCCAACTGCCATCGCCGCCGACGATCTGGAGGCTGCCCCCGATGAGGCGGTGCGGGAGCGGCTGGCCGCCCGACGGAAACTGCGCGAGACCCAACTGCCGCAGGGAATCCTTCCGGCACCGTCGGAGTGGCAGATTCCCGCCAACGAGGTGACCGGCGGCGGGACGCGGCAGGCCACCCAGGCCGGAAGGAACGGGGCAGCGGTCCTGGCCTTGGTCGCACTGGCGGCGGGCGCCGTCGCCGTTGTGGCGCTACGGCTGTCCCGCCGCCCAACCGGCCGCAGTAGCTAGCGGGCAGTTCTCCCCATGCCTCCGGCGGGGCGCCTCGCGTAAGCTTGCGCCTGGATATTGGGGGAATAATGGCAGGCATTTACGGGGCGGACGTCGCCCAACTTCGCGCCCTGGGGAAGGCCCTTACCGCCTCCTCCGCGCGCTTGATGTCCACTGCCACGGCGCTGTCGAGGAACGTGGGCGAGCCAGGCACCTGGAAAGGGGCCGACGCCGAGGGGTTCCGGAACGACTGGAATGGCACGCACAGCCTCCTGCTGGGCCGCGTCATTGAGGCCCTTGCGGACGCAGGGAAGGCAGCCGCACGGCACGCGGACGAGCAGGAACGCGCCAGCGGCGCCGGTGGCGCGGCAGGCCGGACCAGTTCGGCCGGGGGCCCTCCCGGCACGGCCGCCGGGGATGCGACGTCCGATTAC
Source organism: Pseudarthrobacter sp. lyk4-40-TYG-27 (assembly GCF_030209295.1). Classification (NCBI taxonomy): domain Bacteria; kingdom Bacillati; phylum Actinomycetota; class Actinomycetes; order Micrococcales; family Micrococcaceae; genus Pseudarthrobacter; species Pseudarthrobacter sp. lyk4-40-TYG-27. The sequence goes on from NZ_JARVSH010000004.1 coordinate 178,061, forward strand.
CTGACCGGCGGGGAGCATTCCGTGGTGCGCCACCCCGACCGCGGCGAAGCGAACCTTTCGGCGCCCGAACTGGACAGGCTCCGGGGCCTGGTCAGGGACGCTGCGTCGGGCGACAACTTCTTTGTGGGCAACGATTCGGACGTCAACAAGCTCCGTGACGCCTTGACCGGGCTCAAACCTGCCCAGCTGAACCAGTTGCTGGAGTCGTTAACCGATGATGAGCTCCGAAGCCTGGGCAGCGGCGCGGCGGCCGACGGCAAGGGACTGTTCAACTGGGAGGGAACCACGCCTTTCGAACGTCAGCAACTGCTGGACCAGTTCCTGTCCAAGGCGTCAGCAGAGCAGGTGGGGCGCCTGAAGGACCTCATCCCGTGGGCCCAGCCGGACGGGCAGGCCATGGGAGATGCAGCGAGGCCTGATGGCCCTGAGGCCAGCAGCACGGACCGGTGGATGGAACCCAAGTGGCCGGTGATCGGACAACGCCCGGGCACTGGCGACATCAGGCAGGGGCAGTACGGGGACTGCGTGGTTTTGGCCGCCGCCGGGGCCATGGTCAATGCCGATCCGGGCTGGGCCCGCGAGCACGTAACGGATAACGGCAACGGCACGGTTTCCGTCCTGCTGTTCGACAAGAACGGAGAGGAGCAGTGGGTGACCGTCACCTCGGACCTGCCGGCAAACAGCAATGGCGCACAGATGGGAGCCAAAGCAGGGTTTGGCGGCAACTGGCCTGCCTATGTTGAGAAAGCGCTGGCCCAGGTTTACACCGAGGACGACAGAAACGACGGGACAGCGGAAGGGGCGCCCCCGGACCAGGCGTACCCGCCAGGGAACTACCGCGCCATTGAAGGCAACTGGGGTCCCGACGCATTCCAGTATTTGGCGGGACCGGACGTGGAACGCACCGATGACGCCGGGAAGCTGTGGGAAGCGGCCCGCAGGGGACGCCCGGCCTTGGTCACAACACTGGGTGAAACGCCGGAGGAGGCGCCCAACGGATACCATGCCGGCCACGCCTATTTCGTGACCGGAGTTGACGAGCGGGGGAACATCGTCCTTCAAAATCCATGGGGCCCTTCCGAGCCGCGCATGCAGATCTCGCAGGACGAATTCAGCAGGCTCTTCAGCGATGCCACGGTGGCGGGCTGATGCCGCGTCCCGCCCTGCGGCTTCGCAGCCGCGTTCTCGCCTGCACGGTTTTGCCTCTGGCACTCACTCTGAGCGGCTGCTCCACCTCCGCGGAGCCGTCCCAACCGCACTCATCCCAAGCCTCAAAGGAGCCAACCATGACGTCAACGGCAAGCTGCACCCACGCTGGAACTTACCGGATCATCCCGTCTGCAAATGGCTCTTTTCCGCTTCTGCCGGACTCCCCGCGGGGCCCGGATGCCACACCGCTCGTGCGACTGTCCAGCACACACCTGAAGAATGACCCGCCGACGGCGGACCTGTCGATAGCCTTGTTCGAGGTCAGCAGCCCGGCATCGAAGGACTTTCCAGGATTGGCACTCGGGCAGGAAGCCACCTTTGACGGCTACACCGTCCGGATCACCTCGATCTGCGAGGGCGAAGTCCGATTCGACCTGGTGCAGCAGCCCGGCTAGTCAGAGCCCCAGCCGCGCCACCGCTTCCTCCCGCATCTGGACTTTGCGGATCTTCCCGGAAACCGTCATGGGGAAGTTCTCCCGGACCTCCACGTAGCGGGGAATCTTGAAGTGCGCCAGCCGGCCGCGGCAGAACTCAGCCACTGCCGCCGCGTCCAGTGGCTCCGCTCCGGGTTTGAGGATGATGCAGGCCATCAGTTCCTCGCCATATTTCGGATCCGGGACCCCGATGACCTGGACGTCCTGGATGGACGGGTGGGAATACAGGAACTCCTCAATCTCGCGCGGGTAGATATTCTCGCCCCCGCGGATCACCATGTCCTTGATCCGGCCTTCCACCACCACATAGCCGTCGTCGTCCATGCGGGCCAGGTCGCCGGTGTGCATCCAACCTTCCGCGTCGATGGCCTCGGCGGTCTTGTCCGGCTGGTTCCAGTATCCAGCCATGACGGCGTAACCGCGGGTGCAGAGTTCTCCGATCTGCCCGCGTTCAAGGTCTTCACCGGTGGCAGGATCCACGATCTTGCTTTCAAGTTGCGGCATGGTGCGGCCCACGGTCTCGGTGCGCTGGTGCAGCGTGTCGCCCTTGCGCGTCATGGTGGACACCGGGGACGTTTCGGTCATGCCGTAGCAGATGGCCACATCCACCATGTTCATCTCGGAAATCACCCGGTTCATCACCTCGATGGGGCACAGCGAGCCGGCCACCACCCCGGTCCGGAGCGTCGAAAGGTCATAGGAGCCGAAGTCCGGGAGTGCCAGCTCGGCGATGAACATGGTGGGCACCCCGTACAGCGACGTGCCGGCAAAGTCCTGCACGGCCTCGAGTGCGGCGGCAGGCGAGAAACCGCGCCCGGGGATGATGGTGGCGGCCCCGTGGCTGAGCGCGTTCAGGTTGCCGATCACCATGCCGAAGCAGTGATAGAACGGCACGGGGATGACCACCCGGTCGTGCTCGGTGTACCCCAGCAACTCGCCGATCGCGTAGCCGTTGTTGAGGATGTTGTGGTGGGTCAGCGTGGCGCCTTTGGGGAATCCCGTGGTACCGGAGGTGTATTGCAGGTTGATGGGATCATGCGGGCTGAGCTCAGCCATCCGGGCCTTCAGGGCAGCGTGCCCGACGTCGTCCGCCCGCTTGAGCAGTTCAGCGTACGTGAGTTCCGCGCCGCCTTCGGGGCTGCCGGCCGCCAGGCCGTCCAGGCCATGGTCCGGCAGGAAGACGAGTTCCTTCAGGTCCGGGCACGCGGCCAGGGCCTGGCGGGCCATGCCGACGTAGTCGCTGTTGGCGTCTGACGGCGCGGTGACCAGCATGCGCATGCCGTTCTGCTTGACGACGAATTCGAGTTCGTGGCTGCGGTAGGCGGGGTTGACGTTCACCAGGATCACGCCGGCCTTGGCGGTGGCGTACTGCAGGAGCGTCCACTCGGCGCAGTTGGGGCTCCAGATGCCCACCCGCTCCCCCTTGGCGACCCCCAGGGCGAGGAGCGCCCTGGCCAGCCGGTCGACGTCGTCGTTCATCTTGGTGTAGCTCCAGCGCCGCGCGTCGGCGCCGGGCACGGGTGCAGCCTCGATCAGTGCGTCATGGAGCGGAAAGTGCGCGGCCACGCGCTCGAAATTCGCGCCAATGGTTTCTTCCAGGAGCGGGACGTCAGTGTCCCCGGCTGTATAAGCACGCATGCTGGAACGCTACCAACAGGATCCCGGCAGGAGAAGGAAGGCGGGGCCGGACGCGGGCGCAACTCTGGGAGACGGGCCGGCGGCGCCCGGTATTGTGAAAACCATGAGTGCACCCATTGACCTGATAGCAACGTTCATCCCCAACGACGGCGAGTTCTTCCGCGTCAAACTGGCCCTGGAAATCGCCATCGACGAGGTGGTGAATGAACCGGGCTGCATCCGCTACGAGCTGACCGAGGCAACGGAGGAAAAGCTGGTGCTGACGGAGCAGTGGGCGTCCCAGGAGGAGCTGGACAAGCATTCCAAGGGCACCGCGGTGCAGGACCTGAACGAATCGCTGAGCGCACTGCTGGCCGAACCGGTCAAGGTGGAACGCGTCTAGCACAACCGTTAGACGCAGAAATGCGGGACCTCCGGAGGGAGGTCCCGCATTTCTGCGTCTAACAGCGACTTAGAAGTCGGGAATCTGGGTGCCGTCCTGGGGACCGTTCTGGGCGCCGGCGGGCTTGCCGGCCGCGGCAGCTGCTTCCTCCCGCTGGCGGGCCACATGGGCGTGGACCTCATCCATGTCCAGGGCCTTAACAGCGTCAACCACCTGCTCCAGCTGCTGGGCGTTCAGTGCGCCGGGCTGCGAGAACACCAGCACCTTTTCGCGGAAGGCCATCAATGTGGGGATGGAGGTGATGCCTGCCTCCGCCGCGAGCTGCTGTTCGGCTTCGGTGTCCACCTTGGTGAAGAGGACATCCGGATGCTTCTCGGACACGGTGGCGTACGTGGGACCGAACTGCTTGCAGGGGCCGCACCATTCTGCCCAGAAATCGACCAGGACAATATCGTTGCCTTCGATCGTGGATGCGAACTGTTCACCTGTGATGTCAAGGGTAGCCATGCGACTACGCTACGCGCCCTGGGCTGTCCGTGTCGCGGGTGTTCGCTCCCCGCGTCATCGGGAATACCCGGCGTACGACGACGACCAACGGTTCAGCTGTGGGCATCCCACAGGTGCGGGGCGGGGGTGCGGCTGCCGGGGAGGGCGCTGGTGGCGCGCCATTCGTGGATCCATTCGGGCAGCACCAGGTCCGCCGGCGGGGCACCAAACTCCGCGATGATGTCTTCCTGGCTGACCGGGCTTCCCTTGGTGACCAGCCGGGTGGCGATGTAGGCACGTGCGTAAATCTCGCCGTCGGCCACCATGCGCTGCTCAAAGAAGATCGCCTTGGTGTCCAGCCCGATGACGCGGGTCTCGATGGTGTACTCCTGCCAAAGTTGCAGCGACTTGCGGAAGGCGATGGTTTCGGCGGAAACCACCGGGCTCCAGCCGCGGCGGCGCATCCGCTTCCAGACGCCGCTGCGCACCATGAGGTCGAACCGGCCAAGGTCCATGAGGGAGAGGTACATGCCGTTGTTGACGTGCATGGCGATGTCGATGTCCGTGGGCAGTACCCGAAGCGGCAGCGACGAGGACTCCCACACGGACAGGGGCGCGCGCCGGGCGGAACGGAACAGCAGGAGCAAGGTTCTCAGGAGCAGGTGCATGCCCCAATGCTACCCGCGGGTAACATGCTGGGCACCTGCTGTTGATGGGGGCGTCGCCGTAGGATTTCCTGCATGACGCAGCAACGCTACCGCGACCTGGCGGAGTGGCCTCTGATGGCAACGGCACTGGTGTTCCTGGCAGCCTACGCGTGGCAGGTCATCGGACGGCTCGAGGGCAGCGGCGCGGACTGGCTGGAAATGGTCATGTGGGTGACGTGGTGCGTGTTCGTGCTGGACTATGCGGCGAACCTGTGGCTGGCGGAGAACCGCCGGCAGTGGTTCATCCGCAACCTCCACGAGCTGGTCATCGTGGCGCTGCCCTTCTTCCGGCCCTTGCGCCTGCTGCGGCTGGTGACGCTGTTGTCCGTTTTGCACCGCACCGTGGGCGAGACGCTGCGCGGCCGGGTGGCCACCTATGTGGCCGGTTCCGCCGCGCTGCTTGTGTTCGTGGGCGCGCTGGCAGTCCTGGACGTGGAACAGTGGGCGCCGAACGCCAAGATCCTCACGTTCGGCGACGCCCTGTGGTGGGCCACGTCCACCATCACCACGGTGGGCTACGGGGACATGTATCCCGTCACGCCCATTGGCCGGCTGGTGGCAACGGCGCTGATGATGAGCGGGATCGCCGTGCTGGGCGTGGTGACCGCGTCCATCGCATCGTGGCTGGTCCAGCGGGTGGAGGACACAGCGGAATCGGTTGCCGAAGCCGTTGAAGAGCCCATGCGGGTGGAAGTGGCGGAACTGGTGGCTGAGATCGCCCTGCTGCGCCGGGAAATCGCGGAACTGCGGGACCGCCGGGCGCTGTAGCGGCAAGTACCGCACGCTCCGGGCCTGAGTAGGGGCGCTGCCGGGGACGAGTACCGGTGCCGAAAACTCGGGTAATTCCTACTGGTGCCCGCGCGGTGGCCGGATTCCTAGACTCGGGATTCCTAGGACCACCACGCACCGGCAGGTGCACCGGGTTGCTTCCGGACGTTCCTGCCATCACGCGGAGCTCCGCATTTTCTGGGTATGCGGATGCCTCCATCTTGCACCGCCCGCGGCTCCGGCACCTGCCGGGGCCGGCGGTGCAATGGCATCGCGATCCGTCCTTGACCGGGGGCATGCACCGCATGTCCTGGCGGGACCGAACCCAGATGGGCCCACCCATGAACCAGCCTCTCCCCCCTTCCGACGGCACCAGCAGGAGCTTTGTCACCGACGAACCCCGGCCGGACCTCACCACCGGACGTCCGGTCATCAGCAACAAGTTATGGGCCGGCATGGCCACGGCGGCCGTAGTCGCCGCAATGGGCATCGGCGCCATGGCTGCCCCACCCGCGTCCCTCAGCGGAGGCACACCTGCGGCGGCGGTCCAGGTGGCGGCGGCCGCCGTTCCGTCGTCGGCTCCCGCCGTTGAATCCAGCGGGGCAGCAGAGGCCTCCGGACAAAATGCCCCCGATGCGCCCTCCGCTGCGGCCGCGCCTGTGGCCGCGCCAGCTGCGGACGCAGCCCCGGCACCGGCAGCAGCCCCCGAACCGGCTCCAGCACCCGCTCCCGCACCGGCTCCAGCTCCGGCTCCAGCTCCCGAACCGGCGGGTGACCCCAACGTCTACACCGTGGTCTCTGGCGACACGGTGGGCGGGATTGCTGCCAGCCACGGAGTGGACATGAACGCCATGCTCGCCGCCAACGGCCTGGGCGCATACAGCATCATCTACCCGGGCCAGACGCTGCTGCTGACCGGCCCCGCCATAGCGGTGGCCGCCCCGGCTCCGGCTCCAGCCGCCGCGCCCGCCCCGGCAGCAGCCCCGGCCCCCGCCCCCGCGGCGGCTCCCGCACCTGCGCCGGCACCGGCAGCACCCGCCGTACGCACCATCTACGTGGCAGGATCGGGCGGCCAGTCAATGGTGGACGCATGCATCGGCCCCATCCACTTCACCCCGAACGACGGGTACTCGCTGTTCATCACAGAGCACGACTTCTGCGGCGGCTGGGCGCGGTTCTCCGGAATAGGGGTGGGTGAGACCGTCAGCATCCCCGGCTACGGCACCTACACCGTGACCGGCCGCGGCACCGTCCCCAACCCCGGAACCACCAACGACGTGATTGCTGTCTTCGGCGGGTTCCCGCGGGCCATCCTGCAAACCTGCATCCCGGGCACCAGCACGATGCTCCTGATCGCGTTGAACTGACTGCACGTAAACCACGGCGCTGAACCGGGATTTCAGAAGCTTGTCCGCGGGTCCGAACCTTAACCGGCAGGATCCGCGGACAAGGCCATGACGCTTCGCCGGAGGGTGAGTTCGGCGTCCTTCATTGGCGGCCCGGCCGTTGCGTGGTGTCGACGACGGTCCGGCGCCGCTTCCGGGCGTCCTCCGGACCTGCCCGGAGACACGAAAAAGCCTCCGGAACCTGAAGGTTCCGGAGGCTTTTCCAAGGGTGGCAGATGAGGGATTCGAACCCCCGTAGGCGTTGCCAGCTGATTTACAGTCAGCCCCCTTTGGCCGCTCGGGTAATCTGCCGAACTTCAAAAGAAGTACCCGCCGATGCAGTGGTCGGAGCGTCCGTTTCCGGTCCGTTCCGCTTCCAGTAACCGCGGGCAAGACAACTTTACAGAACTTCCGGCGAAGAATCGAATCGGGCCCTGCAGCACCCATAATCCCCTGAAATGACGGGAAAAGACGCCCCCCGGTCAGGCTTCACCCAGGATGCGCCCTGCGAGCTTGGCTTCGAAACTGAGCGCCTGCTCTGCGGTGATCTGGTTCAACTGCACCGCCCGCTGGAGGTCGGCCCGCACGCCGTCCATCCGCGAGGACGCGTCCGCCACCGGGCTCAAAACGATCGAGGCCGCCACCGCCGCAGCGGCCACCGAGGTTGCTGCCGTTGCCACCGCCCCGGCTGCTGCTGAGGTGGTCCGGGTGACGTAACGGGCGGCTTTGCGGTGCATGATGTTCCCTTCGAGCATTTACGACTGCTCCAACTCTCGCCAGGGCGTCTTCGTTCCCGCGGTGCGTCCGCTGTGAGGGAACTGTGAATTCATCGCCACCCCCGGGTGGGGCATCCGTATTAGGCTTGATGCCAGTGATCCCGGCCCTGTTACGCGCAGGGCTCCCATCAGCAAAAGGAGAGTCATGGCAGGCGAGTCAACGTTCGACGTCGTAAGCAAAGTGGACAAGCAGGAAGTGGCCAACGCCCTCAACCAGGCCCAGAAGGAACTCACGCAGCGCTACGACTTCAAGGGCGTCGGCGCGGAGGTGGACTTCAGCGGCGAGAAGATCCTCATGAAGGCCAATTCGGAGGAACGCGTGCTGGCCGTCCTGGACGTGCTGCAGTCCAAGCTGATCCGCCGGGGCATCTCACTGAAGTCGCTGGACACCGGCGAGCCCTACGCCTCCGGCAAGGAATTCCGCCTGGAAGCCTCCATCAAGGAGGGCATCGCCCAGGACCTGGCCAAAAAGATCAACAAGCTGATCCGCGACGAAGCCCCCAAGTCGGTCAAGTCGCAGATCCAGGGCGATGAGCTGCGCGTCTCCTCCAAGTCCCGTGATGATCTCCAGGCCACCATGGCACTCCTGAAGGACTTCGAGGAAGCCGATCTGCAGTTCGTGAACTTCCGCAGCTAGGCTGCCGCCGCAGGCGTTCCCTGCGCGCACATGCGTGCAGGGAGCGGCTACAGCTGACGGCCGGCCATCCGCTCGAGCCGGGCGATCCGGTCCCGCATGGGCGGGTGGGTGGCGAACAGCTTGTTCATGGCGCCCCCACGGAACGGGTTGGCGATCATCAGGTGCGAGGCGTTGACCAGGCGCTGGTCCTGCGGCAGCGGAGCAATGCTGACGCCGCGCTCAATCTTGGCCAGGGCTGAGGCAAGCGCCAACGGATCGCCGGTCAGCTGCGAACCGTCCTCGTCGGCGTCGTATTCCCTGGTTCGGGAGATGGCCATCTGGATCAGTGACGCCGCGAAGGGCGCCAGCAAAGCCATGGCGATCATGGCCAGCGGGTTGGCGTTCCGCCGGTCTCCCCCGCCGAAGATCAGGAGCATCTGCCCCACCGAGGTGATGACGCCGGCGACGGCGGCAGCCACCGAGGAGGTGAGGATGTCGCGGTTGTACACGTGCATGAGTTCGTGCCCCAGCACACCCCGGAGCTCGCGGGCATCCAGGAGCTGAAGGATGCCCTCGGTGCAGCAGACGGCCGCGTTGCGCGGGTTGCGTCCGGTGGCGAACGCGTTGGGGTTCATGGTGGGCGAGACGTAGATGCGCGGCATGGGCTGGTTGGCGCGGGCCGAGAGCTCCCGGACAATCTGGTAAAGCTGCGGGGCCTGCGCTTCGGTGACCGGAAAAGCCTGCATGGACCGGATGGCGATCTTGTCGCTGTTCCAGTACCCGTAGAAGGTGGTGCCGACGCCGATCAGGGCCATGATCCAGATGGGGGCCGAGCTGCGCGTTCCCACCCCGATCAGGCCGCCGAGACCCAGCAGCACCGCCCACAGGACGCCAAACAGGGCCGCAGTCTTCAAGCCGTTGTGATGATTGTGCACGTTTCCTCCTCACTAAGGGAACGGTCCGCTAAGGTACCGGGTTCCGGGCGTCATACCGGCGGAATCCCGGCCGCAGCTGAGCCGCCAGCCAGGCGCCCGCGATGCACAACAGACCGCCGAGCAGCAGGACCCAGCCCTCATTCAAAATCCTAGTCGCGCCGCCGGCCAGCAGGTCGCCGATCCGCGGTCCGCCGGCCACCACCACGATGAAGACCCCTTGAAGCCGCCCGCGCAGGTGGTCCGGGGCGGCCGCCTGGAGAATGGTGTTGCGGAAGACGCTGCTGATGGAGTCCGCGATGCCGGCCAGGGCGCAGCAGACGGCAGCCGGCACCAACCACAGGGTGGCGCCGCCGCCCGGCGCCCGGCCGGCCAGCAGAACCACCAGCCCGAAGGCCCCGATGGATGCGCCCCAGCCCATGACGGAAACCACGACGGCGGTCCCCTGGCGGCGCACGCTGCCCAGCGGGCCGGAGAACAGCCCGGCAAGAAAGGCGCCGACGGCGGTGCATGCCAGCAGGATGCCCACGGTTGCCTCTCCGCCGCCGATCATCACGGCGGCAACGGCGGGCAGCAGCGCCCGCGGCTGGGCAAGGATCATGGCGATGAGGTCGATGATGAACGTCATGCGGAGGTTGGGCCGGGTGCCAAGGAACCGGAATCCCTCCACCACGGAGCGGATCCCCGCCTTGCGCTGGCCCCCGGTGGGCGCCATGGGCGGCAACCGGTACACAGCCCACAGCACAAACGCGAAGCTCACGAAATCGATGGTGTACGTCCAGCCGAAGCCCAGCCACGCGACGAGGAGGCCGGCCAGCAGGGGCCCGGCGGTCATGGCAAGGCCCAGGGAGAGCATGCTCAGGGCGTTGGCGGCAGGCAGGAGTTCCTTGCGGATGAGCATGGGAATGATGGCGCTGCGGGCCGGCTGGTTGATGGCCTGCGCCCCGCTCTGCAGTGCCACCAGCAGGTACAGCATCCACACGCTGCCCAGCTGCACCCAGGCCTGCAGGGCAATGAGGCCGGTGGTCAACCAGAGCACCGCAGTGGCCAGCAGGGCGATGCGCCGGCGGTCGTGCGCGTCCGCAATGGAACCGCCCATGAGCCCGCCCACCACCAGCGGAACCAGCGCAAAGACGCCCAGCAGGCCAACATAAAAGCTGTCCTGGGTGAGCCGGTACACCTCGAGGCTTACGGCCACCAGGGTGAGTTGGCTGCCCACGGCGGATACCGCCGAGCCGAGCCAGAGCCGGCGGAATGCGGGGCTCTCCTTGAGCGGCGTCATGTCAGCAAGCAGTTTCCCCACCCTGCAACCCTAATGTCACCTGGACCGCCTGCCGTTCACCAGGAATTGGCGGGAGGTTAGCCGCGCCTTATTGCGATAAATTCAAAATAAGTGTTTGAATGGAGCCATGACGGAGCACTTTGACGGCCAGGACGCTTGGGCTGCGGCCCTGCGCGCCCACGGCCGCAGGGTGACCAAGCAGCGGCTCGCCGTGCTGGCCGCCGTCGAACGCCACCCGCATTCACCTGCCGAAAGCATCCTGGCCGCCGCCCGGGCCGAACTGCCCGAGCTGACGGCCCAGTCTGTCTACGTGGTCCTGGGCGACCTGACGGACCTGCACATGCTGCGCCGCTTCGAGCCCCCGCACTCCCCCGCCCTGTACGAGACGCGCGTGGGCGACAACCACCACCACGCCATCTGCATCGGCTGCGGGCGGGTGGAGGACGTGGACTGCGCCGTCGGCCATGCCCCGTGCCTCACGCCCCACTGGAACCCTGACGCCAAGCCCATGACCATCCAGATCGCGGACGTCATGTACCAGGGCATCTGCCAGGACTGCCAGCGGGCCCAGCAACTTCCTCCCCACAGTCCCTCGCAAGAAAAAGAGAAATAGGAGAACAATGACTGCCGTTTCCACAACCCAGTCAGGTGCGCCGGTTACGTCCGACGCTCACTCGAAGTCAGTTGGTGCCGACGGTGCCATCATCCTGACCGACCACTACCTCATCGAAAAGCTTGCCCAGTTCAACCGCGAACGGGTTCCGGAGCGCGTAGTGCACGCCAAGGGCGGCGGCGCCTTCGGCACGTTCAAGGCCACTGAGGACATCTCCAAGTACACCAAGGCCGCGTTCCTGCAGCCGGGCGCCGAGACCGAGATGCTGATCCGCTTCTCCTCCGTCGCCGGCGAGAACGGTTCCCCGGACACCTGGCGCGATCCCCGCGGTTTTGCCGTGAAGTTCTACACCACCGAGGGCAACTACGACCTCGTGGGCAACAACACCCCCGTCTTCTTCATCCGCGACGGCATCAAGTTCCCGGACTTCATCCACTCGCAGAAGCGCCTCCCGGGCACGCACCTGCGTGACGCCGACATGCAGTGGGACTTCTGGACCCTGTCCCCCGAGTCCGCACACCAGGTCACCTGGCTCATGGGCGACCGCGGCCTGCCCGCCTCCTGGCGCGAGATGCAGGGCTACGGCTCGCACACCTACCAGTGGATCAACGCCGCAGGCGAGCGCTTCTGGGTCAAGTACCACTTCAAGTCCAACCAGGGCGTGAACTCCATGACCAGCGAGCAGGCTGAGCAGCTGGCCGGTTCCGACGCGGACTTCTACATCCGCGACCTGTCCGAGAACATCGCCGCCGGCAACTTCCCCTCCTGGGACCTGCACGTCCAGGTGATGCCGTACGAGGACGCCAAGACCTACCGCTTCAACCCGTTCGACCTGACCAAGGTGTGGCCGCACAGCGACTACCCGCTGATCAAGGTTGGCACCATGGAGCTGAACCGCAACCCGGAGAACTACTTCGCGCAGATCGAGCAGGCCACGTTTGCGCCGTCGAACTTCGTCCCCGGCATTGCCGCCTCGCCGGACAAGATGCTGCAGGCCCGCATCTTCTCCTACGCCGATGCGCACCGCTACCGCGTGGGCACCAACCACGCCCAGATCCCGGTGAACCAGCCCAAGAACCAGGTCAACAACTACAGCCAGGACGGCGCCGGACGCTACCTGTTCAACGCCCCGTCGGTTCCGGTCTATGCACCGAACTCCGTGGGCGGCCCCGCTGCGGTTGAGCCGCAGAACCCGGCCGGCGGCTGGGAGAACGACGGCGAACTGACCCTCGCCGCGCACTCCCTCCACGCGGAGGACAGCGACTTCGTCCAGGCCGGCGCGCTGTACCGCGAGGTCTACGACGAGGCCGCCAAGGCCCGCTTCCTGGAGACGATCTCCGGTGCAGTGGGCGGCGTCAAGAGCGCCGACATCAAGGAACGGGCCATCCAGTACTGGACCAACGTCGACGCCGAGCTGGGCGCCAAGCTGCGCGCCAACCTCGGCGCAGCCGACGCACCCTCGGCTCCGACCTCCCAGGCAGAGTCCGCCAACAAGGTGGGCTAGCACCGCCTTCAGGCCCGCGGGCCACAGAACACCCCGTTCCCGGGCTGCCGGGAACGGGGTGTTCTGCTGTCCGGCTGTTGTTTTTGCACATACGGCTTCCGGGATCTGGTCGGTTGCGGCAGGCAGCCCTAGGCTCCCTACATGAGTACTTTCGCAGGCATTCCCCCGGAGGCCTTTGGCTTCTACGCGCAGCTGGAAGAGAACAACAACCGCGACTGGTGGCAGGAACACAAGGCGACATATGAGGAGGCGGTGAAGCGGCCGCTCACCGCCCTGCTCGCCGAGCTGGAGCCCGAGTTTGGCCCCGCCAAGCTGTTCCGTCCCAACCGGGACATCCGCTTTTCGCTGGACAAATCGCCGTACAAGACCGCCCAGGGAGCATTCGCAGCACGGCAGGAAGGCGTCGGTTTCTACCTCCAAGTCAATGCGGACGGACTGTTGATCGGCGGCGGCTACCATTCCCACACCCCTGCCCAGCTGGCCCGTTTCCGGTCGGCCGCCGATGCTTCCGCCAGCGGGTCCGCCCTGCAGGACATCGTGGATGCCGTGGCCGGGGCAGGGTTTGCCATCGAGGGCGAGAAACTGAAGACCGTCCCGCGGGGTTTCGCCAAAGACCACCCCCGCGCCGAGCTGCTCAAGCACAAATCGCTGTCCGCCGGGGTCGAGGTAGGCCAGCCGGAGTGGGTTTCCACACCGGACGCCAAGGCGGAGATCGCGGAACGGTGGCGGAAACTCCGTCCGCTGGTGGAGTGGGTGGGCCGCTACGCAGCCCCCTGACGTCCTCCGGCCTGTGGTCCTGCGGGGTGCTGTGCTGCTGGGTGCTGTGCTGCGGCTTCGAGGCGCGTCTCGAGGTTGTTGAAGAACACGGCCAGCATGAGTTCGAAGGCCTTGGTGGCGGCATCGGGCTGGTTCATCACCACGAAATCGAACTGCAGGCCGTAGAAGGTGGACGTGAAGAGCCTGGCATCGGTGTCCGCGTACTCTTCGGGAATGCCCTGGACCATCAGCCAGTCCCGGGTCTTGTGGTGCAGCAGGCGGAAATGCTCCTGCGCGGTGCCCCGGGGCGTCGCAGCCACAACGTCCTGCGCTGTGGCCTCGAATTCGAGCCGGGTCAAGTGCCGGTTCCGCTGGGCCATGGTCCACTGCCACGAGTCGAGCAGGAATGCCCGCCACGCGTCCCGGTCAATATCGCGGACATCGGTGTTGCGCATCCGGTCCAGGCGCGACTCGATGGACACCACGATGTCGTTGATCAATTGTTCCCGGCTGCCGAAGTGGTACACCAGCGTGTAGGAACTGATCCCCAGGCCCTCGGCCAGGCTCCGGAAGCTCAGCTCGGCCAGGGTCTTGTCCATCAGGTAGTCAAGGATGGCAGCGAGCAGTTCAGTTTTGCGTTCTGAACGGGAGGGACGTGCCATACCTCCATCCTAGGAGCCGGAAACGCCACTGCCCGCCCGGCTGGGGGCCGGGCGGGCAGTTCTTGCGGGGGAAGGGACCTCAGGTCCGGGACAGCTCGTCCTCGTCATCCGACGCATCCGGTGCGTCTGCGGTGGCAGGACGGCTGTTGACGGACGCGTTGGCTTCAGCGAAGCGCTCGTTGAGCCGCGAGTGGCGCTGGCCGTAGGCGAAGTAGATGGCCAGGCCAATGACCAGCCAGAAGGCAAAGAAGATCCAGGTCTCCACGGCGAGGTTGGTCATGAGGTACAAGCAAAGGACGGCGGAGACAACCGGCAGCACCTTGCCGAACGGGACACGGAATGCCGGCTTCAGGTCCGGGCGCTTCTTGCGGAGCACCAGGATTCCCAGGCTCACCACCACGAACGCGGAGAGCGTACCGATGTTGATCATTTCCTCCAGCAGGTCCACGTTGGTAAGGCCGGCAACGAGGGCTACCGCGGCGCCGCAGATAATCTGGAGGCGCGCCGGCGTCGAACGCTTCTCGCTGGTCTTGGACAGGGCCCGGGGCAGCAGACCGTCGCGGCTCATGGCGAGCACCACGCGGGACAGCCCCATGAGGAGCACCATGATCACGGTGGTCAGGCCCACCAGGGACCCGAAGGCGATGACCTTGGCGGCCGACGTGTCACCGACCGCCTCGAAGGCGGTGGTGAGGGTGGGGCTCTTGGCCTCGGCCAACTGGGTGTAGGACACCATGCCGGTCAGCGCCAGTGACACCAGGATGTACAGCAGCGTGACCAGGGCCAGGCCGCCGAAGATGCCACGGGGAAGGGTCTTTTGCGGGTTCTTCACTTCTTCGGCCGACGTTGCGACCACGTCGAACCCGATGAAGGCGAAGAACACCAGGGCGGCGCCGGCAAAGATGCCCAGGGTGCCGTACTGGGCCGGGGCGGCACCGGTCAGGAAACCGAAGAAGGACTGCTTCAGCACATCCGCGCCGCCGGTGCCGGCGGTGGGCTCCGCCGCGGGAATGAACGGCGTGTAGTTTTCGACCTTGACGTAGGTGAAGCCCACCACGATCACGAAGAGCACCACGCCGATCTTGATCAGGGTGAAAATGTTGCCAACCCGGGCCGAGAGCTTGGTGCCCAGGACCAGCAGCACGGTGAAGATGGCCACGATCAGGAAGGCACCCCAGTAGAGGTCCACGCCGCCCAGGGAGATGGCGGGCGGGATATCGGCCCCGGTGAGCGCGAAAACCTTGCTGAGGTAGATGCCCCAGTATTTGGCGATCACGGCGGCGGCGGTGAACAACTCCAGGATCAGGTTCCAGCCGATGATCCAGGCGAGGAGTTCGCCCATGGTGGCATACGTGAAGACATAGGCTGAACCGGCCACGGGGATGGCGGTGGCGAACTCGGCGTAGCACATGATGGCCAGCGCGCAGGTGACGGCGGCGATGGCGAAGGACAGCGTGACGGCGGGGCCGGCGAAGTTCGCGGCAGCCTTGGCGCCAACGGAAAAGATGCCGGCGCCCACTGCAACGGCGACGCCCATGATCATGAGGTCCCAGGTGCTGAGGGAGCGCTTGAGCTTGCGTCCGGGTTCATCGGCGTCAGCGATCGATTGCTCGATGGATTTTGTCCGCAGAAGATTCATTGGGGGTCACAATCCTGGTATGTGATGGAAACAGACCTATCAACGATAGTGTCCATCCACTGGACGGTCCCAATTGTCCCGAATAGTGAGACGACCAAAAGCCCGAACTTTATTCCGCGAATGCATCCGGGGCCCTCCTGATGGAGAGCCCCGGAGCATGTTGGCCGAACTTCCTAGACGGGCCAGTCCATCAGGGTTGAGCGGATCAGGAAGCGCTTGCCCTCGGGCGCTTCGACGGAAAACCCGCTTCCCCGGCCCGGAACAACGTCGACAGTCAGATGCGTGTGGCTCCAGTAATTGAACTGTTCCCGGGACATCCAGAACTCCAGGGGCAGGGGCTGCACTCCGTCCGACAGGTCGAAAAGCCCCAGCAGGACGTCTGAATCCCCGGTGATGAAATCCCCTGCCGGGTAGCACATCGGCGAGGAACCGTCACAGCAGCCGCCGGACTGGTGGAACATGAGCGGACCGTGCCGCTCCCAGAGCATCCGCAGGAGGTCCACGGCCGCGGGCGTGAGCGCCACCCGGGAGAAGTCTTCCCCGGGCAGCGTCACGGCGGCCTCAAGCCCATGAACGTGCATCAGAACTTCAGCACCACGCGGCCGTCGATCTTGGCGTGCTTCATCTCGTCGAACACGGCGTTGACCTCGGAAAGCTCCCGCACGGAGACCGTGGGGTGGATCTTCCCCCGGGCGTAGAAATCCAGGGCTTCCGCCAGGTCCTGCCGGGTGCCGACGATCGAGCCGCGAACCGTCAACCCCTTGAGCACAATGTCGAAAATCGGCGCCGGAAAGTCCCCCGGCGGCAGCCCGTTGAACACGATG
The DNA here is from genome assembly GCF_030209295.1 of Pseudarthrobacter sp. lyk4-40-TYG-27. Taxonomy (NCBI): domain Bacteria; kingdom Bacillati; phylum Actinomycetota; class Actinomycetes; order Micrococcales; family Micrococcaceae; genus Pseudarthrobacter; species Pseudarthrobacter sp. lyk4-40-TYG-27. The sequence continues at coordinate 194,674 of NZ_JARVSH010000004.1, forward strand.
GTGCCACCACGGCGGGCCATGCCGATCGCCTGCCCGAACGCTGACGGGTGCACCGCAGTAACCAGGACTCCATGGCAGCCTGCCGTTTCACGTTGGATCACTTCCGCTGGGTCCTCATGCAAGGCGTTGACTGTCACTTCGGCGCCGTGGGTCCTTGCCAGGGCAAGTTTGTCGTCGGCGATATCCACCGCGGCGACGCGCAGGCCCATGGCCACTGCGTATTGGACGGCGATATGGCCCAGGCCACCGATGCCGGAGATGGTGACCCACTGGCCCGGCGTCGCCTCGGTCATCTTCAGGCCTTTGTAGACGGTGACGCCGGCGCAGAGCACCGGCGCCACCTCGACGGGGTCGGATCCCGCCGGTATGCGGGCCGCGAAGCGCGAGTCCACGAGCATGTACTCCCCGAAAGAGCCGTCCACGCTGTAGCCGCCGTTCTGCTGCGACTCGCACAGTGTTTCCCAGCCGGTGCGGCAGTACTGGCAGTCGCCGCAGGCGGACCACAGCCAGGCGTTGCCCACGAGGTCGCCGAGGGCGAGATCGGTGACGCCCTCGCCCAGGCCCACCACCTCGCCGACCCCTTCGTGGCCGGGAACGAACGGCGGTGTGGGCTTCACCGGCCAGTCGCCCTCCGCGGCGTGGAGGTCGGTGTGGCACACGCCGGTGGTGAGCACCTTGATCAGCGCCTGCCCCGGCCCGGGCACCGGAACGTCGATGTCCTGGACAGACAGGTCGGTGCCGAATTCGGTTACTACTGCTGCTTGCATTGTCGTCGTCATTGGCGAAATCCTTGCGTCGTTGTAGCGGAGGTAGCGATGGTTTAGAAGAAGCCCAGCTTGTTCTCGTCGTAGCTGACCAGCAGGTTCTTGGTCTGCTGGTAGTGGTCCAGCATCATGGCGTGGTTCTCGCGGCCGATGCCGGAGGACTTGTACCCGCCGAAGGCGGCACCGGCCGGATAGGCGTGGTAGTTGTTGACCCAGACGCGGCCGGCCTGGATTTCCCGTCCGGCACGGTAGGCCACGTTGCCGTTGCGGGACCAGACGCCGGCGCCCAGGCCGTAGAGGGTGTCGTTGGCGATGCCCATGGCGTCGTTGTAGTCGCTGAACTTTGTCACGGCCACGACGGGCCCGAAGATCTCCTCCTGGAAGATCCGCATCCTGTTGTGCCCCTCGAACACGGTGGGCTCGACGTAGAAGCCGCCTGCCAGGTCGCCCGGCAGTTCGGCACGGGCGCCGCCGGTCAGGATCTTGGCGCCTTCCTGCTTTCCGATGTCGATGTAGGAGAGGATCTTCTCCAGCTGGTCGTTGGAGGCCTGGGCACCCACCTGGGTCTCGGTGTCCAGCGGGTTGCCCTGGATCATCTTCTCCACCCGCGCCACGGCGTCGGCCATGAAGGACTCGTAGATGTCTTCCTGGACCAGGGCGCGGGACGGGCAGGTGCAGACCTCGCCTTGGTTGAAGGCGAACAGGGCGAAGCCCTCCTGCGCCTTGTCGTAGAAGGCGTCGTCCTCCTGGGCAACGTCGTTGAAGAAGATGTTGGGGCTCTTGCCGCCCAGTTCCAGGGTGACGGGGATCAGGTTCTGGCTGGCGTACTGGCTGATGAGCCGCCCGGTGGTGGTTTCACCGGTGAAGGCGATCTTGCGGATTCGGGAGCTGGAAGCCAGCGGCTTGCCGGCCTCCACGCCGAAGCCGTTGACCACGTTGATCACGCCGGCGGGCAGGAGGTCGCCGATAAGTTCCATCAGGACCAGGATGGAGCTCGGTGTTTGCTCGGCGGGCTTGAGCACCACGGTGTTGCCGGCGGCGAGCGCCGGGGCCAGCTTCCAGACGGCCATCAGGATGGGGAAGTTCCAGGGGATGATCTGGCCCACCACGCCGAGCGGTTCGTGGAAGTGGTAGGCGGTGGTGTTGTCGTCCAGCTGGGACAGGCTGCCTTCCTGGGCCCGGACGGCCGAGGCGAAGTACCGGAAGTGGTCCGAGGCCAGCGGAAGGTCTGCGTTGAGGGTTTCGCGGACCGGCTTGCCGTTGTCCCAGGTTTCGGCGACGGCGAGCATCTCGAGGTTTTCGTCGATGCGGTCCGCGATCTTGTTCAGGATGGCGGCCCGTTCCGCCACGGAGGTCTTGCCCCAGGACGGTGCGGCTTTGTGGGCCGCGTCCAGCGCCAGCTCGATGTCTTCGGCGGTGCCGCGGGCCACCTCGCAGAAGGCCTTGCCCGTGACCGGGGTGATGTTTTCGAAGTACTGGCCCTTCACCGGGGCCACCCATTCGCCACCAATCCAGTTCTCGTACCGGTCCTTGAAGGTGAGCTTCGAACCGTCGGTTCCTGGCTGCGCGTAAACGGTCATTGCTTAGCTCCTTTGCTGTGCAGGAGGCCGGCCCGCTCGGGGCCCGCCGTTGCCTACAGCGTAGGAGCCGGGAGGTTGCAGCCAGGTTGCAACGGTGGGTGCGCTTGCCGGAACCCGGTTCCGACAAGCTCAGCCACCGGGCAGGCCGGGTTTCAGGCGCGCAGTTCGGTTTCCAGCCGCTCAAGATCAGCGACGACGGCGGCCCGCTTGGGTGAGCGCGGCGGCAGGAGGCGGAGCGCGGCACGGCGGATGCCGACGTCGTCAGTTGCCTCGGGAAGCGCGGCAAACTTGAGCAGGGACTCGGCGCTGCCGTCCGTCAGGACGGCCTCACGGAGCAGGGACGACACCCTGCTCCGCAGCTCGACGATGCCAGGCGCCTCCGAGCGGGGCAGCACCGCTCCCCGGTAGATCTCCAGCGCCACCCGGTGGGCTCCGCGCTGCAGGCAGCTGAGGACCTGGCCGGTATCGGCCACGATGTCCACCGGGAGCCGGTAGGGACGCGAGCCGGGGACGGCCTCAGGGCTGAGCTGCTGGATCACTTTGCGCAGGCGCACCATCTCGGCCCGGAGCGTCATGGTGGAGCCCTCCCCCGGGTACAGCAAAGAACTGAGTTCCTCGGCGGTGAGCCCATCCGGATTCATCCCCAGCAGGGCAAGGATTTCACTGTGCCGGGCGGACAAGGCAACCGTCTTTCCCCCGAGGCTGAGCAGCGCCTGGTCTCGGCCCAGCAGCTGCAGGCTGTTCCGGTAGAGGCTGCCTTCCGTGGCACCGCGCCCCTGCCCGTCCGCCGCAGCCGGGCTCCGGCGTCGGACGGGTTTCCTTGCCAGTTCTGCCGCGTGCTGCAGGCGCTCCACCCGCAGCTGCGCCTGCGCGGCCGCTACCGTTGCTTCGACCAGCGACAAGGTGTGCGGCGCCACCGCGGTAGCCGTCCCGGTGATGTCCACGACGCCGAGGACAGCTCCCGAGTCGGGGTCGTGGAACGGAACGGCGGTGCAGCTCCAGGGGTGGACGGCGCGCTGGTAGTGCTCTGCGCCGGAGATCTGGATTCCCCTGCCCAGGGCGAGTGCCGTTCCGGGTGCGCTGGTGCCCACGCTCGCTTCGGACCAGTTGGCGCCGGCGACGAACATCATGCCTTCAGCCCGGCGCTGGAGCGCGGGATCGCCGTCCACCCAGAGGAGCCTGCCCACTTCGTCCCCGACGGCCACCAGGAGCCCGCTGTCGTGGCTGGGTTGCACCAGCAGTTTGTTGATGACCGGCATGATCGCGGCCAAGGGGTGCCGGCGGCGGTAGTCCTCCAGTTCATCCCAGTCGAACGCCAGGGGCGCGGCGGCGTTGTCCGGGTTCGCTTTGAAACGGGCGGACCGCAGCCAGGATTCGCGGATCAGGGCGCGCAAACCGGGTATTTCAGGGGTGGCGTCAGCGAACGCATGGTCCAGGCGCTCGTGTCCGGCCAGCGCGGCACGCTGGCGCGGTTCAGGCTGGATCAGGTTCGTCATCGAACTCCCGGAAAGCGCAGGGGTGTGGCGGCTATTCTAACCCCGCCGGCCGGAGGCTCAGCCGCGGGAGATGCGGATCATTTCCTCGCGCGGGACCACCTTGATGCGTTCGCGCACCACGTGGTCCAGCCCTTCGGGCCCGGTCCAGGCAGCGCCGAGGCCGGCCTCGTGGGCGTCGAGCTTGTTCCAGCCCTCCCACGTGGTGTATTCGACGCCGCGCTCCTCCAGGAGGTCGATAATGGCCTGCGGATCCGGGTTGCGGGCCGCCGGGAGGTTCAACCGGTCCTCCAGCAGGAACCCGATGGTCTCCAGGGCATCGCCCTTGGTGTGCCCGATCAGGCCGACGGGGCCGCGCTTGATCCAGCCGGTGGTGTAGATTCCGGGGACCGGCTTGCCCTCGGCGTCCAGGACACGGCCGCCCTCGTTCGGAATGACTCCGCGCTTGGCGTCATACTCCAATTCGTCAAGCGCTGAGCCGTGGTAGCCGATGGCGCGGTATACGGCCTGGACGGGGTATTCGACATACTCCCCCGTGCCCTTGGCGTTTCCGGTCCCGTCCAGCTGCATCCGCTCGAACTTGATGCCGCCCACCTTGCCCGTGCCGTCGTCGAGCACTTCAACCGGGCTGTGCAGGAAGTGCAGGTGCAGCCTGCGGGAGGACGGGTTCTCGGCTTCGGCGTGCTCTTCCACCAGCCAGTTGGTAAGGGTGTTCACCATGGTCTTGATCTGGTTGTTGCTGCGGATGGCCTCGTCCGAGGCGTCGTCGAATTCGAAATCCTCCGGGTAGAGCACGATGTCGACGTCGTCCATGTGGCTGAGCTCCCGCAACTCCAGCGGGGTGAACTTGACCTGGGCGGGCCCGCGGCGGCCGAAGACGTGGACATCAGTAACGGGAGATGCCTTCAGGCCCTGGTAGACGTTGTCCGGGATTTCGGTACTGAGCAGTTCTTCCGGGTGCTTGACCAGCATGCGGGCCACGTCCAGGGCCACATTGCCGTTGCCGATGACCGCGATCTCCTTGGCGTCCAGGGGCCATTCGCGCGGAACGTCCGGATGCCCGTCGTACCAGGACACGAAGTCCGCTCCGCCAAAGGAACCACGGAGGTTGATACCCGGGATGTCCAGGTCCGCGTCCTTGACCGCGCCGGTGGAAAAGATCACGGCGTCGTAGAAAGCGCGGAAATCGTGCAGGGTGAGGTCGCGGCCGTAGGTCACGTTGCCCAGGAACCGGATGTCGCCGCGGTCCAGGACCTTGTGCAGGGCGTTGACGATGCCTTTGATCCGGGGATGGTCCGGGGCCACGCCATACCGGATCAGCCCGTACGGTGCCGGGTAAGCCTCGAAGAGGTCGATGCTGACCTGGAAGTCGCCGTCCTTGACGCCGCTGGACTTGGTGAGGATGTCCGCAGCATAGACTCCTGCCGGTCCCGCGCCGATGATGGCGACGCGGAGCGGACGGTTGGCGGCGGATTCGCTGTGATTGGTCACCGGGAGCCCTTCTGAACTGGTCCTGCTCATGATTCATGCGCTGCATGGTGCAACGCACAAGGCCCCATTCTAGTTGGCGGCCAGGGGCACCACCTGGCCTTCCCGGTACAGGAGTGCCCGGAGTTCGGCTTCGGCGGAGTCCAGCCGCTTCGGATCTATGGTTTCGCCGTCATGGTAGTGGTCCACCACGCGGGGGTCCACGTAGCTCTTGCGGGCGATCGAGGGGGTGTTTCCCAGGGTCTCCGCGGCCTCCACCATGGCCCGGCTGATGGCGCGCTTCCGCTTGGCGGCCGTGCGCAGGGCGCCGGTGCGTGCCAGGCTGGCCGCTGCGGCAGCCGTTCCCCGCAAGGTCCGGAAGTCCTTGGCCGTGAAGTCGGACCCGGTCCGCTCCTTGACGTAGGCGTTGATGTCCGCGCTGGTCACGGGCCGCCAGGTGCGGCCCTCCTTGTAGGCGAGGAGCCGCGCGTTGGACCCGCGCCGCTTAAGCAGGCGCAAAAGGTCGGCGAGGTCGGGATCGCGGATTTCCGATTCCCAGTCCTTGCCGCTCTTGGCCGGAAAGCTCAGCAGGATCCTGTCTTTGCGCACCCGGACGTGGGCACACAGCAGCGTGGCCAGGCCGCGGCTGCCGTTTTCGTTGGTGTAGCGCTCGGAGCCGACCCGCAGGGATCCGCTGTCAAGCATCCGGAAGGCTGCCGCCAGGACGCGTTCACGGCTGAAACCCTCGCTTCGCAGGTCCATGGTGACCCGGCGCCGGGCCACGGGCAGCGATTCGGCCAGCTGCAGGGACCGGTCGAACTTCACCCGGTCCTTCCGCTCGCGCCACTCAGGATGGTAGATGTACTGGCGCCGCCCCACTGCGTCCAGGCCGGTGGCCTGGATGTGGCCGTTCTCGAACGGGGCGATCCAGACGTCGGTCCACGCAGGGGGAATGCCGATGCTTTCCAGCCGGTCCCGCACGGGTCCGGGCGGCAGGGTGGAACCGTCAAGGTCCCGGTAACTGAAGCCTGTTCCTGCAGCCACCCTGCGGTAGCCGCGGCCGGAGGCGTTGCTGCGCCGGAGTCTCATCGGGCGCCGGATGGCCGGTTAGCGGATGTCATAAAAGAAAGCCTACTGATTGTTTTGCGGTTTGCCCGTGTTCGGGGTGGAATACCTGTCCCGGGACTGCTGTTATGGACATCGTGCCCATTCCAGAACGAACGTCCCACGCCGCCCCACTCACCACGTCCCCGGCCCCAGGGCAGAAGCCCGCGGCCACCACGGGCCCCAAGGCCGTTGCAAAGGACACGACGGCGGGCATGCTCTTCGGCATCGGCGCGTACGTTTTGTGGGGGCTGCTCCCCCTGTACTTCTTCATCCTCATGCCAGCCGGCGCCGTCGAAATCGTGGCCAACCGCGTGCTGTGGTCGCTGTTGTTCTGCGCCCTCCTGATCACGGTGACCCGGACCTGGAGCGTGCTTGCGGCCGCGGTGAGGGATCGGCGGGTGTTCGCTCCGCTCGCGTTGGCGGCGTTCCTGATCGCGATCAACTGGTTGACCTACACCTACGGCGTGACCACCGGGCAGGCAGTGGAAACCTCGCTGGGCTACTTCATCAACCCGCTCGTTTCCGTTTTGCTGGGCGTGTTCGTGCTAAAGGAACGCCTCCGGCCGCTCCAGTGGGCCGCCGTCGGCGTCGGCTTCATCGCCGTGGGCGTGCTGACCTACTCGTACGGAAAACTTCCCTGGATCGCCCTGACACTGGCATTCAGCTTCGGACTGTACGGGTTCGTCAAGAACCGGGTGGGCTCCAGGGTGGACGCCATTACCAGCCTCAGCGTGGAAACCATGGTCCTGGCCCCGCTGGCCGCTGTGGCGATGGTTGTCCTGGCCGCCGGCGGCACCGCCACGCTGACCACGCAGGGGGCGGGGCACTTCTGGCTGCTGCTGGCCTCCGGCGTCATCACCGCGGTTCCGCTGCTCTTCTTCGGCGCCTCCGCCCGGCGGCTGCCGATGACCACCATCGGCTTGCTGCAATACTTCGCGCCGGTGCTGCAGTTCCTGGTGGCCCTGCTGGTCTTCCGGGAGGCCATGACCGTGGAGCGTTGGATCGGGTTTGGAGTGGTGTGGCTGGCCCTGCTGCTGCTCACGGTGGACATGCTGCGGACGGCACGCCGGAACTCGCTGGTCCGAAGGGCCGCGCTCCGCGCCGCAGCCTGAAAAGGCTGCCCGGGCACAAAGAAGGTGGGCTCCCCATTGGGGAGCCCACCTTCTTTGCGTTGCCGGAGGGAGTCGTTCCGGTTAGGCGTTGGCCTTGATCGCCGCGGCCAGGACATCCAGCCCGTCGTTGAGCAGCTCGTCGGTGATGACCAGCGGGGGCAGCAGGCGGATGACGTTTCCGTAGGTGCCACAGGTGAGGATGATGACGCCTTCCTTGAGGCAGGCGGCGGCCACGGCCTTGGTCAGCTCTGGGTTGGGTTCCGTGGAACCGGCCTGGACGAGCTCGACGGCGAGCATGGCACCGCGGCCACGGACGTCGCCGATGACGGCGGTTCCGGCAGCAGCCAGGTCGGACTGCAGGTCGCGGAGCCGGCCCAGTGCGAGTTCCTCGATGTGGCGGGCACGGCCGTTGAGGTCGTATTCCTCCATGGACCCGATGGACGCCAGCGCCGCGGCGCACGCCACGGGGTTGCCGCCGTAGGTGCCGCCCAGGCCGCCGGGGTGGACGGCGTCGAGGAGGTCGGCGCGGCCGGTGATCGCGGACAGCGGCATGCCGCCGGCGATGCCCTTGGCCATGGTGATGATGTCCGGGACGACGCCCTCGTGATTCACGGCGAACCATTCACCGGTGCGGCAGAAACCGGACTGGACCTCGTCCGCGATGAAGACGATGCCCTTGTCCTTGGCCCAGGCGGCCAGCGCCGGCAGGAAGCCTTCGGCCGGGACGATGAAGCCGCCCTCGCCCTGGATGGGTTCGATGATGATCGCGGCAACCTGGTCCCCGCCGATCTGCTTTTCGATCATGGTGATGGCGCGCTTGGCGGCCTCGGCACCGGTGATGGAGGGGTTCTCCTCGCGGTACGGGTAGCTCATGGGCATCCGGTAGACCTCAGGGGCGAACGGGCCGAAGTTGGTCTTGTACGGCATGGCCTTGGCGGTCAGCGCCATGGTCAGGTTGGTGCGGCCGTGGTAGGCGTGGTCGAAGGCGACGACGGCGTCCCGCCCGGTTGCCAGGCGGGCCACCTTGACGGCGTTCTCCACGGCCTCGGCGCCGGAGTTGAAGAGGACGGTGCGCTTTTCGTGGTCACCCGGGGTGAGGCGGTTCAGCTGCTCGGCGACCGCGACGTAGCCTTCGTACGGGGTGACCATGAAGCAGGTGTGGGTGAAGTGCTCCACCGCTTCCTTGACGGCACCGACGACGGCGGGGTCGGAGGCACCCACGCTGGTCACGGCGATGCCAGAGCCGAGGTCGATGAAGGAGTTGCCGTCGACGTCATGGATGATGCCGCCGTCGGCGTCTGCAACGTAGACCGGGACGCTGGAGGCGACGCCGGCAGCCACCACGGACTTGCGGCGCTCGGTCAATGCCACGGACTTGGGGCCCGGGAAGTCGGCCTGGACGTTGCGCTTCTGCTCGAGCCGGTAGGTGATGTCTGATGCGGTGGTGGTCATTGGGGTTCTTTCTGTGCTGGTGGTTGGGCTTGCCGAAACCGCGGTTCTCGGAGAGCCCAACCCGCGGAAACTGGTCAGGCGTCGAGGGCGGACATGACGTGCTTGATGCGGGTGTAGTCCTCCACGCCGTACATGGAGAGGTCCTTGCCGTAGCCGGACTGCTTGAAGCCGCCGTGGGGCATTTCGGCGGTGAGCAGGATGTGGGTGTTGATCCAGACGGCACCGAAGTCCAGGTCCCGGCTCAGCCGCATGGCGGTACCGTGGTTGGTGGTCCAGACGCTGGAGGCCAGGGCGTATTCGACGTCGTTGGCCAGTTCCACGGCTTCGGCTTCGGTGCTGAATTTCTGCACGGTAATGACCGGGCCGAAGGTTTCCTTCTGCACTACGTCGTCGGTCTGCTTGGCGCCGGTGATGATGGTGGGTTCGAAGAAGAAGCCCTTCTCCCCCGCCCGGTGGCCGCCGGTTTCGATCCGGCAGTTCTCAGGCAGGTTCTCCACCACGGAGGTGACCGCATTGAAGTGGTTGATGTTGTTCAGCGGGCCGAAGTAGTTGTCCTCGTCGTTCTGCGAGCCCGTGTGCAGGGTCTTGGTGTGCTCCACCATGGCTGCCACGACGTCGTCGTGCACTGACTCCTCCACCAGGACCCTGGTGATGGCGGTGCAGTCCTGGCCCGCGTTGAAGAACGCAAACTCGGCGATGGCCGCGGCGCTCTTCTTGATGTCCGCGTCCTTGAACACGATGGCCGGAGCCTTCCCGCCCAGCTCCAAGTGCGCGCGCTTGAGCCCCTTGGCGGCACCGGAAGCGACGGCAATCCCGGCGCGCACGGAGCCGGTGATGGACACCAGGCCGGGGACCTTGTGCTCCACCATCATGGCCCCGGTTTCGCCGGTGCCCAGGACAACGTTGAGGACACCGGCGGGGAAAATCTCTCCGGCGAGGCGGGCCAGCACCAGGGTGGACTCCGGCGTGGTGTCTGAGGGCTTGAGGACCACGGTGTTGCCGGCGGCCAGGGCGGGGCCGATCTTCCAGATGGCCATCAGGAACGGGTAGTTCCACGGCGCCACCTGGGCCACCACGCCGATGGGTTCGCGGCGGACGTAGGAGGTGTGGCCCTCGAAGTACTCGCCGGCGGATTTGCCTTCCAGGATGCGGGCGGCACCGGCGAAGAAGCGGAGCTGGTCTGCGCCGGCGGCGATTTCCTCGGAGGCGATCAGGGAGCGCACCTGGCCGGTGTTGCGGTGCTGTGCCTCGACGAGTTCGTCGCTGTTGGCCTCGATGGCGTCGGCGAGCTTGAGCAGCATCAGCTGGCGCTGGCCGGGGGTGACGTGCTTCCAGGTCCGGAATGCGTCCTTCGCGGCAGCCATCGCGGCGTCGACGTCGGCCTGCACGGAAACGGGGGCGTGTGCCACCACTTCGCCGTTGGCGGGGTTGACCACATCCAGCAGGGCGGTGCCGGCCGGCGTGACGAACGTGCCGTTGATGAAGTTTTGCAAGGTCTGGACCACGGTGTGCAACCTCTTTCGTAGGAGCCATCGGCGCCCGGGCGGAGGCCGGGACGGATGGATGGAACTGCATTGAGCCTATGCCAGGGCCCCACCGCGGTGAATAGCCACCTGCACACCCTTACGGAATAGGTTTAGTGCGGTTGCCCAGCTCACGTTTATCCTTGCTTCATGGCCATTTCCCTCGCTGCCCTGGTGGGCGTGACGTCCCTGAAGCTGTCCAAGGCGGGCGTGGCGGAGACTACCTGGAACCAGGACATCAACTGGGTGGCCGTCACCGAGCTTGAGGATCCCCAGCGGTTCCTCAACGGCGGGGAGCTGGTCCTCACCACCGGCCTGCGGCTGCGGTCCGCCCCCGAACAGCGACGTTTTGTCCGCCAGGTGCAGCGGGCCGGCGCCGTGGGCATCGGATTCGGGGTGGGCCTGACGCACGAGGCAGTGCCGCCGGCCTTGCTGGCGGAGGCGAACCGGTGGGGCCTCCCTGTGGTGGAGGTGCCGTACGAGACTCCGTTCATCGCCATTACCAAGCTGGTGGCGGACGCCCAGTCGGCAGACCACTACGCCAAGCTTGAGCGGCTGATCGCCGGACACCAGGTGCTGGCCCGGGCACTTTTGACCGGCGGGGGCCTGGCCGAGTTGTTGAAGAATTTGGGCGGCATGCTGCGCACGGATGTTGCCCTGACCCAGTTCGCCGCGCAGCTGTACAACAGCAGCACGTCCAGTCCGTCCGCGGATGCCTGGTCCAGCTACCCCGTGCCCACCGGCCGGAGGGATGCCTGCACGCTGTGGGTCCGCCAGCCGTTCGAGGACACAGGCATCATCGGGTATGCGCAGAACCTGATCAGCGTGGAGCTGAACAACATGGTCAAGCAGCGCCAGGCCCAGCGGGCGCTCTGCGGCCAGGTGCTGGAGGACGTGATCCATGGCGCGCTGGAGACCAGCGAGGCGCAGCGCCGCCTGGCCGGCGTGGGCGTGAACAGCACCCGCAAGAACGTGGTGCTGCTGGCGGTGTCCGCCGCCCATGGCAAGGCCCTGGGAAGCACCTCGGTGCCGCTGGACCTCGAAAAGGCCGTTGCCGCCGTGGTGGGCAAGGACCTGGTGCTGGTGGTCAATGACGACGGCGGGGCGGCGCCGGCGCTGGCACGGAAGCTGAGCGACCACCTCGCCGAGGCCGGGATCCACGCCACGATCGGCATCGGCGGGGCGTACACCAAGCCCAATGGCCTGCGCTGGAGCTACTTCGAGGCGCGGGACGCCGCAAGCCACGGCCTGCCTGTCAATGAACCCGAGCGGCTGAGCCTGACGTCGCTGCTGCTGGCCAGCGAGGACGTGCCGCTGGCGGATATGGCGCATGAGTCGCTGAACCCGCTGCGCGCCTTCGATGCGGCGCACGGCTCGGAGCTGATGACCACGCTGGAGAGCTACCTGAACAACAATGGCTCGGTGGCCGCGGTGGCGGAAGAGCTGACCCTGCACCGCAACACGGTGCGGTACCGGCTGGCCCAGATCACCGAGCTGACCGGCTACGACCCCGCCGTCACCGCGGACCGGGTGCAATTGTGGCTGGCCCTGGCCGTGGCGCGGTTGTCGGCGCGACAGGGCAAATAACCCGCCCTAGATGATGCCGCGGCGGAAAAGGTCTCGGGATTTCTTCCGGGCCTTCAGATATTTGGCGTGTGCGGCGAGCATGATCGCATCCTGCTGGCTGAGCAGCTCGGTGTAGACGGCCGCGGTGGCCGGGTCACTGCCGTCACCGGCAAGGGCCGTCAGCAGTTCCCTGGCCACCACGGCGTCCTGGAAGCTGCCCAGGATCTTTTGCTGCCGGCGGGCGGCCTTGGCCACCTTGGCGGCGCGCTTGCCGCGGACCAGGGCGGCTGATTCCGCCACGTAGCGCAGCCGCTTGGCGTCTTTGCGTACGCGGTGCAGGGCAAGTTCCTGGTCCGTGCCGCGGCGGGCGCGCGTGGCAGCCTTGTGCGAGCGCTTCAACTTCCTGGCGCCCTTGTCCACGGCTTTCGCTGCCGCCTTGCGGCCGGAGGTGACGGCGTCGGCGCGCACCGGCGGGTTGTCGCGGAAATCCTCGAGGTTGTCCAGGAGCCGGAAGTAGCGGGCCGAGCCGAGCGCTTCCTGCAGGAGGCGGTAGGCGGCGTCGAAATTTTCACCTGTCCGGTGGTCAACCGCTGCCGTGGCGGCCGCGAGGCCCTCCCCCGGCGGAAGGTCGGCCAGCTGGCTGCGGAGCTGCGCGCCCAGGACTTCGGCGTCGCGCGGTTCGCCGAGCAGCCGGCCCAGCCACTTCAGCTCGCCCCGGAGCCGGCGCACCGGCGATGCCCTATACAGCTTGCCGTACGCTGCCAGGACCGATCTGATGCGGCGGGCGGAGGAGCGCATGGTGTGCACCGCTTCCGGCTCCTCCAACCGGACGGCGGCGTCGATAGCGAGGATCTCGTCGATCTGCGACGCCACAAAGACGGTGACGACGGCGGCTGCCGGGGCGCGCTTGCCTGCCAGCAGGGCGGGGCTGCTTCCGGCGTCACTGCCGTTCGCATCGTCGTCGGGGGCGGCACCGTTGGAGCGTTTCGCGGCTGCCTTGCCGGCGCCCAGGGCGCGCGCCAGCTTCGAGGCGTGCCCGGCCGGCCGGGCGCCGGCGGCGGTCAGGAGTTCTTCCACCGGCCCGAAGAGGGCGGGCCCGCCGTGGACCAGTTCCACCTCCCACTCGCGCCACTGCCCGTGCGCGCTGGTTCCCTTGTCCCGGCCGGCCAGCCGCTCGGTGGTGACGTGGTCGTCGGCGAGGTCGGCGAGGTGCACGCCGTCGTCACCGTACAGGGGGTAGGTGGTGCGGCGGGTTTCCAGCCGGACCACCGGCACCGGAACGGATCCCCGCAGGTAGGCGTGAAGGTGGGCCAGCAGGCTGTCCGGCACGGCGTCGGGACGGCCAAGGGGCGCGTGCAGCTCCGTCCGCGGCGCGGGACCTTCAGCGGTGGCGGCGGCGGTGGGCGGGAGCTTCAGGTGCCACCCTGCGTCGGTGCCGCCGGTGCGGCGCCGCAGGGTGATCCGGCGGGCCGCCAGGTCGTGGGCGGGGCTGTCGAAGTACACCGCGTCGAGGAGGTCGGTGTGGGGTTTCCCGGTCCGGGCCACTCCGGCGGCTTGTTCCAGCGCCGGCACCACGGCGTCGTCGTCGACGTCGTACTTCTTCTCGATCTCAAGTCCCCGCGAAGCCTCCACAGCCGTCCTTCCGCACCGCCCGGTCCATGCCAGGCCCTCCGACAGTCCGTTCGCAGTCTATGCCAGCCCCGGCATCGGCGAGAGGTTGCCCACAAAACCGCAAACATCAAACGTCTAACCTTTAGGGTGGATGGTATGTCCGCCACTCCCCCCGCGTCCGCGCCGGCAGCAACCGCAACCGTCCCGGCCGGCACCGCCGGCGCGGTGCCCGCCAAGCCGCGCTCCGCCGTCGTCTTCGGCGTGATTGCCCTGGTGCTCATCGGGCTGAACCTCCGTGCCGGGATCACCGGAGCCTCGGCCCTGCTGCACGACCTTCAAGCCGTCCTGGGCTACGGGGCACTGGTGGCGGCCACCATCCCGTCCATTCCCACCCTGTGCTTCGCGGTGGCCGGAGCCGCAACTTCCTGGCTGAGCGGCAAGCTGGGCGTGGAGAAGGCCATCCTGCTGTCGCTGGCGCTGCTGGCCGGCGGGCTGCTGCTGCGCGGCGTCCCGGCAACCGGCATGCTGGTGGCCGGCAGCGTGGTGGGCATGTCCGGGCTGGCCATCTGCAACGTCGCCATGCCGTCCTTCATCCGCGAGCACTTCGCCTCCCGGACGTCGCTCATGACCGCCGTTTACACGGTGACAATGACTACCGGCGGCACCCTGACTTCGGTCCTGGTCGTTCCACTGGCACAGGCCCTCGGGTCGCCGTCCGCCGCGGTGGGGGCGGTGGGCATCGCGGCCGTGGCGGCATTCCTGGGCTTCCTGCCCGTGGCGCTGCACGCCCACCGCCACACCGTCCGGAGCACCGCAGCCCACATCTCGCCCTGGCCGCTCCTGCGGACCGGGAAAGGCCGGCTCCTCACCGCGATCTTCACCCTCCAGGCACTCCTGGCCTACGCGCTGCTGAGCTGGCTGCCGTACATGCTCACCACCATGGGAATGAGCGCCTCGGACAGCGGACTGATGTTCGGGCTGATGCAGCTCGTGTCCGTCCCGGCGGGCATGGTGCTGATTGCCATCGGATCCCGCCCGCGCATGCTGCGCCCGGCCTTTTACCTGGTGAGCGTCACCATGGCGGCCGGGATCGCGGCGCTGTTGGTGCTGCCTGTGGGACTGGCGGCCATTCCGGCTGTCCTGATCGGTTTCGGCCTGGGCATTTTCCCCCTGGTGATGGTGATGATCAGCCGCAGCGGGTCCAGCACCGCCGAAACCACGGCCCTGTCCACCCTGGCCCAGTCCTCGGGGTACCTGCTGGCGACGGCAGGTCCCTTCGGCATGGGCCTGCTGCACAGCGCCACCGGCGGCTGGACCCTGCCGCTGGTGCTGCTGCTGGCACTGGCACTGGTCCAAATCGTGGTGGCCCACCTGATCACGGGGCGCCCGATGTCCGGAACCCGCCCTGCGGAAAGGAAGTAGCACCTTGTCTTTGAGCCCGTCCGTCCGCCAGCCGCTGGCCGCCGAAGTTACCGCCAAGCTGCGGGAAATGGTCCACTCCGGCGAATGGGCGTTGAATCAGCGCATTCCGCCCGAGCCCGAACTCATGGCGCGGCTGGGGGTTTCCCGCGGGACCCTGCGCGAGGCGGTGAAGGCCCTGGCCCACGGGGGCATGCTGGAGGTCCGCCGCGGTGACGGAACCTACGTGCGGGCCACGAATGAGATGTCCGGTGCCGCGCGGCGGCTCTACCAGGACCATACCGAGCAGCACATCCTCGAGGTCCGGCTGGGGTTGGACACCCAGGCTGCCCGGCTCGCCGCGCGCAATGCCACGGACGACGACGTCACGGCCCTGCGCGCCTTCCTCGCCGCCCGGGACCAGGCCTGGAAGAACGGCGACATCGAGGCCTGGGCCGACGCAGACTGGCAGTTCCACCAGGGAGTGGCCCAGGCCTCCGGCAACCCGCTGCTGCATGAGCTGTACGCCAGCTTCGGGACGGCATTCCACCAGGACCTGCTCACGCAACAGCGCCGGCCCGGCTTCAATGGGCTTCCGCGGGACGGCCACGAAACACTGCTGGACGCCATTGAACGGCGGCACGAGGACGACGCCGTCGCCACCGTGAACCGGAACCTGAACTCCTGCGCGGAGTGGCTGGCGGAGTAAATCTCCCCGCGCATGGCGGCGGCCCGGCACTGTGGTGCCGGGCCGCCGTCGTCCGTCCTGTGCCTGCCGGTGAATCAGCTCCGGCGCAGGCCTGCGAGGACGTTCGTGGGGCGCTGCATCTCGCCGTGCTTGGCGCCCAGGATGATCACCAGCGCGGCGAATCCGGGGATGGCCCACTGCAGGAGCTTGAGCTGCTGCTGGGCGGACTTCAGCTCGTCCGATGCCGCCGGCTGCGGCTCGGTGGCTCCCTTGGCCGCCTCATCGGCAAGCTTGTCCACTTTCTTGCCCAGGATGCCCGAGTACAGGGTCACCCCGGCGCCCGCAAGGGTCACGACGGTCTTGATGGCGGTGTCGCGTGCCACGCCGTCCTGCTTGGCGATCCGGCCCTTGTTTTCCCAGGCGATGGCGAGGTCTGCCGCCAGGTGCGCGGCGAACGCCGCGGTCTGGACCGGCGCCCACCGCATCCAGCCGGCGCTGGAAAGCCGGGTGCGTTCGGCGGGATCCTTGGCCTGCGCGGCCGCCCCGTTCAGGCCGATGGCGCCCATCAGCGATCCGCCGAACCATGCTGCCGCCGTCAGGTCGTGAACTGAACGCGCTAAGAGATTTCCTGCCATGATGTGCATTCCTAACGTTGTGAACGGGTTCCGGCGTGCTGCCCTCCGCGGGTGTCGCATGCCGTGTCCTAATCAAGGTATGGTCTGCTCATACTAAGCACACTTACTAATATTACGAAAGCCCGGCCCCCGGCCCCGCCGACCGCGTAATATCAACGCCATGGGAAACACAGGGACATTGTTCGGCTGGGCCTTCGGGAACCCCGCCCGGGAAAGTGACAGCGGCTATGTGGATGCGCTGGAGCGCCAGGCATTGGGGAACGCCCGGGAAACGGCCAAGGCCAAGGGCGTCAGTGTCCTCGCCGGTTCCGAAGTGTTCACCGTCCTCAGCGGGCACGATTCACTGGTGGAACTGGACAACGCCCCCGGCCAACTGGTGGTCCGCTGCACTGTCCATGTTGAGGGCCCCGGAGCCGAGAACATGCGGGCCGAAGGGCCCATGAACGGCTAGGGCATGTCCGACGGCGATTCCACCCTCAGCCAGGCAGCCGACGCGGTCGAAGACGCGTCCAACCACAAGGTCCTCGATGTCCTGGCCCGCGCGGGATTCGCCGTCATGGCGCTGCTGCATGTGATCGTGGGTGCCATCGCGATCGCCATCGGCTTCGGCCACCAAGGGGACGCCGAGCCAACCGGGGCCATCGCCCGGCTGGCGGACAACCCCTTCGGCACCGTCGTCATGTGGGGGTGCGTGGTGGCCTGCCTGGCCTTGGCTCTCTGGCAGGCCAGCGAAGCGACCCTCCGTGCCCGGAGCCTGCCCCGGAAGGAACGGCTGGCCAAACTGGTGTCGTCGGGTTTCCTTGCCATCGCGTACGGCAGCGTGGGCCTCAGCTTTGCCGGATTCGCCGTTGGGCAGCCCAGCGACTCGGGCGACAACACCAGGGATTTCAGTTCCGGCGTGATGGCGCACCCCGCAGGGCCTTGGGTCCTCGTGGCCCTGGGCCTGACCATCCTCGGCATTGGGATCTACTTCATCGTCAAGGGCCTCCGGCGCGGGTTCAAGGAGGAGCTGTTCCACTTTGACGGCACCCGGCGGGGTCGGCTGATCGACAGCCTGGGCGTCACGGGCCATGTGGCCAAGGGCATCGCCCTGGTCCTGACCGGCCTGCTGTTCGTGATCGCCGCAGCCCGGCACCGGCCCGATGAATCCACCGGACTGGACGGCAGCCTCAAGGCCCTCCAGGACCACCCGTTCGGCCCCACCCTGCTGGTGGCCATTGGCGCCGGCTTCATCGCCTACGGGATTTTCGCGATGATCCGGGCCCGGTTCGGCCGCATGTAGCACCGCCTTTTGCCCATGAAGAGAGAAGGAACCCCATGTCCACTGTCTCGCAGCTGTTCACGTGCCCCGCTGCCGACGTCTGGCGGGTCATCGCCGACGGCTGGCTGTATTCCGGCTGGGTGGTGGGCGCCTCCCGGATCAGGGATGTGGATCCCGAATGGCCGGGGCCCGGAGCCCGGCTCCACCACTCCGTAGGAGCGTGGCCGCTGGTGCTCAACGACAGCAGCCGTGTCACCGCGGTGGATCCCGGCCGCTCCCTGGAACTCGTGGCGCGCGGCTGGCCCGTGGGCGAGGCCAAGGTGGACATCAGGCTGGAGGACCGCGGCGGCAAATGCCTGGTGACCATTGCCGAGGACGCCATCCGCGGGCCGGGAAAGCTGATGCCGAAATTCCTCCGGGATCCTGTCATCTCCGCCCGGAACCGCGAGACCCTTCGCCGGCTCGAGCTCATGGCCATCGGCGGCGCGGGAAAATAGCGCAGCAGGGTTAAATGGCGGGAGCCGCGGAACGGTGGTTCCGCGGCTCCTGCAGCAACAGGATCCTAGACCTGGGCGGACACGCCATCACGGGAAATGGACACCATGTCCTCGCGCGGGACCACCTTGATGCGCTCACGCTTGACCTCGACGCCGTGCGAGCCGCCGGCCTCGGTGGCGGCCGCGCCAAGCGCGAGTTCGTGGGCGTCCAGGGCCAGCCAGCCTTCCCAGGACGTGAACTTCACGCCGCGGGCATCGAGGAGCTCGACGACGGCGTCTTCAGCAGGCGCGGAGGCGACCGGGAGGTTTTCGCGGTCTTCCAGCAAGTAGGTCACGGTTTCCAGGGCGTCGCCCTTGGTGTGCCCGATCAAGCCGACGGGGCCACGCTTGATCCAGCCGGTGGCGTAGATACCCGGCACATGGTTGCCTTCGGCGTCCAGGACGCGGCCGCCGTCGTTCGGGATGACGCCCCGCTTGTGGTCGAACTCGATCTCGGGCAGGGCGGAACCGAAGTAGCCGATGGCGCGGTAGACGGCCTGGACCGGGTAATCCACGTACTCGCCGGTGCCGCGGGCGTTGCCCGTGCCGTCCAGCTCGGTGCGCTCGAACTTGATGCCGGCCACTTTGCCCGGAGCTTCGGCGTCGTCGTAGATCTCCACCGGGCTGTGCAGGAAGTGCAGGTGCAGGCGGCGGGAAGCCGTGAGCTCGGAGAGGTCTTCGGGCTGCTCTGCGATCCAGTTGGTGAGCGTGCCCACCATGGTCTTGGTCTGGTTGTTCGTCTGGATCTGGCGGTCCGATTCCTCGTCGAACTCGAAGTCCTCCGGGTACAGGATGATGTCCACGTCCTTGGAGTGGGACAGCTCGCGGAGCTCCAGCGGGGTGAACTTGACCTGGGCAGGCCCGCGGCGGCCGAAGACATGGACGTCCGTGACCGGGGAAGCCTTCAGGCCGGCGTAGACGTTGTCCGGGATTTCGGAAACAAGGAGGTCGTCGGCGTGCTTGGACAGGACGCGGGCCACGTCCAGCGCCACGTTGCCGTTGCCGATCACGGCGATCTCCTTGGCCTCGAGCGGCCATTCACGGGGGACGTCCGGGTGTCCGTCGTACCAGGAGACGAAGTCGGCGCCGCCGTAGGAGCCGTCCAGCTCGATGCCGGGGATGTTCAGGTCCGCGTCCTTGATGGCGCCGGTGGCGAAGATGACGGCGTCGTAGTGGGTGCGCAGGTCCTCGATGGTGAGGTCCGTGCCGTAGTCCACGTTGCCGAAGAAGCGGATGTCGCCGCGGTCCAGGACCTTGTGCAGGGCGTTGACGATGCCCTTGATGCGGGGGTGGTCCGGGGCCACGCCGTAGCGGATCAGGCCGTAGGGCGCCGGGTAGCGGTCGAAGAGGTCGATGCTGACGGTCAGCTCGCCGCTCTTGACGGCCTCGCTCTTGGTGAGGATGTCAGCGGCGTAGACGCCGGCCGGGCCGGAGCCAACGACGGCGACGCGCAGCGGACGCGCAGCAGTTCCTACGGTGGTGCTGGATGACACGGCTGTGTTCCTTTTCTTCGTTCCGGCCCAACTGGCTCGCATTCGTTGCCGTTTTGACGGCTCAGAACGACAACAACTGCCAGTCAGTTGGGTGGGGCTAGGTGGTGAGGACGGTCTTGCGGGGGCTGTTCGGGGTGGTGGTGCCGTAGTCGGCGGTTTTGAAGTGCGGCGGAGCGAACGGGCTCACGCGCACCACGTCACCGATGACGATCACGGCGGGGTTGGCAACACCGGCGGCGTCGGCCTGGTCCGCGATGGAACCGAGCGTGCCGATGGTGACGCGCTGGTCCGGCAGGTAGCCGTTTTCCACGATACCAACAGGGGTGTCCGCCGGCATGCCCGCTTCGCCCAGCGCGGACGCGGATTCCCGGAGCTGGCCGACGCCCATGAGCAGGACGATGGTGTGGTCCGGGCGGGCGGGAACCTCGGAGAGTTCCTCGTGTCCGGTCACCACGCTGAAGCCCTTGGCCAAGCCGCGGTGCGTCACGGGGATGCCTGCGGCGGCCGGGACGGAGATGGCCGATGTAACGCCGGAAACCACTTCAACCTCCACACCGTGCTGGCGGCAGTATTCGGCTTCCTCGCCGCCGCGGCCCAGCACGTAGGGGTCCCCGCCCTTGAGCCGGACCACGCGGTGGCCCTTCAGCGCTTCTTCGACCAGGATCCGGTTGATCTCCGCCTGCGGCACCGGGTGGTGGCCGGGGGTCTTGCCCACTTCGATGACGCGGACGTCCGGAGCCAGTTCGTTCAGGAGGCCGCGGGGGCCCAAGCGGTCAGCCACGACGACGTCGGCCTGCCCCAGGAGCCGGCGGCCGCGGACCGTGATGAGGCCGGTATCGCCGGGGCCGCCACCAACCAATGCAACGGTTCCCCGGTGTGCGCGGCGGCGGCGCAGCGGGAGGTCGCCGGTTTCGAGGGCGGTGGCGACGGCGTCGCGGACGGCCATGGCGTGGCGCGGGTCTCCCCCGGCGTTCACGGCGATCTTGACGTCATCCACCTCGGCGACGGCGGGCGTCCAGGCGGCGGAGGCTTCGTGGTTGGAGGCATTGACGCACCAAACCCGCTGCGCCTCGGCGTCGGTTGATACCTGGGCATCCACCTCCGGGTCGCCGGTGGCGGTCTGGGCGAACCACACGCCGTCGACGTCGCTGGAAAGGTAGGGCCGCGCTTCCCAGGTGAGCAGGCCGGCGTCGGCCATCTCCTTCAGCGCGGGCGAGGCAACCGGGGCCACGACCGTGACCACTGCACCGGCGTCGAGCAGGCCTTTGGCGCGGCGTGCGGCAACGGGGCCGCCGCCCACCACCAGCACGGGGCGGCCGAGCAGCCGCAGCGCCGTGGGGTATATGTCCTGAATTGCCATGGATCAACGGTAGGGCCGCGTCACATTCGCCAACAAAGGCCGAGCAACACCAGTTCACGCAAGGTAATGCTGCGTCACAAACGATTCCTAGGGCCGCCCGGCGAGGAACCGGCCCCTGCGGATGATCAGGCGCTCCAGGTAGCGGGCCAGGACAAGCCGTTCGACGGCGGTACCCAGGGCCCCGAGCGGGGCGGTGAACTCCACCCGGTCCGTCATCACGCTTCCCGTGGCAGTGGGCGCGAAGTCATGGACATGCCGGAAGGCCTTGAAGGGGCCCCTCAACTGTTCGTCGGTGAAGCTGCGCGGGTAATCCAGATGGGTAATGCGGCTGGTCATGGTGAGCGGGACGCCGAAGTGCCGTGCCCGCCAGGTGACCTCCTGGCCGTGCCCGATCAGCCCGCCCGTGACACCGGCCACCGCGCGCTCCCCGGATGCCTGCTGCGAGTCCACGTGCAGGTCGATGCTGCGTGCCCGGTCGAAGAGCTCTCCCACGGGGAGCGAGGACTCGGTGCGGCATACGAAGCTGGCTGTCATGGCGCCAGTCTGCCACCTGTTCCCGACCCGAGCGGGCAGGACAGCAGAAAGCCCGACAGCGGGACTCGCCGTCGGGCTCTCTGCAGGGTTGGGTGCCGGCGTGGGCTAGCGGGTACTGCCGGACAGGAGGCCCCGGCTGCGGAGGAGCCGCTTCTCGATGGGGCCGAAGACCAGCAGCTCAATCAGGATGCCCACCGCCAGGATCAGGAGGATGGCAGCCATGACCACGGCCATGTCCGAAAGGGTCCGGCCCTGGTCCAGCAGCGAACCCAGGCCAAAGCCGATGGTGCCGCCCACCGCAATGATTTCAGCGGCCATGAGGGAACGCCAGGAGAAGGCCCAGCCCTGCTTCAGGCCGCCCAGGTACCCCGGCAGCGCGGCCGGAAGGACAATCTGCAGCGCCATCTGGAGCCGGGACGCACCCAGCACAGTGCCCACCCTGCGGTACTGCGGCGGGATCTGGTCCACGCCGGAGATGAGCCCGTTGATGATGGAGGGGATGGCTCCCATGAACACCACGAAGTAGACGGTGGCGTCGGTGAGGCCGAACCAGATGATGGCCGCGGGGACCCAGGCCACCGAGGGCAGGACCTGCAGGCCGGAGATCAGCGGGCCGAAGGCGCGCCGCAGAGGCGCCACCTGGGCCAGGAGCAGCCCCACCGGCGTGGCGATGGCCACCGAGATGAGGAAGCCCACCACGCCCCGCTGCAGTGACGTCCAGACGGACTCCTGCAGCTTGCCGTCGCTCCAGAGGACGCCCAGCTGGCCGAGGACGTCCAGCGGACCCGGCACCAGGTCGCGGCGCTTGACGCCCAACGACACGTAAAACTGCCAGACCAGCACCAGGACCAGCAGGGCAGCCACGGGCAGGAGGATCCGGCTCCAGTCGATCCGGTGCTTCCGGTCGGCGTCGGACTGCAGGGAATCCAGGCCGGACTCCAGCTCCCGGAGGTCCTCTTTGCCAGTGGAGGTCCTGGTCAGGGCGGCGTGGACGTGACGGGTTTCAGCGGCCGTGGCTTCGACAGGCTCAACCACCGGCTCTTCTTCAACCAGGGGTGGGTTACTTGGCATGGCGGCGAATCTCCTCCCGCAGCCGGGCCGTGATGACCCCGGTCAGCTGGCCGGCGAGCCCGGCGTCGGTTCGGTGTTCCTCGGTGACGGACCATTCCTGGACCACCCGTCCGGGACGGGAGGACAGGAGCAGGACGCGCTGTCCCAGCCGGACGGCCTCGCGGACGTTGTGGGTGACGAACACGATGGTGCGTCCGGTTTCCTTCCAAATCCGTTCCAGCTCATCGTGCAGCAGGTCACGGGTAATGGCGTCCAACGCGGCGAAGGGCTCGTCCATGAGCAGCAGTTGCCGGTCCTGCGCCAGCGAGCGGGCCAGTGATACTCGCTGCCGCATGCCGCCGGAGAGTTCGTGCGGACGCTTGTCCCCGGCAGAGCCGAGGTGCACCAGTTCCAGGAGTTCCTGGGCCTTGGTGCGGCGCTCGGTTTTGCCCGCTCCCCTGAGCTTCAGGGCCAGTTCGATATTTTCCCGGGCCGTGAGCCACGGGAAGAGCGCGGCGTCCTGGAACATGAAGGCGGCGCCGTCGCTGGGCACTTCCAGGGCGCCCGACGTCGGCGCTTCAAGTCCCGCGATGATGTTCAGGAGGGTGGACTTGCCGCAGCCGGAGGCACCGAGGAGGGCAACGAACTCGCCCTGCTTGATGTTGGCGTTGACGTCGTCCAGTACCGGGGCGCCGTCGCCGAAGCGTTTGCCCAGGTTTTCCAGTACGACTGGCATGGTGCCGTCCTTAGGTAGTGGGTGGGTCAGTCCTGGCCGAGGCCGGCCGCGGAGATCTTGTCGGCGCCACCGGTGACCTGGTTGAGCGCACGGAGGTCGAAGAGCCCGTTGATGTCGGCCTTCTTGGTGGTTCCCGCATCCACGCCGTCCTGCAGGAGCTTGGGGTAGCTGCCGGCCAGGGGGTCAAGGGTGAAGGTGATGTTTGCCAGCGACCTGGTAAGGACATCGGTGGGCAATGCTGCCCCGGCGGATTCCTGCAGTGCGGCGTTGATGAGGTTCGCCTTCTCGTCAGCAGACGCGGAGTTGAGCCAGGCCACGGATTCGGCGTTGCCTGTCAGCAGCGCCTTGACGGTGTCCGGGTGGTCCGCGGCGAACTTCTGGTTCACGATCAGGATGGTGGTGGGAAACTCACCCGGCTTGCCAGTCCCGGTGCCGTCCCACAGGTCCTTTTCATCCACCAGCACCTTGGCGCCGGCCTGGAGCACCAGGCGGGAGGCCCAGGGCTCCGGCAGCCACGCGCCGTCGAGCTTTCCGTCCTGGAACAGTTTGAGGGTCTGGGCGTTCTCGGTGGGGTTGATGGCGACGTCGCCACTGCCATCCACGTTGGTCTTGTAGCCCTGCTTCGAAAGCCAGGCACGGAGCGCGACGTCCTGGGTGCCGCCCAGCTGGGGCGATGCGAGGGTCTTGCCCTTGAGGTCTGCGGCGGAGTTGATCTCCGGCTTGACCACCAGCTGCGCCCCGCCGGCGGCAGCTCCGGCGATCACCCGGACGGACTCGCCCTGGCTCTTGGCGAACGAGTTGATGGCCGGGTTGGGGCCGATGTAGGCGGCATCGATGGCACCGGCGTTCAGGGCTTCGATGGCGGCCGGTCCGGCGTTGAACGTCTGGGTGCTGAGCTTGGTGCTGCCAAGGGCCTGCTGGAGGAACCCTTTTTTGACGCCCACCAGGGCCGGGGCGTGCGTGACGTTGCCGAAGTAGCCCAGCTTCAGCTCGGCCGCGGGGCTGGGCTCTGCGGCCTGGGCCTCGGTGTTGCGGGAGACGTTCGAGGCCACAATGGCTCCGACGGCGATCAGGAAGACCAGCCCGATGGCCAGGGCAGCTTCGATGGCACGCTTGCGCTTGGGAACCGCGCTTTCGCCTGCCACGATGCGGGTCATCCCGGGCTTGGAACTAGTCATTGTTTCACCATAGGGAGTGGCCCAAACCCGTTCAATGACGCGGAAACGGGGGGTCACGCACGTTCATGTAGCGTCACATTAGGCCGCCCCAGGGCCCGGTTTCACAAATTCAGGCGCTGCGGCGTTGACCAACTGCCACAGCATGTGCGCCACCGCGGTGGCGGGGTCCTGCCAGGCTCGCCCGGTGGTGGAGCAGGCGGCGCACGTTGAGCCAGCAAAACAAGGCCAGTCCCAGGTACAGGCAGAACTCCATCACTTCGGAATACTCAGAAATTCCGTAATCGGCCGCCGGCCACACCAACAGGCGGAAGAGGCGGTACGCCGCGGCAAGCCCAAAGGCCGGCACCAGGCCCAGGGGCGGAATGAGTAAGTGCAGGGACACGGCCTGCTTCCAACGTGCCCGGACCGCCGCCCACACCAGAGGGGCGCACGCGCCGTACAGGCTGGCCAGGAGCATGGCTGCCGGGACCAGTTCCTGCACGCCTCGGATGTTGTGCAGCGTGGTTTCACCCTGCCGGTTGATCTGCTCCATGGATTCGGGAGTCTGCCAGCCAAAGATGCGCTGTCCCCAGGAAATTTCCTCGCCCGCGAGGAACCAAGCCGCGGCGCCGACCAGCCCGTAAACAACAGCCATGCCCCTCTGTCCGGACGCCGGGAGCCGGACGGCGATGAACGTCAGGAAGATCGCCGCCGCCAGGAGGCTGAGGAACTGCAGCCACTCCACCAGCGAGTCCTCGGCGAGGAGCCAGATGTACAGCGGGGGGTATACGACCGTGGCCGCAGCCGCCACCGAAATACCGCCGGGGATCAGGGCGAGCGTCACTGCCTGCCGCCGGGTGATCCGCCACTCCCGGGCATCACGGGCACATGCCAGTACCGCTGTGGTCCGCCACCGGTGGATGGTTGGCATCACGCCTCCCGAACGAATGGCCCGGGCTTGGAACCACGGGCATCGAGCAACAATGCCTGAGCTTCCCATGCCACACTTCGTCCCGAAAGATCCGGCGGGCACATTTTGCGGTTAAGGTGCGGATTGCCGCATGAACGCGAAAACGCCGGAAACCTGCGGGCTCGCTGTTCAGGAACGGCGAGCCCGCAGTTTTCCGGCGAATCGAAAAAGGACTAGATGCTGTAGCGCTCGTCCTCGTGGTCGCCCGGGTGGTCCTTGACCAGGCCGGCGGCCAGCGTGTTGCCGTCCAGCGGGTCGATGACCAGGAACGCTCCGGTGCGGCGGTGGTGCAGGTAGTTCTCCAGCGGCAACGGGGCGGCGAGCCGGAGCTGCGCGTGGCCGATGTCGTTGAGCTCCAGGTTCGAGGCGGCCTCCAGCTTGAAGGTGGCCAGGTCCAGTTTGCCGGAGACGTTGCGGACCATCGCCTGCACCGTACGGGTGCCATGCTTGACCAGCACCTTCTGGCCTTCGCGCAGCGGCTTCGGGGACAGCCAGCAGAGGGCGGCGTACAGGTCGGCGGAGGCTTCGCGGACGGTTCCTGCGGCGGCGATGGTGTCACCGCGAGCGACGTCGAACTCGTCCGCCAGCCGGATGGCCACAGACTGCGGTGCGGCGGCTTCCTGCAGCGAAGCGCCGGCGAAGTCGATTCCCGCCACGGTGGTGGTGCGCGGAGACTGGCCCGGCGTCAGTACGGAAACCTTGTCTCCCACCTTGACCGAGCCTTCGGTGATCTGGCCGGCGTAGGCGCGGTAGTCGCGGTAGGCCTCCGCGTCCAGGCCGGCGGCGACGGCATCCGGAGCCAGGGCGCCCTGCGGCCGGATCACCAGCTGCACGGGAAAGCGGAAGCTTTCCAGGTGGCTCTCGAGCTCATCGGCGGCGGGGAGGGTTTCGAGGACCTCGAGCAGGGCGGGGCCTGTGTACCAGGGGGTGCGCTCGGAGCGGTCCACCACGTTGTCGCCGTCGAGCGCCGAAACCGGGATGACCAACAGGTCGCTGATGCCGTCCGAGCCGAGGCCCAGTTCGCGGCCCACCTGCTGCACATCGGCTTCGATCCCGCGGAAGACGGATTCGCTGAAGTCCACCAGGTCGATCTTGTTCACGGCCACGATCACGTGCGCCACGCGGAGCAGCTGCAGCACGGACAGGTGCCGGCGGGTCTGCTCCAGCACGCCCTTGCGGGCGTCGATGAGGACGACGACGGCATCCGCGGTGGACGCGCCGGTCACCGTGTTCTTGGTGTACTGCACGTGCCCGGGGCAGTCGGCCAGGATGAAGCTGCGCTGGTCGGTGGCGAAGTAGCGGTAGGCCACGTCGATGGTGATGCCCTGTTCGCGCTCGGCACGCAGGCCGTCGGTCAGCAGGGCCAGGTCGATGCCGCCCTTGTCGCCGCCAAAGCCGCGGTCCGCTGAGGTGCGGGCGACGGCGTCGAGCTGGTCAGCCAAAATGGCCTTGGAATCGTGCAGGAGGCGGCCCACCAGAGTGGACTTGCCGTCGTCGACCGATCCTGCCGTGGCGAACCGGAAGAGCGTGGTGGGCAGGCTGTCGTTGATTGAGCCTGTCGAAATCCCGGAAATCGTGCTCATTAGAAGTACCCGTCCTTCTTGCGGTCTTCCATGGCGGCCTCGGAGATGCGGTCATCTGCACGGGTGGCGCCACGTTCGGTGAGGGTGGAGGCGGCGACTTCAACCACGACGTCGGACACCGTGTAGGCGTTCGATTCCACGGCACCGGTGCAGGACATGTCCCCGACGGTCCGGTAGCGGACGGTCTTGGTAATGACGTCCTCATCGGGGCGGGGCTGGGAGACCTCGCCCACCGCGCGCCACATGCCGTCACGCGCGAAGACCTCACGCTCATGGGCGTAGTAGAGGCCCGGCAGCTCGATGTTCTCGCGCTCGATGTACCGCCAGATGTCCAGCTCGGTCCAGTTGCTGATGGGGAAGGCCCGGACGTGCTGGCCCACGGTGTGGCGGCCGTTGTAGAGGTTCCACAGCTCTGGGCGCTGGTTGCGCGGGTCCCACTGGCCGAACTCGTCGCGGAGGCTCAGGATCCGCTCCTTGGCGCGGGCCTTGTCCTCGTCGCGGCGGCCGCCACCGAAGACGGCGTCGAACTTGTTCTGCTGGACCGCGTCCAGCAGGGGGACGGTCTGCAGCGGGTTGCGGGTGCCGTCGGCGCGCTCGGCCAGCTCGCCGCGGTCGATGAACTCCTGGACGGAGCCGACCACGAGTTTCAGGCCGAGCCGCTCCACGGTGCGGTCGCGGAAGTCGATGACCTCGGGGAAGTTGTGGCCGGTGTCCACGTGCAGCACGGGGAACGGCACCTTGCCGGGCCAGAACGCCTTGGTGGCCAGGTGCAGCATCACCACGGAGTCCTTGCCGCCGGAGAACAGCAGCGCAGGCTTCTCGAACTCGGCAACAACCTCGCGGATGATGTGGATGGCTTCGGACTCCAGGGTGTCCAGGCTGGACAGGCGCGTGGATACGGCGGCGTCAGTCACCTGGGTCTCCTCGGTAAGTGAAGTGCTCATACGTGTAGTCCGCATTCTGTCTTGTCGGTTCCTGCCCAGCGGCCGGCGCGGGGGTCCTCGCCGGGTGCCACCTTGCGGGTGCAGGGCTGGCAGCCGATGGAGGGGTAGCCCTGGGAAAGCAGCGGGTTGACGGGCAGGAGGTTGTCGTCGGAGTACTGGACCAGCTGGTCGAACGTCCAGGCGGCCATCGGGTTGACCTTGACCAGGCCGTTCTTCTCGTCCCAGCCGATCAGGGGCGTGTTGGTGCGGGTGGGGGCTTCGTCGCGGCGGACCCCGGTGAACCACAGCTCGTAGCCGGCCAGGGTGCGCTGCAGCGGAGCCACCTTGCGGAGGGCGCAGCACTGGGCGGCGTCGCGGGCGAAGAGGTCCTTGCCCAGGAGCCGGTCCTGCTGCTCCACGGTGTTTTCGGGGAGCACGTCCACCACGTTGACGCGGAGGTTTGCGGCCACCTCGTCACGCGTGGCATAGGTTTCCGGGAAGTGGTAGCCGGTCTCCAGGAACAGGACGTCGACGCCGGGCATCTGGTCCGCGACCAAGGCCGGCAGGACGGCGTCGGCCATGGAGCAGGCGACGGCGACGGCGGGCAGGTCGAAGTTGCGTTCCACCCAGGCGATGACGTCGCGGGCGGGGGCGTCCCAGCCGAGTTCCGCGGCGCCGGCTTCAGCCAGTGCCTTGAGCTCCTCGACCGGACGCTTGGCGGGTGCGGGTGCCAGGTGTTTTGCCATTACTGCAGTGCCTCCTCGTCTGCTGCGTGGGCCCATTCGGCGAAGGTCTGGCCTTCGGTGCGGTCGGCAACGAACCGGCGCACCACGCGCTCCACGTAATCGGGCAGGTCGTCGACGTACACTTTCAGGCCGCGGACGGTCCGGCCCAGGCCGGCTTCCTCGCGGGTGTTGTTAGCCAGGCCGCCGCCAAGGTGGACCTGGAAACCCGGGGAGGGCTCGCCGTCGGGCGTTGGCAGCATCATGCCCTTGAGGCCGATGTCCGCCGTCTGGATCCGGGCGCAGGAGTTGGGGCAGCCGTTGATGTGCAGGGACAGTGCCTGCGGCAGCTGGCCGGATTCGGCGAGGTCGGCCAGGCGGCGTTCCAGTTCGGCCACGGCGGTGGCGGCCGTCATCTTGGTTTCAACGATGGCCAGCTTGCAGTATTCGATGCCGGTGCAGGCGATGGTGCCGCGGCGGAACACCGACGGCCGTGCAGAGAGGCCCAGGGCGTCCAGTTCGGCTACCAGCGGCTCCACCTGGTCCTTGTCGACGTCCAGGACCACGAGCTTCTGGTGCGGGGTGGTGCGCAGCCGGTAGGAGCCGCGTGCCTCCAGGGTGTCGGCGAGCTTGACCAACGCGGAGCCGGAGAGCCGGCCGGCCAGCGGCGTGGCGCCGATGAAGAATTTGCCGTCCTTCTGCTCGTGCACGCCCACGTGGTCGCCCGGGGTGGCGGGCTTGGGGGCGGCGGGACCGTCCGCCAGCTTGTAGCCGAGGTATTCGTCCTCGAGGATCTGGCGGAACTTCTCCGGCCCCCAGTCGGCCATCAGGAACTTCAGGCGGGCCTTGGTGCGCATGCGGCGGTACCCGTAGTCGCGGAAGATGCTGGTGACGCCGAGCCACACGTCGGCGGCCTGCTCCGGCTTCACGAAGGCGCCCAGGCGCTTGCCCAGCATGGGGTTGGTGGACAAGGCGCCGCCGGCCCACAGGTCGTAGCCGATGCCGAGTTCGGGGTGCTCGACGCCCACGAGCGCGAAGTCGTTGATCTCGTGCACCACGTCCTGGCTGGGGTGGCCGGTAATGGCGGTCTTGTACTTGCGCGGCAGGTTGGACAGCAGCGGGTTGCCGATGAACCGCTCTCCCAGCTCGGCGATGAGCGGGGTGGGGTCGATGATCTCGTCCTTGGCGATGCCGGCCACGGGCGAGCCCAGGATGACGCGGGGAACGTCACCGCAGGCTTCGGTGGTGGACAGGCCCACGGATTCCAGGCGGTTCCAGATCTCGGGGATGTCCTCCACCCGGATCCAGTGCAGCTGGATGTTTTGGCGGTCCGTCAGGTCGGCGGAGTCGCGGGCGAAGTCCACCGAGATCCGGCCGATCACGCGCAGCTGCTCGGTGGTGAGCGCGCCGCCGTCGATCCGCACGCGGAGCATGAAGTACTTGTCCTCAAGCTCGTGCGGCTCGAGCGTGGCGGTCTTGCCGCCGTCGATCCCGGGCTTGCGCTGGGTGTACAGGCCCCACCAGCGGAACCGGCCGTGCAGGTCCTGGCTCGGGATGGCGTCGAAGCCTTCCTTGGCGTAGATGGTCTCGATACGCTCGCGGACGTTCAGGCCGTCGTCTTCCTGCTTCCAGGTTTCGTTGGCATTCAGCGGCGTCTTGCCGTCCACCTTCCACTGGCCGTGCGGCTTCGCGGCGGGTCGGGACGGGCGTGCGGGGCGCTTGGGGGCAGCGGAGTCCGCAGACGCTCCGGCTAGAGCTGTATCAGTCATGCAACGACTGTAGGGTGCCCCCGATTTACGTCACAAAGGTCCGGAAATGCTGAGTCACCTAGGGAAATATTTCGTCACGAAACGCCGAACGGCCTTGAAGATGCCACCGTGCTGTGCATCGGCGGGTGCCCCGGGCACTCCCGCCGTCGGTGCTGCGGGCGCGGCTTCCGGGGCAGGTTCGGAGCGGGTTGCGTGCATTGCCGCGACGGCGGCGTCGTACCTGTCCAGCGCGATGTCCGCAAGCGTCGCGGATGGCAGCAGGGGTTCGGTGACGACGTCGGCGCCCGCCTTCGCGAGCTGGTCGTGGAAGAAGCCCGGCGCCAGCAGGTAGGAGGCAATCACCACCCGGCCGCCGACGTCGACCGCTCCTGCGGACTCCCCCGCGCCCGCACCTCCTGCCAGCTCCTCCCGAAGCATGGCGACGGCGTCGGGCACCGAGGGCTTGGCCGAGGCGCCGTACGCGGCCACAATCCGGTTGGACCGGAGCTCCCGGAGCTGGCCCAGCAGCTCCTCGACGCTGACGGCGGCGTTGGGATTGGACGAGCCCGCCGCGGCGAGGACGACGACGTCGTTGTCCGTGGTGCCCGCCTCACGCAGCCGCTGGTCCAGCAGGGCGGCAAGCCGGGGGTCCGGGCCCAGCGGAGCGGCGGCGGCGTTGCCGGGGCGGCTCTTCACGGCCCGCGCAATGTCCACCTTCACGTGGTACCCGACACTCAGCAGCAGCGGGACCACCACCGCGGGCTCCCCCTCCGGCAGGCCGGCCACCACGTCCACCAGGTCCGGCTGCTGGACGTCAACATATGCTTCCCTGACCTCCAGGCCCGGCCGGAGTTCAGCGATGGCGGCGCGCAGCGCGTTGACCTCCGCGGCTCCCTGTGTGTTGGACGTCCCATGGGCGCAGGCGATCATGATGGGGCTGTTCATAGGGGCTAGCGTAACGTTGGAGCCGCCCTGTCCGCCCTCTTTGAAATACCGGGACGCCCCATGACATTCGCCTTTGACAACTCCCCGGTATGGCTGGACCTGCTGGGCGTGTTTTTCTTTGCCGTATCGGGGTCATTGCTTGCGGCACGGAAGCAGATCGACATTGTCGGCTCCCTGCTGCTGGCTTCGCTGGTGGGCCTCGGCGGCGGCGTCATCCGGGACATCATCATCGCCGTGGTCCCGGCAGCATTCACCAACCCCGCCTACCTGTTCCCGCCGGTCTTCGCCACGGCGCTCGTGTATTTCCTGTTCTCCAGCGTCCAGCGCTACACGTCCCTGCTGGTCCTCTTCGACGCCGCCGGCCTGGCCCTGTTCTGCATGACCGGCACCCTCAAGGCCCTGGCCACCGGGCTGAACCCGGTGGCGTCCGTGCTGCTGGGCGTGACGACGGCGGTAGGCGGCGGCCTGTTGCGCGACATCACCGCCAACGAGGTGCCGGAACTCTTCAACCCCAAGGACATTTACGCGCTGCCGGCGTTCCTGGGTTCGACCCTGACCGCCGTGTTGTGGGTGCTGGGCGTCTTCAACGTGCTGACGGCGGCGGCCATCGCGGCATTGGTTTTCACGTTCCGGGTCCTGGCCTGGCGGCGGTCGTGGCAGGCGCCGCTTGCTGTCCGCGGGTGGCACCGGCGGGCTGGCGATACGGGGCTGTAGTGGCTGCTCCGTGTCATTTTGGAGGGTCCGGCATTGGCTAGGATATGAGCATGACTGACATGTTCCTCGAGAAGTTCCGCGCGCTTGTTCCGAAGTATCTCGAGGATGAATGGCAGGAAGCAGATGGCCTGACCCCGGAGGAACTGGACAGCGCCCTCGCCGAGCACCAGTTCGAGATCCCGCTGGTCCTGCGCGAGTTCTACCTTGCCCTGGGCGGCTGCGAAGACCTGATGGAGGCCTACCACTACTTCTGGGACCCGGAAGAGCTCGAGGTCGATGACGAGGGCTTCCTGATGTTCCTCGAAGACGAAGAGGAACAGTTCACCTGGGGCTTCCGCGTGGGCGACCTCGGCGTCCCGGACCCCATTGTGTACCGCCGCAACAACGCCCGCGGCCAGTGGAAGTCCGAGGAAGGCACCTTCTCCGAGTTCGTGTTCGACATGTTCGAGTGGGCTTTCGAGGACGACGAAGAGGAAGAGTAGGGGCTCCCCACTCCCCTGCTGGGCCGGCCCTCGCTGAATCTCCCCGCCTTTGAGGGGTGCCGACGGCGTGTTCCCCGGTTTTGCCCGCGAGTCCCCGGCTTTGCGGTTGAAAGTTGGGGAATTTCAGCGGATGACCCTGCCCCTGAGCACCTGCCAGACCTCGGCAAGCACCCTCTGCGGGTTGTGGACGACGTCCGCGTACCCGTATCGCAACACCGCATAGCCGCTGAGGGTGCTGGCATTGTTCCGTGAGCGGTCTTTCTTCACCTGTCGCGGCTCCAGGTGGCTGGCGCCGTCGATCTCGACGATCAGGAACCCCTCCAGCAGGAAGTCGACGTAGCCGATTCCGGGCAACCCGACCTGGGTTTGGGTATGGATTCCCGCTGCACGAAAGAGGATGCGGGCCACCACTTCAAGTGGCGAATCCGCGCTGCCGTCGACAAGGTCCAGGACTTGGCGCGCGGCTCCATTCCGGTTTCCCGGCAGCCGTTGATGCAGGTACGGCAAGGTCGTCACGCCTTGCCGCACCGCGGCCACAAAGTCCTGAGGGGCTTCCCGGAGGGCCAGCACTCCGTGCCTCAGGCGGCAGAGTTCACCGGATGCCGCCGCGTTGCGGATGTCCCGGTCGGAAAACCCGGCCTTGAGGATTGTTGCCGTGCGGGCCACAGAACCGGCATTGCGAAGGAAATGACAAACATCCATGAGGTCAGCACAGCGGACGGATGCCCCCGCCGGGAGCCTGATTCGCGCTATGTGGGTAACCCGCGGCGCTGAAACTCCTCACGTTCCGGCTGCCGTCCCGGCGTGCCGCTGCAACATGCCGGGGTTGGTCACCCGCCGGCGCTGAAAGGCGGGCAGACTCAGCGGAAAAACTTTTTGACACAGGCAGTTACAGAAGACTTGCGCATTGTGACAAAGCTGTCATAAGCTATTCACGGATCCGCTAAACGCCTCCGGCGGGTCTGATGCGAACGGAGAGATAGCCCCGGTTCACAGCAGCTTCGGTTGTTGAGGACCGGGGCTATCCCGTTAACGCCACATAAAAAAGAAGCCCGGCACCTGCTGGCTGGACCAGAGGCGCCGGGCTCCCGCAGAAGGTCAGCTGGCGCGGTCCACCACGGCGAGCGCAAAGTTGGACAGCGACTCCTTGACGACCCCGTCCGGCAGCGGCGCGAGGGCGGCGATGGCTTCGTCGGCCCAGCGGCGTGCCACTACCCAGGACTCGGCCGTGACGGGGTGCTCCCGCAACCCGGCGACGGCGGCGGCCAGGGCTTCGTCCGAGGTCAGGTCGCCGTCTATCAGCGTCAGGAGCTCGACGGCGGACTGGTCGCCGTCGGCGGCAGCCTTGCGCAGGAGCAGCACCGGCAGGGTGGGGACCCCTTCGCGGAGGTCCGTTCCGGGTGACTTGCCGGACTTGACCTTGACACCGGTGACGTCGATGACGTCGTCGGCCAGCTGGAAGGCAACGCCCACCTTCTCGCCGTATTCCACCAGGATGTCCTCGAATGCCTCGTCGGCGCCGGAGAAGATGGCACCGAACTGGCCCGAGGCCGCCACCAGGGAACCCGTCTTGTCCGCGATCACGGACAGGTAGTGCTCCACCGGGTCCTCGTCCGGACGCGGGCCCACGGTCTCGTGCAACTGGCCCAGGCACAGGCGCTCAAACGTGCGGGCTTGGATGCCCAGCGCGCGGCCGCCGAGTTCGGACACCAGGATGGATGCCCGGGCGAAGATCAGGTCGCCGGTGAGGACGGCCACGGAGTTGCCCCAGACTTCGTGGGCTGTGGGAGCGCCGCGGCGGAACGGGGCGGAGTCCATGACGTCGTCGTGGTAGAGGGTGGCCAGGTGCGTCAGTTCAACCACGACGGCGGCCTGCACCACGGCGGGCAGGGATGCGTCGCCGAGGTGGGCGCACAGCAGGGTCAGTAGCGGCCGGATGCGCTTGCCCCCGGCTTCCACCAGGTGGCGGGACGTGGCATCGGCCAGGGGGTCCGAGTTGGCGATCGCCTCCCGGAGTTTCTTCTCCACCTTGGCCAGGTTGTTGGTGATGGCCGGGCCAAGCTCGGCATCCTCCGCAATGGCGGCAAAACCGGCCGGCAGCTGAAGTTCCGTGGCAATAGCGGTGGTATTGAGGCTGGGTTCGGAGTCCGGCAGGCCGTGCCCGGCGTGCGTCCAGCTGTGGTCTGCGGATTTGGTCACGGGTTAACCCTAACTTTTTGTTGCGGATACCGCTGATTCGAAGCTGACGGGGTATTGGACGTGGCCGGAACCAGCGATTCCAGGACGCGGATCACCCGGTCCTCGAAGCCCTTGGCTGACGGGTCCGTGAGGTTGGCCAGGAGCCGGACCACGAACCGCATCAGGACGGGGATGGGCATGCCGGTCCGTAGGGCGAGCTTCATCACGGCCGGCTTCCCGATCAATGCGGCGAAGGCCCGGCCGAGGGTGAAGTGCGAACCCCACTGGCCGCGCACGTAGTCCGCGTACCGCGACAGGTGTGCGTCGGCGTCGTACGTTCCGCTCAAGGCAGCCGAACGGGAGGAGGCGTCGATGATGAACTCGGCCGCAAATCGTGCCGACTCCATCGCGTAGGAGATGCCCTCACCGTTGAACGGGGACACCATGCCACCGGCATCGCCCAGCAGGAGCAGGCCCGGAGAGTAGTGGGGAGTGCGGTTGAAGCCCATGGGCAGCGCGGCGCCGCGGATTTCCCCCACCTGGTTTTCCGGTGTGAAGCCCCAGTCGGCGGGCATCCCGGCGGTCCATTCGCGCAGGACCTGCTTGTAGTCCAGTTTGCCGAATTCCTTGGAGGAGTTCAGGATGCCGAGGCCCACGTTGGAGGTGCCGTCGCCCACGCCGAACACCCAGCCGTAGCCGGGCAGCAGCTTGCCGTCGCGGCCGGGGAGCTCCAGCCAGCCTTCCATCCAGTCGTCGTCGGTGCGCGGCGACGTGAAATAGGTGCGGACGGCAACGCCCAGGGGCCGGTCGTCGCGTTTTTGGATTCCGAGGGACACGGCCGTGCGAGTGGAGTTGCCGTCGGCTGCGAGGACGACGTCGGCAGCAAAGTCACGCGTCTCGCCGGTCTTGCGTCCGTTCCCGTCAAGGACCGCTGCGCGGACCCCGGTGACGCGGCCGGCGTCGTTCCGGAGGGCATCGGTGACGCTGTGCCGCTCAAGGATGGTGGCACCGGCAGCCTCAGCGTGCCGCGCCAGTTCCTCGTCAAAGCCCAGGCGGGTGCGGATCAGGCCGTACTGCGGGAAGTCGGACACCTCAGGCCAGGGCAGCTCGATGGTGCGGCCACCGGCGATCAGGCGCAGGCCCTTGTTCCTCCGCCAGCCGTCGTTCTCGGGGTGCGGCAGGCCGAGCTTCTGGATTTCGCGGACGGCGCGGGGCGTGAGGCCGTCCCCGCAGACCTTCTCGCGCGGGAACTGCGTCTTCTCCAGGACCGTGACCTCAAGGCCGGCCTTGGCGAGGTAGTACGCGGCGGTGGACCCGGCCGGACCTGCGCCGACAATCAGTACCTTCACAGGTCAGCGGACGATGTTGCGGCGCAGCTTGGCCACCGGGCCTTTGTGCGCGGCGATGGCGGCCGCGGCACCCTCGGGTGCGCCGGCGGGCTTGAAGGCCCGGTGCACGGCCACGATTCCACCGGTGAGGTTGCGGTAGGTGACCTTTTCCCAGCCGCTGTCCTGCAGCCAGGCTGCCAGGTGGTCCTGGTCCGGCCAGGCGCGGATGGACTCGGCCAGGTAGACATAGGCATCCGGGTTGGAGGCGACCTTGACGGCGATGGCCGGCAGGGCACGCATCAGGTATTCGGTGTACATGGTGCGCCACAGCGGGACCACGGGCTGGGAGAACTCGGCGATGACCAGGCGGCCGCCGGGCTTGGTGACGCGCAGCATCTCGGCCAGCGCCTTCTTGGGCTCGTTCACATTGCGCAGGCCGAACGAGATGGTGGTGGCATCAAACGTGTTGTCAGCGAACGGCAGGTTGGTGGCGTCACCGGCGATGAAGTCGATGTCCGGGCGGCGGCGCTTGCCCACCTTGAGCATGCCCAAGGAGAAGTCGCAGGCCACCACGTCTATGCCGGCGTCGGCATATGGTTCGCTGGACGTGCCCGTGCCGGCCGCCAGGTCAAGGACGCGCTGGCCCTTGGAGACTTCCATCGCGTCCACCACGATCTTCCGCCAGCGGCGGGTCTGTCCCATGGAAAGGACATCGTTGACGACGTCGTATTTCGGTGCGACGTCGTCAAACATCGTGGCTACTTCGTCCGGACGCTTATCCAAGGATGCTCGGTTCACCATGACATTGTCTCAAATGTTCGCGGCGGTCCGGACCAGCGCCTCCATCTCCTTTTTGCCCCTCCCTGCACCCGGAGATGGCCCCGGCCTACGCGGGAGTAGTGTTGTCTCATCATGACGAGCACGTTCCGCACCCTGACAGTCCCCCTGGATGGCAAAACATTCCCCGGGGGGCTGCCTTCGTTTCTGGTCCGGGACGATGTCCTGTGCTGGACCCGCCGCGAAGCCGGGCTGGCCGGGTTTGGCGAAATTTCACGCTTCACCGCCACGGGTCCGGACCGGTTCCTGGAAGCGGATATCTGGTGGCGGCACCTGGTCCTTGAGGCGGACGTCACGGATGCCGTGGAGCTGCCCGGCACCGGGCCCGTCGCTTTCGGTTCCTTCGCTTTCTCGAAGACCTCGCGGCACGAGTCGCGGCTGATCGTGCCGGAGATCGTGGTGGGCGTCCGGGACAACCAGGTGTGGCTCACCCAGTTAACGTTCGACGACGGCCCGCTCACCGAAGAGACGGCGGTTGCGGCACTGGACCGCTGGCTCGGCAGTGCTGCCGCCGGAAACCCGGACGCTAAGGGCACCACGGCGGCGGACTCCGCCGGGGACGCTCCCCAGGGCGGCGTGCCCGGCAAAGGCCGCGGCGCCGTCGTGCGTCCCCTCCCCCTGGCCGCCGGCGCAACACTGCACACCGGGTCCCTCAGCGAGGAAGCCTGGATGGACGCTGTGGCCGCCGGTGTCGCCGAGATCCGTACCGGAGCGCTGGAGAAGCTGGTGCTGGCGCGGGATGTGGTGGCAACCATTCCTTCCGGCGTACATGCCGCCGATGTATTGCGTGAGCTCGCCGCCAGGTACCGCGAATGCTGGACCTACGGGGTAGATGGCCTGGTGGGCGCCACACCGGAGATGCTGATCCAGGTGGAAGGACGCACCGCCCAGGCCCGGGTGCTCGCCGGCACCCTTGACCGGCGGGACGCCCACGGTGAGGACGGCGCGCCCATGGATTACGCCACCCGGGTCCTGGCGGGTTCTGAAAAGCAGCGCCATGAGCACGAGATCGCCATCCAGTCGCTGACCAAGCAGCTGGCGCCCTTCTCCGAGGCGATGAATGCCCACGACGAGCCGTTCATCCTGGAACTGCCCAATGTCTGGCACCTGGCCTCCGACGTCAAGGCGGAGCTCACCGAAGTGGAAGGGCACGTCCCCACGTGCCTGGCCCTGATCAACGCACTGCACCCCACCGCGGCCGTCTGCGGGACGCCCACCCTCGTGGCGGGCGAGCTGATCCGCAAGCTGGAGCACCTGGACCGTGGACCGTATGCCGGGCCGGTGGGCTGGCTGGACGCCGCGGGTAACGGCGAATGGGGCATCGCGCTGCGCGGCGCCGTCATCGAGTCACCCGACACCGTCAGGCTGTATGCCGGGTGCGGAATTGTTGACGGCTCTTTGCCGGAGGCCGAATTGGCTGAAACTTGGGCTAAATTCCGGCCGATGCTGGAGTCCCTGGGCATCAACAGCTAGCTTCTTGGGGCCCTGCGGCTGGGCCCCGAGTCTGGGATGACAGACAAGTCCTGCTCTGGAAGGCTTGATTTTGCCCCCGCTACAGTTATCCAATAGTGAAACTTAGTTGCGTGTGACGTACCTCTCTTGTTGAGCGTTACACTATAAGCCGCGTTAGTACCTCATAGCCCCTGCAACAAAAGGTAAGAAATGCAGACTCCCCGTACCCTCCTGGGCACCTCCAAGCTGACCGCCGCCACTATGATCGCCATCAGCGCCCTGGCCCTCTCAGCATGCACCAATGCCTCGGAAACGGGTCCTTCCAGCGCGGCTACCTCGTCAGGCAGCGCCAGCGCCAGCTTTGATCCCACCACCGTCAAGAAGGATGACGCCCTGGCCGCCATGGTCCCGGACGCCATCAAGTCCAAGGGCACCATCACCGTTGGTTCTGACACCAGCTACGCCCCCGCCGAATTCCTCGGTCCGGACGGCCAGACTCCCGTGGGCTACGACGTGGACATCGCCAAGGCCATCGGCGCCACGCTGGGCCTCAAGGTCCAGGTCCAGACTGCCGAGTTCACCGGCATCCTCCCGGCCCTCGGCCCCAAGTACGACCTGGGCATCTCCTCGTTCACCATCAACCCGGAACGCCTGGGTGCCGTGAACATGGTCAGCTACTTCAACGCCGGCACCGCCTGGGCAGTACAGAAGGGCAACCCCAAGAAGTTCTCGCTGGACGACGTCTGCGGCAAGTCCATCGGCGTGCAGACCGGCACCGTGCAGGAAGACCCGGACCTCGCCGACCGCAACAAGAAGTGCGCGGCCGACGGCAAGAAGCCCATTGACATCGTCACGCTGAAGAACCAGACCGACGTCACCACGCGCCTGGTGAACGGCAGCATCGACGCCATGGCGGCCGACTCCCCCATCATCGGCTACGCCCTCACCCAGACCAACGGCCAGCTGGAGAAGCTGGGCGACGTCTACGACTCGGCGCCGCAGGGCATCGCCGTGGCCAAGGCCGACACCGCCTGGGCTGACGTCATCCAGAAGGCCGTCACCAAGCTGATGGCAGACGGCTCCTACAAGAAGATCCTGGAAGGCTGGGGCAACGCCGAGGGCGCCATCACCAAGTCCGAGGTCAACCCGGCGGTTAAGTCTTGAGTTTTCGCGTTACCGACGACAAGTCAGGCGTGCACATGGAACACCATCAACAAGGGGACGCACCGGTCCTGAATAAGTCAGTGCCGGTGCGCCACCCCGGCCGGTGGATCAGCGCCGCGATCATCCTCCTCCTGGTGGCCGGGCTCGTGCAGAGCCTGTTCACCAACGCCAACTTCCGCTGGGACGTTGTGGGCACCTACATCCTGGA
The DNA here is from genome assembly GCF_030209295.1 of Pseudarthrobacter sp. lyk4-40-TYG-27. Classification (NCBI taxonomy): domain Bacteria; kingdom Bacillati; phylum Actinomycetota; class Actinomycetes; order Micrococcales; family Micrococcaceae; genus Pseudarthrobacter; species Pseudarthrobacter sp. lyk4-40-TYG-27. The sequence goes on from NZ_JARVSH010000004.1 coordinate 234,451, forward strand.
CGTCAAGGTTGTCCAGGGCGTGGGGTGGACGCTCCTTCTAACGGTGGCATCGATGGTCCTGGCCATCGTCCTGGCCATCCTGCTGGCAGTCATGCGGCAGTCCGAGAACCCGGTCTTCCGCTGGTCCAGCTGGGTCTGGGTGTGGTTCTTCCGCGGAACCCCGGTCTACACGCAGCTGGTGTTCTGGGGCCTTGTTACGGTTCTCTACCCGGCCTTCACGCTGGGGATCCCGTTTGGTCCTGAACTGTTCAGCTATGCACTCTCCGATCCCAGCAAAGGCCTGATCCCCGCGATCCTGGGCCTCGGGCTGAACGAGTCGGCCTACCTGGCGGAAATCTTCCGCGCCGGTCTCAAGTCCGTGGACCGGGGCCAGCAGGAGGCCGCGGAGGCGCTCGGCATGTCCAAGGGCAAGATCATGTGGCGGATCATCCTGCCACAGGCCATGCGGATCATCGTCCCGCCCACCGGCAACGAAACCATCGGCATGCTGAAGACCACCTCACTGGTCCTGGCGGTCCCGTTCACGCTGGACCTGACCTTTGCCACCAATGCCCTGGCCAACCGCATCTACCTCCCGATTCCGCTGCTGATCGTTGCCGCGTTCTGGTACCTGCTCGTCACCAGCATCCTCATGGTGGGCCAGCACTACCTCGAGGCGTACTACGGCAAGGGCGTGGACAACCTCGCTCCCGCTGCCGTGAATCCGGCTGCGGCCAAGGCTGCCGGTGCGGGTGCCGACGCCCAGCGGTCCATGAAGACGGACTTCCCCGAGGAGAGTGCACGATGACGGTGACAGCAGAAAAGCCGCTGGTCAAGATCGAGGGCCTGCACAAGTTCTACGGGCCCCACCATGTCCTCCGGGGCATCGATATGACGGTGCGGCAAGGCGAAGTGTCGGTGGTGATCGGGCCGTCGGGTTCCGGCAAGTCCACCATGCTGCGCTGCGTGAACCTGCTGGAGTCCATCAGCGCCGGGCGGATTTCCGTGGGCGGCCAGCTGATTGGCTACCGCGAGGTCAACGGCAAACTCCACGACCTCAAGACCAAGGAAATCGCCGCCCAGCGCCGCGAAATCGGCATGGTCTTCCAGCGGTTCAACCTGTTCCCGCACAAGACCGCGCTGCAGAACGTCATGGAAGCACCCGTGCACGTCAAGGGCCAGTCCAAGGCTGCCGCCCAGAAGCGTGCGCTGGAACTCCTGGACCGGGTGGGCCTGGCGGACCGCTCCGGCCACTACCCGTCCCAGCTCTCAGGCGGCCAGCAGCAGCGCGTTGCCATCGCACGTGCCCTGGCCATGGACCCGGAACTCATGCTCTTCGACGAGCCCACCTCGGCGCTCGACCCGGAGCTCGTGGGCGATGTCCTGAACGTGATGAAGGACCTGGCAAAGTCGGGCATGACCATGATCGTGGTGACCCACGAGATCGGCTTTGCCCGCGAAGTGGGTGACACCCTGACCTTCATGGACGGCGGTGTGGTGGTGGAATCGGGCGACCCCCGGGAGATCATCGCGAACCCGCAGCATGCCCGGACCAAGGAGTTCCTGGGCCGCGTGCTCTGACGTTCCTGCATTTCCCGTTCGATGCGCACATTCCCTGGCGCTGCCGTCATTCCGGCAGCGCCAGGGAATTTTTGCGTCACGGGGCAGTTCACCCGTCGAGGGGCACCGACGCGGGTGCGGCGCTTACCGGCCCGCGAGGACGCCCGCGACGGCGGCGGACACGGCGTCCTTGATGCGGGCATGGAGCTGCCTGAGCTGCCGGCGGTCCGTGCGGACTTCGACGATGCTGCGCCCCTGCACCGGCTGGCCGAGCGCTTCGGCGAGTCCCGCCGTCGTACTGACCAGTGAATGCCCGACGCCGTACGCCGTGGCAAGTGCCGCGATGTCCACCGAGTGCGGGGTGCCGAAGAGGCGTTCGACGGCGTCCCCGTAGCGTCCGCCCTCTTCCACTCCCCCGTGCTCCAGCAGGCTGAAGATGGCGCCGCCGGAATCGTTGAGGACGACGATCCGCAGGTCCGGCTGTTCCTCGCCCGCGCCGAGGAGGAGGCCGCCGGCGTCGTGCAGGAACGTCACGTCGCCCAGCAGGACCGTGGTTTCCTGCAGCCCGCCCAACGCGATGCCCGTGGCCGTGGAAATGGTGCCGTCGATCCCGGCCAGGCCCCGGTTGGCGTAAACCGTGGCGGCAGGATCCGGAGCCGGCAAACCGGCGAGGTCAACGTCCCGGATGCCGTTGGAGGATCCGAGCAGCAGTTGGCCGCGGGCATTCCTCCACACCAGGGAAGCGACGGACGGGCCGGTGGCGGCGGACTCTTCGGAGACCACCTGGTCCAGCGCGTGCTGGGCGGCCGACCCGGCAAGCAGCCAGGTGTCCAGCCAGGCGGAGCTCCCGCGGCCGGCGAAGTCGGCCAGGTCCGCGAGGTTTTCCAGCGGCAGTTCGGTGCGGCGCCCGGGTTCGTACCAGGCGACCGGAACCGGCTGGTACAGGGCTGATTCAATGTCCGCGCGGGCGAGGAGGGAGGCTACGGGACGCGACAGCGTGGGCCGGCCGAACAGCACCACCCGCTCTATGGGCTGGATGGAACCGGGCCCGAAGTGCTCCAGCAGCAGCCGGTACGGGCCCACCGCGTTGGGTCCGAACCTGGCGTTGGAGGAGGGCTCAGCCAGAAGCGGGAGGTTGTGGGCGCGGGCGAAGGCCTCGGCGACCGGCCCGGCGTCGTGCCCGGCGAGCACCACGGTGCGCCGCTCGGGCAGGTCCTCCGGGGCGGGCGGCAGGTTCATGACCAGCGGCTCGAAACCCACCCGGTAGCGTTGCCGCTCCACCGCCTCGGGCAACCCGTCACGTGGCGACGGAACCAGCGGGTCCCGGAACGCGAGGTTGAGCTGGACCGGCCCCGGCGGCAGGTCCGGGAATGCCCCGGTGGCCGCTGACAGCCCGGTTTCCAGGGCGCGCTGCGGGCTTGTCCCGGCGGGAATGTCGGCGGCGAACCTGACCTGCTCGCCGAACAGGTCCGGCTGGACGGTGGTTTGGTTGGCGCCGGTCCCGCGCAGTTCCTCCGGCCGGTCCGCCGACAGGACGATCAGCGGCACGGCGGCGTGGTTGGCTTCCATCACCGCCGGCATCAGGTTCCCGACGGCGGTCCCGGACGTGGTGAGGACGGCAGCCGGCGTTCCGGTGGCGAGGGCAAGGCCCAGGGCCGTGAAGCCGGCAGACCGCTCGTCGATCCGCACCAGGAGCTCCACCCGGCCGGCCGCGGACGCCTCTGCCAGGGCATAGGCCATGGGGGCCGACCGGGATCCGGGCGATACCACCACGTGCCGCACGCCGCCGTCGAGCAGGACGTCGACGGCGATCCGTGCCGCAGCAAGCGCGCCCAACCCGGGCGCGGCGTCGGCAGGGGCGTTGGCGTTCCCGGGATCGGTTTCTGCGGAGGTGTCCGGTGCGGGTTCGTTCGGCAAAGTCACCCAACCAGTCTGCCACCCTCCAACCCCCGCTCACCTATGACAACCAATCCCCCAACCCCCGCTCACCTACGACGACTCAAAAGGAAACGCCCGCTCACCTACGACAACTCAAAAGGAAACGCCCGCTCACCTTATGCGCCCAAGAAGGGCAAAAGTGAGCGGGCGTTGCCGCAAAACCCGTCGAAAGTGAGCGGGCGTTACCGGAAATCCCGTCGAAGGTGAGCGGGCGTTGGCAGGCGTTAGCCGCGGAACACCTGGACCACTGCGGGACGGGGCGCACGCACCTTGCCGGGTGCCGGCGTCGTACCGGCCGGGACATAGTCCGGGAAGTAGGAATGCGGCGCCTCGAAAGTGCCTTCCTCGCCCGGGTGCTGAACGGAGACGAAGACGGTGCGCTCGTCGTCGTGGATGACCGGCCCGCAGGTTTCGGCGTCGCGGGGAACGGAGAGGAACTGTTCCACTTTGCCGCGCTCTGCACCGTCCAGGGTGACTTTGAAGAGTCCGTCGTTGTAGCCGATCCCGGATGGGGCACCGTCGGTGGAGATCCAGAGGTTGCCGACGGAGTCGAAGGCCACGTTGTCCGGGCAGGAGATGGGCGAAACCTTGTCCACCGGGTAGCCGGAGAAGTAGGTGACATCGCCCTGGGCGGGATCGCCGCAGACCATCAGGAGGGTCCAGTTGAACTTCGTGGACGTCTGGTCCCCGGTTTCGGTGATTTCCACGATGTGCCCGTCGCGGTTCTGCGTGCGCGGGTTGACTTCGGTGGCGCCTTCCTTGGTGCCGGTACCGCGGTCCGAGTTGTTCGTGCAGACGACGTACACCTTGCCGGTGTGCAGGCTGGGCTGGACGTCCTCGCAACGGTCCATCTTGGTGGGTCCCACTTTGTCCGCGGCCAGGCGGGTGTAGACCAGGACCTCCTCGACCGACATGCCGGGGACGGCGGACTTGCCGCCGACCACAAGGGGCAGCCATTCGCCAGTGCCGTCGAACGCGCCGTCGGAGGGAAGCGCCCCGGTGCCAGTGATTTCCGACGCGGGAGAGTTTCCGGTGAACTTGGCGACATACAGGTCGCCCTCGGAGAGCAGGTTCATGTTGTTCCTGCGGTCGCCCTCGCGGTATTTCCCGGCCGAGACGAACTTGTAGAGGTAGTCGAACTTCTCGTCGTCACCCATATAGGCCACCACATGCCCCGATTCGGCCACGATCACGTTGGCGCCCTCGTGCTTGAAGCGGCCCATCGCGGAGCGCTTCTTGGGGGTGGAGGTGGGGTCGAACGGGTCGACTTCGACGATCCAGCCGAACCGGTTGGTTTCGTTTTCGTAGCCGGCGTTGCGGGTATCGAAGCGGGGATCGTCCAACTCCCACTGGCGGGCGGTGGGCTTGGCGGTGAGGCCGTAGCGCTTGTCGCTGGCGGAGGTGCCGCCGGAGACAAAGTAGCCGTTGAAGTTCTCCTCGCCGGAGAGGATGGTGCCCCAGGGGGTGGTGCCGCCGGAGCAGTTGCCGAACGTTCCCTTGATGGCGCGGCCGGAGGGGTCGGCGACGGTCTTGACCAGGGCCGACCCGGCAACGGGGCCGGTCAGTTCGTAGATGGTGTCGGAGAGGTAGCGGCGGTTCAGCGGCGCGCCCTTGACGTAGGACCACGGCTTGGCGGTGTTCTTGCGCTCAAGTTCCACCACGGCCAGGCCATGGGCGGCGCGTCCGATGGCGCGGGTTTCCTTGGCGTCGTAGCCGGCGGGAACCATGATGTTCTCGTTGGTGTACTCGTGGTTCGTGAACAGCACCGCGCGGCGGCCCTTGCTGTCCGGGATCCCCACGATGTCCGTGTAGTCGTTGTTGTAGCCGAACTGCCGGGCCTGCGCTGCCGCGGTCTGGTTGTTCAGGTCGAAGTCCGGGGAATCGTTGAACAGCGGGTCACCCCAGCGGATGATGGGCTGCCAGGTGAATCCGTCCGGGACGGTGAAGGCATCAACGGCCTTGTCCACCGGCTTGATGGCGGTGAACTGCAGCTTGGACTTGCCGAAGCCCTCCTTGGCAGCCTTGGACAGGCCTGCGGCGGAGGCGGGTTCGGCGGAGTTCACCGCGGAACCGAGGACGACGGCGAGCGCACCGGCGGCGCCCAGGCCCAGGGCGGCACGGCGGGACAGGGTGGCGGAGGCAATGTCGCGGAAGTAGCTGTTGGAGCTGGTGTTGCAGACCTCGCCGGCGCAGGCGTTGTCGCATTTGAGTGCACATGTGACCGGGCTGCGCTTGCCCTTCGTATGGCCGAGCATGGGCAGCAGGGTGAACTTGCGAGCAGTTTCAGACATGGGGAGCCTTCCGAAGGAATGTCTTTGGGGTGCCCGCCCACCCTTCCAGCCCGTTCCTACAGGAAACCGTCCATTTGATGAAGTTATGGTTAACCGCCCGTGACCTGCAGGGACGTTGCCAGAAGTGAGCGGGCGTGTCAGGAAAAACCGCCAAAAGTGAGCGGGCGTGTCAGGGAGCGGTGAGGAGGGCGTGGACGCGGCGGACCCGGTCCAGCCACCAGTCCCGGCGTTCGGCCGGAGCCGCGAACCGCTTCAGCAGCCCGGCGTCGGGAACAGCGTCGCGGAGGCCGATCGCGCCGTCGTCGGCCACCAGGGGGTCCAGGGTGACGTCGGATTCGAACAGCGACACCGTGCCCAGGCCGCAGGCGTAGGGCAGGTCCGGCAGGGCGGCGGCCAGGGCCAGGCCAGCGCGGATCCCCACCGAGGTGTCCAGCGCGGAACTGACGACGGCGGGAAGTCCAGCCTGCGCCACGATGTCCAAGGCGCGCCGCACTCCACCGAGCGGGGCCACTTTGACGACGATCAGGTCCGCCGCACCGGCCCTGGCGACGCGCAGGGGGTCGGTTTCCTTCCGCACGCTCTCGTCGGCGGCGATCAGCACCGGCGTCCCGGCGTCCCGCAGCCGGGAGCGGACCTCGGCCAGCCCTTCGATGGTGGGTACCGGCTGCTCGGCGTATTCCAGGCCGACGGCGGCCAGCCGGGTCAGGGCCCCCACCGCTGCGGGCACGTCCCAGCCGCCGTTGGCATCCACCCGGATGGCGGCCCCGGGCAGGGCGGCCCGGACGGCGTGAAGCCGGGCGTCGTCGTCGTCCAGGGACTGTCCGCGCTCGGCGACCTTGACCTTGACCGCGTCCACCCGGCCGAACCTGGCCAGGACCTCCGGCACCCTGTCCGCGGGAACGGCGGGTACGGTGGCGTTGACCGGTACGGACCTGCGCAGCGGCGCCGGGAAGCCCTGCCAGCCCGCTTCAATGGCGGCGGCCAGCCAGCGGGAAGCCTCGGCGTCGCCGTACTCCGGGAACGGGCAGAACTCGCCCCACCCGGCCGGGCCGCGGAGCAGCAGTGATTCACGTTCCATGATGCCGCGAAACTTGACCCGCATCGGCAGGCTGACCACGTGCGCTCCCGCAAGGAGTTCGTCCAGCGGGGGTATCGGGGCATCGTGGCGCGGCATGCGTTTCACTGTACCGGCGCCGGAGTCCTCCCGGATCTGCGGCAACGGCGGTGTGGAAAACCTAGATCCACTTGTTGTGCTTGAACGCCAGGTACAGGATGAGCCCGAGGAGCAGCATCAGTCCAATGGCATACGGGTAGCCGTAGTCCCACTCGAGCTCGGGCATGATGCGGAAGTTCATGCCGTAAATGGATGCCACGAGCGTGGGGGCGAACAGGATGGCAGCCCAGGAGGAGATCCTTTTGACCTCCTCATTCTGGGCGTAGCTGGAAACTGTCAGGTTCTTCATTTCATCGTTTTGCCGCTGGGCCACCAAGGCGGCGTTGACCGCGAGGGCGTTCTGCAGCAGGGCGCGGAAGGCCGCCACGCGTTCGTTGAGCCGGAGCACGTGGTCCAGGACGTCCCGGTAGTGGTCACGGAGCTCCGATGCCTGCTCGCGGTCCGGGGTTCCGGACATCAGGGCGTGCAGGATCCCGGCCAGCGGACTGGTGGCACGCTGGAACATGATCACCTGGCGGGACAGTTCGTAGATGCGGCGGGATACGTCCGGGTCGGCGCCGAAGAGGTCGTCCTCGATCTCGTCGATATCGTTTTCCAGCCCGGCGGCGACGGGTTCGTATTCGTCCACCACCTGGTCCAGGATGCCGTACAGCACCGCGTCCGGGCCGAGGGCAAGGAATTCCGGCATGGACTCCATCCGCCGCCTGACCCGGGCCAGGTCCGGGGACTCGGCGTGCCGGACGGTGACGACGTATTCTTCGCCGACAAAGACGTGGATCTCGCCAAAGTCGACCTTCTCGACGTCGTCACGGTACTTGGCGGGCCGAAGCACGAGGAACAGGCACTCCCCGTAGTGTTCCAGTTTGGCGCGCTGATGCCCGGCGAGCGCGTCCTCCACGGCCAAGGGGTTAAGGTCGAATTCCTCGCCGACGGACTCCAGTTCCGCGGCATCCGGCCGGTAGAGCCCGATCCATGCCATCCCCTCACGCTGCCGCAGCAGGAAATAGGTCTCGTCCAGGTCCTCGGGGTCCTCGGTCCGCAGCCCGTTCACGTACACCGCGTTGTCGATGATGGTCACGGCTGCGCCTCCCGTTCCTTTTCCCAGTCGTCCAGCAGGGCCGGCATCCTTGATTTGAGGAAGCGGTAGAAGCGGGCCATCTCGGCCACCCGGGCCCGGGCCGCCGAACCTTCCGGCAGGGCCTCGGCGGTGGCGTCCGTCAGCTCGGCGAGCTTCTCGTAAATGGGACTGTTCCGCATGGACACCACATACCACTCGTCGTCGTGCAGTGCGTAGAGGTCGCGGCGGCTGCCGGGCTGCGATACGCGGTGCACGAAGCCGACGGTCTGCAGGTAGCGCACCGCCCCGGACACGGCGGCGGCGCTGGCCCCCAGCCGCTCCGCGAGCTCTGCAGCCGTAAGGCTCCCCTGCTCGGATGACACCAGGGTCAGGAGCGTCCTGGCGGGCATCTTCGGAAACCCGGCGGCGGCGAACGCGGCAGCCGTCCGTTCGGCAGCCGCGGCGGCCACCCCGGCGTCCCGGGCGGCAGCCACCCCCGTCCCGGCGCTCATGCCGCCCCCACCTCCCGCCGCCGCATCGCCGCGACGGCAAGCGCGCCGGCGACGACGGCGATGGCCAGCATCCACCACGCCCCGCTCCAGTCGGTCGCGTTCCCGTGCGGGACCGGCGTGTGGGTAAACGGGGAGAGGTCGCGGAGGCTCTGGTCCAGGCCCAGCATGCCGCCGAAGATCCCCAGGAACACCCCGAGCCCCAGCAGGGCCCAGCCAACGCCAATGGTCGCGGCGGGCCACAGGACGAACACCAGGGCGGGCACGGCGAGGTAGACCAGCGCCGCCGGCAGCTGCGCCACGGCGGTTTGCCAGAGCGCATCGGCCGGCATGGCCTGGTCACCGGAACCGGTCAGCGTGATCCACGTGCCCACCGCGGTCAGGCCAATAACCAGGACCACTGCTGCGGCACCGAGCACCAGGTAGCCGGCCAGCCAGCGCATCCGCCCCACCGGAGCGGCGAGCAGCAGTTCCGCGGTCCCGGCGGCCTCTTCCTGCCTGAGCCTGATCACGGCCTGCAGCGCGCAGGCAGCGGCCAGGATCCCTGCCATCGAGAACAGGACAGACACCATGAGCTGGGTCAGGGAAGTGCCCTGCGACTGGAGGATCGACCTCAGGACGGCGGTGATATTGGTGTCCGGCGTGTCGACGGCGGCAATCGCCTTTCCCAGCGACCCGGCCAGCAGGCCGAGGGCCAGGCCACCCAGTGCCCAGCCGATGATCGAGTTGGCTTGCAGGCGCAGGGCGAGGGCCGCAGGGCTGCGCAGGCCCGGCCGGGCGGTGAGGCGTCCGGGGCGGGCACCCCAAACGCTGGCGCCGCTGTCCCGGGTGCCCAGGATGGCCCATGCGGCCCCGAGGCAGGCGACGCCGAGCCCCAGCGGCAGCAGCAACGGCCAGGCCCGGTTGCCGGAGAAGGCGAACGTCTGCTGGCCCCATCCGATGGGCGAGAACCAGCTGGCGGCGCCCTCGGTCATGGACGTTCCGTCAGCGTGCGGGGTTCCGGTGGCGTCGCCGATCCCGCGCAGCACGTACGCCAGGACAACCAGGGCGGAGGAGACACCGTTGGCGCCGCGCGAGGTGCTTATGAACTGGGCCACCAGGATGCCCACGCCAAGGAAGGCAAGGCCGACGGCGCCCGTGGCCGCACCCGCAACGAGGGACCCCTGCAGGTCCAGGCCCTGGGCGGCAAGGCCGGCGAAGACGGCGAGCGCCGCCAGGACATTGGCCGCCGCACCGTGCAGGACGGTGGCAATTGTGGGCAAGAGCCGGCCCGCGGGGGTGGCGGCCACCAGCTCGGCGCCCCCGGTTTCCTCGTCGGCACGGGTGTGGCGCACGGCCAGGAACGTGCTCATCAGTCCGGCCAGCAGGGCCAGGAAGGCATAGACCAGGAAGAACGTGAAGGCGCCCTGGTCAGCGCCGCGGGGCAGGCCGCGCAGCATCAGGATGGCGGGGGTGGCGATGGCCACCTGCAAAATTTCGGCGCGGCTGGCGGCGTTGCCGTACGTCTGGGTCACGGCGGAGGCGGCGAACAGGGCGAAGGCGCCGATTCCCAGGATCCAGCTCAGCAGCTGCCAGCGGTCACGGCGCAACCGCTGGCCCCAGAGGATCATGAGGACGGCCATGTCAGCCACGTCCCCTGGCGCCCAGCAGGTGCCGGCGCGCGCCGTGCCGGTGGTCCCCGTCATCGTCCCGCGCCCCGGATTCGGCACCTGCCGCCGGGTCGCCGTAGTGCCGCAGGAACAGTTCCTCGAGCGACGGCGGCGTAATGGTCAGCCCCTGCACCGCCAGGGCGCCCAGGGCGGGCAGCACCTCCGCCACCCGGTCCGATTCCGCGCTGAACTTGACCCGGCCGGCGTCGAATGTCAGGTCATGCACGGCCCCCAGCCGTGCCAGGGAGGCTGTGTCCAGGCCATCGGCGGCGAACGAAATTTCGGTCCTGGTCAAGTGGCGCAGGGAGTCCAGCGTTCCGCCGTCCACAATCCTGCCGGCGCGGATGATGCTTACCCGGTGGCACAGGACCTCCACCTCGGTAAGGATGTGGCTGGAGAGCAGCACGGTGGCGCCCCGTTCGACGACGGCGAGCAGTTCCCGGCGGAAGACCTCCTCCATGAGCGGGTCGAGGCCGCTCGTGGGCTCGTCGAGCAGGTAAAGCTCGGCGTCCGTGGCGAGGGCCGCGATCAGGGCCACCTTCTGCCGGTTGCCTTTGGAGTAGGCGCGCCCCTTCTTGGCCGGATCAAAGTCGAAGGCCTGGCACAGCCGGTCCTTGCTGCGGCGGTACGCCGCACCATCCGCTGTACCGCCGCGGAGCCGGGAGAGCAGGTCGATGGTTTCGCCGCCGGAGAGGTTGGGCCACAGCCTGACGTCGCCGGGGACATAGGCCAGGCGCCGGTGGAGTTCAACAGCCTGGGTCCAGGGGTCCATGCCAAGGACGGTGGCGGAACCGGATGTTGCCTTGGCCAGGCCCAGCAGGATGCGCAGGGTGGTCGATTTCCCGGCGCCGTTGGGCCCCAGGAAGCCATGGATCTCCCCTGCCCGGACGTCAAGGTCCAGCCCGTCCAGGGCACGGACCTTGCCAAAGTTTTTATGCAAGCCCACAGTTTGGATGACAGTGTTCATGGATTAATCTTCGGAGTTTTCACAAGTTTGTGAAGGTACTAAAGTCCCAATCATGAGCACTGAAGGCCAGGCCGTCCGCTCGTCCTCGGCGCCACTGTACGCAGCGGGATTCGTCACAGCCTTCGGCGCCCACAGCATCGCGGCCGGGCTGGGCTCGCAAAGCGGAAATATTGGCTTGACGCTGCTGAACCTCGGAATCCTCCTGGCCTTGTATGACGTTGCCGAGGTGTTCCTCAAACCCGTCTTCGGTGCGCTCAGCGACCGAATCGGAACCAAACCTGTCGTCGTGGGCGGCCTGCTGGCCTTCGCCGTGCTGTCGCTGATCGGACTTGGCGCGGCCGATCCCCTGGTCCTTGCCCTGGCCCGGCTGGGACAGGGCGCTGCGGCGTCGGCCTTTTCGCCGGCGTCGTCCGCGATGGTGGCCCGGATGGCACGCGGCGGCAAGGCCGGCACCTACTTTGGCCGGTATGGCTCCTGGAAGAGCCTGGGCTACATCATCGGGCCGCCGCTGGGTGCGGGGCTGATCCTGGCGGGCGGTTTCCCGCTGTTGTTCGGCGCCCTCTCCGTCCTGGCCGCGCTCACGGCCTTGTGGGTGCTGGTGTCCGTCGCGAACCTGGAGCCGCTCCCCCGGAAGCGGTACACGGTGATGGACCTGGCCCGGCAGGTGGGCGAGCGTCAGTTCCTGGTTCCCACGCTGGTCCTGGCCGCGTCCACCGGCGCGCTGGGTGCCGCCGTCGGTTTCCTACCGGCGCTGGCCGCCCGCCATGGCATGGACGCCTTCGCCGGCACGGCCGCGGTCAGCGTGGTGGCGCTGGGCTCGGTGCTGACCCAGCCGTGGATCGGCAGGCTGCGTGACCGGAACGCCGTCACTGACAACAGGGGCACCACCGTTGGCCTGCTGCTGATTGCCGCGGGCGTCGCCCTCGTTGCGGCTGCCCCGGGCGTGGTGACCGTTTTCGTGGCCGCGGCGTGCATCGGGACCGGGATCGGCGCCGCCACGCCGCTGGGCTTCGCGCACCTGGCGGACACCACGCCGCCGGAACGGATGGGCCGGACCATGGGCTCGGCCGAACTCGGCCGCGAACTGGGTGACGCCGGCGGCCCGCTCCTGGTGGGCAGCATCGCGACGGCCACGGCGCTGCCGTTCGGCCTGGGCGTCCTCGCAGTGCTGGTGGCGGCAGCAAGCATTCCCCGGCTCGACCCCGTTAAGCCGGATGCCACCGGCCCCTGAGCAGCCATCCAGCTTTTTGTGTCACCCTTAAGCGCGATGACTTCTTCACAGCAACTACCCACCAGGACACCCTCCCGGCCCGCTCCGGGCTCGGCGTTCCTGTTCGTGCTGTCCACTGTGGCCTGCATTGCCGGGCTGGTTGCCACGTACTACTTCTTCGTCCAGACTGCAACGGGCCAGTTCATCGATGAGTCCGCGTTGGTGGAAGCCGTGGACATCCACGGACCGGCAGGCAAGGCCGCAACCCAGTTCCTGGACTGGCTGCCCACCATCTCCCTGGTGATGGCCGCCGTCGTGGTCCTGTTCGTCACGGTGATCCGGCGGCACTGGGCGGAAGCGGGAATCGCGGTGGCGGCGTGCATCGGCGCCAACGTGGCCACACAGGTACTCAAGGACCTGCTGCCTGCCCGTCCGGACAAAGGCGTGCTGACCCTTGAGCTCAACTCCCTGCCGTCCGGGCACACCACGCTGGCGGCCTCCGCCGCGGCCGCCGTATTCCTGATGGCATCCCCGCGCTGGCGCCCCATGGCCGGTTTCATTGGTGGTTCGTTTGCCATTGCCTCCGGCGCCTCCACCGTGATCAACCAGTGGCACCGGCCCGCGGACGTGGTGGCCGCCTTCCTGCTGGTGGGTGCCTTCATGATCCCTGCGGGCTGGCTGATCCTGCGCCGCGGTTCCTGGAACGAGTGGGACGGGTTCGGCCGGCACCTTGGCTCGGCCCGGATCTGGCTGACGCTTCCGGTGCTGATCGGGTTGGCCTCGGCCGGGGTGGCCGTCTATTCGCTGATCCGGATTGCGCCCAGCCCGTGGCAGGAAACCAGCACCACGAACTACTTCTGGGCCGGGATCTCGCTTATTGTGATCGCGGGGTACCTGGCTACGGTGGCAACGACGTCCTTGTTCGCGTTCGCGGCACGGCGACGGGACGCGACCGGCCCGTAAAGGGCCACCGGCGGGCGTCAGTAACCCTCGCCGGGGTCTGCCGAATCCCGGCCGATGCTCTCATCCATGGCGGCCGCCAACTCAACGTCGTCAAGGTAGCGGGCGGCGGGCTTTCCCGTCTCCTTGGCCAGCAAATCCATGGTGGCCAGGTGCTGGCGTGCCAGTTCGATGGCGAGCTGCTCGACGATGCGGGGCCCGTTCCGCACCACCAGATCGCTAAGGTACGCCTGGAGGCGGCCGGCCGGCTTTCCAGGAGTCCGGGCCTCCGCGGCGACGAGCCTGGTCAGGGCTGCGGCAGCGACGGCAGGTTTGTCGCCGAAGAGTTCCACGTTCGTCCCTCCATAGCCGCGGGCTGTCATGGGCGTCGCCCGGATAGGTAGCTACAATTTAGCGCCTTCCCTGGCACGCCGGTAAAGGGTCCTAGTACCTGAACGGGACACGCCGGCACCGCAGTCGGCAGGCGGCAGCCCATTTTATGTCGGCGCCTGGAGGTCCGGCCAGCAGCCGGAAACTCTTGACCGAACCTTGCGGAATTTACTCCGGGTAACTTGAGCGCCGCCGTCGATAGTTGCTAGTGCCTGGTGGCGTCTTGAAGTGGGCGCCCCCAGGCACTCCAGTATCCGGGGCCGGCCAGGCTCAGGGTTCGAGCCGCCTGCGAAGGAGGCAGAACTCGTTGCCCTCCGGGTCCTGCAGGACGTGCCAGTGCTCGCGGCCGGTCTGCCCGACGTCGGCCGGCCGCGCTCCCAGTGCCAGCAAACGTTCCAGTTCGGCATCCTGGTCCCGGTCCACCGGGTTGATGTCGATGTGCAGCGGGAGCCGTCCCACACGCGGGTTGCTGCTGGGGCTGAAGATGATGGTGGGCTGAAGGCCGCCGAACCCGGCGACCGGCCCGATTTCGATCGAGCCCTCCTCACGGTCCAGCTCGACGTAGCCAAGGACTCCACACCAAAACCGCGCAAGCAGTTCGGGGTCGGCGCAATTCAGGACGAGTTCACTGATTCGGGATGACATGAGCGCAGTCTACCGACGCGCCAACCCATTTTCGCGGCGCATTTTCCCCTGCGCGCCCGGCATATCGGGGGCGGGCGCCTCCGGGTCGCCAACGAATGTGGGTGTCACCAGGCCAGCTCGGCGGGAGGAGGTGCCACTGCGTGGGGGGTTGCAGCGGCACCTTCTTCCGCCGAGCTGGCGGATAAGCCAGGTGCCTAGAACGTGGTGGACAGGCAGGTGACTTTGTTGCTGTTGTTTCCTTGCTCAAGCGAGACTGTGGCCGAGGCCGTGGTCTGTGACTGGTCCGCGTACGTCGCTGTCACACGGATGGTCAACGGAGTGGTGGTCCTGTTGGCCACGACGATCTGCGACGCGATGGTCAGGGTGACCGTGCTGGTGGTTCCCAGGCTCACCGATTCGGTGTAGGCCGGCCCGTAGGTGCCGTTCGACTGGAGGGCGGCGTAGCTGAGTGCCGTTGGCGTCGTCGAGCCCACCGCTGACAGGACGGCGGTCTGCCGGGGGTTGTCATTGGTGCACGTGAATCCCGAGAACTTGTTGGCAGGCCAGGTGCCGGACGCCGTGACGGCCATGCTCGCCGTCGCGCTTTGCTGCCAGAGGGCCGAGGCCGAGCCGCCGCCGACGCCCAGCAGCACAGTGAATACGAATGCCCCCACCGCGAGCGTGGCGCCTGGAATGCTCTTCAGCCGCCGCATTTAGGCCGCCTCGGCAGCGGAGTCATCCTGCTTGCGGGCCTTGCGCACGGATTTGTAGACCGTGATGGAGCCGTAGCCGATCAGTGCCACGGCCGCGACGACCGTCCACATTTCCCGGTCCGAATTGCCCAGGAAGTTGGCCACGAAACCGACGTACGGGACGGCGTAGAACAGCTTGCCTTTGACCTGGATGGCCCGGATGGGCTCCGGATCGTTGGCCCCGTTGTTGTCGCCCTTGGTGATGAGCGTCTTCTCGCCGGACTGGGTGGAACCAAATCCGACAATCCGGTGCGTTTCCACGTCGGGGCGGCCCGAGTACAGCTGGAAGGTGATAACGTCTCCGTACTTGAGTTCGTCGAACGGCACCGGTTTCATCACCATGAAGGTGCCGGGCGGGTAGTGCTGCGCCATGGACTTGGTCAGCACGGTGTAGGTCTGCGATCCGGTCGCCACCGGCACCACGATGAGGACAAGGGCGGCGAACAGGGCCACCAGCATCGCCGCCATGGTCAAAATGCGTCCGACGGCGGCCCAGGCGCCTTTGCGGCCGCGTGCCGGCTTCGGCCCGGCTGCCGGAGTTTCGGGGTCGGTGTCTCCGCCGAGCAGGCGTTCGGTCAGGTCAGCAGCCACTGGGCACCCCGCAGAGTTGACGTGCGGTGAGTGGAAGGGAGATGGTCACTGCTTGTCCTTTCACTGTTGACGGGGCGGAGGAGGCGAGGCTGACCTGGAAGCAGAAGATGGTGGACCCGCCTTTGCCCACCGTGGGCGAGACGAGGCCGCCGGTGCCGATCTGTGCGTAGCCGGTACTGGAGCTGCATTCCGTGGCGGAAACGGCAATCTTCGCGCTCACGATGATGTAGGAGGCCAGCGTGCCGCCGCCGGTGTTGGCCACTGTTGGCTGGCCCACCGTGGTGGCGGTGTTGAACTGGCCGCCGGCGTTGGTGTTGTTGGTGACCACCACTCCCCCGGAGACCGGGCTCCCGGGCCCAAGCGTGCCTGCTGGAGACAACACCAGGTTCGCCGCGGCCCCGTTGGCCAGGGTCATGTTCGTGGTGGTGCCGGAGTTGACCGCGGTCAGCGCCACGTCGAACGAGGCCGCGGACACGGTTCCGGGAGCGGCCACCGCGGAAGCGTTCCAGAGAGCAAAGGTTCCCTGCACGGTGAACAGGCCCAGGACCACGGCAGCGGCGATCAATGCCGCTGCCTTCAGTGAGCGCGTGATGCGCATGTGGTTTTCCTCCTGGTCCTGTTTCCTGGTGCTGCCGGCCGGGTGGCCCTGGGGCCACCCGGCCACGTCAGGCTAGGAGAGGCCGGACTGGGTGACCTGGGTCAGCTGGAAGGCCACGTTGTTGAAGTTGTAGCTCTTGGTGGTGTCCGCGCGGCCGGTGGTGCTGGACAGGAATTCGAAGGTGATGGTGGCGGTGACCGTCTGGTCCGCGCCCGTTTGCGTTGGCTTGAGCGGGTTGGCGACGGCCGTGCCGCCCACCGTGAGCACAGGAGCGCTCACCGAGACGTTGGCCGGCGTGAAGCCGTTGGTGGCGCTGATGCCGGTGGTGGTGACGTTGGCGGCCATCTTGTTGCCCGTCAGGGTCACGGTCAGGTCCTGGGTGAACGTGAGCTTGTCGCCCGGGACAACCTTGTAAGCGGAGATGTCGGGAATGACCGTGTCGTTGCGGTCCTTCCAGACACCGTTGACGCTCTTGACCACGTTCAGGTCACCGGCAACGATCGTGCCGGGAGCGGCGGTTGCTTCTGCGTTCCAGTTGGCCAGGGTTCCTCCGCCGCCCAGCAGCAGTGCGGCGCCAACGGCGATAGCGGCAGTTCCCTTGACCAGAGTGCTGTTCTTCATGATGTCCCCTCAGACTTTGTGGTGTTCGTTTTGTCTAGCTGGGACTTACTTTGCAGTGCCAAGCTCAGGAAGCGAGGGGGTAAAGAGTCAACAAATGCTCAAGGTATTTGAAATTTCAACTGCTGCTTGACCTGCGGTTATATCAACAGCCGCGAGTATGCAGCGGCGGCCGGCCGGTCAGGGCGGCAGTCAGGAAACCGTGTAGGAATTCATCGGCCTGCCTGTACTGCCGTACGCCAGGTCCAGGACCAGGAGGCCCTTCCGTTCCAGGGTGCTCAGGTAGCGCTGGGCGGTTGGCCTGCTGACGCCAAGCTGCTCGGCAATTTCCGCGGCGTTGACGGGCCCGCGGGCGGCCCGGACGGCGTCGAACACTTTCTGCATGGTGGGCTGGAGGCGCGGGGCCGGAGCCGACGCCTTGATCCCTGCCAACCGTGCCTTGTAGAGGTTGTCGATGGTTGCCTGGTTTGCTGTCGAAACGGCTTCCAGCTCCTCGCGCCACTTCCTGTAGGCCTCCAGCTGCGTGCGGAGGCGGTCGAATCCGAAGGGCTTGACCAGGTAGTAGATGGCGCCGCTGGTCATCGCGGATTTGACGGTGGCCAGGTCCTGCGCGGCGGTGATCACGATGCTGTCGATCTGGGTTCCGGCTGCTTGCAGGGACCGAAGGAGGGAGAGTCCGTCCTCGTCCGGCAGGTGGATGTCCAGCAGGAGGAGGTCCGGGTTCAGACGGACTATGGCATCCCGTGCGGCTGCGGCACTGTAGACCTGGCCGACGCACTCGAATCCGTCCACCCGCTCCACCCTGGCCGCATGGATGCCCGCAACCCGGAAATCGTCATCCACGACGAGCGTCTTAATCAAAGCCTGCACTCCTGTCTTCAACCGCTGCCTGCGTCTTTGCCGGCAGCCACACCTCAAAGTTACCGCCGGGACCTGGAAACACATCCAGTGTTCCCCCTGCCCTGCGCACGATCCTGCTCACCAGGGCCAGCCCGATGCCTCGACGCATGCCAGGCCGCGGATCCTTGGTTGAGTATCCGTCCACCATGACCTGGTCAAGCTTGTCGGCAGGGATGCCGGGCCCGTTGTCCCGGACGGCGATGAAGACGCCGTCCGCGTCGTCGAACTGGACCGTCACGCGGCGGGGCCTCGGCGTATTCGCCAGCGCGTCCACGGCGTTGTCGAGGAGGTTGCCAACGATGGTTACCAGCTCGGTGGGATCGGCCTCCGGATGTTCCAGCCTGGAGTCGGCGGTCACCTCCATCTGCACGTCTTGTTCGGCGGCGACAGCCACCTTGGCCAGCAGCAAGGCAGCCAGCTCCGGCGGGGAAATGCTGGCGCGCAGCCTTTCCCCCAGGGACCTGGACATGGTTGATACCTGCGAGACGTACTTCTTGGCCTGGTCCAGGTCCCCCATTTCCAGCAGGCCGTCAACAATGTGGAGCCGGTTCGCGTACTCATGTTCCAAGGCCCGCATGGCCTCCATCAAACCTTGGATCGAGTGAAGGTCACGCACCAGGCCTTCGATTTCGGTGCGGTCCCGAAGGGTTACCACGGACCCAATACTGCGGCCGGCGGTAGCCACCGGCATCCTGTTGACAACCAGCAGGGCATCCTCGGTGAGCGCCACCTGGTCGGCACCGGGGAGCCGGCCGGCCAGCAGGTCCCGCAGGCGGCCATGCGGCAGCAGCTCGGCAATGGGTTTCCCCAGGGCCTCCCCTTCCAGGTGGAGCAGCCGCCGGGCCTCCTCGTTGATCACCGTCACCTTGCCGTCGTCGTCCAGGCCGACGACGGCCTCCCGGATTCCGTGGAGCAAGGCCTCACGTTCCTGCAGGAGGGAGGCGATCTCGGCTGGCTCCAGGTCGAACGTGACCCGCTTGATGCGCCGCGAGAGGAGCAGAGAGCCCACGATGCCCAAGGCCAGGACCAGGGCAGAGAAGCCCGTGATCAGCCAGATGTTCTGCATCTGGTTGCTCAGGACCTGGGTGTCCTCGATCCCCACCGAGACCTGGCCCACCACCGAGCCGTCTGCGCCGAAAATGGGGGCCTTGGCGTTCGCGGATCGGCCCAGGCTTCCGGGGTCGAAACCGACATGGGTTTGGCCGTCCAGGACCGCCACCGGTTCTTCCAGCCGGTGGCCGATCAACGCTGGATCCGGGTGCGAGAACCGTATCCCCTCCCGGTCGGTGACGACGACGTAATCGGTCCCGGCGGCTGCCATGACCTGGCGGGCAATCCCGTTGATGAGGTGGCCGGGGTCCCCGAAGGCCACTGCGGAGCGGATCTCCGACATCTGCGCCGTGGTGGTCGCAATCCCGAGGGCGCGCAGCTGGTACTGCTGGTCCAGCGTCTGGTTGCTGATCATCGAGAAGAGGAAACCGCCCAAGGCCACGGTGAAGATCAGCAGCGACAGCGAGGCCAGCAGGATTTGGGCCGTCAGCGTTGTGAAAAGCCTGCCGGCCCATGGCCTGCGCGGCGCGGATTCGGTGCTCATCGACGCCTCGGAGGCACGGTTTTTGCACGGGGGCAGAAAATGCACAAAACGTGCACTTTTGCGGCTAAAGCACACATCTTACGGAAGTCTTTCTGGCCGGAATGATCACTTCCTAAGCTTCACACAGTTCCAGTGACCAACATCACGAACCAGAACTACATGGACAAGAGACAGCGAGGTCTTGCAATGGACAGCACCCCCACACCCAGGCCGCCCGGGCCTCCGCAGAAGGCCGCCGAAGGGGCACGGATCGAAGTGTCCGGCCTGACGAAGCGTTACCTGACGCCGAAAGGCGAAACCTTCACGGCCATCCGTGATGTGACGGTAACCGTCGAGGCCGGACAGTTCTGCTCGATCGTCGGACCCACGGGCTGCGGCAAGTCCACCACCCTGGCCCAGGTCTCCGGCCTGGAGCAGCCGAGTGCCGGTTCGGTAAGGGTGGGCGGCAACCTGGTGGAAGGCATCACCAACGGCGTGAGCTACATGTTCCAGGCGGACGCCCTGTTCCCCTGGAAGAGCGTCCTCAGCAACGTCATGATGGGGCCCATCCTGCTCGGCATGCCAAAGCGCCAGGCCACGGACCTTGCCCGGGATTGGCTGCGCCGGGTGGGCCTGGCCGGTTTCGAGGACCGGTACCCGCACCAGCTTTCGGGCGGTATGCGCAAGCGCGTGGCCATGGCGGCGGCATTGATCAATAATCCGCGGATCCTCCTCATGGACGAGCCGTTCGGAGCGCTGGATGTGCAGACGAAGGCCATCATGCAGAACGAACTGCTCAAGCTTTGGGAGGAACTGCGGCCCTCGGTCCTGTTCATCACCCATGACCTGGACGAGGCGGTGGCGCTCTCGGACCGGGTGGTCATCATGACCAGCAGCCCCGGGTCCGTCAAGGACGTCTTCGACATCGACCTTCCCCGGCCCCGCGGCAATGTCCAGGAAATCCGGCACGAGGAGCGCTTCCTGGAACTCCAGGGCCGCATTTGGGAATCCCTGAAGGACGAAGTCACCCGCGCCTATGCCCTGACGGCAGGTGCGGCATGACAACCGTTGCCCACCCCGAAACCCGCAAAAGCGAGACGCCAGTGGAACCAGAAACAGCAGCGAAGAGCGCCGGCCGGATCAAAGCCCGGCGCCGCACCACATCCATCTGGATCGGCCGGGTGGTCCTGGCCGTCGCGGTGGTGGGCGGCTGGCAGTGGTTCACCACGGAAGGATGGGTGGACAAATTCTTCTTCGGCCAGCCCTCCGAAATCTGGGACAGCCTGGTCAGGCTCTTCACCGAAGGGACGGCGTTCGGCACCATCTGGGAGAACCTGGGGGTCACCGCTCAGGAGGCTTTCTTTGGTTTCCTGCTGGGAACCTTCGTCGGCGTGATCCTCGGCATCCTCCTGGGATCCAACAAGTACCTGTCGGCCGTCGTCGGGCCCTACATCCGGATCGTGAATTCGATTCCGCGCATCGTGCTCGGCTCGATCTTCATCGTGGCGTTCGGCCTCGGGGTCTTCCCGAAAATCCTGCTCGCGGCCGTGCTGGTCTTCTTCGTGGTGTTCTTCAACGCTTTCCAGGGCGTCCGTGAGGTGGACCAGAACCTGGTGGCGAATGTGCGGGTGCTCGGCGCTTCGCCGTACCAGGTGGCGATGCACGTGACCATTCCCTCCGCGATGACGTGGATTATCGCCAGCCTGCACACCGCTTTCGGCTTCGCCATCATCGGAGCCCTTGTGGCCGAGGTGCTCGGCGCGCAGAAAGGCATCGGCCTGATCATCAGCCAGGCGCAGGGGACCTTCGATCCGAATACGGTCTTCGCCTGCATGGTGATCATCGCCGTCGTCACGCTCTTTGCCGAATCCCTGATCAACCTCCTCGAGCACAGGCTCCTCAAATGGCGCCCGCCGAACCGTTCCGAGGCCCAGGCCATCTGACCCCGGACCCAGCTTTCCAACCCGCACTACCCGAACCCACTCCCATGTCCCGATCGGGACAAACAAAAGGATGCGTAAAACAATGATGATGAAGCGCCCTATTCTTGCCGCTGCAGCCGCCGGAGCGGTTGCCCTCAGCCTGGCAGCCTGCGGCAGCAGTTCCACCCCTGCCTCCAGCGGCGGGTCCGCCGGCGGCAGCGCCTCCGCCGACACCAGTTCCATGCCCACCGTGAAGATGATGGTGGGCGGCATCGACAAGCAGATCTACCTCCCGTACCAACTGGCCCAGCAGCTGGGCTACTACGAGAAGTACGGGGTCAAGATGGAACTCTCCACCGAGCAGCAGGGCGGCGTCGGTGCGGAGGAGGCCATGGCGTCCGGGCAGGTGGACATGGCCGGCGCGTGGTACATCCATACCGTGGACTTCCAGGCCAAAGGCAAGAAGGTCACCAACCTCATCCAGCTCTCCGGCGCCCCCGGCGAGCGCATCATGTGCAACCCCAAGGCCAACGTCCACTCCGGAGCCGACCTCAAGGGCAAGACTGTCGGCGTCACGGATCTCGGCTCCGGTACCGACGAACTCACCCAGTTCATTGCGTCCAAGGCCGGCCTGTCCAAGAGCGACTACCAGACCATCGCCGTCGGTGCCGGCGCCACCGCCATCGCCGCCATCCAGCGCGGGTCCGCCGACTGCGTCATGACCACCCAGCCAACAGTGGGCGCCCTCGAGGCCAAGAACCTTGCGGTTCCCGCCATTGACCTGGCTACGGCGGATGGCGCCAAGGCGGCCCTCGGCAGTTCGCTGCCGTCCGCAGGCCTGCTCGCCCAGGCGGACTGGGTCAACAGCCACCAGGATGAAGCCCAGAAGGTGGTGGATGCGCTCGTGGACACCATGCACTGGATCAGCACCCACTCCGCCCAGGAGATCGCGGACAAGCTGCCGCCGGCCTTCGTCCAGAACAGCACCATCAGCAAGGACGATTACGTCAAGGCATTGGACCAGGACAAGGGCCAATTCCTCCCTGACGGCATCATGCCCGCCGGCGGGCCCAAGACAGTCTTTGACGAGGAGAAGACCATTGGCGTTGATACCTCCAAGGTCAATATGGCGGATACGTTCGACCAGAAGTATGCCCAGGCGGCGCTGAAGCTTGAGGGCTACACGGCCACCACCACCCCGGCGGGCTCCGACGGCTGATACCGTCCGGGACGCTTTAGTTGCGCTCCTCCGGAAGGCTGACATGGCTTTCCGGAGGAGCGTTTCAGTTAAGGGGCGGCTGCAGCGAGGCTCAGGATCGGTCCAGCAGCAGCCGGCACCAGGCATCGCCCAACCACCCGGCGAACCGTTCCGGATCCCAGCCGCGCTGGCCCACCAGCAGCCCCCAGTACTCCGGCCCGTTCATGCTCCATACAGCGTCGGCGAGTTCCGCGGCCGGCAGGTCGGTGCGGAGCTCCCCCGTCGTGGCGAGGTCCGCGATGAATTGGCGCATGTTGGCCGCGCGCCGGTCCGAGATCTCCCGCCAGAGCGCGCCGCAGTCCGGATCGGTGCCGGCCGCATCACGGAGCGCCTCGTACACCGGCGCCAGCCGGGGCTGGATGTGTGCCAGGGCCTGGGCGTACAGGGAGATCTTCTCGGCCGCCCGCGTCGCCTCGCGTATGCGGATCACGTAGTCCCGGCGCTCGGCCGGGACGGCCTGGCCGGTCCCCGAGATCGCCGCCTCCACCACCCCGCGCAGGAGGTCCGGCTTCCGCCCGATCGTGGCGTAGATCGTGTCGACGGCGACACCCGCCCGCCGGGCGATGGCCGCAACGGTGGCGGACCGGTACCCCTCGCCCACGAACAGGTCCCGGGCAGCGGAGAGCACCGCGTCCCGGGTTGCCGCCGCCTGTTCCCTCCGCAACGGGGAATTGTAGCGGCGTGCCTGGGCATTGACTTCACTCATCGCTGGGCCTAGCCTTAATTCATCCGAACATCATTCGGATGAATTGTAGCAGGAAGCCCGGGACCGCAGCGGAGCGGCACGGACGGAAGGGCAGGACACCATGTCGGAGCACTTCACCACCGTGGTCATCGGCGGCGGCCAGGCAGGCCTGGCCATGGGCTACCACCTTGCCCGCCTCAACCGGCCGTTTGTGATCCTGGATGAACATGCGGCAGCCGGTGACAGCTGGCGCGCCCGCTGGGACTCCCTCAGGCTCTTTACCCCGGCCCGGTACGACGCCCTGCCCGGCAGCCGGTTCCCCGCACCGCAATGGTCCTTCCCCTCCCGCGAAGAGTTCGCCGATTACCTGGGCCGATACGGTGAAGAGTTCGGGTTGCCGGTCCGGCACAATGTCCGGGTCACCGGCCTCCGCCACGACAGCCACGCCTTCGTCATCGACGCCGGCGGCCGGCGCTTCGAAGCCGACAACGTGGTGGTCGCCTCCGGCTGGGACCGGAAACCCCGGATTCCCGCCTTCGCCGGGCAGCTCAGCCAGGCCATCCGGCAGCTCACAGCCGGGAGCTACCGGAGCCCCCGTGACCTCGCGCCGGGACCGGTCCTGGTGGTCGGCGCCGGCAATTCAGGCGCGGACATCGCCCTGGAACTTGCTTCCACCCGCACCACCTACCTGTCCGGCCGCCATCCGGGCGAAATCCCCTGGCGCGTCGACGCCGCCGCCGCCCGCCCGCTGACGCTGGCCGTCTTCTTCGCCTTCTCCCATATCCTCACGCTCGGCACGCCCGCCGGCCGGAAGGCCCGGCCCCGGGTCCTCTCGCACAGCGGACCACTGGTCAGGGTGAAGGACCGGGACCTGGTGCGTGCCGGCGTCGTGCGTGTTCCCAGGACGGAAGGCGTCAAAGACGGCCTGCCGCTGTTGGCTGACGGCAGGATACTGGAAGTGGCCAACGTCATCTGGTGTACCGGATTCACTCCGGACCTGGACTGGATCGACCTGCCCGTAATGGGCGCCGACGGCCAGCCGGCCCAAGAGCGGGGCGTGGCCACCGCCCAGCCCGGACTCTACTTCCTCGGCGCCACCTTCCAGCATTCGCTCGCCTCCTCCATGGTCCACGGTGTGGGCCGCGACGCAGAATTCATCGCCGGCCGGATCGCAGCAGCAGCATCTGCAGGGGCAGCACCGGGTGCGGTCAGGCCGGAAGGCTCAGCTGCTCCACAATGATCCTCGCGGTCCCCGGGTCGCCGAGGATCCGGAAGTGCCCGGCCACCGGCAACTCGATATTGGTGGCGCCGGGGAGCACGCTGCCCTCCGGGATGTGCGGGTCGAACGGGCCGTACAGGGACGTGATGCGGCTGTTGATGGTCTGCTCGCGCGCCATCTGCAGGGTCAACGCGTTGCGCGGTGAGAAGATCCGCAGGCTGGGCAGCAGCATGTACCGGGCGTAGCGGGAACCGGAGAATGGTGCGCACACGGCGATCATCCGGTCGATCCGGTGCTCGGGATCCAGGGACAGCATGGTGTATTTGCCGATCAGCCCGCCCTTGCTGTGGGCCACCAGGATGGCGTTGTGCAGGCCCGCCTCCTCCAGATGCTGGGCCACCAGCCTGGCGGCGTCCGGCACCTCGAGTTTGTTGCGCTGCAGCACCGTGACCACGTGAACGGGATGCCCGGCATCATGGATGGCCCGGATGAGCGGCATCATGAACTGCCAGTTTTCGTAGACGCCGGGGATGATCACCACGGGCTGCAGGGTGCCCGTCCGGAAGGAGGCCGGCTGCACGCGGGAGAGGAACCCCCGGACCTGCCAACCGGTGGCATAGGCATAATCCTGGGCCCACCACACGGCTTTGTGCAGGGGGCTGATGCGGGCGCTCACGCCGGGGTCGGTCATGTGTCGAGAATAGCCTGCCGGCGTCAGTAGTTCCGGCGATGCTTGAGGCGGGGCAGGACGACGCCGAACACGGCCGCCGCCGCGAATCCCAGGATGCCCGTGGCTGAGATCCCCGGCCCCAGGGAGGCCAGTGCCGTCACCCCGGAGAGGAGCACCGGGCCGCCGGTGGACCCGGCGTCCGCCATGAACCGCCAGAGGCCCAGGAACTGGCCGCGGCCGCGATCCGGCGAGAAGTCCGCTCCCAGGGTCATCACCAGCCCGGAGCTGATGCCGTTGCCAAAGCCGATCAGCAGCGCAGCCAGCAGCAGTCCGGTGAAGGATCCGGTGAGCGGGATCAACAGCAGTGCGGTTCCCATGAGCAACGTGGACGGGATGGCCACCCATTGCCGGCCTTTGCGGTCCATCAGTTTGCCGGCGGGATAGAACACCAGCATGTCGATCGCACCGGAGAGGCCGTAGATCAGGGACGCGGAGGTGGCGTCCATGCCCAGATGGTCGGCCCAGAGCGGGATCACCACCTGCCGGGAGGACCGCAACGCACTGAGCAGCAGGATGCCCACACCCAGCGAGAGGAATACGCCCGCGTGCGAAACCGCGACGCTCCGAAGCGTGGGCTGGGCGGCGCCGTCCCCGCCCGGCGGGGCGTC
This sequence comes from Pseudarthrobacter sp. lyk4-40-TYG-27, assembly GCF_030209295.1. Taxonomy (NCBI): domain Bacteria; kingdom Bacillati; phylum Actinomycetota; class Actinomycetes; order Micrococcales; family Micrococcaceae; genus Pseudarthrobacter; species Pseudarthrobacter sp. lyk4-40-TYG-27. The sequence continues at coordinate 260,192 of NZ_JARVSH010000004.1, forward strand.
CGGCACGGCCAGGTCCGGGATGGTGAGGGACAGCAGGGCTGCCGCGGCCATGGCCACCACGCCCACCCAGTACGCGCCGGCGATGCCGAAGAACTGCATCACGGCCGCGCCCGCAAAGGGACCGATGAACACTCCGATACGGTTCACCCCGCCCAAGGTGGACAGTGCCCTGGCACGGAACGCCACGGGCACGGCCTCGGTGAGGTATTTCTGCCGGGCCAGGCCGAACACCGCACCGGACATCCCGACGACGGTCATCGCCACGGCCAGCAGCCAGAGTCCGTTCGGGGCCAGCGCGGAGGTGGCGGCGGCGGCGAGGGCCAGGCCGGCGGCGACGGCGGCGCCCACGATGGACCAGCGCTCTCCGAAGCGGAGGGTCACCAGGGACGCGGGCAGGTTGAAGAACCAGGAGCCCAGGCCGATGAGGGTCACAATGAGGGCTGCCACGGCCACTGATGCGCCCAGCTCGCGGGCCGACAATGCCACCACCGGGAGGATGGCACCCTGGCCGATTCCGAAGAGCAGCGTGGGACCGAACGCGGCCACCGCAATACTGCGCAGGTTGAAGGGCTGGGCGTCATCCGGGGAAGTCATCAGATTTATCCTATGGCCGCCGCCAACGCATCAGGGCCGTGACGCGACGGATGGGGTGTGGCAGCGCCCCGGGCCCCTAACGTTTCCTGGGCCGGGGCTCGATGCCCGCCAACGCCCGGACCAGGTTGACCAGCTCCGCCACGGCCCCAATGACCGAGCCCGCCATGGCGATCACCAGGAGCACCCGCACCAGCACCGGCCAGCCGCTCCAGCCGCCCGTGAAGTCGAAGGGGAAGACCTCCCAGACGCGGACGGTGGCGGCCAAGCCGAAGCCCAGCGCCACCAGGTTTCCCACGGCCCAAAGGGCACGGGCACGGATCAGGACGCAGACCACGCCCACCACGATGCCGGCGATCAGGGACGCGTTGATGAGGTCAAGGACGCGGACCATGCCGGAGGTGAGGAAGGGCAGCACCTGCCACCCGGGCCAGATGTTGATCCCGTACAGGAGCAGGGCATTGACCACTGCGGAGCCAATGTTGCCGCTCCCGCCGGTGGAAGTCCGGTCCGCCATGGCACCACCCTCCCCCGGCCCAACCGCATGCCGAAAGTGCCGAAGGTCCCCCCGCCGGCGTGCGTCCCGGCGGTAAAAATACAGGGGTCACAAAAGGGCCGGCGAGGAGTAGCGTTCGCCTTATGGGGCGCTGATTCGTGCCCACCGCCAAGGGGAGGTCATTTCATGGGTGAAGTGTGGGTTCGCACTCTGGGCAACGGTTTGGTCCGGGCAGACCGGGTCACCGAGATTGCGTCCACCCGGGGGTCCTTGCACGAGGACCGCGGGTATTCACTGAAGGTCATTGTGGACGGCAAGGGCCACGTGCTGATTGACGACGCCGGCCTGCAGGGTTCCCTGCCGGAGCGCCTGGAGTATGCCCGGCACATGGAGGATGCCCTGCTGCTCGCCATCGACGAGGCTCGCGAGAACGATGCGTCGATGGTGATCTCCTACGAGCCCGAACGCGAGCGCTGGTCTGCCGCTCCGGTCTCTGTATTAACGGGCAGGCTCCCCGAAGTGGTCTGACCCCGGGGGCCCGCCGCTGGACTGCCTCAGTTGTGCGTCGGTTCCTCCACCAGCGCGGTCGCGATGCTGGCTGCGTCCTCCAAGGCTGCCAGGAAGCGTTCCGCGTCCAGGGCCGCCGCGCAGCCGGTGCCGGCCGCAGTGATGGCCTGCCGGTACCGGTGGTCAACGGCATCGCCGCAGGCGAAGACTCCGGCGAGGTTGGTGCAGGTGGTGGGGGCATCCACTTTGATGTAGCCCTCCTCGTCCAGATCCACTTGGCCGGCCACGAGTTCGGTCCGCGGCAGGTGCCCGATGGCCACGAAGATGCCGGTGGCATCCTGGTGCCGGGTTTCGCCGGTGCGGGTATCCGTGAGGGTCACGCCGGTGACCTTGCCGTCGCCGTGGATGGCGCTGACCGCGGAGTTCCAGGCGAACCGGATCTTGGGGTTGTCCTTGGCCCGCTGCGCCATGATGCGGGAGGCCCGCAGTTCGCCCTTGCGGACCACCACAGTGACGGTCTTGCCGAAGCGGGTCAGGAAAGTTGCTTCCTCCATGGCGGAGTCGCCGCCGCCCACGACGATGATGTCCTGGTCGCGGAAGAAGAACCCATCGCAGGTGGCGCACCAGGAGACGCCGTGTCCGCTGAACTTCTTCTCCTCCGGCAGGCCGAGCTCCTTGTAGGCCGAGCCGGTGGCCAGGATGACTGCCTGCGCCTCGTACGTCTCCCCGCCGCCGGTGACCACGCGCTTGACGGGGCCTTTGAGCTCAACGGAGGTGGCGTCGTCGTACTCGATGCGGGCGCCGAACTTTTCCGCCTGCTGCTGCAGGCCGTCCATCAGCTCCGGGCCCTGGATGCCGCCCGGGAAACCGGGGAAATTCTCCACTTCGGTGGTGTTCATCAGGGCACCGCCGGCCGTGACGGAGCCGGCCAGGACCAGCGGGTTCAGTCCGGCGCGGGCGGCGTAGATGGCGGCGGTGTAGCCGGACGGGCCGGAACCGATAATGATCAGCTGTTCTTTGCTCATGGGATGTCCTTCGGAGGCGGTGCTACTGGGCGTGCCTTGATCACATCACGGATCAGAGCGGGAGGGCCAACGTTCGCTTCGATGTCATAAAGACCGCAGTGTTGCGCACATCACATTCTGTCCCTACTCTGGTTGAGGCTTAAGCAAACAGGCCATGCAAGAAGCTGCAGCGTCGCAGCCAATGCCGGGGAAGGCTTTACAACGTGAATTCGAAGCTTAATATCGTGGTCCGGATTGACCTGGACCACAGCAAGGCCCAGGTGATTGCAAAGGGGCATATCACCATCCACAGCATCAACGCACTCTATGTCGTGGCCAAGCGTGCCAACTCCCTCAAAGGGGGCCTGGACCTGGAGCTTGATATCTCCAGCGCCTGGGTGGACGAGGATGCGCTGGAAATGCTCCGTTCCGCAGTCCGGTCCAGGCACCTGCCGGCCAAGATCGATCCCGGCCAGGCACCCTGCACCATCAGCGTGCTGGCTGACCGGCGGCATTGTTCCGCGACGCCCGCCCGCCAGGCCGCATAGCGCGTCCCGGCCGCTCGCCGCGCCCCCTGATCGGGCCAGAGCCGGCCGGCCACATTTTCCTCTCCCGCTTTAACCAACGAAGTGCAGCTGCACCCGAACAGACGGGTGGCTGCACTTCATTGGTTCATGGCTTTCTTCCGGGAGTTTCGGGTCGAACAGCTCCTGGACCTACAGCAACCGGTCGCCGCCGGCGAGGAACTCCCGGAGTTCCAGCTGGGTCAGGCCCGCCGCGTCGCTCAGGGCGTCCGGCGCGGCACCCAGCCGGGAGGCGCCGCGCACGGCGTTGGCAAACCCCTCCTGCGCGGCATCCAGCTCCCACTGGATGCTTTCCACCCGCGCGGAGGCCAGCCGGACCGCTTCCAGTGGATCTCCGGCAGGTTCGCTATCCAGCCTGTACCCGCAGGCACATGACCATTCGGAGGAGCCGAGCTCAAGTGGAGCCCAGCCGAGGGAAGCAATGGGGACCGGGGAGGCCGTCATTTCCGCGCCGCAATGCATGGGGGCCGCGGGTGCCGTGATGTCCAGCGCCACGCTTTCCGCGGGCCGGGCGGGAGTCTCGGTGTCTATCGTCACCGGGATCGAGTGCCCGGCCGCCTGAGGTTCAAGTACTGCAGTCATTCGATCCACCATCCGATAGTTCACTAACAATGTAGCTAGTCTAACTAGGATTACTTCGTTGTCTACCGGGATCCAATGTGCGGAGCCATGTTGACGGCGTCCACCGCTTCGCGCATGCGCATCAGGAAGTGCATCACCGCTTTGATTTCCTCCGGCGACAGGGACTCGGCGGCCTCGAGCATGCGCTTATGCATTTGGTTGAGGTTATGCCGGACTTCCTCGTCGGCTCCGGGTGCGGGCCGGAGAATGATGGCGCGGCGGTCCGACGGGTGGCGTTCACGCGTTACATGGCCGCTGGCAACCAGCCGGTCCACGAGCGTGGTCATGGAGGCCGAGGTGATTCCCAGCCGGCCTGCCAGCTCCGTGGGGCGTACGCCCACGCCGGCGGCTTCTGCGTCAATGAGGTACCGCAGGGCCAGGAGATCGGTCTCCCCCATGGCGGGCGACGAGCGGGTGCGCCGGCGCATGGCGGTTTCGGATGTGCGGAACTCCCGGAGGGCGTTGATCACATCAACGGCCCTGGGCTCTGTGTCTTCCAGGGTGGGGTACGAGTAGCCTTCGCTTGCACCATGCGGGTTCATGCGAATTCCTTCGATATCCTACTTGCTTGGCTGTCTAACGAATCTATCGTAGCCCATCCGTCGGCCGGGCCCTCGAAGAGCCCGGGCAAGTACCTGCGCCGGCCGCCGGAAAAAGTAGAGTACCGGCTACTCGTGCACGCGCCCTGGCCACCCAATAAATTGCAAGGAAACCTGCGGCGGCCGATGCCACTGGGTACGACTTGAATGGGGGTGCGGGGTGGCGGTTGGCCCGGCGCATAACAGGGGACCCGAACGGCAAGGGTTCCTGCTGGACCTGATAACAGGTACCGAGGACGACGCCGGCTCCCTGCAGACGCTCGCCGACGCAGGGGCCAGGTGGCTCAGTACGACGGCCGGCTCAACGATCGAGTGCGGCGCCGTGCTGCACAGGCAGCGAACCTACGCCGCCGGTGCCGGCAGCACACCGGGAGCAGCCCGCTTCGCGGCGGCCGAGGAGGAACACGGAGACGGGCCCACAGCGCTGGGCGTGGCGTTGTCAGCGCCCGTGGTGGTCAACCCCACGGGCTCCGCCGCGCGCTGGCAGGCGTACCGTCACCGGTTGCTGGACGGCGGATACGGAGCGGCATTGGCCCTCCCCCTCGAACTGCGGCCCGGATCGTCGGGAGCCCTGGTGTTCCTGGCCCACGGCAACTACGCCTTCATCACCCGGATCACCAACGAGGCGGCCTGGTTTGCCGGGGTGGCCTCACAGAGCCTGAAGCTGGCCTTGGACGTCCACGGCGTCATCCGCTCCGGGGACAACCTGAAGCAGGTGCTGGAGAGCAGGACCTCCATCGATGTGGCCTGCGGTGTGCTGATGGCACAAAACCGCTGTTCCTACCCCGAAGCCTTCAGCAAGCTCGCCGGGGCGTCACGGCACCGCAACCTTAAGGTCCGCAGCGTTGCGGACAGCATCCTCAGCACCATGCCCAGCGGCGCCGCGGGCACCCGGTTTGAGCCCCAGGCGTTTGCCTGAGGACTACCGGAAGGGCAGCGGCGTACCGGTACCCGGAGGGGTTAGTGGCGCGCCCGCGCCCGGATGAGCCCGGCCGCGACGAGCCCGGCAGCTCCGAGGGAAGCCAACATGCCGCCGAGAGCCACGAAGTAATCTGTAATGGTCATTGCCCTGCGCTCCGTCCATGCCACTGAAACTGCCTGATGAGCCCAAGCTACGCGCCGAGTCTCAGCGTTTCCCGAAGGATCGCCAGCAGGTTTGGTCAAGATCTGATGAAAATCAGCTGCGGGCATCCACATAGTTCGGTTCCCCGATCTTCCCTTTGGCGGGGCGTTCCGTATTATTCATGCATGTGGACAAAACAAAGCCAGAGCTACTGCCCCACCTGCGGCAGGGCCACTAAGCACGTCACGCATTTCCGCAAGGACGACGCCGGCTCGCTGGTTGCGGAGGTCCGTTGCAGTGAGTGCCCCGAGATTGAGAGTGCCGTCGCCTGAGTCCCATCGGCGCCTCCTCCGGCCGGCTTATGGCCTGCCGGCGTGCGGACGGACGACGACGAAGATCACCAGGGCCACTGCCTGCACCCCGGTGATGGTCACCGCCAAGGCCGGAATTGATTGTTCATAGAGCAGGCCGATGAGGAAGCTTCCCGCCAGCCAGGCAAGGCCGTAACAGGCAGTGAACATCCCGTATGCACTCCCCCGCCGGGCTGCGGGTGCCAGCCCCGCGACGCCGGCCCGCATGGTGCTTTCCTGGACCCCCATGGCCGCTCCCCACACCAGCACCCCCGCCACCGCGAGGACAGTGTTGTTGCTGAACCCAAGCCACGGGACTGCTGCGGCCAGCACCGGCAGGACCACGAGGACTTTCAGGCCCACCCGGTCAAAGAGCCGCCCGGAGGCCAGAGCGGCCACGGCGTCGACTCCCATGGCCACCGCGTAGAGGACCGGGACCAGCGCGGGCGGAAGCAGTCCGGCCTGCACCAGGTGGAACGAGAGAAGCCCGAACGTGGCATAGCCAAACATGGTGAGGCTGCTGAACGCGGCGTAAATCCAGTACTGCCGGGGCAACGGGGCAGCCCTGCCGGGCGGTGCGGGTGGAGCCCCAGGACGGGCATCGGCCTGCGGGGTGGCGGGTTCCGCGGGCGGCTGGCCCGGGACGGTCTCGTAGGCGGCAGGGTCCGGAACCTTGTTCTTCAGCCAGAACAGCAACAGCATGGCCGCCAGCCCGGGGATGGCCAGCAGCAGGAATCCCGGCCCGTAGCTTCCGGTCAGGGCGAGCGCCGCCCCCACCAGGAGGGGCCCCAGCAGTGCTCCCACCTGGTCCAGCGCTTCGTGCAGCGCAAAGGCCTTGCCCTGGCCCAAGGCGGAACCGGCCTCAACCAGCATGGTGTCTTTGGCAGGGCTCCGCACGGCCTTGCCCAGCCGTTCGGCCAGGACCAGGAGGCAGGCGATCCACAGTGCATTGCCGATGCCCAGGAGCGGCACGGACAACGCCGTGAGGGCATAGCCGGAGATGGCAAGGGACCAACGCAGTGCCGGCCGGTCCGCGAGGCGCCCGAACAGCAGGCGGAGGACCAGGGCGACGGCTTCACCCGCCCCCGTGACCACGCTGACGAGGACGGCCGAGGCACCCAGGGCGCCCAGGTAGGGCCCGGTGACGCTCCGCGCGCCCTCGTACACCATGTCCATCAGGGCACTGACGATCCCGAAGGCCACAATGAAGCGGACAGCCGTCATGGGCGTTCCCGGAACGGCCCTCCCGGTGCTACCGCTGGTATTCGTGTTCCCTCACCCGCTTCGCCGGGGCGGCAGCTTTGGCCGGGGACTTGCTGTCCGGATGTTCCGGCCGGGTCACGGCCAGGATCACCCCGATGCCGGCCAGGGAGGAGACCATGGCCGAGCCGCCGTAGGAGATGAACGGCAGCGGGACACCGATAACCGGCAGCAACCCGCTCACCATGGCGATGTTGATCACCGCCTGCCCCAGGATCCAGGTGATCACGCTGCAGGCAACGATCCGCGAGAAGGTGTCCGTGGTGCGGGCAATCGTCTTGAAGACCGTGATGGCAAGGATCGCGAACAGCCCGAGGACCAGGAGGGTGCCGGCCAGCCCAAGTTCTTCGCCCAGGATGGAGAAGATGAAGTCGTTGTGGGCTTCCGGGATCCAATTCCATTTCTGCCGGCTCTGCCCCAGGCCCACTCCGAACCAGCCGCCGGAGGCAAGCGCGTATGCGCCGTGCTGCGCCTGGTAACCCATGCCCTGGGCGTCCTCGTCCGAACCCATGCCCAGCCAGGACGAGATCCGGCCCATCCTGTTGCCGCTGGTTGCCGCGAGGACCAGGGCGGCCACAACGCAGATCAGGCCGGCCACGGAGAACACCTTCATCCGAACCCCGCCGTAGAACATGGTGGCGGCAAGGATCAACATGATGATCATGGTGGTGCCGAGGTCGTGCCCCAACGCCACGATGATCATGATCAGCCCGCCGACGGGGCCCAGCGGTACCACCGCATGTTTCCAGTTCGCCAGCAGGGCCTGTTTCCGGTCCAGGATGGCCGCGGCCCAGACAATCAGCGCCAGCTTGGCGAACTCGGAGGGCTGGGCGGTGAATCCGCCTACGCTCAGCCAGTTCCGGTTGCCGTTCACGGACATGCCCAGCGGCGTGAACACCAGGACCAGCGCTGCCAGTGACCCGATCAGCATGGGCCAGCCCAGGCGCCGGATCCGCCGCACGGGCATCCGGGCCAGAAGCAGCATGATCACCACGCCTGCAACGGTCCACATGGCCTGCTTGAGCGGGAGATCGTACGGATTGTTTCCTGCCGCCACGGATTCCACGGACGACGCCGACGCCACCTCCACGAGCCCGATCGCCGAGAGCGTGAGGACCACGGCCAGGATCAGCGGCCGGAGGCGACCCGGCGAGTCATCCTCCAGCCAGAGAGTAAATCGTCCCCATCCGGGCCGGCCAGGGCGGGCCGCGCTGCGTTGTTTTTGACCTGTATCCATCTGTCCGTTCCTCAGCCTGCACCCCGGGCTTCCTCCACGGCCGGGCCCATCTCCGGGGCGGGTACCGCCGAGAAAAAAGAGTACGCCCCCGCCGCCCGGGGACCGCACCGGCGCGGCCGGGAAACCGGCATTCTGGGGAAATTGCCAGCTTGGCCCTGTAGGGTAGCGGAAACCTGTCCCCTCCCGAAGGTCATTTCGTCGTGTTCGGTTCCAGAAAATCTCCCGGCCCGGAACAGGAAGGCTCCACTCCCGTTGCCTATCCGGGCCAAGGCGAGCTGTACGCCGCCAGTTCCCGCCACAGCAGGCCCCGCCGCCGTGCCCCGCGCTGGGTCAAGGCTGTGGTCGCCGTCGTCTCCGTGCTCCTCCTCGGCGTCCTGGCGTTCGGCGGCTACTGGGCCTGGCGCCTGCAGTCCAACATCAGCACCGCGGCGCTGACCGCCGGTGGCGAACGCACCGAAGGTGCGGTCAATGACAGCACGGACCGGATGCAGATCCTGGTGCTGGGCTCGGACACCCGGAGCGGGAACAACAGCGAGTACGGCAGCGCGGACGATTCCTCCGGCTACGGACAGTCCGACGTAATGATGCTGCTGGACATCTCGGCGGACAACAAACACGTCAACGTGGTGAGCTTTCCCCGCGACCTCCTGGTGAACATCCCGGCCTGCACGGACCCGAAGACCGGCCAGAAGTATCCCGCACAGCAGGGCGCCATGATCAACAGCGCCATGAAGCAGGCTGGAATCGGCTGCGCCGTGGACACCGTGAACAAGCTCACCGGCCTGGAGATCGACCACTTCATGATGGCCGATTTCAACGCCGTCAAGGAACTGTCCAACGCGGTGGGCGGCGTGGACGTATGTGTCAGCGACGCCGTGGACGATCCCGATTCCGGGCTGCACCTGCCCGCCGGCACCTCCCAGGTGCAGGGTGAACAGGCGCTGGCGTTCCTGCGCACCCGGCATGGTTTCGCCAACGGCGGGGACCTGGGCCGGATCAAGGCCCAGCAGGGATTCCTGGCCTCGCTGACCCGCAAACTCAAGTCCGAGGGAACACTCAGCAACCCGCAAAAGGTACTGACCATCGCTGATACGGTCACCAAGAACCTGACCGTGGATTCGGGGCTGTCCTCCGTGCCGTCGCTGCTGACCATCGCCAACCGGCTGAAGAACATCGATCCGGCGAGCGTCAACTTCATCACCGCTCCCACCGTCCCGGCACCGCAGGACCCCAACAGGCTGGCCTTGGACGAGCCGGCGGCCGCCAACTTCTTCGCTGCACTGCGCAGCAACCCGGACCTGAGCCAGCCGGCTACCGCCGCCCCCACCCAGGCACCCGCGACACCCGCGGCACCCGCCTACGACAAGGCGCTGCAGCCGGTATCCGTTGCCAACGGCACCGGCGTGACGGCCCGAAGCACTGCCATCGCCGGCCTGTTGGCCGACGCCGGCTTCACCAAGGTGACCAAGCTCCAGGCCACCGTCCGCACCCAGACCATGGTCTACTACAGCGCCGGGTATGAAGACGTGGCAGCGGACGTCGCCGCACTGTTCGGCCTGCCGGCCGGCAGCGTCCAGCAGGTGGCCAACATCCAGGGCGTGCAGCTCTCTGCCGGCACCGACTTCGTGACGGGCACCAAGCCCGCCACACCGCCGTCGTCAGCTGATTCCGGGAGCGTGGTGGCGCAGACCGGAAGCGACCAGACCTGCCAGGCCACCAACACCTCCGGCTACTAGCAACCCGGGGACCGTCGCAGTCCCCAAAGTACACAGTTGCCTGAATACAGCCAGCTATGTACTTTGGGATCATGCAAACCCTCACGCAGGCTCCCGTGCTGGCCCGGTTCGGCTACGCGGTCTCAGACCCAACCCGCGCCCGTGTCCTCCTGGCGCTTTCCGGGGCAGCCTCGTACCCCTCGGACCTGGCGGACAGCCTCGGCGTGTCACGGCAGAGCATGTCCAACCACCTGGCGTGCCTGCGCGGCTGCGGCTTGGTGGTTGCTGTTCCGGACGGCCGGCGCACACGCTACGAGCTCGCGGATGCCCGGATCGGCCACGCCATCACGGACCTGATCAACGTGGTCCTGGCCGTGGACCCCACCTGCTGCGGCCCCGACGGGAACGTGGCGCGATGACAGCACTCCACATGCCCGGCACGGAACGCCGGCGGGTCCTCAGCCGCCGGATCCGGCTCTTTGCAGCGGCCACCATCACCTACAACGTCATCGAGGCCGCCGTGGCGCTGTGGGCGGGCGGGGTGGCCGACTCCTCGGCCCTGATCGGCTTCGGGCTGGACTCGGTGATCGAGGTGGCGTCCGCACTGGCGTTGTCCTGGCAGTTCTCCGCCAAGGACCCGGAGCGGCGCGAGCACCTGACGCTGCGGATCATCGCCGTGTCCTTCTTTGCCCTTGCCGCGTTCGTTGCCGTGGACGCCGTCCGCTCGCTGGCAGGCGCGGGAGAAGCGCAGCACTCGGTTCCCGGCATCGTCATCGCGGCCCTGAGCCTGGCCGTCATGCCCGTCCTGTCCTGGGCCCAGCGCCGTGCCGGCCGCGAACTCGGCTCCCGGACGGCAGTGGCCGATTCGAAGCAGACCCTGCTGTGCACCTACCTCTCCGCCGTGCTGCTGGTTGGCCTGGTCCTGAACAGCGCCTTGGGCTGGTGGTGGGCGGACGCCGGGGCAGCACTGGTCATTGCGGCAATCGCCGTCCGTGAAGGCGTCAGCGCGTGGCGCGGGGACCCCTGCTGCGCGGTTCCGCACGCGGAGCAGGACCCGGCCGGCGACGACTGCTGCGGGCCGGCTCCGCAGTCCTTGGGCATGCCCACCATGAGGAAAGGCTGACCCGTGGGCAGCGGACACAGCCACTCCCACGGCGGAGCCGGCCACCACGGCCAGCGCGGAAAGCTGCTGCTGGTTTTCGGCATCACGTTTACCGTGATGCTGGCCGAGATCCTCGGAACGGTCCTGACCGGAAGCCTGGCCCTGCTGGCGGACGCCGGGCACATGTTCACCGATTCCGCGGGGCTCCTCATTGCCGTGATTGCGGCATCCCTTGCCCTGAAGCCTGCCACCCACACCCGCACCTGGGGTTACAAGCGCGCCGAAATCATCGCCGCGGCCGGGCAGGCCGCATTGCTGCTGGGCGTGGGCGGATTCGTCATTGTGGAGGGCATCCGCCGGCTGTTTGCCCCTCCCGAGGTGGGCGGCTCCCTCATGCTGTGGTTCGGCGTCATCGGCCTGGCCGGCAACGCGGTGGGGCTTGTGGTGCTCGCCTCCGGCCGTCACCACAACTTCAACATGAAGGCCGCGTTCCTCGAGGTGCTCAACGACGCCCTGGGTTCCATCGCGGTGATCGTGGCAGCACTGGTCATCGCCCTGACCGGCTGGACCCGGGCGGACGCCGTCGTGTCCCTGCTGATCGGTGCGCTGATCATCCCGCGCACCCTCAGCCTGCTCCGGGACACCGTGAACGTGCTGATGGAAAGTACTCCCCCGGGCCTGGACCTGGCCAAAGTACGGGAACACATCCTGGCCCTGCCGCACGTCATCGACGTCCACGACCTGCACGCTTCACTGGTGGCCTCGGGCGTTCCGGTGTTGTCCGCCCACGTCACCGTGCAGGATCAGTGCATGCGCGACGGGCACTCGGCAAGCATCCTGGCCGACCTGCAACGCTGCGTGGCCAAGGACTTCGACGTCAGCATCGAGCATTCCACCTTCCAGATCGAACCCGCTGCGCACCGTGACCAGGAAAGCATCCAGCACTGACGGCACAGACCGCCTGCCGGCCGGGCCTTCGGCCGCCGCGAGCCGAGTGGCTCAGGCGGCCACCGGCTCCTTGGTGCGTTCCTGTGGTACCGGCACGACGGCGGGTTCCAGCTTTGCGTTGGCCCACTGCCGGAGCGGCCGCTCCACAAAGCGGAACGACGCGTACGCCACCAGCACGGTGAGGACCGCGGTCAACGCGATCCGGAGGGGCAAAGCCGGGATCAGCCGCATCAGCAACAGGTACACCGGCAAGTGCCAGAGGTACATCGCATACGACAGGTCGCGGCCGGGGTTGGCGAGCCACGGGTGGCTCAGGATCCGCGCCAGGAACCCTGCCGGCTCAAGCACCAAGGCTCCTATCAGCACCGCTGACAACAGGGCGAGCACCGCGGGCCCGGCAGCCCAGAAAACCGTGAACCACACGCCAGGTGTGTCTGGTTCCCGGAACAGGAACAGGGCGGCCCCCAGAGTGATGGCCGCCAGCGGGGCTCCCCAGCGGGCCACGGACACCAACCCACCGTGCAGCCGGGAGCCGGTCCGCACGGAGGTGAACAGCAGGGCCAGTGCGCAGCCAATCAGCAGCTCGTCGGCGCGGGTATCCGGGCCGTTGTAGATCCGGGCCAGCGGCTGGCCCTCGGTGACCAGCAGGATGCGGTTCAGCAGGAACGCGCCGGCCACCGCCAGCGTGGCGAAGGCGACGGTGCGGACCTTCCACAACCGGAGCATCACCAGCAGCAGGAGCGGCCACACCAGGTAGAACTGCTCCTCGACGGCCAAGGTCCAGGTGGGGCCCAGCGTTTCCCCGGCGATGGAGTCGCCGAACACGCCAAAGTGCGCCAGGTTCATCACGTAGGCCGCGGCCGGCAGGACGAACCCCGCCTGCCCGCCCCAGCCCGAGGCCGGGAACAGGAGGCCTGCCACGAGGATCACCGCGCAGAGCGCCAGCAACGCCGGCCAGAGCCGGGCCAGGCGCTTGGCGTAGAAGATGCCCAGGTGGAGGCGGCCGGTGGTGCTCCACTCCTTCATGATCAGCAGCGTGATCACGAAGCCGCTGAGCGTGAAGAAGACGTCGACGCCGATGGATCCCCCGGGGACAAGATCGGTGGCCGTGTGAAAAAAGAACACTCCCGCCACGGCGATGGTGCGGAGCCCGTCCAGGGCATGCTTGCGCCCGGCGATGAGCCCCGTTCCGGGCAAGGCCGGGCGCTCCGCGGCTGACAAAATTCCACTGCTTGACCTAAAAACCACTAAGCAAGCATATATAACGTTTCCATAACTGCCCTGTGTGGAAGCTGGGCGGACGCTGAAAACGGGTCCCAACATCGTGGCTTGTGGCCGGCCGGCGCGCCTTCTACATTGAACACATGGTGGACCAGGACATGGCAGAAGATTTCGAGCGGCTCGTCGAACTGATCGGCGGCACGGAAGACATCAAATCCGTGTTGGACGCCATCACCACGTTTGCGGCGGCCACCATGACGGACACCACCGGCACGCCTATTGAATGCGCCGTGACCCTGCGCCGCCGCAAGCACACGGCCACCATTGGCGGCAGCAGCGATACCGCGGTGGTGCTGGACAGGATCGAGCAGACACTGGGAGACGGGCCCTGCGTCGACGCGCTGGAGACCGGCGTCCCCGTCCTGCTTGGTGACGTGGACTCCGACCCCCGGTGGCCCGAGTACCGCCAGGCCCTCGCAGCCGCGGGCATCGCCAGCGCGCTGGGGGTGCCCATGAAACTGCAGGACGACGCCGGGGCCGTCCTGGATTTTTTCGCACCCGCCAGCGGGCTCTTCAGTGAGCGGGCGGTGTCCGAGGCGGTCCGGTTTGCGGACATGGCGGGCATGGCCCTGCGCCTGGCTATCCGGATAGCGTCCGCGGACCAGCGTGCCGAGCACTTGAAGGCCGCGATGGACACCAGGACCGCGATTGACGTGGCCTGCGGGATCATCATGGCGCAAAACCAGTGCAGCAAGGACCAGGCGTTTGAAGTACTCCGCCGGGCCTCCAACACGCGGAACCAAAAGCTCAACGATCTTGCCCAGTCGCTGGTGGACCGGTTCACGGGCTCCCAGCCCACAGCCGCCTACTTCGAGGATTGAGGTTGCACGCCGGCGGCGTTCCCCGCCGGCCCGGGAGCCAGCGACGCTGCTGACTCCCGGAGTGTACGGCGTGGATGTGGCCCACCCCCGAATCATGGATTTCCCTTGGGCCACATCCGCGCCAGCTAGGGGGGAGGCGGATGCACGCCCGGAAGGGGCTCGGGTGTTGTGGGGAGAACGGTCACGGATATCCTCAGACGGTGCGTTGCTGGCCGTCTGCCTGACCTTGGGCCAGCCTACAAGCACCTGCCTTCCGGCAACAACGTGCAGGCGCACAATTTTCTGTCAAGATCATGCAAGGATTCAGCGGGCTGGACCCAACCACTCCGCCATAGCTTCCGGCAGGCCCGACGCCGAGTGCCCGCCGGCCCAGGCCACGTAGCCGTCCGGACGCACCAGCACTGCCGTGGGTGCAGGCACCACGCCCAGCACCGGAAGCTCCCACGCGCCGTCGTACGTCCCGGAAACCTGCCTCACCCGTCCAGTCCACGCGCCCGCGTCCAGGCCGGGACCGCCCAGTTCCAGCAGCACCGGCCGCGCCTGGTGCAACAGCTCATAAATCCGCACGGATCCCCCAACGGTGGCGATATCCAGGTCGGGCATCCGGCGTCCCACGAGGGGGTGGCCCGTGCCAGGACCGTAGGCGACGTCGAGGCCGGTGACCAGTGCCGTCACCGGATCGGCGGCGCCCTCGCGGCGGAGGACCTCATCCAGCAGGTCCCGCAGCGCCTCCTGCCGGGGATCGGCCTTCTGGAACAGGGACTGCGCCATGGTGTATTTGAGCGCGCGGGCGCCTGCCGGGTGGCGTTCGGCATGGTAGGTGTCCAGCAGGTGGTCCCCGGATATTCCGCGGACCACCTGCGCCAGCTTCCAACCGAGGTTCACGGCATCCTGGAGGCCCAGGCCAATGCCCTGCCCGCCGGTCGGGGAATGGACGTGGGCGGCGTCGCCGGCCAACAGGACGCGGCCCTTCCGATAGGACTCCGCCTGCCGGGTGGCGTCCGTGAAACGCGAGAGCCAAGCAGTGCTGTGCACGCCGAAGTCCGTGCCGAACACATCGGTCAAGGCGCGGCGCAGGTCCTCCAGCGTGGGCTCGGTGGCGGGGCCCAGCTCCGCTTCGGTCACCACCACCCGGACCATGCCGTCCCCCATCGGGTACAGCCCGTGGATGCCGCGGGCATCCACTGTGCCCTGCTGCACGGGTTCGCCGGCCACCTTCACCTCCGCGATCAGGCTGCTGCGGGTGGCGTCCGGGCCGGGGAAGTTGATCCCCGCCGAGCGCCGCACCACGCTGCGTCCGCCGTCGGTGCCCACCACAAACCTGGCCCGCACGGGTCCGCCGCCGGCGAGCTGCACGTCGGCGCCGTCGTCGTCCGCAACCACGCCGGTGACCTCCACGCCCCGCCGGACCTGCACGCCCAGCTCCTCTGCCCAGCCCAGCAGCAGCCGCTCGATGTGGTTCTGGAACAGGGCCAGCGTGTACGGGTGGCGCGTGGGCAGGCCGGCCAGGTCCAGCTGGGTGGCGCCAAACGTTGCCGCCTGAACGGTCTTGCCTTCGGCAAGGAACCGCTCCGCGATGCCGCGCTGGTCCAGCAGTTCAATGGTTCGCGCGTGGATTCCACCGCCGCGGGAGCCGGCCAGTTCCTGGGACGGCCGCCGCTCCAGCACCAGCGCCTCCACGCCCGCCAGGCGCAATTCCGCCGCGAGCATCAACCCCGTGGGCCCGCTCCCCACTATCACCACATCATGCATGTTGTCCCCGCCCGTTCCTGCACCCGCCAGCCGGGATGCGGCACCCAGTATGCGTCAGCCCGGGGGCGTTGCGGCAAGCCCCCCGGAGCGCGGTACCTTGGAAATACAGGGAAGACTGCCGCCCCAAAAGCAGGCGTGCCGCCTTCTCCAGGTTGGGGGTCCCTGAGAAGGCGGCACTGCGTCCAAAGTACTTGCCGGCGCCTGCGGCACAGCCCGCCAACTGCGCTTTCGGCCAAAACTTTAACGATTCCTTTACGCCGTGCGAACTTTTTTAGAGCGTTGTCGATCCGGGCTTCCCCCGCGCGTCGTATGGGTAGGGGCTCCAACAGTGGGCTCTTATTGACAAGCGAAGGGAGTTCAAAATGTCCAAGTATCTGATCCTGATTGACCAGGACGAAGCGGTGACCAGGCAGGCCGAAGGCGAGTCGATCAGCGCCAACTACCAGGAGTTCATGGAACGCCGCGGAGCGTCCCTGATCAGCGGCGCCGCCCTCCACCCGTCCTCCACGGCGACATCCATCCGGCGCGACGGGGCCGGCGGATTCGTGGTGACGGACGGCCCCTTTGCCGAGTCGAAGGAGACCCTGGGCGGCTACTACCTGGTGGAGGCGGCCGACCTCGACGAAGCGCTCCAGATCGGCAAGGAGGTGCCCGCCGGCGTCGGGGTTGAGGTGTGGCCGGTCCGGGTGGTCAGCTGATGGCGCGGGCCGCCGGCTCGGAGGTTGCTGCCGCGGTTGCCGATGCGCACCGTCGGGAGTGGGCGTTCGTGCTGGCGGCCACGGTGCGGGTTGCCGGGGACATTGACGCCGCTGAGGAAGCCGTCCAGGACGCGTACGCCAGCGCCTTGTCCACGTGGGGCGGGAACGGCATCCCGAGCAATCCCGGGGCTTGGCTGACGGTGACGGCACGACGACGGGCCTTGGATATGCGGCGCCGTGCGGCAACGGCGCAACGGGCTCTGCCCAAGCTCCTTGGCCGTGAGGACGACGACGGCGGGTTCACAGATGGGGACGATATTCCGGATGACCGGCTGAGGCTGATTTTTACCTGTTGCCACCCTGCCCTTCCCTTTGAGGCACGGGTGGCCCTGACGCTGCGGCTGCTCTGCGGACTGTCCACGGCCGAGGTGGCGCGGGCGTTCCTGGTCCCCGAGGCCACCATGGCGGCCCGCATCACCCGGGCGAAGAAGAAGATCACGGCCGCTCACATCCCCTACCGGGTGCCGTCGGCGGACGAGCTGCACGAGCGCGTGGACGGAGTCCTGTCGGTGGTGTACCTCGTGTACACCACCGGGCACACGGCGCCGTCAGGAGCCGACCTGATGCGCCGGGACCTTGCCGAGCGCGGCGCGGAGCTTGCCCGGCTGCTGCGTGAACTGCTTCCTGCCGACCCCGATGTGGCCGGGCTCCTGGCCCTGGTCCTGCTGACAGAGGCGCGGCGGGATGCCCGGATGGACGGGAACCGGGACCTCGTCCTGTTGGAGAACCAGGACCGGTCCAAGTGGGACCGGCACGCCGTCACGGAAGGAGTGGCGCTCCTGCGCGAGGCGCTGGCGTCCCGGCCGCCCGGCCGCTTTGCCCTCATGGCAGCCATCGCTGCCGTCCATGACGAGAGCGGGTCCTGGTCCGGCACCGACTGGCAGGAGATCCTTGGCCTTTACGACCTGCTGATGGAGCGGTGGCCCTCCCCCGTGGTCCGGCTCAACCGGGCCATCGCCCTGGGCTTCGCGGTGGGGCCGTCCGAGGGGCTGGCAGAACTCGATGCGCTTGGCG
Organism: Pseudarthrobacter sp. lyk4-40-TYG-27; assembly: GCF_030209295.1. NCBI lineage: Bacteria > Bacillati > Actinomycetota > Actinomycetes > Micrococcales > Micrococcaceae > Pseudarthrobacter > Pseudarthrobacter sp. lyk4-40-TYG-27. The sequence goes on from NZ_JARVSH010000004.1 coordinate 277,895, forward strand.
CCGAGCCGCAGCTTGCCAGGTACCCGTACCTGGCTGCGGCGCGCGGTGACTTCCTGGTCCGGCTGGGCCGGCCGGATGAGGCGCGGGTGGCGTTCGAGGAGGCATTGATCCTGACGGACAACGAAGCCGAGCAACGTTTCCTCCGTGCCCGCCTGTCCGGCCTGGCCGGCTGACGCCGCCGGTTGCCGGTTCGCCGTGGCCCGCGGCAAAGGGAAAGCCCCTCCTAGGAGGGGCTTTCAACGTAGTGGTTGTCATTTGGCTTCCGATAGTGGTCGGTGTTTATGCACTCCCCCTTCCCGGACGCCCCCGGGCGCCCATCCGGACTATGACCTAAATCACTTTAGTGACCTCCGGCTAGGGCGTAAAGACCCTAATCGAAAAAAAGCACGGCGTTCGACGGCGGGGCGCGGCCGGCGTCTGACATCGCAGCGACCGGTGCCCAAGCCAGCGACCGGGCATTATGCTTCTGACGGAGGGCAGAACTGTGAACAAAAACCGGCTTGAGGCGTTCAGCGATGGCGTGCTGGCCATCATCATCACCATCATGGTGCTGGAGCTGCGAGTACCTGAGGAGCCCACCTGGCATGGCGTCGCCGGGGTGCTGCCCACCTTGCTCAGCTACCTGCTCAGCTTCGTCTACGTGGGGATCTACTGGAACAACCACCACCACCTGATCCAGATTGCGGACCGCGTCAACGGTGCCATCCTCTGGGCCAACCTGCACCTGCTGTTCTGGCTCTCCCTGTTCCCCTTCACCACCCGGTGGATGGATGAGTCCGGGTTCGTAGAGGTGCCGGTGCTGGTCTACGGCATCAACCTTCTCGCCGCAGCCATCGCTTTCTACATCCTGGAGCAGGCACTCATCCGCGAACAGGGCAAAACCGGGGCCGTCGCCCAGGCCCTGGGGCGCGACTGGAAAGGCAAGGCCTCGCCACTGATCTACCTCGTCGGCATAGCCCTGACCCTCGCCCAGCCGCTCCTGGGTATCGCCGTGTACACGGTGGTGGCGCTGATCTGGCTGGTCCCGGACCGCCGCGTGGAGCACTTCGTGTACCGCGCCCACCAGCCCGGCGACGCCAGCGGCCAGGACCTCCCCGGCCACACCACGCCCTAGGTTTCCTTTCGGCGGGACCTATTCCTCTGGTCCGGGACCATCCCCGGAGATGCACTGGTACCAGCAGGTGCCAGTGCATCCGGCCCGAAAGGAAACGCAGAATGGCCAAGGACACCGCGCTGGCCGCCGTGGGGACTCCCGAAGCAGCCCCGGGGTCACGATGGGAAGCCGTGGCAACGTGACAGCCACGAAGCACAATCCGTCCGCCGTGGCGGCAATCAAGGCAGTCCACACTCTCGCGTGGCTGTCGATTGAGCTGTGCGTCGTCTACGTGCTCGTCACCGGCTTGGCCGGGCGGACCGACAAGCGCGTCGGCATGGCGGCGGCAGTGGTCGCCGCCGAAACCCTGGTATTTGCCGCCAACGGATTCCATTGCCCCCTCACCGGCCTCGCGAAACGGTACGGCGCCGAAACCGGCTCGGTCACGGACATCTACCTGCCAAAATGGTTCGCCCACAACCTTCCGGCCATCCACACTCCCCTGCTGGTGCTGATGGCCTACCTCCACATAAGGAACATCCGCCGAGGGCTGGCCGGCTAAGGGCCAACCTACCGGCGGCGCTCGTCGAACGTGGAGGAGCTCAGATGTCCGCCAGCAAGGACGTGGGGTTTTCGATGGCGTCCGCCACGAAGCGGAGGAAGCCGCCGGCGGTGCCGCCGTCGCACACCCGGTGGTCGAAGGTGAGGGTGAGCTCGGTGACCTTGCGGACAGCGAGCTCGCCGTTGACCGCCCAGGGCTTGTCGATGATGCGGCCCACCCCGAGGATGCCCACCTCCGGGTGGTTGATGATCGCAGCGGATCCGTCCACGCCGAATACGCCGTAGTTGTTCAGGGTGAAGGTGCCGCTGCCGAGTTCGGCGGGTGTCGCCTTGCCGTCCCGGGCCACCTGCGTGAGGCGGCGGATTTCCGCGTCCAGTTCCCGGGCGCTGAGTTTCTCGGCGCCGCGGACGGAAGGCACCACCAGGCCGCGCTCGGTCTGGGCCGCGAAGCCGAGGTTGATCCCGTCGAACGAGACGATCTCCTGCGAGCCGTCCTCCGCCGTTTCGATCCGCGTGTTCAGTTCCGGGTACTTCTTCAGCCCGGCGGTGACGAACCGGGCGATGAAGGCGAGCAGGCCCGGAGCTTCCCCACCCTTGGCTTTGAGTCCTTCCCGCAGCTCCATCAACGCCGTGGCATCCACATCCACCCACACGGTCGCTTCCGGGATTTCCGAGCGGCTGCGCGCCATGTTTGCGGCCACTGCCTTCCGGACACCGCGGACAGGAGTGCGGGCGGAGACGGCGAGACCCGTGCGGGGGTCTGCGGTTTTGGTTTCGACAGGCTCAACCACCGGGGTGCGCCTGGTTTCCGCCTGCTCGACCGCCGGGGTGCGCCTGGTTTCCGCCGGCTCGACCGCCGGGGTGGAGATGGCCGCTTCGACGTCGCGGCGCATGATGAGGCCACTGTCGCCGGAGCCTTGGAGGCCGCCGAGATCGACGCCGTGCTCCCGGGCCATGCGCCGGACCAGCGGTGAAATCACCGCGCCGAGCTTGCCGGGGACGCGGGTGCGCAGGAGGCTGAGGTCGTCCTCGGTGGTGTTGACAGGCTTGGTTTCGACAGGCTCAACCACCGAGAGCGCGGCTTTGGGAGCACGGGTGCGCCGGGCAACGCCGTGACCGCCGGGAGTGCCATAACCGATCAACACATTCCCCGACCCGGCCTTCTCCTCTTCCCGGTAAGTCTCGGCTGCCGCCTCTGAGGCAGCTGGCGCGGATGATGCCGCCCCGGGAGTGGCATCGGGCCTTCCTGAGCCGGACGACATGCTGCTTGCAGCATGGTCGTCCGGCGAAGGGGCGGGGGCGGCGTCATCCGCGTCAGCCCCACCGGCGACACCAGTAAAGAGCGGCGTCACCGAGATCAGCGGCTTCCCCACATCCAGGGTCTCCCCCGGCTTCCCGTGCAGCTCGGTGACGATCCCCGCGTACGGGGACGGAACCTCGACGGCGGACTTTGCGGTTTCCACCTCGGCGATCGGCTGGTCAACAACAATCGTGTCCCCCACCGAAACGTGCCAGGCAACGAGTTCGGCTTCGGTCAGGCCCTCGCCCAGGTCCGGCAACAAAAACACACGTGCTTGGCTCATGGTCAGTTCTCCCACTGAAGGTCGTCGACGGCGTCGAGGATGCGGTCCACGCCGGGCAGGTAGTACTTCTCGAGTTTGGGCGCCGGGTACGGGACGTCGAACCCGGTGACCCGGCGGATGGGCGCGGCCAAGTAGTGGAAGCAGCGTTCCTGGACCCGGGCAACGATCTCGGAAGAGACGGACGCGAAGCCGTGGGCCTCGGCGATCACCACGGCCCGGCCGGTCTTGCGGACGGACTCACACACGGTCTCATCATCGAACGGCACAATCGTCCGCACATCGATCACTTCCAGCGAGCGCCCTTCCAGGGCGGCGGCCTCGGCGGCGGCGAGCGCGGTGGGGAGGGACGGACCGTAGGCAATTAGCGTGGCGTCCGTGCCGGGACGGGCGACGGCGGCCCGGCCTTCGGAGGTGCGTCCCGTCGTCGTGCCTTCCGCCTGTTCGCGGCGCAGCTCACCCAAGTCCACCTGGTCCTTGGTCCAGTACATCTTCTTGGGCTCCATGAAGATAACGGGGTCGTCGGAGTCGATCGCTTCGCGGAGCATCCGGTAGCCGTCCGCCACGGTGGCGGGGGTGTACACCTTCAGGCCGGCGGTGTGGGCGTAGTAGGACTCGGAGGAATCGCAGTGGTGTTCCACTCCGCCGATGCCGCCGCCGTACGGGATGCGGATGACCATGGGCAGTTTCACGGCTCCCTTGGTGCGGTTGTGCATCTTGGCCACGTGGCTGACAATCTGCTCGAACGCGGGGTACGCGAACGCGTCGAACTGCATCTCGATCACCGGGCGCATCCCGTTGATCGCCATGCCGACGGCCATGCCCACAATGCCGGATTCGGCCAGCGGAGTGTCGAAGCAGCGCTGTTCGCCGAACGTGGCGGTGAGGCCGTCGGTGATGCGGAAGACGCCGCCCAGCATGCCCACGTCCTCGCCGAAGACCAGGACGGAGGAGTCGGCGTGCATGGCGTCGGCGAGCGCCGTGTTCAGGGCTTTGGCCATGGTGACCGGCTGCGGGCCGGCGGCTTCGGCGGACGCCGCCGCGGAGGCTGCGGCCCGGGCGGTGGCGGCGGAAACGTTGCCGTTGGCCTCGGACGAGGTGGTGATGGTGGGGCTCACTTGCCGGCCTCCTGTGAATCAGTAGCTGCTGCATCGCGGGCGAGTTCGTCGGCGAGCATGGCGGATTCTTCCGCCAGCTGCGGCGTCTGCCGGTCGAAAACGTGGCGGAACAGTTCCTGCGGGTCGACGGGAACGTCCTCGCTGAGGCCTTCGCGGAGCTGCGCGGCAACGGCCTCGGCGTGTTCACGGATGCGGGCCTCGCCGTCGTCATCCAACAACCCGCGGTCCGTGAGGTACGTGCGCATCCTGTTGACCGGGTCCTTGGCCCGCCACTCGGCAACCTCGCTGTTTTCGCGGTAGCGGGTGTCGTCGTCGGCGTTCGTGTGGGCCTGCATGCGGTACGTGTTCGCTTCCACCAGCAGCGGACCGGAGCCTTCTCGGGCGAGCTTGACGGCGCGGTCCAGGACGGCCAGGAGCGCCACGACGTCGTTTCCGTCCACGCGCTCGCCGGCCATGCCGTAGCCCACGGCCTTGTGCGCGAGCGACGGCGCCACAGACTGGTGCGCCAGCGGCACCGAGATGGCGTACTTGTTGTTCTGGACGAAGAAGATCACCGGCAGGTGGAAGACGGCGGCGAAGTTGAGGGCCTCATGAAAGTCACCTTCGCTGGTGGCTCCGTCGCCGCACATGGCCAGGACCACGGTGTCCTCGCCGCGGAGCTTGGCGGCGTGGGCCACCCCGACGGCGTGCAGCAGCTGGGTGGTCAGCGGGGTGCACTGGATGCCCACCTTGTTTTCGAGGGGGTCGTAACCGCCGTGCCAGTCGCCGCGGAAAATGGTCATCACCTGCACCGGGTCCACGCCACGGGTCATGACGGCCACGGCGTCGCGGTAGGTGGGGAACATCCAGTCGCCGTCGGAGAGGCACAGGGCGGCGGCAACCTGGCAGGCTTCCTGCCCGTGGCTGGAGGGGTAGACGGCCATCCGCCCCTGGCGGACCAAGGCGGAGTTCTGGTCGTTGACGCGGCGGCCGACGACGAGTTGCTCGTAGGCTGCCAGCAGTTCCTTGTCGCCGGGCACGGGGTATTCGTGGCCGGGCTGGGTGCCCTGCTCACCTTCGGGGATGAGCCGGCCGTCCGGGTCCACCATCTGGATCTGGTGCCGGGCGGGGAGCATGTAGTCCTCCACCGTGATGCCGAACTTCTTCACAGCTTCGGTCAGCGCGTTTCCTGCTGGCTCGGTGCTGGTGGTGTCCGGCGCGGTGTGGTCTGCGGAGATCGTCATTGGTCCGTCCTTCGGTTGCCACTATTCGCTCCCAGTATGGTCCCGCAGCAGGTTTCGTATCTACCGGGTGGGCAAATCGTGGAGAAGCTGCTTCAAAGTGCCTACTATGGGAGACGATTTGTAACTGTGACGTGGATTACCGACGGGAGCCGTGGACAAAATGCCGGGCAAGGATGCAGCAGCCGAGGTCCCGCTGGACGACATTGACCGCCGGATCATCAGTGAGCTCACCCGGGACGGACGGATGTCCGTCACCCAGGTGGCGGAAAACGTGCACATCTCCCGGGCACATGCCTATTCGCGGATCGCCCGGCTGACCGGCGACGGGGTGCTGACCCGCTTCACCGCACTGGTAGACCCCATCAAGGCAGGGCTGAAGTCATCGGCCTATGTCACCCTCAAGCTGAAGCAGGACTCCTGGCGGGAACTTCGGGACCAGCTGGGCGCCATCCCGGAGGTACACCATATCGCCCTGGTGGGCGGTGATTTCGACGTGATCCTCCTGGTCCGGGCCGTGGACAACATCGACCTTCGCCGGGTCATTTTCGACCAACTGCAGACCATGCCGGGCGTCCTGGATACGCAGACTTTCCTGGTGTTCGAGGACGTGGATACGCGGTAGAAGCGGGCTAATTCGCCGAGCATGTTCGTCGCCGGTGCCGGGACGTAATGCCGACGCGCACGTCAGGGCGCTGCCCACCCGCGCGAGTACTCGACCCCCGATCCAAGTAGCGGTCAACTCCAGTCGCTGGAAATTCGGGTACCACTACGTGTTGTTGCGCCCTTTTGCGTTCGCAAATATTGGGTCATCGATCCACCGGAAGGCACCTCGATGGAGCCACCTATGGGGGAACGGGTTCTCAATCACACACACAAGGAGTCTTTCCATGCGCCCAATGACCAAGAAGAACAAGATCGCCGCAGCTGCCGCTTCCATCGCCCTGGTGGCCGTTGGTGGCGGTGCGGCGTATGCCTACTGGAGCACCACGGGCGGTGGTAACGGCTCCGCGGTAGCCTCCTCCGGCACCAGCCCCGTCACCATCAACGTGACCGTGGCGCCGGGCGTTGCCCCAGGCACGCCTAAGAACATCACCTACACCGCCGCCAACCCCAATGCCAGCAACACCCAAGTGACGCTGGCAACCCCCGTCGTCACTACCGATGTTGAGGGCTGCCTGCCTGCCTGGTTTACGGCCACCGCTCCCACCGGCGCCACCAACGTTCCTGCCGGCGCGACAGCCACTGCCCTGGGCACCGGAACCCTGACCCTGACTGACAGTGCAACGGTCAACCAGGATGCCTGCAAGGGCGCAACCATCACCGTGACCGTCGGCAGCAACTAGCCAACAGCTGGCCGGGGGCGGCGAAATCCGCCCCCGGCTTGCCGTCGTCTGCACCAAGGAACAAGGGGGGCACATGGTGCACAAGCAGGACGGGCCATCGCGGCACGGCACACGGAACGGCATCAAGGCAGCGCTGATAGCGCTGCTGTTGCTGCTGGGCAGTGCGGGGGCGCTGATCGCGGCATCGAACAATCCAAAGCCGGGCATCACTGTGCAGGTCTCCCCTGCCAGCCAGTCCGTCCAGCAGGGCCAGTCGGCCTCCTACACGGTGACGGTGACGTCCACCGGAGGATTCAGCGGAGCCGTCAACCTGGCCACCGCGGGACTCCCGGCCGGCGCGGCAGGCGCCTTCACGCCGTCGTCCGTCACCCTGACCTCCGGCAGCAACGCGACCGCAACGTTGAACGCCACCACCGGCGCCACTACTCCGGCCGGGACCAATGCCCTGACCATTACCGGAACCAGTGGCAAGGTGTCCGGCAGCGTGGACGCCAGCCTCACCGTGAACTACAAGATGTCCACCGCGTTCTCGGTGGCATCCACACCGGATTCCGTCACCGTCCCGCCCGGGGCAACCGCCGTCTACACGCTGCAGTTGGCCCGCAACAACTTTCCCGCCGCCGTTTCCTTCAGCGTCCAGGGCGGACTGCCCGCCGGCGCCACGGCAACGTTCTCTCCCACACCGACAACCGGAAATTCGAGCACGCTCCAGGTGGCAACCACGGCCGCCTCACCAACCGGCAGCTACAACCTGTACCTGGTGGGGACCGGAAAAGACTCTGCCGGGAAATCGCAGTACGCCTACGCGAACGTCCAGCTGGTCCTGGATTCGACCATCAAGCAGTTCACCCTCTCCGGGAACGTGCCCGGGACACTGTCGCCCGGCACCTCGGCCGCACTGGACCTGCAGATCAGCAACCCGAACAACAAATCTGTTTCCCTGAGCAACCTGTCCGTAGCTATCGCGGGGGTTACCAGGAGCGCGGATGCCACCGCGAAGAACCTGGCCTGCACGCCGGCCGATTTCGCCCTCACCCAGTACAGCGGGCCATACCCCCTGGTGGCGCCGACTGGCAGTAGTTCGCTGTCCGGTCTCCGCCTGGCACAGTCTGCTTGGCCGCGGGTGGGGATGCTGGACAGTTCCAGGAACCAGGACGGTTGCAAAGGCGCAACCCTCCAGCTCACGTACTCGGGATCAGGACAGGGGAACTGAGATGACCAGCACCCACAGGCATCGCGGCATCAAGGCCGCGGCCCTCGCCGGGCTCCTGGCCACTGCCGGCGCCGGTACCGCCTACGCCTACTGGTCCGCGGCAGGCGGAGGCTCCGGGTCCGCCGCGGCCGGCACCATGCAGGCAGTCACAGTCGACGCCCTGGTGGCCGGCGACAACCCGAAGACGGCCCTCATCCCGGGCGGCAGCGCCGACGTCGTGCTCCGCCTGACCAATCCCAACCCGTATTCGGTGCAGGTTTACGGCGTCACGGCGAACGGCCCCGCCGCCGCTGATGCCGCGCATCCGGGCTGCACCACCACCGGTGTCCGCTTCGCGGGTGCCGCGCCGCTCGCTCCCGCAACGTACGTTGCCGCCAACTCATCAGCACTCATCACCCTCCCCGGAGCGGCCACCATGGACACCACTTCCCTCGCCGCCTGCCAGGGCGCAACCTTCAGCGTCCCCGTGACGGCGGAGGTGCGGAAATGAGGTTCCTCCTGCTGCGCCGCCCGTCCCGCCGGCTGCCTTGGATCGTTACCGCCCTGCTGCTCCTGCTGGGAACGGGCACCGCCGCCTACGCGTTTTGGGCCTCAAGCACCAGCAGCAGCAACGCGGCCGCCGCTGCAGACACGCTCTCACCAGGATCGAAGCCTGCGGTCACCGCCGCCGGCTCCGCATTAACGGTCACCTGGGCCGGCGGCACCACGGTGAACGGACGCGCCGCCACCGGCTACACCGTTGCACGCTATTCGGCGGCCACCGGCGGCACGGCTACCCCGGCCACGGGCGGCTGTGCCGGGACCGTCACCACGCTTACCTGCACGGAACAGTCTGTGCCCGGCGGCCTCTGGTACTACACGGTGACGCCTGCGATCGCCCTGTGGACCGGCGCCGAGAGCCCGCGAAGCAACGGCACCAGCAGTGACTCCACCGCACCGGTGGCCACCGTTTCCGGGATCTCGCCCACGCCCAACGCGGCCGGCTGGAACACCACAAGCCCCGTCAGCGTGACGGTCACGGCAGATGACGGGGCCGCCGGGTCCGGCGTCGCCTCCATTTCCTACGTGCTCGACGGCGGCGCGCAGCAGACGGTCAGCGGCGCTGTGGCCGTTGTCCCCGTCAGCGGCGACGGGACCCACACGCTCACATACTTCGCCACGGACAACGTGGGCAATGCCGGGTCCGCGCAGAGCCAGACAGTGCGGATCGACACCCAGGCACCGGCCGCGCCGGCGTTCACCCCTCCGGCGTACGTGAATGCCGGCAACGTTGGAGCCGTGCCGCTGACAGGCACCGCTGAGGCGGGGTCCAAGGTGACGCTTGTTGCCAGTGACGCGGGTACGGGGCATTCTGTTACGGCCACCGTGACGGCATCCGGGGCGGGTACCTGGTCTGCATCCCTGGACTTGACCAGCCTGAACCAGGGCACCGTCACCTACTCGGCCACGGCCACGGACGCCGCGGGCAATACCAGCCCGGCCAGGACGGCTACTGCCACGAAGGACACGGTGGCTCCGGCCGCAGCGCAGTTCTCGAGCGTGCCGCAATACGTGAACAGTGCCGGGGTTGGTTCGGTTCCCATTTCCGGCACCGCTGAAACCGGCGCGGTGGTGACCGTTTCGGCGATGAGCCCGGGTTCAGCCGCAGCGGTTACCGGCACGGCGACTGCCACGGCTTCAGGCTGGGCGGTGAATCTCAACCTCACGTCCCTGAGGGACGGAACGGTGACGTACACGGTCACCGTGGCGGACTCCGCGGGCAACACTAGCGCCCCTGCCACCGCGACCGATACGAAGGACACCGTGGCACCCGTCCTGACCATCACGGCGCCGATGTTCGTGAACCTCAGCAGCAACGTGGCGGCGGTCCCGGTCAGCGGAACCACCGAGGCGGGGACGGTCGTGAACGTGACGGTCAGGAACGGAGTCTCGCAAAGTGTCACCAAGCAGGTCACAGCCACCGGGACGGCCTGGTCCACCACCATGGACCTGTCCTCCCTGACCGACGGCACCCTGACTTACACGGCGGCTGCAACTGATGCTGCAGGAAACCCCGGGACGGCCACTGCTTCCGGCATTACCGCGAAGGACATGGTGGCTCCGACGGTTACCGCGGTCACGCTGGTGAACAGCGGGGGCACGTTGGGCAAGGTGGAACAAGGGGACTCGCTGACAATCCAGTTCTCCGAACAGATCGACGCAACGAAGATCTGCTCTAACTGGACCAACAGCGGAACTCAGACTCTGAGCGGCAACAACAACGTCACCGTGAACATCAGCACTGCCAACCTACTGACGGTGACCAGTACAAGTTGCACCTTGAACCTGGGCTCGATTGCCCTGGGATCCAACGCCAAGTACGCGTCAGCCGGCGCCCTCAGCTTCAGCGGCAATGGCAACGCGAGCAACATGAGCTCCGTAACCTGGGACGGGTCCAGCATCCTCACCATCAAACTGGGCAAGTCCGGCGGAGGGACCTCCGGGACCACCACCACCCCGGACGCTCCCACCTACACCCCCGGGACCGGCTTTGCCGACCCGGCGGGCAACCCGCTCGGTTCATTCGCACTCACGGCAACATCTCGTTTCTAGGCCCGGCGCAGCGGCTCCCCGTCGGTTCGTTGCCGGGGAGCCGCTGCGGCTTTTCGAGACATGTGGGTTTCCCGGTCACTTCCGGCAGCGCACCACCAAAACCGATTTGCCCGTGCGTATTGATAAACACAGTGGTTCAATGGCGATTGTGCCCCACAGCACAGTCAGGACCCCGAACACCAGGAGGACAGTATGGCTGGAATCAATGCGAAGTTCGACAAGGAATACCTCGACAAAGGCATCGACGACTTGGCTGCGGCGCCGGTCGAAGCACTGAAGGGCCTTTCCGAGGGCGACGCCCAAAAGCTCAAAGAGGCGCTGAACATCAAGACCGTCAAGGACTTGGGGACCAACAAGTTCTTCCTCTGGGCCCAGGCCGTCTCCAAGCTCGCGGAGTAGCGGGCACATGCACAGAATCAAGGAAGCCCCTGGCGCACACATGCCAGGGGCTTCCTGCTGGTCAGGGGCACAAACACCAACGTCCAGCGGCCCAAGAATCTCCACAGCGGTTGCACAGCGGAGCCCTACATCGGGAACAGCCGGGGCCCGGATGCTTGATTCATCCCCCTCCAGCGGAGGGCCAACCCAGAAGGAGCCCACATGAAGACCACCGTAAAGTCAGCGATCGCCAGCCTCGCCCTCGCAGCAGCCATCGGCGGTGGCGCCTTGGCCAGTGCGGCGTTGCCGGCCAATGCCGCCACTACGGACTCGAGCACCAGCCAGTCCAGCACCGGCACGTCCACCAGTCAGGCTCCGCGGGACGAATCAAAGGGCGGCCACCAGGCCAACGGCATCACGGAGACGCTCCTCACCGGGGACACCGCGACCAAAGTGACGGACGCCGCCCTGGCGGCGAACCCCGGCGCCACCATCCAGCGCGTGGAAAACGACGCCGAAGGCGCCACCTACGAGGCCCGCATCATCACGTCGGATGGAACGCGCGCCACCGTCTACCTGGACGCCTCCTTCACCGTCACTTCCACGGAAACCGGCGGCCCCGGCGGCGGCCCGCAGGGCTGACCCGGAAGTACAGTAACCCAACAGGAAACCCATTGAGCCCGGCACCCTTTTCACAAGGGTGCCGGGCTCAAAGGTGCAACCGGTCCGGTGGTCAGCCGGCGCTGGAAGTTGGCGCCGGAACAGGCGTGGCACCGTACCCGGCGTCGTTGGTGGGTGCCGGCGTCGCACCCGTAACGGCCGACGTCGGCTGCCCGCCTTCCACGTACTGGCCCGCCGGTGCCGTGGCCGCCCCGGTCCCTGCCGGGGCGGGTGCGGCGGTTTCGGCGGGTGCCGTCGCGGGAACCGCAGCAGGGCTGTCCACCGCCGGGGCGGTGGGCCCCGTGGAGGGAACGCCGCTGGGGCCCGCGGACGCCGGGGACGTTGCCACCGAGGTCCCTCCGGCCACGGAATTGCCCTTGACGATGGACGTGATCTGGTCTTTGTATCCGGACAGCGTGGCTTGGATCTCGGAGAGCGGCACGTCCTGGATGTGCCTCCCGTAGTCGGCGATCTGCGCCCACAATGCCTCGAGCTGCTGCTTGGCGGCCGCATCCAGCGGACCGTCGATCGTGAGGACAAGCTGGCTGGCCAGCGCATAGGTCAGGCAGTCCAGGCAGTTGTAGTTGGCGGCCGCGGAGAGGTTCTGCGGCACGATGACATCGGCCTGCCCCACCACCAGCACCACCTGGAAACCCACGGCCACGGCCGCGCACCCGGTGCAGTTGGCGAAAGCGTAGGCCTCGTTGGTGCTGGTCACAGGCTCGCCGTCCTCGGCCCATACGAGCGCGAACGCCACGCTGTAGGCCACGGAGCCGTCGGTGGTGTTGACGGCGAGCGCCTGGTTTCCGTCGGCGGCCGGCGCGGCTGGCCGGTCGAACGGGAACACCCAGGACGGAGCGGATGCGGGCGAGGCACTGCCGGACGCAGTGCCGGGCGATGCACCCGCCGGGGATCCGCCAACGGGCACCAAGACCATGCTCAGCTGCGGGTTGTCCCGGGTGGGCTTGGCGGCTCCAGCGGGCCACAACGCAAGGGTCCGTCCGGCACTGCCCTGCCGCAACGCCCCACTGTCGCGGACGGGAAGGATGGCCCGGGTGGCATCACCGATCGTCCCGCGTTCGTACGCCTGGACCGGACGGTACGTCCCGCCGTCGGGCCACCACGCCCAGGCCAGCCCGGCGAGCAGGACGGCCACGGCACCCATGGCGATGGTCCGCTGGACCAGCTTGCCGCGGGTCTTCTGCCACAGCCCCGTCACCAACTGCCGCAGCAGCCGCACCACGATGTACAGGACGCCCAGCACCGGCACCGCCACCACCACCATGGCCAGCGCCCGCACCGCCACGCCCGCGAAGTCACCGGCGGACAGGCTGGCAGCGAGCTGTTCCTGCTGCTTCCCCGCGCTGGCCCAGCCCGTGGCCAGCAGCCTGGGCAGGGACAGCACCATCATCACCATGCTGAAGAGCAGTACCGGCACGGTGACCAGGACCCAGGCGGTGACGACGGCGCGTGCCCAGGGCTTGAGCACCTTGCTTTCCGGGTTCCCCCACCGCCACGGCAGGATCCCCAGGAGGGTGGGTTTGATCCGTTGGAAGAGGTCCGGCACCCCGGTGGCGTCGGCGAGGATGTGGTACCCGTCGTACTTCACCAGCGGGATCAGCTGGCGGACCATCTGCAGGATCTGGGTAACCACCACCAGCAGCAGCGCGTCGAAGCCGGTGGCCCACCACAGCCCCATGATGGCCACCGCCACTATCGCGTTGAAGTACAGGCCGCCGAGGTCGGTGCGGATCCTGCCGCCGCGGCCCAGCCGGTAGGAGTCGGTGACGTCGGTGAAGAATGCCGGCCACAGGAGATACAGCCCGGCCCCCATGGCGCCGGGGGTTGCGCCGCCCTTGCGGGTGGCGGCGGCGTGGCCGAATTCGTGGAAGCCGGCGGAGAGGATGGTGACGGCGAGGATCAGCAACAGGAGGGCGGGCTGGGCAAACGCCTCGTGGGTGGCCGAGCCCAGGCCCTTGACCATGAGCACCCACCAGCAGGCCGCCAGGAACGCCGCGGTCACGGCCACCACGATCAGCGGGTTGAACAGGACAGCGAACGGCGCGGTGATCCTGCGGGTCCGTTCGGGATCCGTCACGATGTAGCGGAACCGCAGGCCCAGCAGCGGGTTGGACTTCTTGACCTCGGGCTGGCTGCCGTCGGCAAGCCGCAGCAGGCCCATCGGGAGCAGCTGCGAATCCATCAGGGTGCGCACGTTCTCCGCGCTGACCAGCCGCCCGGATCCCTCGCTGGCGTGCCGGGCGATTCCGTCGAGGTCCCGGTTCCCGTCCGCCGCTTCCAGCACCAGGTACAGCAGCCGGGTGAGCTGGAGGGTCTGGCCGTCGCCGCGGCGCACCAGGGCGGGCGGCTCACGGTAGCCGGAGCCCTCAGCCGTGCCAAGCAGCTGCACGCCGTCGGCCAGGGCCGGAAGGTGGACTCCCGCCGTCGTACGTCCTTGGCCCGGCGGTTCCTGGGCGAGGGAAACGCGTGACGACGGCGGGCCCGCCTCGGGAGGCGGGCCGCCGTGGGTTTGGGTCATCTTGGCTTACTGCTGCAGGTTGGACGTCTGGCCGGCTGTGGCGTTGGCCTCGCCGTCGATGTGCTGCGAAATGGTGGCGCTCTGGTCCGAGATGGCGTACGCCTGGCTGTCGATGGAACCGATGTTCGCGGCAACGGCCGCATCGATGGGGGCGGCGACGTTGGCGTTCGCGGCCACGGCACCGTTGATGGGGGCGGCGATGGCGGCGTCGGCGTCCAGGTTCACGTCCACGTTCAGCAGGTTGCCGTTCAGCGCGCCCGCTGCGTCGGTGACGCCACCGGTGCTTGTGGGGGCAGGAGCTGTTCCGGTGGTCCCATCCGTGGTTCCGGTGGTGCCAGCATCGGTGGTGCCTGTGCCCGTCTCGGTGGTGCCGTCGCCCTGGCCGATCACGCTGTCCTGGGCGGAGTCGGCATTGGCGTCGGCCACGATGCCCTGGTCAATCGCGGCGTCCTGGTTCGAGAGCGCCTGCGCGTCAGAGCCGAAGGAGAGAATGTTTGCCGAGGCTGCCGCGTCGATGGGGGCCGCCACGTTCGCGTTGGCGGCTACGGCCAGGTCGATGGGAGCCGCAGCGTTAATGCCCAGGTCCAGGTCCGCGTTCAGGTCCAGGACGGATGCCACTTCCTTGTCCGGCAGGGCGGTGGCCTGCTCAGACATCAGTTCATCATCGGTGAGGGGACGCAGTTCGTTGTCCATGCTTGAGAGACCTCCGGTGCGGCGCGGGTGCTCTGCCCCCAGCGGGCAGCCCGCGCCCCACAATAGTAAGCATGGTTAGCAGTTTTGCGAAGCACCGCCAGCGTCCCGGCGGCGGGGGCCGACCTCAGCGGCTTCGTGGCCTACTTCTGCTCGGGGATCCAGGCAGGTGCTTCCGCTCCCGTGCCTGTGAGATTGTCGCAACGCACGAGCTGGGACCCGATCCTTTCCAGCGGGCAGTCCACGTATGTAGTCAGTGGATTGTCCCCGGAATCGGATGAATTGGCAGTTCCTCCTCCGGTGAGGAAGAGCGCAGGGAAAAGGGCGGCAATGACTAAGTTGTGTTGTGCGATCATGGCTGTCTCCAAGTACGGCATGAACTGTAATGGGTGGCCAGCCCAAGAGAGTGGCGGGAAATGCCGGCTATTGAAGCACTTCGCCGCGACCTTGTTGCGCTGGCCCGGTGACTGCCGTGTGGCGTCCTGTGGCCTTGCTAGCCCAGCGCAGCGCAGACGTCCACGGCTTGCCCTGAGGTGCTGGCCAACGTGAACACGCCAGTGGCGGGATCGACCGTGTAAACGATGGCCCCGATGTACTGGGTGGTGGTTGGGCCAGCCGGAACGTCGGTGGGGAAGAGAATCAATCCGTTATGGCCACTTGCTCTGACGGTTAAGGAACCGTCAGCGTTGTACGTGGTCTTCGATACCGAGCCGCTCGTGTTGAAAGAAATGGATCGCCGGTTTGCCAAATTTGTATAGGTGAGCAGGACGCCCTTTCCCGCCGTAATGGTACGGACCTTGCTTCCGTCCCTGTCGTAGAAGTCTTTTGTCTGCAAATTACCTCCGGAGCTCTGGAGTTGCAGGTCAAAGTTTGCACAGCCCAAACCTGCAGGCAGGATGAGGGAATCGTCCGCGCGGGCTGGTTGGGCCGCGGCCACCGCGGTGGCCGTCAGCAGCGCAACGAGCGCAAAGGGTTTGGCTCCATTTTTCATGATTCTTCTCTATTCAAAATTGGGTGCTGGTGCGATGTGTCTTTCCGGAAATGGAATGTGCCTGCACGCTTCCGGGCAAGCCGTGCGACCGGACCTAGATCGCCGCCTCCCTGGGATGCAGGCGGCTCCAGTTCAATAGATGCAGGACAGTGAGGTAAGTTTCTGTGCCCGCTATGTCCAGCTTAGAAAAGTTTGCGGGCTGTTTCCCTAAGCAGTTCTACGTACTGGAAGGAACACTAAACAGGGGCTTAAATGGGTAGTATCGCGGCTGTTGTTGGGCGCCGCCTGGATCTAAGATTCTCGCGTGGTTCGCAATGACGCGCTTTACAAATTGTGGCTGGAGTTCTTGGGGGACGTCCTTCAGGGGCCGCCGGCCGCGTCCACGCACTACGAGGCACAGCTTCTTAAGCTCATGGCCGAGTCGTTCAACGGTTCGTTTGCATCGCGGAACCACGTGAGCCCGGAGTGGGAGAACCATATCCTTTCCTGTTGGCCGCTCGACTACATTCCGAACGATCCTCCAGGCGGTTACGACTTCAGGCAACAACCGCTGCTTCGCTGGTTTGTGTTCACTGGGCAGACCGCGCCGCAGTCCTACGGCCGGGTCCCCGCCGCGTTGGCCAGCGACCACCAGAAAGGGGTTTGGGAAGACTTGTCCCGCCCCTGGGGCGTTAACCATCAACTCTCCATACCGCTGCGACTCGGTGGCCCCGACCATAACGCCTACCTTGTCTCCCGGCCTGACAGGGACTTCACTGAACAGGAGATGGCGCTGGCCGGACTGCTGCAACCCGTGCTCACCGGGCTGTCCCTCCAACTGATTGTTGCCTCGGCTCAGGCCAGCCTGGTCCCGAAGAGCTCAGCACATGATTTGACGGGTCGTGAGCTGACAATCCTCACGCTCCTGAGTGAGGGTCTAACGGCAGAAGCACTCGCCAGGCGGCTCACCATATCGCCACGCACTGCAACCAAACACCTTGAGCATATTTACCGCAAACTGGACGTGCGTGACCGGCTCATGGCAGTCCAACAAGCACGCCTGTTGGGCATCCTGGCACCAACACCTGAGATCCCTGCCGGAGCGCCGTCGAAGCGCAGCTGCACGTAGTCGTTGAGGACGAACTCCACCGAGTACAGCCGGTCCCCCACCAGCCGTGACAGCAATTCATTCGGCACGTAAGGCTTCCCCTCCATGGCCTCATACCCCTTTCACAGTGCCCGAAAGACGACTCTAACCAATGGGCGTGAATGCGGGTTTGAGCAGCGTGAAGATGGGTGACCAGCACAAATGTGGGTACGGCCCAGGCATGGGGGAATACGTCACGCGGTTTAGCGACCCCACCAGGAAGGGACCCCGGATTGGAATCACTGCCCCTTGCAGTCCTCCTGCTCATCTTTGCCGCCGCTGCGGCCGTGATCTGGGTGGCCGGGATCCAGCTGTCCAAACAGACGGACATCCTCGATGACCGCCTGCACCTGGGCTCCGCGCTGGGCGGCCTCATCCTGCTGGCCATCGCCACCAACCTGCCCGAAATCGCCATCACCGTCTCCGCAGCCCTGGCCAACAACATTGGCGTGGCCGTGGGCAACATCCTGGGCGGCATTGCCATCCAGACGGTGGTGCTGGTGGTCCTGGATGCCCTGGGCAACAAAGGCGGCCACCCGCTGAGCTACCGCGCGGCATCCCTGACGCTGGTGATCGAGGCGGTCACCGTCGTCGCCGTCCTGGGCGTGGTGATCGCCGGCAGCCAGATGCCCGGCAACCTGGTGGCGTTCCGGCTCACGCCCGCCGCGGTCCTCATTGCGGTGTTCTGGATTGTTGGCCTGATCCTGGTGCAGCGCTCCCAGAAGGACCTGCCCTGGCACCAGCAAGGGGACGCCCCCGGGGCGCAGGACAAACCCAGGGGGCACTCCAAGAAGCAGGGCGCCGAGAAGAACAAGCACCTGCGCACCGGCACCTCGGTGCTGATCTTCAGCGTCGCCGCGCTTGCCACCCTGGGCGCCGGTGTGGTGCTGGAACGCAGCGGTGATGCGATCGCCGGAAACATCGGACTCTCCGGGGTGCTGTTCGGTGCCACGTTCCTGGCGCTGGCAACCTCACTGCCGGAGATCTCCACCGGGCTCACGTCCGTGAAGCAGGGGGACTACAAACTCGCGTTCAGCGACATCTTCGGCGGCAATGCCTTCCTTCCGGTGCTGTTCCTGCTGGCGGTGCTGATCACGGGCAAGCCGGTACTCCCCCAAGCCCAGTCAACGGACATCTACCTCACCGCGTTGGCCATCCTGCTCACCCTCGTCTACCTGCTGGGGATCCTCTTCCGGCCGCAAAAGAAGCTGCTGGGCATGGGCGTGGACTCCTTGCTGGTCCTGGTGTTGTACCTGCTCGGCGTTGCCGGGCTGTTCGCCGTCGCGGCTTCCTAGAGCGGGCCGCTATTCGTTGTCCCGGATGTCGTCTCGTGGTGGTCATTCAAAACCGGTTTGAACGATGTCCATAACGGTCCTTCCGCGGGAGCTGTGGAACCAGCCACCCCGGAGCAACCGGGGCCTGCTTGTGCATCCGGCTGCCCCGCGCAACCACCGCGTAGGCCCGTGCAGGCCCCGGCGGCAGGGCAGGGAAGTACGACGGCGGCGCGCACCACAGTGCATGCGGGAACCTTCAGCACCCGGCGGAAGGGGCCGCCGTTACCTGCTCTTGGTGGGCTGCGGGCCGGGGGCGCTGACCAAGCTCTGCGGCGGGGCGTCGAAGTTCCCGTGGTCGAAGAGGCCCACCACGCCCTGCATGTACTGCGCCCATTGCGGTCCGGCAATGTAGGCCCCGTCCACTGCCGGATAGAACTTTCCGTTGACAGTGATGTTGCGCCCCAGCCGGCTGGGTCCGCCGTTGAAGGGGTCGCCGAAGAACGACGCCGTGGCCAGCCCCTTGGTGTAGCCCACCACCCAGGTCTGGTTGTTGTACTCGTTGGTGCCCGTCTTGGCGGCGTCCGGAACTCCCAGCTTCTGCGGAATCAGCAGGCCCGATCCCTTGGTGAGGACGTCCTGGAGGACGTTGGTGACGGCTTTGGCCACGTCCGGATTCAGGGAGCCTGGCTGGCAGGACGGTGCCTGTCCGCCGATCTTCTTGCCTTGGGCGTCGTCCACTTCGGTGATGGAGATGGGTGCGCAGTAGGTGCCGTTGGCGGCGAAGGTTGCGAAGGCGTTCGCCATGGTCAGGGGGGCAACGTTCTGGCTGCCCAGGATGTTGCCCAGGGTGGAGAGGTCGATCTTTTGGTCGTGCCCGCTGCCCAGGTGCAGCCCTATGGCGTCTGCCGCACGCTGGACGTCGCAGAAATCGTTCAACCCGGCCAGCGACGCGAACGTTGCCGTGTTGATCGACTGGTAGATGCCTTCCCGGACCGTCATGGGCCGGTACCAGTTGGGCTCGTCGTTTTGCAGGTCGGAGGACTGCGGCACGGTGCTGTCGAACCAGCCCTGGACGGGGTGGCAGGTTGTCTTCCACGGGTAGTTGATGCCGTAGCGGCGCCTGGAGGCATCGACCACCTGGTTGGTGGACTTGCCCTCCCCCAGCCACGCGGCGAGGGTGACGGGCTTCATCGTGGAACCGGGCTGCATCCCGCCAACACCGCCGAGGCTGTTCCCGGCGGCGTCGCTGCTGTCCACGTTGAAGTTGTAGTCGGAGACGAACCCGCTGCCTTCATCGGGCAGCTTCCTGGAGTTCTGCGCCATGGACAGCACCTTCCCGGTACCGGGTTCGATGGTGACCAGGGATGCGCCCCATTTGTCCGGATTGGCGCCGGCCGTGGCGTCCACCTGGGACTGTGCCGGTCCTTGCAGCCGCGGGTCCAGGGTGGTCTTGATGGTCAGGCCGCCCGCCATGATCTTCTGGTCCCGTTCATCCTGCGTGGCGCCGTAGGCGGGGTCATTTTCGATCTGGTGGAGCACGTAGTCGCAGAAGTACTGGGCCTGGGAGGCGTAGGCGCACCCTTGCTTGGGTGGATTGACCTTGAGCTGGAGGGGCATGTTCACGGCGTCGTCGTGCTGCTGCTGGTCGATGTAGCCGTGCTGCAGCATGGCGTCCAGCACCAGGTCACGCCGGGTTTTCGCGGCCTCGGGATGGACGGTGGGGTCATACAGCGAGGGGCCGTTGACCAGTCCGGCCAGCAGCGCCCCCTGCGGCAGCGTGAGGTCCTTGGCGTCGACGGAGAAGAAGTACTGACTGGCCGCCTCGATGCCGTAGGCGTTCGCGTTGAAACCCACCACGTTCAGGTACCCGGCGAGGATCTGGTCCTTCGAGTACTTTTCTTCGAGGCCGATGGCGAGCTTCATCTCCTGGACTTTCTGGTCCAGGCCTTTCTGCCCGTTCAGCACCACCTGGGCGTCCTTGCCCTGGGCAATCAGGTTTTCGTTGAGCATGTTGGTGACGTACTGCTGCGTCAGCGTCGAGGCCCCCTGGTGGCCGCCGCCGGCGTCAATGACCAAGGCACGGAAGATGCCCTCGGGATCGATGCCGCCGTGCTGGTAGAACCGGTAGTCCTCAATGGCCACGATGGCGTTCTTGATGTTGGGGGACATCTGGTCCAGGGAAATCCGGGTCCGGTTCTCACTGAACAGGGTGGCAATCAGTGACCCGTCAGCGGCCAGCACCCGCGTCATCTGGGCCGGTGGCGCCGAAAACACGTCGTTGGGCAGATCAGTCTTGAGCGCGGCGGCGCCGTCCGCCACCGCCGTCTCGGTCACCGCCGCCGCGGGCATCATCAGGCCCGCCACCAGGGCGCCGCAGAGCGCGCTAACGCCCAGGAAAAGCGTGATCCAGCCCAGGGTTGTTCCCGTGGCGCGGAAAAGGTTGGGGCGCTTGGCAGGTTCCCGCGCGGCAGGGAATTCCTTGGGCATAGGTGTCTCCGGTTCCGCGCGTGGTGGTACAGCACCGGTTGCCAGCTCCCCGCGTCACATCACGCCGGCAACCGTCTTTTCACCCTACTCCGCGAAGAGGGCTGTGACGGACCGGCACCCCGGACCGCGGGACACTGGCAGGCAATTCACAGGAACTACGAGCCGGCGCTTGAGGCCACCATCCCCAGGCCCAAGGCGGCGAGGATGCCACTGCTCCCGCGTTCCAAGGACCGGCTCACCCGGGGGCGCTGCAGCCACGCCATTGCCTTGGCGGCTACGACGGCGACGGCCGCCAAGTACAGGAACCCGATGACGCTTTCGATGGCGCCCAGGACCAGGGCGGTGTTCAGGGTGTTGCCGCCGTGCGGGATGAACTGGGGCACCACCGCAAGGTAGAACAGCCCAACTTTGGGGTTGAGCAGTGTGGAGAAGGCACCGGCGCCGAACCCGGCCCGGCGGCTGTACGCCCGGCGGGCGGGGACTTCCGGGCCGGCAGTCCCCGAGGTGCGCCGCGCCCGGATCAGTGACGAGACTCCCAGGTACAGCAGGTACAGGCCGCCGGCGATCTTAAGCCAGCGGAACACCTCGGCCGACTCCTCGAGCACTGCGGCCAGGCCCACACCCACCAGGGCGGCCCACACCAGGGCCGCCGCGGCCGAACCGAACGCCGCCGCAATTCCGGCCCCGGCGTTCTGCAGCGAGATCCTCAGCACCAGGAAGGTGTCCGGACCCGGCGTGACAGACAGCAGCAGGCACAGCCCGGCGAAGGCGAGAAGGGACATGGGAGTCATGGGCACCATTGTGGCGGAGCCCGCCGTCGGACGGCAACGCAGGCACCCCGGCGCTGCGATGTCAGGGCACGACGGCGGCCTCCCGGCAAGGGCTGTCGCGGGCGGCCGGGGCGGCACTAGAGTCGGTAGCAGACCATCCGGCACTTTCCCAACAAACCCCAGGAGTCCCCATGCCCCAGCCAACGTTTGCCCCCGGTGATCCCTGCTGGATCGACCTCATGACCTCGGATCCTGAGAGGTCCCGCGAGTTCTACAACCGGCTGTTCGGCTGGACGTATCAGGAGGGTGACCAGGAGAAATACGGCGGTTACATCACGGCCCTCGCCAATGGCTTGCCGGTGGCCGGGATGATGAAGAACGACGCCGAATCCGGCTATCCCGACGTGTGGACCACGTATTTGCGGGTGGAGGACATCAAGGCCACCGCGGCGGCTGCCCACGCGGCCGGCGGCCAGGTTTTCATGCCGCCCATGGAGGTCCCGGAGCAGGGGCACATGGCCATGTTTGGTGACACGGGCGGCGCGGCCGTGGGAGCTTGGCAGTTCGGCGGCCACACCGGGTACCAGGCGAAGGGCGAACCCGGCACCCCCTACTGGCACGAACTCCACACCCGCGAATACGCGCCGTCGGTGAAGTTCTACCAGGACGTCTTTGGCTGGGAAACCGACGTCATGAGCGACACCGATGATTTCCGTTACACCACGCTCGGCTCCGGTGATTCCTCACGGGCCGGCATCATGGAGGCCAGCTACCTTCCGGAGGGCGTGCCGTCCAACTGGACGGTGTATTTTCACATTGCGGACGCCGATGCCGGGGTGGATATGGCCACGTCCATGGGTGGCACGGTGATCCATCCTGCCGAGGATACGCCGTTTGGCCGCATTGCCGTCCTGGCCGATCCCACGGGAGCGCTGTTCAGGATCGCCCAGCGCTAGGTTGCCGGGCTGTGGGCGGGCCTAGCGGCACCGGACCGGGGATGCCGCCCTTGGGTACTGTCAGACCATGATCCAGGCAGCGGCTGTGTCCGCACTGACGTCTTATAACTGGCTGGGCATCCCCATCGCAGTGGCAGGCGCAGTCCTGCTCGCGCTGGGAACCCTGTTCCAGCACCGGGCCGTAGAAGACCAGCCGGCCGCGTCCGGGCGTTCGGCGGGCAGCATGGGCGGCGGGCGCCTTCAGGCCCTGGTACGCCGGCCGGTGTGGCTCGCCGGGACGGGGATGCTGGGTGCGGCTGTCCTCCTCCAGCTGACCAGCCTCCGATTCTCTCCCCTGATCGTTGTGCAGCCCATTGGCGCCGTGGCGTTGGTGGTCACAACTCTTGCGACTGCCCGGATGACCCGCAGGCCGCCCGGGCGCCGGGCCCTGACCGCCGTCGCCCTCTGCATCGGCGGGGTGGGTGTGTTCGTCACCGTGGCGGCGTTCTCGGCGGCGGATGTGGAAATCAGCGACCGGCACCTGGTCACCATCCTGATCGTGCTCGCCGTCGTCCTCGCGTGCGTGGCGATGGCGTACGCGCTGTGGCGCCACCGCTCGGGTGCCGTGGTGTTTACCGCCGGCGCCGGAATCCTGTTCGGTTTCGTCGCAGCCTTAGCCAAGACCGTCATCGCCAGGCTGTTCCAGGGTGATTTCGAATGGCTGTCCCTGACGTGCCTGGCGGGGTTGCTCATTGCGGCGCTGGCAGGCAGCTTCCTGGTCCAGAATGCCCACACCAGAGGTACCCCGGAACTGGTGGTGGCCGGCCTGACCGTCATCGACCCGCTCGTCGCCGTGGCCATCGGCGTCACCATCCTCGGCGAGGCGGCCGCGGCTCCCCCACTGGCCATCGTCCTGTTCCTGCTGTCCGGTGCCACCGCCGTCGCCGGTGTTTTCCTGCTGGCCACGGTCAAGAAACCGGTGGAGCCAAGGGTCACAAGCTGACGGTCACGCCATGCGCTATTCGTTATCGCGGACGTAATCTTCGGGGCTGACGTCCTGGGCCTTGATGCCGGAGGCGTGCTTCGACTCAAAGATGGCGAAGGACAAGCCCAGGCGGTGGCGCAGCTCCAGGGACGCGTGCTGCCGGAAGTCGGTCAGGCCTTCGCGTTCCTCCTCCGCCATGTGATCACCGTTGGCTTCATTGACCTTGGCCAAGGCCGCCCACCACTGCTGCGTCCCCGCCTGGTGCCGGGAGACTTCACTGATGGCGTCCCTGATTTCGTTGTGGTCATGAATCGCATCGGTGGTTTCGTCCTCGGGGGAATCCTTCCCACCTGCGCCCTCCCCCAATTTCAGCAACTCGGGGTAAAACAGGTCCTCCTCCCCTTTGGCGTGGACTTCCAGCAGGATGCGGAGTTGGTTCCAGACAGCGTCGAGGTCTGACGGTTCGGAGCCGTGCATCTCGTCCAGCAGGGCGAACCGGCGCCGTTGTTCGTGGTGGTCGTTCAGAATCACTTCAACGATGTCCATGGTGGTCCTTTCAGAGGGCGGCGGGGTCAACTGCCCCGGGGTGGCGATGAGCCGCTCGCAACGGATACCCCTCAAGAATGGCTCTCAACGGTTCACCTGTTACTCGGTCAATCAAGGCTAACGATGGCAAGTCCCATGCCTAGCAACAACGGCCCGACCAAGCGTGTCCTCGACGCTGGGCCGGGACACTTCCCATCGAAGCTTCAGCCAAGGCGTCCGGCCGTCCGACGCGAGAAACAGGCGACGACGACGGCCAGGCCGCCGGCCAGGGCGAGGTTGAAAAGGTCCGGCCCGGCGAATGCCTGGTCGGACCTTTTCCATTCCACAAGGGATTTCTGCCCCTCAAGAAATCTCGCGGTCAGTTGGAGAGTATTTCCACGCGGTCGGCGGCGGCGTAGGTGCCGCTGGAGGAGGCGTTCTTGGTTCCCGTGATGCGGACCCTCAGGGTGTGCGTGCCGCTGGCCAGGACCGGGCTGGTGTAGAGCAGGTTCTGCTCAGACCGGGACGAGGCGTAGGGGTCAACCATCGTCTCGGGGCCACCGTCGATGGAGACACCCACGATGCCCAGGGCCGAACTCTTCTCGGCGAAGATCTTGGCCTGCGTACCGCTGAACTGCACCTGATAACTGGCGTTGGTGGCGTTGGCAAAGTGGTTGTCCGACTTGTACGCCGTCGCAGGGTTGCTGACGCTCCAGGAACCGCTGTAATTGAACTGGTTCAGCCCCGTACCCACCGTGGCATCATTGAGCTCCAGCGGCGTGTTGGTACCTGCGGTGGTCACCGTGATGGTGCTGGTGGCCGACCCTGAACCCGTGCCGTTCGTCGCGGTCAGCTTGGCCGTGTACGTCCCCGCCGCCGCGTAACTGTGCGTCGGGTTCTGCACCGCGGAAGTCCCGCCGTCACCAAAATCCCACGCCCACGACGTCGGGGTGCCCGTCGACGTATCCGTGAACGTCACGTTCAACGGCGCCGTCCCCGACGTCGGCGAAGCCGTAAACGACGCCACCGGGGCAGGAGGCGGCGGCGGGGTGGTCCCGCTGGCCGTGATTTCGACGCGGTCGGCGGCGGCGTAGGTGCCGGTGGCGGAGGCGTTCTTGGTTCCCGTGATGCGGACCTTCAGTGTGTGGGTGCCGCTGGCCAGGACCGGGCTGGTGTAGAGCAGGTTCTGCTCAGACCGGGACGAGGCGTACGGGTCAACCATCGTCTCGGGGCCACCGTCGATGGAGACACCCACGATGCCCAGGGCCGAACTCTTCTCGGCGAAGATCTTGGCCTGCGTACCGCTGAACTGCACCTGATAACTGGCGTTGGTGGCGTTGGCAAAGTGGTTGTCCGACTTGTACGCCGTCGCAGGGTTGCTGACGCTCCAGGAACCGCTGTAATTGAACTGGTTCAGCCCCGTACCCACCGTGGCATCATTGAGCTCCAGCGGCGTGTTGGTACCTGCGGTGGTCACCGTGATGGTGCTGGTGGCCGAGCCTGAACCCGTGCCGTTCGTCGCGGTCAGCTTGGCCGTATACGTCCCCGCCGCCGCATAACTGTGCGTCGGGTTCTGCACCGTGGAAGTCCCGCCATCTCCAAAATCCCATGCCCACGACGTCGGGGTGCCCGTCGACGTATCCGTGAACGCCACGTTCAACGGCGCCGTCCCCGACGTCGGCGAAGCCGTAAACGACGCCACCGGCGCCTGCCCGGCCGCCGTCACCGTAATCGTCGCCGAAGCGGGCGACGACGGCCCCGTGCCGTTCGTCGCGGTCAGCTTGGCCACATACGTCCCCGCCGCCGCATAACTGTGGGTCGGGTTCTGCACCGTGGAGGTCCCGCCGTCACCAAAATCCCATGCCCACGACGTCGGGGTGCCCGTCGACGTATCCGTGAACGCCACGTTCAACGGCGCCGTCCCCGACGTCGGCGAAGCCGTAAACGACGCCACCGGCGCCTGCCCGGCCGCCGTCACCGTAATCGTCGCCGAAGCGGGCGACGACGGCCCCGTGCCGTTCGTCG
Source organism: Pseudarthrobacter sp. lyk4-40-TYG-27 (assembly GCF_030209295.1). Taxonomy (NCBI): domain Bacteria; kingdom Bacillati; phylum Actinomycetota; class Actinomycetes; order Micrococcales; family Micrococcaceae; genus Pseudarthrobacter; species Pseudarthrobacter sp. lyk4-40-TYG-27. The sequence continues at coordinate 304,003 of NZ_JARVSH010000004.1, forward strand.
CGGTCAGCTTGGCCATATACGTCCCCGCCGCCGCATAACTGTGGGTCGGGTTCTGCACCGTGGAGGTCCCGCCGTCACCAAAATCCCATGCCCACGACGTCGGCGACCCCGTCGACGTGTCCGTGAACGTCACGTTCAACGGCGCCGTCCCCGACGTCGGCGAAGCCGTAAACGACGCCACCGGGGCAGGGGCGGCGGGGCCGAGGGACCGGTCCGAGAACCAGTAGCGCTTTGCCACGTTGTCGCTGGCCATGACCACCAGGCCGGTGGTGCCGTCAACGCCCTGTTTGGTGGTGGTCACATCATTCATGTTGGACGAGGAGGCGCTTTGGATGACCGGCGTTCCACGTCCCGAGCCGAACACCGGGTTGTCCATGGACGCGGTCTTCTCATAGATGCTTCCGGCCACGCCCGAGAATGCGCACCCGCTGACCGACGTCGGCGGTGCCGTCTCGAAGGCGTGGACCAGGTTGTTTTGGGTGTCCAGGACGATCTGCGGCCGGGTGACGCAGTCCCCGGTTGTGGAAAGCGTTGATTGCGTGAAGGAGCCGGTTCCCGGCTTGAAGACGAGCAGCAACAGTTGGGGCAGCGTGGGATCCGAGGACGTATCGTTGAGGCTCGTCTTGACGGCGGCAAAGACCCGCCCGCTGGGATCAGCCTGCAACGACTTGATGTTGAGGTGGTCATCAGCCTGGCCAGTACCCCTGATGGCGGGCTGTTGTTTCCACGATGACGACGCCGTGGGCGAGGTTCCGTCGGTCCGCGTGGCCCACCAGACAGACCCGGTGAGCTGGTCGCTCCACATGACGCCAATCTTGTTCTTGTTGAATGCGACAACCGCTGAGATGTCATCTGGTGTGGCATTCGGGTTGGAGACCGGGATGACAAACGGGCTTGCCCAGCTGGTGCCCCCGGGTGCGGAGTCGTTCACATACACGGTGTTGGTGTAGCCGGCGGTGGAGTTCCCGGCCACCTGCGTCCAGGTGGCCCAGATGGCCCCGGTACTGTCTTCGTCAATGGTCATTGATTCACTGGTGTTGTTCGTGATGACCGTGGGGAATCCGGCGTCAAGGGTGTACTTGCCGCCGGCGTAGCTGTACCGGTAAAGGTTGGCGGGCTGACCGGTCACCGAAACGACGGGGCTTGAGTTGGTCGAAACCGCAACGACGTGGGAGGCAATGTACAGATGCGTGCCGTCCCACAGCACATCGGCCAGCGTATTTCCGCGCGCGTCATTCAGTAATCCGGTATCCACCCAGGTGTGCGTTCCACGGTCGAGGCGGTAAATGTGCCAGCCGCTGCCGGTTGTCCACATATCCGCCCACCAGGAGCCGTCATTCCACCACAGTTTGCTCTGGGGTTTATCCGAGGTGGGCGGATTCGCCACCCCTGAGTAGGAGATGCTTTGCGTACCGTAGACCGGATCAGCCGAGGCCGCCGGCGACATCGCCAGAAGGGACCCGGCCACCAAGGCGGCGGCAACAACGGACTGGGACAACCATGTCAGGGAACGCTTGATGCTCACAAAAGGCTCCTGGGCACTAATAAGCAAATAATCAGCAATTTCTTCACTGGTTCTTATTCGTGCGCCCAGTCACCACGAATTTCAAAGTTAGCCCAGACGTTAGACCTGAATACACAACTGCGCAAGGACCTGCTGGCACAGGACTCCGCCCCCTCCGTCCAAGCGAAAAATCGAGGCAAGGTGGACCACCCGTCAATAGTGATGTGGCGGCTCCCAGCCTTTTCCGGGCCGGTATTCAGGCTATTTGCGTAAGCTCACGGCAAACGCTGGGAAAACCACATGTTTTCTGCACGGATCCAAATGGAACGGGCACCACAAAGTGTCCTGAGGCAGGGAGGAAATTGTGAAAGCTTTAACCGTTATCCCCGGTTCCGTCGATTCAATGGAGCTCAGGGAAATCGCCGAACCCGCCACCGCCGAAGGTTCGGTCCTCGTTGAAACCCTGGCCATAGGCCTCTGCGGAACGGACATTGAAATCACCGCCGGCGAGTACGGCGAAGCACCGGAGGTCTCCCCCTACCTTGTCCTGGGCCACGAAAACCTCGGGCGGGTCCTCGAAGCCCCGGAATGCAGCGGACTCAGCGCCGGTGACCTGGTGGTGGGAATCGTCAGGCGCCCGGATCCTGTGCCGTGCCCCGCTTGTGCGGCCGGCCAGTGGGACATGTGCCGCAACGGCCGCTACACCGAACATGGAATCAAAGGACTGCACGGCTTTGCCCGTGACCGCTACCGCGCCGACCCCCACGCACTGGTGCGGCTTTCGGGGTCCCTGGAAGATGTGGGTGTCCTGCTGGAGCCCACCACCATCGTCGCCAAGGCGTGGCAGCACATTGATGCGATCGGTTCGCGCGCCTTTTTCGAGCCCAAAACCGCCGTGGTGACAGGTGCCGGCCCCGTGGGCCTGCTGGCAGCGCTCCTGGGCGTGCAGCGCGGTCTGGAAGTGCACGTGTTTGATCGGGTGACCACCGGCCCCAAACCCGAACTCGTCGCTGACCTTGGTGCCATTTACCATTCGGAAAGCCTTGCGACCTCCGGGGTGGAAGCCGACGTGCTAGTCGAATGCACCGGTGTGGCCTCCGTAGTGATGGAGACCCTGACCTGCCGTGCGGTGGATTCGGTCACGTGCCTGACGGGGGTTTCCTCACCCGGCAAGACCAATTCCGTGGACGTTGGTTCCGTCAACCGGACCCTGGTACTGGGCAACGAATCGGTGTTCGGCAGCGTCAATGCCAACCGCAGCCACTACGAGGCTGCGGTTGAGGCGTTGGAAAAGGCGGACCAGGGCTGGCTTCACCGGTTGATTTCCCGCCGGGTCCCCTTGGCTGACTTTGACGATGCCTTCCGGCGGAGGGACGACGACGTGAAAGTCGTCCTGGACTTCCAGGACCTCTGAGATGCGGAAGATCGAGGACTACGCCATCATCGGCGATCTGCACACGGCCGCGCTGGTCGGCGCTGACGGCTCCATCGACTGGTTGTGCCTCCCCCATTTTGACTCCCCTGCCTGTTTCGCGGCCCTCCTGGACAGTCCGGAGGCCGGGCGGTGGCTTCTGGCACCCGTGAATGCGGGAGCCTGCACCAGCCGCCGTTACCGCCACGACACGCTGGTCTTGGAAACCGAGTGGGAGACCGGCACGGGGCGGGTCCGGGTCACCGACTTCATGCCTCCCCGGGATGAAGCCGCCAACCTGGTCCGGATCGTTGAGGGACTGGAGGGCACAGTCCAGCTGCACAGCGAATTGGCGTTGCGCTTCGACTACGGGCACGTGGTTCCATGGGTTCGTCGCACCAAGACCGGGATCCACGCCGTCGCCGGGCCCGACTCGGTGCACGTCGCCTCACCGGTTCCCATGCACGGCGAACACCGCCGCACTGTCAGTGAGTTCACGGTCCATGCCGGGGACACGGTTCCGTTCGTCCTGACCTGGGCCCCCAGCTACCGCCAGCGTTCGCGGACGATCGGTGCTGACGCCGCGCTGTCCCAGACCGTGGCTTACTGGGAGGAATGGTCGGCCCGCAGCGGGGCGGACGGTCCGTACCGCGACGCCATTCAGCGCTCCTTGATCACGCTGAAAGCGCTGACCTTCGCCCCCACCGGCGGGATCGTAGCGGCCGCCACAACCTCTTTGCCTGAGCAGCCGGGCGGCCCGCGCAACTGGGATTACCGCTACTGCTGGCTCCGGGATGCCACCCTCACCCTCCAGTCGCTCATTACGGCCGGCTACACGGACGAAGCCAAGGCCTGGCGGCAATGGCTGCTGCGGGCGGTGGCGGGGGACCCTGCAGACCTGCAGATCATGTACTCCCTCGACGGGCGGCGCCGGCTTCCTGAGTCCGAGCTGCCCTGGCTGGCCGGTTACGAAAAGTCCTCGCCGGTCCGGACCGGCAACGCCGCGGCGGACCAACTTCAGCTGGATGTGTGGGGCGAAGTCATCGATGGGCTTTCCCTTACCCGCAACGCGCTCCTGCATGTCCCGGACGATTCGTGGGACATCCAGACTGCGCTGATGGAACACCTCGAGGGTGTGTGGCAGCAACCTGACAACGGGTTATGGGAAGTCCGCGGACCCCGCAGGCATTTCACCCATTCCAAGGTCATGGCCTGGGTGGCCGTGGACCGCATGGTCAAGGGCGTCCGCCAGTTCCACCTGCCGGGCCCGGCGGACCGGTGGGAAGATTTGCGGGACGCGATCCATAAAGACGTCATGGAGCACGGCTTCAACGCTGAGCTGAACTCCTTCGTCCAGTCCTACGGCGGCACTGAACTGGATGCCAGCCTGCTCCTCATTCCACGGGTCGGCTTCCTGCCGGCGGACCACCCGGCCGTCGTCGGGACGATCGAAGCCATCCAGCGTGACCTGACGCAGGACGGATTCGTCCTGCGTTACCGGCCGGAGGAGAGCGACGACGGACTGCCCGGCAATGAAGGCGTCTTCCTGGCGTGTTCCTTCTGGCTGGTGGACGCCCTTCTCGGCGCCGGGCGGCGGACCGAAGCCACGGAACTCTTTGAAAGGCTGCTTGCGCTCCGCAACGACGTGGGCCTGCTCAGCGAGGAATGGGACGCACGCGCAGGCCGCCAGCTGGGCAACACTCCGCAGGCTTTCAGCCACTTTGCCATGGTCACCACGGCCTTCCAGCTCCACCGCGGGCAGCCGGGTCAAAGCGATGAGCAGATTCCTGCGGGCCGCGCTTCCTGAGCCACACGGGCCGGCGGCCGCTGCCCCGGCCCTGCGGCCGGGGCAGCGGGGCCGGGGCAGCGGCCTAGGTGGCCAAGGCAGCGCCAACGTGCCGGAGCAAGGCCAATGTCCCGTGGAGTCGCCTACGGCTTCGCGGGTGTTTGGGCCGCTTTGGCTTCGATGGCCTTGGCCGCCTTTTGAATCTTGTCCCCGTAGCCTCCGTTGAGGGCAGTGTCCTTGATCTTCGCCGCATCGCCGTCACGGTCGGGAGCCGCGGCTGCTTCCAGGGTCTTCAGGTCTGCCTGCAGGTTGGCCGGGAGCTTTTCGAAGGCTTTGGTGTGGTGGATCAGCACATAGGCGATCTCGTGGGCCTTGTCCCCGAAGCCGTCGGCTCCCTGGAGGTCCACCCTGAGCTCGTTCCGGAGGGCGCGGGCGAAGGGATGGGCGGCGGACTGTTTCCCGTTGCCTGGGCTCGCCGCCGCGGAGGTGGCACCGGCTGAAGGTGCCGGGCTTTGGCCAGCCGCCGAGGCCGACGTCGCCCCAAGAACCGCTCCCCCGATGAGGACAGCTCCTGCAGCGGCCGCGCCTGCGCGAACGCGCCAGCGGCGTGCGTCGCTGTCGCGCGGCGCGGTGGGATTGGTGTTCATGCGTATCTCCTCGATGGTTCAGTGGACCCGGGCAGTTTGTGCCGGGCCTGCGCTGTGTTGCCTTTCCACTGTGGCGCGGGCAAGTCAGGACTGTGTTCGGCGAATGTAAGAGGACGGTAAAGTTCAGGCGACGGCCGGCCGGCCGGGTGCTGCTATGGCGTTGAATGGATGCATGGAGCAATCAACAGCTGCCGGCACCACGCCGTCCCGCGGGCTTGTGCTGATTGTTGAGGACGAGCGCGCCATCGCTGACGTGCAGCGCCTCTACCTGAGCCGGGCCGGCTTCGGCGTGCACGTCGAGGCCACCGGGGAAGGCGGCCTGGAGCGGGTCCGGAGCCTGCGGCCGGTGGCGGTGGTGCTCGACGTCGGGCTGCCGGGCATTGACGGGATCGAGGTCTGCCAGCGCATGCGTGCCCGGAACGACTGGACGCCGATCATCTTCGTCACCGCCCGCGACGAGGAGGTGGACATGCTGCTGGGGTTGGAGCTGGGCGCCGATGACTACCTGACGAAGCCGTTTTCGCCCCGGGAACTGGTGGTGCGCCTCAAGACGGTGCTCCGCCGCACCGCCGGCGTCCCGGGCAGCGGAATCCTGCGCGTCGGGTCGGTGGCCCTGGACCGGGAGAACCGCACCGCCAGCGTGGAAGGGAAGCCGGTGGAGTTGACTGCGCGGGAATTCGATGTGCTCGCCTACCTGTTGGCCAGCCCCGGCCGGGTGTTCAGCCGGGAGCAGCTCCTGTCGGCGGTGTGGGGACAGGCTGACTACTCGGCGGGGAGAACCGTGGATGTGCATATCGCCCAGCTGCGTTCCAAGCTCGGTCCGGGCAACCCCATCCGCACCCTGCGCGGGGTCGGATACTCTGCGGACGGCGACCGGGCGTGAGTGGCCCGCCGCCCGGACCGGGCGTACGCGGGGAGCGCCGCCCCGAACCTGCCACGATGTTGTGGCTGCGTTCCCTGGCCGGTCGCATCACCCTCGTCACGGCCGCCGTCGCCGTCCTGGCAGTCCTTGTCACCGGCAGTGTCGCCTTTCCGCTGATCCGTTCCGCTGCCGTCAACCAGGCCCGGGAGCAGCTTTCCCGCCAGGCTGATGCCTTCAGCGCCGCCCCGGTGGCCGCCCAGGCATTGGACCTGCGGGAGCGCAATCTCCTCGGACCGGACAATTACGATCTCTCCACCATTACTCCCGCCGGTTCCGTCACCGGTGCGGCCTCCCAGATCCTGGGCCCGGACGCGGTCCACCCGGTGCTCGCCGGGCAAAAAATCTCCCGCACCGTCACCCGTGGAGGTGTTCAGTTCCTGGTCGAAGCGAGGCCCCTCGCCAAAGGCGGCGGGATCGTCCTGACCCGGTCGCTCTCGGACGTCAACGCAGCATCGGCCCGGCTCCTGCAACCAACGCTCCTTGCCCTGGCGGCCGGGCTCCTGATCGCAGCCCTGGCCGGGACCCTGCTTGCCCGCCGGCTCTCAGGCCCGCTCGTCAGGACTGCAGCGGCGGCACGGCGGATGGCCGCCGGTGAACGGACCGTTCATTTTGAACCCGCAGGCGCTGCCGAGGTCCGTGCCGTGGGCGAGGCGATCAACACGCTGGACGATGCGCTGCTGGCCAGCGAAAGCCGGCAACGGGAATTCCTGCTGTCCATCTCGCATGAGATCCGCACGCCGCTCACCGCGCTGCGCGGATACGCCGAGGCCCTGCAGGACGGATTGGTGCCACCCGAAGACGCAGCCCGTGTGGGCCAGACCCTGGCCGCGGAAACGGACCGGCTGGACGGTTTTGTCCGGGACCTGCTGGCACTGGCCCGGCTGGAGGCTGACGATTTCACGCTCGATGTCCAACCTGTCGACGTCTCCGCGCTCCTGAAACAGACGCAGCGCGCCTGGCAGCCGGCAGCGGCCCAGGCGGGCGTGGAGGTCACAGTCCACCTGCCCGCTGCGGATGCCGGGGAACCCTTGATGGTCACCACGGACGCCCAGCGGCTCCGCCAAATCATTGACGGGCTCATCGGCAACGCCTTGCGCGTCACGCCGCCGGGGAAACCCCTGGCCCTGAAGGTGATGATCGAAGATGAGCCGCCCTCCCCCGCGACGGCGCCAGGTAACCACCAGCGCGGCATCGTCGCCATCCAGGTTCGTGACAGCGGTCCCGGGCTTACCGCGGAGGACGCCGCCATCGCCTTCGACCGTGGAGCCCTGGCACGCCGGTACAGCGGACAACGGCCCACCGGCAGCGGACTCGGCTTGTCCATCGCGGCCCGGCTGGCCCAGCGGATGAATCTCAGCCTCACGGTGGAACCAACGGCGCCGGGCGGGGATGGCGCCTGCTTTGGCATCCGGCTGCCGCGGGCAACCACCGTCCCGCGGTAAACGGGCCAGGGGAAGTACGACGGCGGCGCGCGGCAAAGTGCCGGGGCGCACCGTTGCCGGGCCGGGCGCTAATTGATCAGGTAACTGTCCTCGGCGTCGTGCCCGGGCGCGGGCTTCACGAACGGCAGCGAGCTCACCACCGTCTTCACCCCGATCACGGGCAACAGTACAGCCGCGGCCGCCACGGACACCGCCGTGAACCCAACGAGCTCGAGCGTCTCGCGCTTCGGCAGGCGGCGACGGCGGCGCCCACCATCCATGAGATCCATCATGCTGACGAGGCTACGAGCGTGCCGCCGGGATGTCCCCGGTACCGGCTACCTGTCTTTCGCACCGGGCACTACTCAGGCGATCAGCTACTGGCTGCGGCGGGCACCGTCAGCCACGGACAGGTAGGTGTCATAGCAGTCCCGGGAGCAAAACACCGCAGTGGGAGAGGGAGGGAGGACCAAGCCGCAGACCTTGCACTTTGGCTTGGGACGAAAACTCCGAAGCACGGTTTTCAGCATGAATGCAGGATATGCAGCCGCCCGAAAAATGTGATCAGTAACCGATACCTGAATCCGGCGGCGGGGATACCTGCCCCGGCGCCGGAAAATAACGAACTGGTTACCGGTACCCGTCCACGATTGCGGCGGCAATCTCCTTGTAGGCGCGCCGCGTCTCGGGCTTCAAAACATCCAGGGTGACCAGGTCGCCGTCGGCCACGCCGCGGTCGTGCGGCACGGCGATCAGTTCGCGGCAGATCCCGGAGAGGTGTTCCTCGATGGCGTCCTTGTCCACCCGGGAGGACACCTCGTCCTTGTCCGTGATTACCACGATCGCGTTCCGGGCCAGGTCCTCGTAGCCGTGGCTGGCCAGCCAGTGCAGGGTGCTGCGGGCCCGCTTGGCGCCGGAGACGGCGTAGCCTGCGGCGATCACCAGGTTGTCTGCCGACTGCAGGATCCCGCTCATCGCGTTGTGCGTCACGCCGGTGCCGCAGTCGGTCAGCGCCACCGAGTAGTAGCTGGAGATGAGCTTGCGGATCCGCAGGTATTCCTCGGCGGTCAGCGAGTCCGAGACCTCCGGGTCCTGCTCCCCCGCGATCAGGTGCAGCCGGCCGGCGTGGTGCATGTACCGGGCCAGGGCGGTGAGGGAGTCGATGGATTCGATGTTCTCCAGCAGGTCCGTGATGGTCCGCGGGCTGGACTGCTGGTAGATGCCCTCGCCCAGGGCGCGTTCCACGAGGTCGCCGGAGTCCGGGTTGGCGTCGATGGCGCACGGCGCGTCGCCCCGGTATTCGGCCAGGGTCAGGCCCACGCCCACCGTGGTGGAGGTCTTGCCGATGCCGCCCTTGAGGCTCAGGACGGCGGTGTTGTAGCTGCCCTGGAGCTGCCGGGAAATCCGGCGGCCCAGCTCGTCCTCCTGGCGCTGCTTGGGTCCGGGGCCCAGGTTCCAGGCACCGCCCGTGAGGTTGTACAGCGCCCCGCGGAACCCGCCCACGGGCCGCGGCTTCTGTTCCTTGACGAACAGGCCGGGCGAGCTGATGAAGTTAGGCATGGGGCTTTCCGCGATTGTGTCGGCCACGGTGGGCCGGCTGCGGCGGAATGACGGAGTGTCCGACGACGGCGCTGCCGCTTCCGGAGCAACCCCGCCGGCGCGGCGGGCGGGCTCAGCCGCGGCAGGTTCGGCGGTTCCCGGCCGGGAGGTGCCCGGCACGGAGGCGATGGGTTCGGCGGGCGTCGACACCGGCGCAGCGGGCGGGGCTGCGGGTGCCGGAGGCGGGGTGCGGGTGGGGGCCGGGGCGCGGGACGGCTTGGTGGCGTCGGCTGCGGCGGCCGCCTCGGCCCAGGACGTGCGGCGCGTCACCGGCTTTCCGGCGTCGTTCTGGCTGGAAGGGGAAGGGGTTACTGCTGGCATGGTTCCTGTCCAGGCATCGTCCACTGTTCCGTCGGCACGACGAAGGTCGCGGCGTCGGCGCAGTTGCGGCTGCCCTGCATCCTCTGCTGGGGCGCCTGCATTCTGATCCGCCGGTTGTGGCATGTCTGTCCCCCCCGGACGATCGGCAAACTGTTATGCAGCACTAGTTCAAACAGTAAGTCTACGGGCTATGCCGGGAGCATCCGGCCCCGGGCGGCGGCCGCCTGTTCCTTTTGGCACTGTTGCTCGCAGGGTTCCGGCGGATCATATTCACATGAGAAGGATCATGTGGTGCGTGACCGCAGCCATCATTGCCACTTTCGCTTTCGGCAGCACCTACGTCACGTTCCAGCAAATCGGACGCCGTGCGGCCAACACCGCTCCCGCGGCGGCAGCGGCGGCGCGGACGATGGGGACGGACACGGTGACGTGGCAGCCGGAGACCGGCCTGCGGATGGCAATCGTCGCGCGGGAGGCGGCCGGCAAGGTGGTGGTGGCCGGCCAGTCGCTGGCGCCGGTGGAAGCCAGTGACCGGATGACCTTGCTGATCCTTGCCGCCGGCTGGCTGGGCAGCATGGTGGTCATTTCAGGGGCCCTCGGCGCGGCAACGCTGATGGACCGCAGGGCAGGCAGAGTTCCTTGGCGCCGCATAGGGGAATCAGCCGGGTAAGAGTGGCAAAAATTCTTCCGCGGGCTGCATCCGGGCAGGGCATTCGGCCGGTAGTAGGGGGTGTAAGCGGAACCTCAGCCCCATCGGGGCCCCTCATTAGGAGTTGGAATGCGCAAGACACTTTCTGCAGTCGCAGGAGCAACGACGCTGCTGGCAGCACTCGCTTTCGCCACCCCCGCCCAGGCGTCCGGGTGGCACCACGACCATGACGGAACGGCCAAACTCTCCGTCCTCCACGGCGTCCCGGGCCTGACCGTGGACGTCTGGGTGGACGGCAAGCTCACCCTGGACAACTTCACGCCGGGCACCCTGGCCGGGCCGCTGGAGGTTCCGGACGGAGACCACAAAATTGCCATTACGGGCGCCGACGCGACCAGCGCCGACAACCCGGTGATCGGCCCGGTCACCGTGGACCTCAAGGCCGGCAGGGACTACACGGCGGTGGCGCACCTGGCCGCGGACGGGACCCCCACCGCCACGCTTTTCAAGAACAACACCAAGCCCAGCCCTGACGGCAAGGGGAAGCTGACCGTCCGGCACGTCGCGGCCGCCCCGGCCGTCGATGTCCTGGCCGGCGGGACCGCCGTCGTCAAGGGGCTCACCAACCCGAACCAGAAGACCCTCACCTTGAAGGAAGGAACCGTCTCTGCCTCGGTGGCGGCAGCGGGAACCACCACCCCGCTCATCGGCCCCGCCGACTTGAACATCGCCGAGGGCAAGAACACGATCGTGTACGCCTGGGGCAGCCTGGCCGATAACACCCTGGGCGTGGCCGTCCAGGTGGTGGACTCCGCCTCACGCGGACGCGACTGCGACTAACCCCCGCAGTCCGGCCGCACGCACCTGCAACTTGTCCCCGGCGGCGCCGGCACCCTGGCGCCGCCGGGGACAAGCACGGGGGTACCCGCCAGTGCCATGAGCCCGTAGCGGGCCGTCCCGTGCAGCGGCATAATGGGGCTTCCAATCAGGCCCATTGCCGCCCAAGGAGCATCCGATGGAGGCTGCCGCCACCCGAGAATGGGACCCCGGCCTCGACCCGGCGTTTGCCGGCGGGGACGAGAACGCCCTCGTGGAGGCTGTGGCCGACCGGCTGATCCTTGACGATGAACTGGAACATTTGGGAGACCCCCAACAGGCGATACTCAGGCTGGCGTTCTACGATGACTTGACCCACGATCAGATCTCGTCGCGGCTGAACCTGCCGCTCGGAACAGTCAAAAGCCATATCCGGCGCAGCCTGGCCCGGCTGCGCACCCGCCTGGAGGTGGAGCATGGAACACCTTGACGCGGAACTGTTGGGCCTCATGGCCCTGGGCGAGACACCGGGCACGGAGGCCGACGCACACCACCTGGCCACCTGTCCGGAGTGCGCCGCAACCCTGCGGGGTTTCCGGCGGGTCACCGACATCGCCACCCTGGATCCTGCGGGCATCGTGCTCGAACAACCCAGCGCCAGGACCTGGACGGCCATCCATCAGGCCTTGGGACTTTCACCGGCGCTGGCAGCGGATCCCCTGGCCGGGCCCGATCCCATGGCCACGCCCGGGAGCCAGGCTGACCAACCGGCTGCCCCGCCTGCTGAGGTGGAGACACCGTCAACGCCCGACGACGGCAAGGTTGCCGCACCCATTCCGCTGCGGCCGAGTGCCAAGGACCGGCGCCGCCCCAGGCTGTGGATGGCAACCGCAGCCGCCGGGATCGTCCTCGGCACGGCCGCCGGCTGGACCGCTGCGGGGGTCCTGGGACAAAGGGGTACGCCGTCGCCCGGCCCCGCCCGGTCAGGTCCGGTTGCGAGGGTCCTCGCCGAAACGCCGTTGACTCCCCTGGCCGCGCATACGGGCAGCGGCGAGGCACAGATGGAACAACTGCCCGACGGGACCCGCCAACTCACCATCCATCTCTCCGCCGAGCAGACTTCGGGGTACCGGGAGGTGTGGGTGGCCACCAGCGATCTTTCCGGGATGGTCGGCCTGGGCGTCCTCGCCAACGATACGGGCTCGTTCACCATCCCCACCGGCATCGACTTGGCCCAGTATCCGGTGGTGGACATCTCGAACCAGGCGTACAACGGGAATCCGGCACATTCGGACGACAGCGTCGCCCGGGGAAAGCTCAGTCCCAAGGCCTGAGACCGGGACATCCCGGCGACGGAGGTACTCCCCCGGCCGGGATGGATGCTTAGTGGTGGGTGAGTGCTGCGGCCACGACGGCGACGGTGAGCACCAGGAGAACAGTCAGGACAGCGTAGCCCACCCACTTGGGACGGCCTTTGTGGGGGTTGATATCGACATACGGCATGTCAGCGCTTAATACCTCGGGGTGCGGGACGGACGGGGATCCGGAGGGCGCGGCGCTTAAGCCGCAGCATCTGGTAGAGGACTGCAAAGGGGATCAACAGGGTGCCGAGCAGTGCGCCAAGCGCCATTGCGTAGTCGGAAAAAGCCACAACAGTCTCCATTGGTGATAGTGAGCCCCCGCATAGACCCAACCAGATGAAACCCAAAGTGACAAATTGCGTCAAAAACTCAAGGTTTCCTCAAGATGATTGACGCAGCCATCCCACCGTACTGAAGACGAGCGGCAACTGGGCCAAGGCGTAAACAGCGTGGAACAGGTAATGACTGAGTGTTTGTTCCGGCAGGAACGGGAGGAACGGCAAGGGAAGAACGCTGATCAGCCCCCCGCCAAAGAAATGCAGCAGCCCCCAGCCCAGCATGGCCAGGGTGGCCGCGTGCCGGATCGGCGTGAACCACCCGGCCACCAGCAGGGCAGTAACGAGTAACGGGATGAAGGATTCCGGGCTGAGAAGGCTTTGTCCGGGCAGCTCGGCGAGATTATGGATGAACAGCCCCGACCAGCCGATTATTGCGGTCAGCGGCACAGCGGGTAACGGGGCCGTTGTAAGGCTCATGCCGCTGCTTGCCGGTTCAGGGTCTCTGACCAGAAGGCAAGGACGTGCTGGGTGACTTCGTGCGGTGCCAGCAGGAGCGGGGCAACGTGTCCGGCCCCGGTCACACGTGCAAACCGCCCGTCCGGAACACTGCGTGCTGCGCGCTCCGCCTGCTCAGGGTCATTCATGGGATCGTCCCGGCCCACCAGCATCAGCGTGGGGGCCCGAAGCAGAGGCAGGACCGGACGGAGGTCAGGGCGCTCCAGCATCACTGACTGCATGGCCCAGTATTTGCCCTGTTTGGTGCCGCGGCGGAACGCATCGCCTACCGCTTCGGCAGCGGCCGGCGATGTCTTCGCCACATTATGCCCGGCCAGCGCCTCCACTATGGTCCCGCTGAAAGGTCCCGGACCCAGGACCCGGTAAAGGTAGACCAGTAGCGAAGTCTGCAGGCGCTCTGCACGGGAGAACGGATAGGCGGGCGTGCCGATCGTGGTCAGTGTTCGGATGCGCGCGGGGAACGTGCGGGCAAAAACGATGCCTACGTGCCCGCCCCAGGCATTGCCCACCCAGTCCACAGGCGAAGACACGCCTGACGCATCCAGGACCTGGGCGGCTGCACTGGCGCACTCCTCAAGGGAATAGCGCCTGCGGGGTCCGGGGCTGCCGCCGTGCCCCGGCCCGTCAACCAAAAACAGCTCACGATGCCGGCCCAGATCCTCCAAGACGCCATCGAAGGTTTGACTATCCACAAAGAGGCTGTGCCACAACAATGCAGGCGCACCGGCGCCGGTCCGGCGGACCATCAGGGGACCCAGCGTTGTATCAATCAGGGTTGGCGAAGTTTCCGAAGACATTGCAGCCTCCAAACGGTCGTGTACTTCACACCAGGCAATCGGCCGAATTTACTTCGGATTCCGAACCTTCTGGGATAAAGTCTCCTCCATGCCCATGCCGTCGTCAAGTGATTCCGACCATCCGCGGAGACTCCCCGTAGGCCAGCTGCTCGTGCGCCTTCTGGCCGAGTTCCGGCGCGAGCTTCTGGACGAAGCGGAATCCCATGGCTATGGCGACATCCGCCTGGCCCACCTCCAGATCACGGGCAATGTTGGCACCAAGGGAATCCGGCTGACAGCCCTGGCAGAGCGGGCCCAGCTCAGCCTTGCTGCCACGTCAGAACTGGTTAACGAGCTGCAGGCGCTGGGATACCTGGAACGCCGGCCAGACCCTTCCGATGCCCGGGCGAAACTCATCTTCCCGTCCCCCCGGGGACTGACGATGCTGCGGGAAGCATCGGCCAAGGTCCAGGCGTTGGAACAGCTTTGGGGTTCCTACGCGGGCAAGCAGCGCTTCGAAGCAGCCCTGCAGACTCTTCAAGACGTCTTGGACGCCACACGGGAATCGGGTAGGCAGGATCGGGGACCGGCCTATAACGGTTCCGCCCGGAGGACGCCCAAGACGCCCCCTCCTCAGCCCTCTCTGAGCGGGCCCGGAGGACCGCCGGACGACATTTAGGATGGGAGACAAAACCGCAGGCCACCAGGGGGTTCCGCTTTGCCTGAAGAGCAGTCCACGGACAATTCCGTGACCCGCCGGGGGGCCATGGCGGACCGGTTCAAGTCCTGGGCACTCCCCGTGGCCGCCGCAGTGTTGGCCGTGGGATTCGGGGTGGCCAGCATCTCCAACGGGCTGGCTGACCGGAACCGGGACACCTCGGCCTCGGACCAAAGCACAGCGGGCCAAGCCTCCACGGACCAAAGCCTGCCCGTCTGTGAGGCGGCGGACCGCGCCAGCCTGGTGCCGTCGTCGGGAGCGCTCTTTGGGGTGAACCTGGACCTGGCGGCCAAACCGCTGGCCCAATACGCCGCGGACCTGGGGCATAAGCCCGCCGTGAGCGTCTCCTTTGTGGACTTCCCCTACACGGACCAGGACCGCACCAACCTGCAGCAGGCCGCGGCCCAGATCCGCAAGGACGGTCAGATGATGCTGCTGACGCTCGAACCCAAGAACGGCCTGTCCGCGGTCACCCCCGACGCCATCGCCGGCCTGGTGAAGGACCCGGCGTCCATCAACGGCCAGGGCGTGCCGGTGATCGTCCGTTTTGGGCACGAGATGAACGGCTTCTGGTTCCCGTGGGCGCAGCAGCCGATTGAGTACCGGGCGGCCTTCACCAGGGTGGCTGACGCCGTCCATGCGGGGGCGCCGGGCTCGGCCATGATGTGGGCGCCGTCCTACGCCGGCGGCTACGCCTACCCCGGCCGCCTCAACGACGCCCAGCCCGGAACGCCGGACTTCGCGGCCCTGGACACGAACCACGACGGCGTCCTCACCATCGCGGATGACCCTTACGCCCCGTATTACCCCGGGGACGCCGCGGTGGACTGGGTGGGCCTGTCCCTCTTCCACTGGGGCGCCACATACCCGTGGGGTGCGAACGCCGTGCCGGAGGCGAACAAGTTCGCAGACCAGCTCACCGGCAACTACAACGGCACCAACGGGGACGAGCGGTCCCTGCCGGACTTTTACGGCGAGTACGCGGTGAACCACAACAAGCCGCTGGCCATCCCGGGAACCGCTGCCCTGTACAACCCGGGCGCAGGCGGTCCGGCCGCGGCGGAGATCAAGCGCGCCTGGTGGGAGCAGGTGTTCAGCGCCCAGACACACGCCCGGTTCCCGCAGCTGAAGATGATCAACTGGTTCGAGTGGGACAAGGACGAGGCCGAAGTGAACGGCCGGATCGACTGGACCGTCACCACCACCCCGGCCATCAGGGCAGCCTTCACGGCGGCGCTGCCGGACTGGCTCAAGTACGGCGCAGGGACCAACTGCCGCCCCGCCGGGTCCTAGCCACGGGGCAAACCCGGTAAACGCCGCCGCGCGCAGAAAAGTCCGCGAGTTGCCCATCACGTCCCTAGGATGGGACAGAACTGCTGGTCAGGAAAGGTTTGGTGTCGGTTGTGGGGGAACGTCCTGCGGAGCACAGCGGGTCCAGGAAAGAGAACAGGGCAGAACTGCGCCGGGCGTTCGTGCTGCCCGTCCTGATCGGGCTGGTGGCTTTGGGCTTTGCCGGATGGAACTTCGCCAATGACCTCTCCCAGCGGCAGTCGCAGTCATCCCCGGCGGCGTCCACGTGCGAGGTGGAGCCCCGCGCGTCGCTTGCCCCGGCTGATGGCGCCCTGTTTGGCGTGAACCTGGACTTTCACTCCAAGCCGCTGGCCACGTTCGCCGCGGACCTGGGCCATAAGCCGGCAGTCAGTGTGTCGTTCACCGGCTTCCCGCTGACAGCCAAGGATGAGGATGACCTTGCCAAAGCGGTGGACCAGATCCGCGCCGACGGCCACATGATGCTCCTGACCCTGGAGCCCGCCGACGGGTTGTCCACCATTACCGACGCTACCGCCACGGCCCTGGCGAAGGACCTGGACCGGTTCAACAGGAACGGCGTC
Source organism: Pseudarthrobacter sp. lyk4-40-TYG-27 (assembly GCF_030209295.1). Classification (NCBI taxonomy): domain Bacteria; kingdom Bacillati; phylum Actinomycetota; class Actinomycetes; order Micrococcales; family Micrococcaceae; genus Pseudarthrobacter; species Pseudarthrobacter sp. lyk4-40-TYG-27. The sequence continues at coordinate 320,620 of NZ_JARVSH010000004.1, forward strand.
CCGGTGATTGTCCGGTTCGCCCACGAAATGAACGGCTCCTGGTATGCCTGGTCGCAGCAGCCGCTGGAGTACGTGGCCGCCTTTAGGACCCTCGCCACTGCGGTGCACACCACCGCACCGGGGTCCGCCATGATGTGGGCTCCGAACTATGGTGGGGGCTACCCGTTCGCCGGCGGCAAATATGAGGCCAAGCCGGGCACCGCGGATTTCGCCGCCCTGGACACCAACCACGACGGCGTGATCACCATGGCGGACGACGCCTACGCCCCGTACTACCCGGGTGACGACGCGGTGGACTGGGTGGGGATGTCGCTTTACCACTGGGGCGCGAAGTATCCGTGGGGCGAGAACGAAATCCCGGAGGCGAAGAAGTTCGCGGACCAGTTGACCGGCAACTACAACGGAGCCAACGGCGATGACAGCCTGCTGCCTGATTTCTACGGCGTGTACGGCAAGGACCACAACAAGCCTGTTGCCATCCCGGAAACCGCTGCCCTGTACAACCCTGCGGTGGGTGGCGCGTCCGAGGCGGAGATCAAGCGCGCCTGGTGGGAGCAGGTGTTCGGCGCCCAGACGCACGCACAGTTCCCCAACCTGAAGATGATCAACTGGTTCGAGTGGGACAAGAACGAGACCGAGGTCAACGGCCGGATCGACTGGACCATCACCAACACCCCCGCCATCCGGGACGCCTTCACCGCGGCCCTGCCGGACTGGCTGCAGTATGGGTCAGGGACCAATTGCAGCCCCGCAGGGTCCTAGACCAGGAACCGCGGCTCAGCGGTGCAGGAGTTGCCATCAGTGTTACGGCGACTACCGCGTGCTGAAAGGACGGAGTACGACGACGGCCACCACGCCGGTGCTGATGATCGCCTGCAGGATGATCAGGAAGGGGTTGACGGCGCCAAAGTAGAGGGCGAGCAGCAGCGGGCCCAGCGCGAGGATGGTTACGTCCAGCCCGCGCAGGAGGGACGAAAATTGTGATTGGGGCACCGGCCCGAATGGTGTTTCGACCGGGGGAACGGACCAGTCAGGTGCCGGGCGGGTCGCGCTGCGTACCGCGCCGGCGCCCATCGCGACACCCGATAGCGCCCCCATCAGGACTAGCGCCGGTTCAACTGGCCCCAACATCACCAGGATGCCACTCAGGCATACCATCCAGAGGGACATTGCAAGGGCCGGCATGAGTGTCCTGTTGGCCCTCACCAGGGCCGGCGCTACGGGCAGGAGTGCGTCGAGTTCAGGAACCAAGGCTGTCCGGCGCGGCACGGTTCCAACACTGGAAGCAGTGGCGCAGCCTGCAAGGGTGATGACGGCGAGTTGAAGGGGCGCGGGCAGGCCGGCGTCGACGAGCAAAACCGAGATGCATGCCCCCAGACAGAACACCGGAGCAGCCATGGACGGGTGCAGGCGGATGAATGCCACGATGTCTGCCCGGAACAGCGCGCCGACTGGGCCACGTGCAGGCCGGGCGTAGAACCGGGCTGCTCTCCCGGTCTCGACCGCGTGCCGGTTTCCTCGGAACACCCGGAACATTTCGTTGGTGTCCATGAAGAAAATGGATGCACTCGCGTGGCCGGCCACGGCGCCGCCACGGATCAGCTCCGCTCCCCGAACGTGGCCCGCACGTGGCGCGATGACGCTGATGAGGACGATGGCGGACAAGGCCGCCAGGATCAGCGGCCAGGGTGACCAAGTCAGGGAAGGGAGAACAGCACACGGCAGCAGGACAACGGCGGAGGCCGAACGGGTGAACCGGTGGTTGATTATCTCCAACTGCTGCAGTGCCGCCAGGGCTACGGCCAGGACGCTGACTGCGCCGAAGGTAGCTGATGCCAGCAGGTGTTGGGGTGCGGTTCGCCCAAGGGAGGTCAGGAAGCTGAAGGGCAGGAATGCGGCAAATGCGCCGGCACATGTGAGGACGCACCGGCGCAGAAAGGCCGGTAGCACCATCGGCCGCCGGTCCACCGGCAGGGGCAACCACCAATTCCCTTCGGGTCCCCGGACAGAAATCGGACCGAGCCTCCGGGCAAGTGTCGTGATCCCGGCAAGGGCCGCATACGTGAGAAGCGTCCAGAGGACCGGGCCCGGCAGCACGAGCCACTCCGGGCTGATGACGCCTCGCCCGGCAGGCCCCCGGTCACCAATCTCAATGCGCAGGCCGATGACGAAAGACACAGCCACTGTCAGGGCGCAGCCCAGCGCCAAGGCGTAGCTGTAAAGGTCCGCGAAAAGGTCCGCCACGGATGTACGGCTGCGGTTGTACCGGCGCGAAGATCTCCGGGTTGACCTGACGATTTCCCAGGCAAGAGACCGGCTCGATGCTGCCCGGGACACGGCTGCGGCCCGGCCATCGAGCATTTCAACGTCAACTCCCGGCAATGGTCGACGCCCCCTGCTCCGGTGTGACGGTGTGTACGGCGTCGTCTATGACCAGGCAGGTCGATGCGGCAGTGTTCAGCAGGACGGGATCGTGAGTGACCAGCACCACCGTTCCCCCGCCCCTGGCATAGTCGCGTAGCCGTTGCCCGAGATCGTCGCGCATCAGCGGGTCAAGGCGCTGTTCGGGCTCATCGAGGATCAGCAGGTTCGAGGGACGCATCAGGCCGGCTGCCAGCAGCAGCCTGCGCCGTTGCCCGGACGACAATGCATCCGGTACGACGTGTGACCGGGCCGCCAGGCCAAAGAACGCTAGTTCAGCGTCAACGCTCTCGTCAGGGTTTTTCATTGAATGCCCGCGTGCCACGAGCAGCAAGTGCTCACGGACAGTCAGGGAAGGAAAGAACAGGTCATCATCGAAGACTGCAGATACGCCCCGGCGAAACTGGACCGTGTCAGGATCCACGGGTAGCCCTTGGACTCTGACGTCACCGGCCAGTGGAACCTGCCGTCCAGCGAGTGTCCGGGCGACGGTGGATTTGCCGGCACCGTTGAGGCCAACAATTCCCAGCACATCACCGGCTCGCAAGGCCATCGACACCGCACCGCACACCGGCGCCCCCGCGTATCCCACCAATAGCTCTTCAGCCTCAAGGACTGTCCCCACATCAGTCATCCCGCCAGCCTATCGGCGGGAAAACTCCAGCGGGGACCTGCAAGATTCCCCAGGCATGCCCACCTGCCGTCCCAATACCCCGGGTCAGGGGTGCAGCAGCCCGTTGACGACGGCGCCCCCGGCCGTCCGGACGGCGGCGACGGCGGGTGCCAGGACCTCGAGCAGGGGTTCCGCGGCTGCCCAGTCGCCCCGGCACATCAGCGCCTCCATGGTTTCGGCGACCGCCGCCAGTTGCAGGGCGCCCACCATGGTGGAGGTGACTTTGAGGCTGAGCGCCCGGTCCATGGCGGTGTCCCAGTCGCCACCGCGGACGGCGTGGCACACCGACGCCAGCCGGTCCGGCAGCATCTCCAGGTAGGTGCCCAGGAACGCGTGCGCGCCGGCGGGGCTGTCCAGCTCCTCCCCCAGGTCCCTGACGTGCCGGGGGTCCAGCACCGGAAGGGTCAGCGGGTCCAGCACGGAAAGGTGCGCGCTCACGCGGACCACCGCCCGTCGTCGTGGTATTCCTCGTCCAGGCCGTGCGGGGTCTTCTCCCACTTGTGCGGGCTGGAGAGCATCTGCCAGGCCGCCCGCCACGCGGCCACGGCGTGCAGCACCCAGTACGCCGGGTTGAGCAGCGCGAAGATGGCGATCCGCCAGCCGTGCCGCCGCCAGGTGGCGATGCCGGACACCAGGATCATCATGGCGTTGCCGAACAGCATGGACACCACCCCGCCCAGCAGCAGCCACTCGGGCAGCACCAGGCCCACGAAGTTGTAGCCCACATAGGTGACCACGGTGAAGCCGAGCACCAGCGGGTAGGCCAGGAACGCCAGCGGGGTGCCCAGGATCAGGCCCAGGAAGCCGACGGCGCCGGCCACCCCGGTGCGCTTGACGTACCGGACGGTGTTGCGGGTGTTCACGGCCGCGGTGACCATGTATCCCTTGATCCAGCGGGTGCGCTGCTTGATCCATGCCGGCACCTGCGAGCAGGCTTCCTCCCAGGTGGTGGAGTTGATGACGCCCACCCGGTAGCCTTCGACGGCGGCGCGGAGCCCCAGGTCCGCGTCTTCGGTGACGTTCCACGGGTCCCAGGCGCCCACGAGCCGCAGCAGCCGGGTGTCGAAGTGGTTGGAGGTGCCCCCCAGCGGCAGCGGGATGCCGGAGCGGTCCAGGCCCGGGAGCATGGAGTCGAACCAGTGCGTGTATTCGATGGCGAAGAGCCGGGTGAGCACGTTCTGGTCCGCGTTGAAGTAGTTCAGGGCGGCCTGCACGCAGATCAGCGGGCGCCGGTCCGGGGCCAGGTAGCGGCGTTCGAAGGCGTCCTGCCGGAACGCGTCGATGGCCGCGCGGAGCTGTCCCGGGTCGGGCCGGTCTTCGGCGTCGTAAATCACTACGTACTCGCCGCGCGCGAAGGTGAGGCCGTAGTTGCAGGCCCTGGGCTTGGTTTGCGGCTCGCCGCGGGGCACCACCAGGATCCGCACGTATTCGGGCGGCCGGGAGCGCTTGGCGGCCTCGATGGTTTCGGTGTCGTCCTCTTCCAGCAGCACCAGCACGTCCAGCTTGGAGCGCGGATAGTCCAGCTGCCCCAGGTTGGCCAGCAGCTTGTTGATGATGTTGGCCTCGCGGAACACCGGGATCAGGATGGTGTACACGGGCAGTTCGCCGTCCGGGATCCGCCCGGCCAGCCCGGACGGGTCACCCAGCGCTCCGGTCCCCACGCCGCGCCGCTCCAGTTCCCGGGCCTGTGCCTTGGCGGCGGCCCTGTCATGCAGCGCGTCGAACGGCTGGCGGAGGCTGGCCAGGGTCTTGAAGCCGATGCTCACCAGGAACACCACGTTCACGGCGGTGAGCAGCACGATCACGGTCAGCTGCGCATCGAGGAGCAGCCCGCCCAGCAGGCAGCTGAGCAGGACGGCGGGCAGGAGCCGCTGCCACAGGTTCAGGGCGGTGCGGGCGGAGCCGTCCGGTTGTTCCTCGGCCAGGCGTTCGGCGGATTCGTAGAGCAGGTGGTTGCGGAAGGCGCGCTGGATGGAGTGGTTGATGTCCCAGTCGGTGGTGGTGCGGAACACCACCTGTTCGGCCCCGGGGATGCGGAGCGCGGCGCGGCGGATCTCGTCGCTGGGTTTGACGGCGGTGGCCACGGTGAGGACGCCGTCCTCCAGGTGCCAGGGCAGCCAGCCGGGCTCGGACACCTCGGTGAAGCTCAGCTGCTCCAGCAGGGCGTCGTCCGAGGGGTGCTGCACCAGGTCCACCAGGGGCGCATCCCATTGCTCGGCCAGCACCTGGTAGACGTGCCGCCGGTTCAGCCCGGTTTCCAGGATGATGTGCCGGCCCAGCAGGCCGCCTTCGGTGTTCGCGCGGTCCAGGGCGCGGTCCAGCTGCTCCGGGGTGATCAGCCCTGCCATGAGCAGCGACTGGCCCAGCGCCACGGACTGCACGCCCACGCCGTCGTCCAAGGAACCGGCGGGACCACCGGCGCGGGCGGTGGAGAGGACCGGGGCGTGCTCTGCCATCAGTTGACGGTCCTTTCGTAGATCCGGTGCGTGGGGCTGGAGAACACCACGGCGTAGCGGGCGTTGAACGTGGGGCTGGCGCTGATGGCCTGGTGCACCAGGTCCGTGAACCCGGAGTCCAGGGGCGCGTCCTCGCCTTCGACGTTCACCAGCACCCATTTGGCGTACTTGGCCGGGTCCTGCAGGGCGGGGCCAAAGTGGTCGCCGGCGGCCCGGTTGTAGATGTTGGCGAGCGGGATGCCCATCATGGGGAGCACGGCGTTCCCGCGGGCGCTTTCGTCCAGGAGGATCCCGCCGCCGTCGTAATGCTGTTTCAGCCAGCGGGCCGCGGCGAAGGAGTAGGTGTTGGAATCGTGGGACATGCGGCCCTCGGCCAGGATGGCCATCCTGCCGGCGGGGTCCTGCAGCCACCACGCGTTTTGCCCGGCCAGGGCGAGCAGGAGGAACGCCACAACCCAGGAACGGGTCCGACGGCGGCGGGTCACCTGGTGCACGAACGCCGCCACCAGCACGGCGGCCAGGGGCAGCGCGGTGAGGGCGAAGCGGTTGTTCCACCAGGTGCTGGGGAGCGAATGGTCGTTGTTGATGGCAGTCTGGCCCAGGTAGAGGCTGACCAGGGCGAAGGCGTAGGCGCTTCCGGTGACGGCCACCAGCAGGGTGCTGGTGGCCAGTCCGCGCCGGTACACCACCACCAGGGCGCCGCAGGCCGCGGCGGCGAGCACCACCACGCCCAGGGTTTCGAGCAGGGACCAGTGGAACGTCCAGAGGGTCAGGCCCAGGTTGCCCTTGGTGGGGAGCAGGCCGCCGTCGGTGATGTTCTTCTGCTGGGCGTAGGCGGAGTACTGGCCGAACATGAATTCCAGCGGGTTGCCGTAGATGGCCCAGTTATAGGAGAGCCACCAGAGGACGGCGGCGGCGGGGACCATGGCGTAGGCCGCGGCCATCTTGGTGGCCTCGCGCCATTGGCGGGAGCGGCGGAGCTCGGTGACCAGGACGAACAGGGTGCCGGTGAGGACCAGCGCCCAGCCTTCGTAGCGGGAGAGCACGGCGGCGCCGGAGGGGATGCCGGCGAACACGGCCAGCTCGCCGGCGCTCATGCGGCGGCGGCTGGTGGCCCAGTGCGCCAGGCCCGCCATGCCGGCCACCAGGCACATGAGCAGCACGGGTTCGGTGAGGGCGGTGGTGTAGGTGTAGAGGATGGCGGGGTTGGCCAGGAGCACCAGCACGGCGGCCAGCCGGCCGGTGCGTCCGTACCCCAGGCGGGCGCAGATCCGGTACAGCCCGGAGGCGGTGGCGGCCAGGGCGATGATACCCAGCACGCAGGCGCCCCAGCCGCTGCTGAACATCCAGAGGTTGATGATGAACGGCATGAGCAGCAGGTGCGGCATGGGCAGCCACACGGTGCCGAGCTGTTCGAAGCCGGGGGCTTTGCTGTCGAACACGCGCCGGGCGATGGTGAGGTGGCTTTGGGCGTCCGAATAATCCAGGTTGCTGCCCTGCCCGGTGGTGTAGAGGCAGGCGAGGAAGCCGACGGCGGCCGCCACCACGGCGATGGCGGCCGTCCCGGGGACGCGGCGCCCGGCAGCCGGGGCACCCAGGGCGGTCCAGGTGCGGGCCAGCCACGGGGCCCGCTCCCCCGCCGGCGCCGCCGGTCCGGCCGGCGCGTCCGTCAGGAGTGCGGGGGCCGCCTGCAGGTCACTGGCCATGGGCGGTGTCCGCGGCGGCCTGTTCCAGGGCGTCGGCGTGGGCCCGGGCGGTGCGACGGTGCTTGCGGCGGAGCAGGACCCGGGTGCCTGCGGCCAGGATGAGCGCGGCGGCTGCGGCGGCGAGCCAGAGTGCCAGCGGCCGGAAACTGTCGGTGACCTCGGCCTGCGGGGTGATGGCGTTGGTTTCCAGCAGCACGGGGTTGCCGGTGGTCTGGGTGACCAGGAGGTTGCGAGACAGGGAGCTCCAGCCGCCGGGCTGCTGCTGGATGTAGCTGGCCAGGCTGGCCTGCAACGTTCCTGGGGTGGCTGCTGCCTCCGCCGTGGCGTCGGCAGTGTCCGGGGCCCAGCCGCCCAGGAGCAGGAGGTTGCGGCCGTTGTGTTCGTAGGCTTCCAGGGCGCCGTAGGCGGCGGTGGTGCCCACGCCGTACTCGATGTCCTTGCTGGAGACGGTGCGGAACCCGGCGAGCCGGAGCGGGGCACCGGCCTGTTCGGCGGTGGCGGGGGTGGCGCCCACCAGGAGGCCGGAGTCGCTGGAGTCCAGCAGGGCGGCGGGGGTGGTGAGGCGGACGTCCAGGAGGGCGTCGTTGTCGCGTTGGAGGGAGAACGCCAGCGTGGCGGCGTTGATGGTGTTTTCCTGGGCGGTAGCGCCGGCGTCGAACGCGATGGGGAGGGTGGTGCCCAGGACCTGGGGGAAGCGGGCGAAGCCGGGCTTGATGGAGTGGCCGCGCTGGGCGGTGAGTTTGCTGCCGGTGGTGTCCACGGTCAGTTCCATGGGGAGCAGGCCCGCGGGGCCGGAGCAGTCGCCCCCGGCGGGGAGGGCGGTGAGGCGCAGGCGGAGTCCGTTGCGGGACTGGATGTGGCCGGCGGGGACGTCCGCGGTGATGTCGAAGGTGTCGCCGTTGAGGGTTTGGGAGCTGAGCAGGTAGTCGTTCCAGTAGACGGAGAGTGCGGCCTGCCCGCCGGTGGGGATGGCGGTGTGGGTGCCGCGGAGCTGGAGGCTGATGGCGGAGACGGGGCCGCCGAACTGGGACTGGTTGACGCCCAGGTAGGTTTCCTGGGTTCCGTAGCCGGACAGCCGGATGGCCTGGGCGCCCAGGTCCGTGAAGGTTTGTTCGGGTCCGGCGGCGGCTGGGACGGTGGCGGTCATGCCGGTGACGGTGGCGCCGTCCGCCAGGGCGGATTTGGTGTCTGCCAGGGCGCGGGCGGCGGTGCGGAGGCCCTCACCGGTGCCGGTGATGGTCAGGGCGGGGCGGCCGGCCCGGGTGCCGAGCGTGGTGCTGGCGGCGCCGTCCGTGCTGCTGATGGTGATGATGCGGGAGCCGGCGGGGAGGGCGGCGGCCTGGGCGTCCATGTCCGACGGCGGCACGAGCTTGAGGGCGGCGTCAGGGTAGCGGTGGGCCATGGCGGCGGACGCGGCGAGGACGGCGGCGGAGACGTCCGTGGCGGGTTCGGCCGGGACGGGGATGAGGATGGCCGGTACGGAGGGGGCCAGGAATTCGGCCACGGTGGTGGGCGCGGTTTCGGTGCCCTGGGTGGTGAGGCTGAGGCTGCTGAGGGTGGCGGTGGACTGGGTGGCGGTGCAGACGTCCCGGACGGCGGGGTTGTATTCGAGGGCCAGGACCAGCTGGTGGTCGGTGAGGTCCGCCGCGCTGACGGGGGCGTCCAGGGCGATGGTTCCCTTGGCGGGTGCTTCGAGGAGGGTCCTGCCCTGGGCGCTGACGCGGATGGTGCCGGTGGTGGGCTGGCCGGTGACGGCGATGCTGCCGGTGATGCGGGCGGGCTGCAGGCCGGGGGCCACCGGGACCGCGAGCTCCTGCCCGGACTGGCCGGGCATGGCCGAGACGGAGCCCAGGCTGGCGTTGGCGGTGGCCGGGTTGGTGTGGGTGGCGGCGCGTTCCGCGGGTGCTGCGGCGGGAGCGGCGGCTGCGGCGGTGGCGGGCTGGAATGGGACGGCGGCAAGCAGGGCGCAGGTGAGAACAACGCTCCCTGCCCGGAGACGTGAGAGCATGCCTCCACCTTGGCGGGGCGAACTCAATTTACCCTGCGGCGCACCCTCAAGGTTGACTCAAGAATGGGTGTTCGTGCAGCTCAGGACTGCTTTTAGGGTCCTGTGCTTCGGTGGCGCGCTTACCGCTCCACAGCCATCAGGACCACCCCGATGGTGGCCACGGCCAACGCGGCCAGTGCCACGTAGGAGATGAACCGCAGCCTGCGCTGCCGTGCATCCCGCTTCGAATAGCGAACGTCGTAACTTCCCCCGTGCCGGCTCATGCGCTGACCATAGGGAGGAAACCTCAAGATTGGCTGTGAACGGCCGTTTGTTACGAGGCGTCTTGGCCGCTGCGCCAGTTCTCCTGGAACCGTTTGATGAACCACCGGGACTGCTCAGGGCCGTAGGGCAGGACGGGAATGGCCTTGGTTGCGTCGTTGGGGGTGTCGCGGATGGACTGGCGGGCCTGGCCCATCTGGATGCGCTCAAGGTTCTCATACCGCCGATCGCCCCTCCGCTCATCCGGGGATCAGGGATTTGTCAAGCTAGAAATGGTGTTCGGCCGGGGACTCATGCTGGAAACGGCAATGTCAGGTGTGCCTGGTGGCTGGATGATTCGGGCACGAGCGCCACGCTATCGATCGCGACAGGTGCGGCAGTCCTCGGGAACATGTCCAAAATAATGTCCACAGATCTGGCGGCGACGGCAAACCTCTACCAACTTTCCAGCGGCCGGAACCGCATGGAGCGTTGGCGATACCTTGGAGTTCAGCGGCATTTTCTCCGCCGACGGCGCGAGCCGGCCACGCATCCAGATCTTCGCTACAGGCGCGGCCTCGACTGAGCAGAGTCTGAACCTGATCTACAACACCAAAGTGGCGGTCACACGGGGCTACTTCGGCAAACGCTGGAAGGTGCCTGCCGGGACAACCGCCGTTAGCCTCGGCCTGAAAATGACTGCAGGACCTGGAGTCGTTGACTTCGCACGCGTCGGGGTCGCAAACCTCACAACTCTGGGCATCGCCTAAGTTGTTGGTTTCGTCCTCGCCATGAGGGCATCCTTCAGCTTGTTGGCGATCAGAACATGGCCCGCCACCGTCGGGTGACCGGTGGCGGGATCCATGTTCGCATCCTTGTTGATATCGCTGATCCACTGCTCGGCATCAGGGTCCACAAACTGCACACCAGATATCTCCGCGCCGTTCGAAATTGCGCGGTCAACGATGGTGATTCGCGGATCTTTTGGATAGCCGGGGGACATCGGCCCCATAAGCACGACCTGTACAGCGGGGAACTTGTCTTTCGCAGCCTTTACCGTGTCCACAACGGCCTGCGTAAGGTCAAAGTGTGATTGGTCCCTGTCGTTTGTCCCGCCTTGAATCACCATGAGCTTTAGTGCGGGATCGGCTGGAAGGGCCGCTATGCGCTGCCGGTAGTCGCCTTCCGTCCGCTTGTTTGGGTTTAGGAAGCCGGACCCTGGGAAGCCAAGAACTTGGCCATCCAGATCCATCTTGTCAATCGTGAGGTACGCGAAGCCTTGCTTGAAGTCAGGGATGTGCTGCCCGAAAGTCCATGAGTCGCCAAGGAAGATGGCTTTGTCGCCAGCCTTGATACTCAGCGGCACGAGCGGTGGAAGCGTTGGCGCTGGCGTGCTGGGCGGGAGCGTCTTCCCGGCATCGTAGGCCTTCTGCACTTGCTCGGAAACAGGAGGTGGAGTTGAGGAACACCCGGTCAGGACGAGAGCAGCCGACAGTGCAAGGAATCCCCCAAGTTTCATGATGGCAATTCTACGATGACCTAAGGGACCAACGAGACGAATTAGGTTCCCGCCTGCCGGACCTATGGCGACACCTAGGTTGAAATATCCGTCACGCGAAAGTCGCTGGAACCCACGCATGAGTCTTAGGACGCACGACTCGTCTCTCCGCGGTTCTCCTGCAGACGCTTGATGAACCACCGGGACTGTTCGGGTCCATAGGGCAGGACGGGAATGGCTTTGGTGGCATCATTCGGCGTGTCGCGGATGGACTGACGGGCTTGGCGAACAGCGGTTGTCATGGTGTTGGCCATGGTTTTGACGAACTGGTCACTGCAGGGCTTACCGTGGCCGGGAATCAGAAATTCGTACCGGTGGCGCAGCGCGGAGATGTGCCGGAGCGCGTCGGCCCACTCCTCGGGGTAGGAGTCTTCGAAGGAAGGATGGGCGCCCTGTTCCACCAAGTCACCCACATAGAGCGTGGTGGGCGTCCCCACTAAAAGATCGCCATCTGTGTGGCCGCGGCCCAGGTAGAACAGGGTTGGGGTAAGGCCGCCGAGGTCCACCAACACGGGCTGGTCTTTGACGATTGCGTTGGGCACCACGAGTTCCACGTTCCGACCTTCACCGGCGGCCATCTCTGGTTCTAGCGTTCCAACGTGCCGACGCTGGATGTCACCGAGCTGGTCTATCTCGACGGCGCAGTTCTGATGGGCCCAGAATTCGGAAACGCCAGCTTCGGCGAAAACGGCGTTGCCGAAGAAGTGATCGTAGTGGGCGTGAGTGTTGACGACTACGAGAGGTAGGTCCGTTTTGAACCTTACTGCATCAAGTATCTCGTGCCCCTGGCGGGGGCCGCATCCGGTGTCGATGACCATCGCGCGCTCGGAGCCGACGATCAGGCCCGTGTTCAGTAGGGATCCTTCGGTAACAAGGACATAGTTGTCCGTGCCGACTTCGAGCCATTCCGACATTGTTTCTCCGTACCTCCGGCAAAGCAGCGTGCATACATCCTTGGTGACCGATTGTACCTACCAAAGTAGCGACACTCGGGAATCAAACCAATCGACTGCCGTCGTCGTAAAAGCCGGTTCGTCTGCTCAGTGCCGGGAGACACGCCGAAAGGAGGACTACGGTCACTTACGCCAAAATGCAGCCATCCGACGGCCGATGGATCTCAAGCTCATGACGGGACCACGAAACACAAAATCCGCGCTGACGCCACGCCTCTTCAGCAGGTCGATAAGTTCAAGAAGGTCAGGGTCTTCCACCGCATCGTGCCGGCCAGGGTTTTGGGCAGGTTTCATGAGGAAGACACTATTTACACGGACCGCGGACTACACCAGTAGAGAGTACTCAGATGTCGCCGGATGAGTACTTGAATTCAAACTTCCGTGGAAGACGAGCCGAAAACTGAGACTGCATACTGAACTTCAAGGCAGCGAAGCTGCGGAGTTCAGAAGATCGCATCGATTCAAGCGACGAGTGAGGCTACCAAAAAGTTCGCTATCGCGGAACTCGCAGCCTGCGTAGCAGACCCGCCATGATGGCAAAATCGTTCATTCGAACGCCGTAAAATTCCCGCCAACAAATTTTATGTCTACGTTGAACATAAACAATATTACCGTGACTAGCAAATAGATTTCCTACCAAGGTGGCAATTGCGGCACCAACCGCTCCAAAACTTGGAACAAGTGCGAACAAGACTGCAATACTCAAGAAGCACGCTATCGTAAGGGAAAAACTCCGTAGCTCAGGAGCTCCCCGCGCACCCAAAGCGGCACCAGCAATAGATCCCGGGGTCCCAGCAACAACGGCAAAAATAAGGATCAACATGGCGGGTATGGCATCACTGAATTCTCGACCAAAAATTATAGGGACCCAGATAAACAGAGTAGCGGCCATAACAATACCGATGATCAGGCAAACAAAACTTGAGATACGCGCCGACGCAACCAAACGGTGATCATCACTTTCAGCTGCATCCGACGTGAACATGACTTCACGAACTGCGGTGTTAACTATCAGTGGTACTTCACTGACATTTACGGCAATTGCATAAAGTCCGAGTTGATACGGGCTTGACAACGGAGCCATGATCGCTTGATCAACTCGGAGAAGCAGGACGCCCGATATAGACCCAAACCAGACCCTTGAGCCGTACCAAAGAAGAGAACGCCTTGTAACAGCCACAGCAGCTGCCGGATTCAGACCCCCTCCACGAACCCCTTTTTTGGCCAGAAATAGATACGAGGTCCCCGACAATACTGGAGCAACGGCAAGGCAAATAGAAGCAGATAGTGGTGTCAGCTGGCCAACCAAAGCCAACGCAGCAATGCTTGCGACCCGAAAGACGCCGGTTAAAATTCTCTCAAAAGCAACCAGTTTCCAAGAATTTAGACCAGAAGCTGCACCCCTGAGTAGAGCGACAACGAGAGCTGGAGCTGTCGCGGTACTCACAATAACGATTAGATCGCTGAGATGCGACCTCCCCGCACTCAAAACAGGAGCCAAGAAATACACGCCAAGCGTCGCCAGCAGCCCGCTCAGAACCACCATCCATATAGTCCGCTTTACAATGCTTCCCCACAAACCCGGAAACCGGGCCACCGCCTGAGTCACAGCTTCCGGAAGCCCAAGAGTAGCAATTGAAACTGCGAGCAGGTACGGTGCCGTTGCCGCCGCCAGCTCACCCCGCCCCACTACCCCAAGGCTTTGAGCAAGAATAGGAGCAATTAACAGCGTCGACAGGGGTGGAACAAGATTTCCAACTCCGTTGATGAAAACCCGCGACGAAACCGAACGCGGATCCCCCCCTGTCGATGTATTCAAAAGCCTAAACCTCACTAAATAGAATCGGGATGGAAACCTGGCTGAAGGACCCCACTGTCTCTGGCATCCATGCCGTACCAAACGCAACTACAGGGACGGAGAACTGTTACCCACTCATTCGCTCAATATCTTCCTCACGATAAGTAGCCGCGATCTGTCGATCGTTACCGTCCATGAGAACATTGTTTCTTGAAAGGGCTAGTCCCTGAGTTCCTGGAATAACCGGAAACTCAATCGGACTCTTATGAACCTGGCGAGTCGGAAACCCACTTCCCACGGCTGAAGCGTGGAGCCACACATCATCCGCGTGAGGAGAGACCACCAAAAAGTCGGTTCCTCTTGCCTTTAGAATCCGCAGAAGACCGGGAGGGTACAGCGCCCCGGATGCCCCGGTGCTAAAAGAACTAAAGCTGGGAAGATCGTCTAAGCACGGCTCCCATTGACGATACGGTTCAATGACAGAACCGCTAATGGACACCCTGTGGGCCCTGAAACATGACACAGATGTCGGATACTCAAGATATGACTGGAGGAGCTCCCTTAGCCAAAACCGCGGATAAATGATGTCATCATCTGCAGTCACCAGGGGCAAATAGAAGTTCTCCTCAGATTCGACGAATGAGTAAAACTTTTTGTGCGGACCATAATTTTTAGTGCGTCTGATCTCAAGCCCACGACGCTGAAGGCGTAACAGCGTCCTCGGCAAATCGTTCAGTATAGCCTCGTCATCAATCCAGAGAATGAGCCTGGACGGCCTAACTGCTCCCCTTGCAATACTCTCAACGGAAAGAAAGACCCAGCGAGTCCGCTTGGAATAAGTCGTAAGAGAGACAGCGCAGGCTCCGTCACCCGTTACTGACTGGTTGCCCACTAGGTTCATGACAGTAAATACAAAGAGCGACGGGACAAGTCGTATTAGTCCCAGAAGCCTTCTCAAAGAACTATTGGCTCTTTTCATCGCCGACCTTGGCAAGAATATTCACGTTGGCCCAAAAATCTTTGTGAAATCGAGAAGCCCTACGTTCACTATCTGCAGTCGCACGCACGCACCTGGCAACTCGATTAGCCTTTGGAACCTCTAATTCATCCCGCAGAACAGCAGAAATATTAGACGCTTGAAGAACATTCTTGCCAAGTCCGAGATTATCCACCGCCTCTGCAAAATCAACCTGGTGATTATCAACATGTTCGTTTAGCTCTCGTCGCCGGCCTAGGACAAGCGGCCAAGTTTCCTGTTCAAGAGCCCCAAATACATTGCCGGGGCTCGCCTGAGAAATCAATATGTCCGCGGAATGAAGGTGAGAAGTCATATCATCATGCGAAAAATATCGAACTGACTCCACATTCGCCATAGTGGGCCAATATCCCGTCCCGAACTGTACGACAAACAAAAGGTTTGGGAACTGATGAATCGCACTACGCACACCATCGAGCAGTCTCTGAAAGGGCTGTTCGTGGGTACCGACAGAAACGAGCACCTTCGTAATCACTAGCGACTCCTTCCCAGATTGACACGATCCGAATACCCAGGCAACTGGGTCTCCCATTGACATACATAAAGGTCCGTAAATGGCCGAACTAATTTTGCCGTCAGTGTAGGTAGGGAAATTCGGTCAATACACTCTATAAATACATTCTTAGATCGTCTGACAACTTTACCGACCATAAAAAATGGCAACGCGGCCGCCGCGCCAGTGCTGATTACGATGTCTGGACGTTCGATGCGCATTACACGAATGGCTAGGGCAGTATTACGAATTGCATTCTTCAAACTTCGGTTCGTGGGCCAATACAGCCAATAAGTTTGATAGCCCTCAAGTTTGGCAAGCGCATCCGGTTTGTTGAAGGTTGCAAATACGACTTCATACTCGTCCGGTGCCGGGAATATTGCAAGCATCTGATCTAAGTGCCCGCCGGAGCTACATACACAGAGGATCTTTTTCATCGGACAGGCCCGTACTCTGCAGCCCGCGCGACCCAAGCCTTTACGGTAGAGTCAAGAACATACGGCCTTATGTAGTCTGACGCGTCGATAGGCCAAGATTCACGACGAGCAATCTGCGTGTTTATTGTTTCTGCCAAATCTTGTGGGTCACTTTTACGATAAAGCTCAAGAATATGCGGGTTCGCTCCCAATACAGCGCGCATTTCGGTGGGTCCTATGGAATCTGCCGCAATAACAGGTGTTCCGACGGCCATCGCTTCCAACAGCACAATACCGAAGGCCTCGCTTACGGCACCGTGAACCATGAGATCGCACGCTTGCATGATTCCGTAGGGGTTGGGCATTCCACCGTGCAGGATTATCTCCACGTTCTCACAACTTTGGGTCTCCAGGAATTCCCTGAGAGGCCCCTCCCCTACGACGTGCCATCTTATAGCTTCACCGGTCTGACGCAGACCTTCCAGAGTATCTCTTAGGCCTTTTCGTTCAATTAGCGAACCGACAGTCACGATGTTTAGCTTGTCTCTGCTAAAAACATTGGGCACGTTGGCTTCACTGGCTTTTTTTCTCACGAGCTCGGGCTCAACAACACTAGAGATGACTGCAATGGGTTTGGTCAGGTTGTACTGCAGACGCATGGAGTCGGCAACCGTATTCGTGTTTGCGGAAAGAAGTTTTTTCCTGCGGAAAATACTTCCAATCAAGGCCTGTTTTAGCTTGCCAAATCTAATGAAAGCAGCGTGATCAGAAGGATCAAGATCTTCGCAGTAATTGTAGACATGTTGAGGAGTCCTCTTTTCCGCCCAAGCGCAAGCTAAGATGCTAGACCAAAGCTTCACAATAACAAACGATGGTTCGATAGTATTGAGCACTTTGGCTAGACGCCGTGCGGTCTCCAAGGTCCGAATCTGGCTATATAGGCCTAGATCGTGAACAATTACTTCTTCCGCGAGCTCCGAAACCAGGCCGCCTTTTGCTTCATGTAAAACAACGTGGCACGTGATGCCTCGACTGACCAGTTCGTTGGCGAGCAGTACTGTCTGCCGTTCCGCGCCGCCATAACGCAGGTGCGGTTGAATGATGGTGATAGCTTGCACGTGAATTCCCCAGTTAGTTCGATATGCATCAAGGGTGCATAAAATTGCTTTGCTACGTTCGATGTAGCTGACGCGCCGGATTTCCGACAACAGTTGCATTGGTCGGCACACTCTTTAGTACAACGGAGCCGGCGCCCACAATGGCACCATCGCTTACCATGATCGGTCCAAGAATTTGTGCTCCGGCCCCAACATTTACGTTGTTTCCAAGGGTGGGAGGACCGTCGGGTTTTCCTTGAACCCCTCGTATACCCAACGTCACTCCGTGTCGCAGAGTACAATCGTGCCCAATTTTCGATTTTCCGTGAACTACAAGACCGGTTCCATGCATTATTCGCAAGCCTGGCCCGATGACTGTTTCGGGCGGAATATCTATCCCAATGATCCACCCGACAGCTACTTTATATATTGTTCGGACTGGAAACAAAAGTCTCCGCCCCATCCGTGGCAGGGAGAGCGACCAACTCGATATGCGATAGAGGACCAGGGCTGCCCTTACCTTAGTATTGCCCGGGTTAGCTGCCCAATCGCTCCGGCACGTTCGAATCAGGAAGCGAATTCCCTCGTTACGGGTAAACGGCGCGTCGTGGCTGGCAGTATTAGTCTTCATCAGCGAAGCGGCTAGAGCGGAATCGCGCCGGGGACCGTTGTCCAGTTAGCGAGGAAATATGAATTCCATCTTCTTCGTAGGACGACTCGAGAGACCCATATCCGTTCGTGGAATACGGCTGGCTTGAATTTCGGCTGTCCCTGCGGCGGGTGCCCTGCTGCCGTTGAACGTCTGACCCGTAATAGCTATACGAATAGGCATCCGGACCCTTGACAGGCAGCCTATTGAGGACCACGCCGAGTATAGGTGCGGCCACCATCTCGAGTGCGGATATCGAGCGTTGGATCTCAGCGGTTTTAGTCGCCTGCGCCTCTATTATTAGCACCACGCCTCCCACGTGCTGGGCTAGAACGGCAGCGTCCGTCACTGGAAGAAGCGGCGGCGCATCGATGACGACGATGTCATATTGCGCCTCCACATACATCAGTAGGTGCTTCATGGCTTCAGAACCCAGGAGTTCGCTGGGGTTGGGGGGAATCTGCCCTGAAGTCAGGACCGCCATTCCCTGCGGTCCCCAGGGTTGGAGAAGGTCCTCAACATCCGCGTTCCCAACCAGTGCCGTCGTCAGCCCTGCGTTTCGGTCTAGACCTAGATACTCACCGATCTTCGGCCTTCGTAGGTCTCCATCCACAAGCAGAACGGACTGCCCAGACTCGGCGAGAGATATTGCAAGGTTTGCGGCGGTCGTGCTCTTGCCTTCCCCCGGTGTGGACGAGGTCACCAACAGGGTCCTAGAGGACTGGCCAACGTGAGCGAACTGCAAGTTTGTGCGAATCTGCCGAAAAGCCTCAGCACGGATGCTCTGGCCTTGCGAGTCCGAGATAAGAGGCGACTTAGCCGCGTCAGTATCAAAGGCAACTCCGCCAAGCAGTGGGATGTCGGTCAATCGGCGCAGATCCTCCTCCGTCCGGATCGTATTGTCACTGAGGAACCTAATGATTGCGAAGGAGAGTCCAGCGAGGAGACCGGCAACAAGACCGATGATGAGGTTGTTACGCACATTTGGGGACGACGGTGATTCAGGTGCAGCAGCCGGACTCAATATGGTCAGCCGAACTGGAGAGGTTCCGCCCGTTTTCGGCTTTTCTAGTTCGTCAACGACCTGAACAAGGCTTGAGGCCACACCTTGGGCTATTGCCGCAGCTTGGACAGGTGACGCGTCCGAAGCTGAAATCTCGATGATTACTGTGTTGAGTTCACTGCTCGCTTTGACTTTCTTAGCCAGGTCCGCAGACGTGGTTGAAACACCAAGCGAAGAGATCACAGGGTCGAGGACAAGTGGCGTGGTGACTGTTTCAATGTATGACTGCACGCGTGCTTGACTGAATGTATTGCCCTGCTGTAGCTCAGAGACACTCCCCGTACTCTGAATCGCCACGAAGAGTTTCGTGCTCGCGGTGTATGTAGGTTCGACTACAAACGTGGAGACGCCCCCCACGAGCACACCAACAAACGTCAAAGCGCTAATTCCGACCCAGTGCCTACGGATGACCCGTAGATAGTCGCTAAAATTCAATCGAGGTCCCCCTGTAGAGCTCTGATATGAGCACGCCACCTGGCCTACTCCCAGAACGGCAAAAATGGTCGGCTACATCATCATACTGGGCGTCGTACAGGGTGGCACATTGTGGCAGAGTGCCTTCAGGTTCATCCTGGTTGAGGTGTGTAGCTTCAGGACCCAGCAGGTTTGAACTAGATCGCGAAGATCAGGCGCGGGCTGTTCCGTTCCCGGCTTACATTCCACTCGACAGGTGACGCGCATGAACATCTGGTTTGGTTCTTTGAGCTGTGTATCCCGGGCGTGGGTGGCGACGACTACTACGTCCGATCGAGTGGACTTCACGGTTGACCGATCTCCCGAAGTCGGAAGTTAGCCCTGAATCCCCTTCAGCATCATTGGATTGTTGACTGTAGCCCAGAAGCGCCAGCCCCACTCCGAAGAAGACAAGAGAATGGGTGTCCCCATACAGGGCAGTGTTATCGCCTTGCCCGTGAATGAAGATCCACCCAGCCATTGCAAGTAAACAACACGCTACTGCAGAATATCTGTCACGGCCGGAACGAGACAAGGTAATGCAGACAGCAAAGATTGCGCCAAAAAACAAAAGAAGAGCTGCAACACCCGGAATGCCGGTGTCGAGCCAAGTTTGCAAAATCAAATTGTGAGCGGGTCGAACGCTGAATCCAATTTCGCTTCCAAACTTTTCGTACTGCGAGAACCATCCACCGTAACCCAAGCCGAGAAAGGGGCTTTCCGAAAGGCCATCAATTGCGACATTCCACATCAATTGACGTGATCCGAATGTGTGGCTGGAATCCATGGCAAATTCGGGCACCTTGTCAAGAATATAAGCTAGACCGGCCTGCAGACCCAGCACGGCAACCATGATACCTGGAAGGAAGAGATGGGCTTTCTTAGCTGCTGCATAAAGCAGCACACATGCCCCCACCCATGCAACTCCGATGAATAGCGCTGTCTTAGATCCGGTCAACAGTGCCCCGGCGTACGCCATGACGGCCACAAGCAGATACGCCTTGGACTTAAACTTGAAGAATGAAGCCATGAACAAGGCCGAACAAACGCCCATGAACATGGACGCCGTGTTTCCATTTACAAAAAATCCACCCGCTTTCCCGTCGAGTACAACGTTGTTAAACAGATCCGAATATATCCGAGTGACGCCTTCTCCGGAAAAGTATCGCGCAATCGAAGATCGCAAGTAAGTTGATTCGATTTTTGGGAATAAGAAGAAAGTAGCAATCAAGACAGCGTGAAAACTGACGAACAACCCCGAGATATCCAAGACCTTGCGAAATCGATTTGGAGCAAACGTAAGGACATCTGTGGAGGCTACGAGCACAACAAGTAGAGTGAATGTTGTTCCGGCTGATCGGATGGCTTGGAGTGGATCCGGCGACCAGGCAGCAGAGAAGGCCTGAATTAGAACGATTGCCCCGATTGCGATTGTAAATTTGGGCAATGCTATTATTTTTTTACTAAGGAGAACGAACGGCGACATTATCAAGATCCACCATATCGACAAGGGCAGAAACGGCAGGACATACAATTGCAGTACACCCAAGACCATTGCGATCAGCAGGAACCAGAACATCAAATTCATTCGTCCTGAAGACTGCCTCCGTACGAACATCTGACCCGACATATGTGTCGCCTTTCATAAAAGCACGGGCGGCTCGCCTCGTTCTGTTTGGACCATGTCGCATACGTAGCCAGTCGAACAGGACTCTTTCGACCGTTCACGGGCGTCATTAGGTCCAGCAACGGCAGTGACAACACGAGGTTCGAGACGGATAAGCCCCAGTGCGCAACATTCGGAGAGCGCCTTCGAAGGCTGTACCCTGTGTGATGATGACCGCAGT
This sequence comes from Pseudarthrobacter sp. lyk4-40-TYG-27, assembly GCF_030209295.1. NCBI lineage: Bacteria > Bacillati > Actinomycetota > Actinomycetes > Micrococcales > Micrococcaceae > Pseudarthrobacter > Pseudarthrobacter sp. lyk4-40-TYG-27. Next base: position 341,487 of record NZ_JARVSH010000004.1, read on the forward strand.
ATCAGTTTGCGGTATTTCACAACGAGGCACAATTTGGGGATCGAACTTGGGGACTGTGTCTGATTGGCGGGCCGTAGCATCTCGGCGTCTTAAGGTGGTTGACGGCCTGGTGGTCGCCTGGGCTGTGACGGGAGCTTTTGTGGTCCGGTTTGGAGTCGAACCGGACTTTGTCGTCTCGGGCCAAGAATTTAGTTACGTCTGGCTGTCCGTCGCTTTGGGGGTAGCGTGGTGGCTCATGTTGGGCGCCTGGAACAGCCGGCAAACTCGGATTCTAGGCTCCGGAGCCGACGAATATAAGAGAGTTGCCGCTGCCTCTCTCTGGCTTTTTGGCCTCTTGGCAATCGTGTCATACGTACTAAGAGTCGACACAGCTCGAGGTTACGTCGGGATAGCTCTGCCTGTTGGCCTGGCAGGGCTTCTGTTGGCTAGATGGCTGATCCGACAGCACCTAAACGTTGCCCGTCAGGATGGGCGCGCCATGTCACGACTCCTGATACTCGGCGGACCGAGCGCCGTAGCACATTTGGCCGCCTCGCTCGAAGGCGCCAGGCACGCTGGTTACCTCCCCGTCGCCGCTTACACACCAGGATCCCCTGATTCGGGATCCCTGCACGTGGCATCCGCGCTGCCGGTCTTGGGTCACAAGCCAGATACTTCGTCAATTCTTGAAGCTATTGATAGATGTTCCGCCGACGCTGTGGCGGTTTCCGCTGGCGTCCAGCTGCACCCACAAACAATCCGTCATCTAGGGTGGGAATTGGCCTCCAAGAATATCGGCTTGATCATGGCCCCGGCACTCACGGACATAGCGGGCCCTCGGATTCACACACAGCAGGTAGCAGGTCTCCCCCTTATTCATGTCACAACTCCGACCCTCGAGGGTGGCCAGCACATAGCAAAGCGCCTATTTGATATAGCAGTTTCAACCTTTCTGCTCGTCCTCGCCTCGCCTGTAATGATCATCGTTGGCGTCCTAGTCAAAGTTGGTAGCCGTGGGCCTGTGCTCTTTAGGCAAGAACGCGTCGGAATAGGCGGCAAGCCTTTCTACATGCTGAAATTTCGATCAATGGTGGTTGATGCGGAACAGCAAATATCGAACCTAGCTAGCCAGAATGAAGGCAGCGGCCTTCTGTTCAAGATACGCGACGATCCAAGGGTTACACCGGTTGGCAGGGTAATTCGCCGCTACAGCCTTGATGAGTTACCGCAACTTTTCAATGTGTTAGTAGGTTCAATGAGCCTTGTTGGACCGCGTCCCCCCCTTCCCCGCGAAGTAGAGGCCTACGAGCGTGACGTTCGGAGAAGACTGCTTGTGAAGCCCGGTCTAACCGGTCTGTGGCAAGTAAGCGGAAGGTCAAACCTTTCTTGGCAGGATTCGGTCCGCCTTGATCTTTACTACGTAGAAAACTGGTCTCTAGCTGGAGACCTAGTCATTCTCCTGAGGACATTCCGTGCCGTCTTCCACAGCACCGGAGCGTACTAGGCTTCCCTGCTAATAAACTTTCCCGGAAGGATTTCATAATGAAAATATCTGTAATTGGGTGCGGGTACCTCGGAGCCGTTCACGCCGCCTGTATGGCTAAATTGGGCCATGAAGTCGTGGGTATTGACGTAGACGAACGCAAGGTCACAGAACTCTCGGCTGCTAGAGCGCCTTTTTTCGAGCCAGGTTTGGAAGACCTTCTCAAGGACGTGCAATCAACTGGTCGGTTATCATTTTCCTCGGACATCGCGTCTGCGGAAGGTAGCGCAGTGCATTTTATCTGTGTGGGCACTCCGCAAAAGAAGGGTGAAAACGGCGCCGACATGGCTTACGTAGACGCGGCCGTGTCTGATCTCTTACCCCACCTTTCACCTGGCGACCTGGTAGTTGGCAAGTCAACGGTTCCGGTAGGCACAGCAGCACGCCTGTCAACGAAAATCCGAGAATCCCAGCCAGCCGCGCATCTGCTTTGGAACCCTGAATTTCTTCGTGAGGGTCATGCAGTTTCCGATACCCTCAATCCCGACAGGCTTGTTTATGGCGTCACGGGCGGATCAGAAGAACACCCCTCAGTTGAGACACTCGACTTGGTTTATTCAGCGCCTTTGGAGGCTGGAACTCCACGTCTCGTTATGGATTTGCCCACGGCTGAACTTGTAAAGACAGCGGCCAATTCATTTTTGGCAACCAAGATCTCTTTCATCAACGCTATGGCTGAGCTTTGCGACGCGGTGGGCGCTGACGTCACGCTCCTAGCGGATGCCATTGGCATGGATGACAGGATTGGCCGTAAGTTCCTAGACGCAGGGATTGGCTTTGGCGGAGGTTGCCTCCCGAAGGACATACGAGCATTCATGGCACGTGCCGGTGAACTAGGTGCGGACCAAGCTTTGACGTTTCTTCGAGAAGTTGATGCTATCAATATGCGGCGTAGAACACGGGTAGTGGAGATAACTCGAGAGCTATGCGGAGGCTCGCTGCTGGGTAAGCGGCTTACAGTGCTCGGCGCGGCCTTCAAGCCAAAAAGTGACGACGTGCGGGATTCACCAGCACTGAGCGTGGCTGCACAGTTGCAGCTGCAGGGGGCAGTCGTGACGGTCACGGACCCAGAAGCGCTGACCAACGCAGCCCGCCGGTTTCCAGAACTGCACTACGAAGAGTCAACCGAGGCAGCACTTCGTAGGGCCGACGCTCTGCTCCTACTAACAGAATGGCCGGAGTACCGCGATCTAGATCCTTACGACGCGGCGAGGTTAGTGGCTTCACCCAGGATTCTCGACGGGCGAAACGTATTGGACTCCAACAAGTGGCGTGCCGCTGGTTGGACTTACCGCGGACTCGGCCGCCCCTGATGACGGCCTTTGGCGTCCCTCAAGATTCGCCCACGAAGCACGGCATTGCACGTCCTACCAAGCCAAAGAGTCAACGGCGTTCGAAAAGGCTTTGGGTTGCAATCCTGTTATTGCTCTTAGTTGCGGTCGGGGCGGCCGCTTGGTTGGGACTTAGGGCGTCTTCCTTGAAGACTGAACTGGTGACGGCTGCTAGTCTCGTTTCTCAGCTGAAAGAGGATATTTCCAAGTCCGATGCAACATCGGCGGAAAGAACTGTCGCCAGTATCCGTGAGCACACCTCAGCCGCAAAACGAATGGCAGGAGATCCCCTATGGACCTTGGCCTCCGGCGTGCCGTTGGCGGGTCCGAATTTTAGTGCTGTAGCGGAGATCGCTCGGGCCTCCGATGACGTCGCTGTCTTGGGACTAAGTCCGTTAGTCAGCGTCTACGACTCACTAAACTGGGATACGTTGCTGCCCAGCAACACTGGTAACAACTTAGAGGCGATCAAGAGTGCAGCCCCAAAAGTGGCAGCATCCGCCTATGCGGTTCGTGCCTCGTCCGAGAGGCTCGAACGAATTGATGCGTCTTTACTTCTGCCTCAGGTGGCAGATCCTCTACGCCAAACCACGGACGAGCTGAACCGCGCGTCCGGTGCACTAGATTCTGCCGCTGACGCCGCACTCGTAGCACCACAAATGCTTGGCGCGAACGGTCACAGAGACTATTTGCTTATGATCCAAAACAGCGCCGAGACCCGAGCCTCAGGTGGTATACCAGGTGCTCTGGCGGTGCTGACCTTCGACCAAGGCAAGCTCACGCTAGGTTCTCAGAGTAGTGCGGCTGACCTCGGGGTCATGGCGCCAACGTTGCCGGTTGATGAGCAACAACAGCAGATATACACATCTCGTCTGGGCAAATATATGCAAGACGTTAACCTCACCCCTGACTTCCCTACAGCTGCCGGAACAGCACACGCGATGTGGAAGGCCAAGACTGGACAGGACGTTGACGGTGTAATTTCCATAGATCCGGTCGTGCTCAGCTACATCCTTCAAGCCACGGGGCCTGTCGCTATAAACGGTCCTGAACTCAAGGCAGTTAAGGCTGCAGGTTTACCAACAGAGCTTACCGGAAGCAACGTGGTGCCCACACTTCTTTCGGACGTGTACGCCAAAATACAGGAACCCAAACTACAAGATGCTTACTTCGCCGGGGTGGCAAAGGAAGTATTTGCCGCCCTTTCAGGCGGAAAAGGGGAAGCCAAAGGGCTAATTACCGGCATTACCAGAGGCACGGAAGAAGGACGCGTCCTTCTGTGGTCTACAAGTTCCGAGGAGCAGTCAGTCATCGCTAAGTACCCAGTCAGCGGTTCAATCGCTGGCCCGAGTGTCTCGCCTGCACAGTTCGGCGTTTACTTTAACGATGGAACCGGCGCGAAAATGGACTACTACGTCAAGCACACGGTCCAACTCGTAAGAGAGTGCCCCAAGGATGGTTACGAACAGACCACCGTCCGTGTCACCACGATTAACAGTGCACCAGCAGACGCGGCTACGTCATTGCCCGCCTACGTCACTGGAGGAGGCTACTTCGGTGTGCCTCCTGGATCGGTTCAAGGCAACATAATTGCGTACGGCCCTGTCCAGGCCAATATCGAATCCGCGAGCGTTGATGGGCATCGCACAGAGTTTGCTCCTTACCAACACGCTAACCGACCCGTCGGCGTCTTGGCTCAGCGTCTGGCACCAGGACAAAGCAAAACAGTGGAGTTCACTTTCGGAAAAATTGTTCAGCACACGGAACCTGACCTGGTTGTCACACCCACTGTGCAGCCAGTAAAGGACGTTGTCCTTCCCACGCAAAACGCGTCCTGCGATCAGGGCCAGTGACGGTCGCGTTAACACTATGTAAACCGACTGGATTGAGGTTGGTTACAACCTATCCGGGATGGTACCTTCTACTTGGGATATCTATCCGTAGTTCTGCACATGGTCTCGTGTGGAGGGGACATTTCCCCAAAATCGGGTAATCAAAACTGAAACGTCTCCGGGGGGACACACATGAAGAAAACACTCGCCGCACTCGCACTTGCCGGCTCAATCGCACTCGTTGGCTCCGCGCCCGCCATGGCCGCAACCTACCCGGCACTTCCGCCGGCGGTTGGTGTCTCTGACGGAACTCCCGCACCGGGCCAGACCTTCGTCTTCACCGCACAGGGCTTCCTGCCCGGCGAAACCATTACCATCACGATCACCGTGGCCACCACTGGCGCGGCAAACGCTGGCGGAACCGCCGTCTCCGCCAAGATCCCCGTGTTCCAGGCTCCGCAGACGCTTAGCGCGACCGCTGACGCCCAGGGCAAGATCTCCGTTCCGCTGGCAATCAGCGAAGCTGGCACGTACAGCATCACCGCCAAGGGCAACACCTCAGGCGTAACCGTCGGTCCCGTCACCGTCACCGTTGCAGCAGCACTGGCCAACACCGGCGGCAGCGGCAGCACCGTTGCAGGCAACGCCGGCGGCGCTCCGCTGGCCAACACGGGCGGCCTGGCCAACACCGGCGCCGACTCCGGCCTGATCCTGTGGACCCTGGTGGGCGCAGGCGCACTGGCCGCCGGCGCAACCTCCGTTGTGGTGGTTCGCCGCCGCGCCAAAGCTGAGGTTGCCGCCTAACCGCAGCAACTCCTAGCACCAAAGAAGGTGGGTGCATCTCCGGAAACGGAGATGCACCCACCTTTTGCTTTGGGGCTGATGCTGCGGGTTTCCGCAACCTTGACTTCGACAAGCTAAGCCAACGCTTGTTTTGTGGTAACTATTAGGGCTATGGGGAGACATTGGCGCAGGGCACCACGCGAATACGACTTTTCCATCCCGCTCCCCCGGCCACAGGTGCTCGGCTACGCCCTCCTCGTTCTCCTCGCGGCCTGCGCCCTCGCCACCGCCGCTTTTGCCCTTCTACGGACGTCCTGAGGCCCCTTTGAGAATCCTCAACAACCACCGGCTGTGGCAGCTCATCCTCGCGGCCATGGTGGTTCCGTTGGCGCTCGTCGCCTTCTGGCCGACACCCGTAGACCAGCCCATCTCAGGGCAGCTGGGCATCGTGTTGAATTTCCTCCACCACCACGGTATTCCCCGCTGGTTTAACTATGACTTCGTGGAACGGTCCGCCAACGTTGGCCTCTTTCTTCCCGTCGGATTTGTAGCCGCCCTGGCATTTCCCAACAAAAAATGGTGGCAAATCGGAGCTTTCGGAATGCTCGTTTCCGGCTGCATCGAACTGGGGCAGCTTTTGTTTCTTCACAGCCGCTTTGCAAGCCCGTCAGATGTCATGACCAATACGTCAGGGGCTGTCATCGGCGCCCTGGTGGCACTCCTGGCCATGCAAGAAAGGAGGCCCGTCGCCTTCCGGCAACGGGCCTCCCAAAAACAATAGAACGCCAAGACTACCCGACGAAGCCCTTCATCCAGGTCTTCAGGTCCTCACCGAACTCCACACGCTCGGACGCCAGCGTGATGACGGCCTTGAGGTAGCTCAGCTTGTCACCGGTGTCGTAGCGGCGGCCCTTGAAGACCACACCGTACACGCCCGAACCTTCGCCTTCGCCGGCTGCGAGGGTCTGCAGGGCGTCGGTCAGCTGGATCTCATTGCCACGGCCCGGAGCGGTGTTCTCCAGGACGCCGAACACCGAGTGGTGCAGCACGTAGCGGCCGATCACGGCCAAGTTGGACGGTGCGTCAGCGACCGCCGGCTTCTCCACCAGGCTGTTGACGCGGACGTAGTCCTCGCCTTCAACAACCGAGATGTCCGCGCAGCCGTAGGCACTGATCTGGGAGGGGTCAACCTCGATCAGGGCGATAACGGAACCGCCGGTCTTCTGCTGCACCTCCATCATGGCGCCCAGCAGGTTCTCAGCCTCATCGATGAGGTCATCACCCAGGAGCACCGCGAAGGGCTCGTCCCCTACGTGCTGCTGGGCGCAGAGCACAGCGTGGCCCAGGCCCTTGGCTTCGCCCTGGCGGACGTAGTGGATGGGACCCAGGTTGGAGGCGTACTCCACCATGCCCAGCTTGTCCTTGTCCCCCTTGGCCTCCAGCGCAGCCTCCAGGCCGGGCTCGCGGTCGAAGTGGTCCTCCAGGGCGCGCTTGTTGCGGCCCGTGATCATCAGCAGGTCGGTGAGACCGGCATCCACCGCTTCCTCGACCACGTACTGGATGGCCGGGCGGTCAACCACCGGCAACATTTCCTTCGGCATTGCCTTGGTGGCGGGCAGGAAGCGAGTTCCCAATCCGGCAGCAGGAATGACGGCTTTGGTGATAGCTCTCCCCATAGTCATAGCTGAACCTTAACAAATTTGATGGAGCGGCGGGCAATTATGATTTCGTGGACCAGGTTTCGGTGGTTTTCGCCAAGCTCGATGTCGACAAGCTCACTCACCGCGGAATTGGGGTTCGCGCTTCTCCTGGAATGCCCGGAAACCCTCCGCGTAATCCGCGGTCTTGCAGAGGCGTGCCTGTTCCTCGTTCTCCTCCTGCATGGCCTGCCACAGGCCCAGGCGCTGGTCGCGGATGTGCGCCACCAACTCCTTCGAGGCAACGAACGCCCCGGTGGCACCGGCAGCGACGCGCGAAACGATCGCCCGGGTGGAGTCCAGCAGCTCGGCCGCCGGCATGGCACGGCTGAACATGCCCTGCGCCACGGCCTCGGCCCCCGAGATCAGGTCCGCTGTGTAGATCAGGTCCAGCGTCCGGTGCATGCCCAGCCGCTCCGTGAAGTACCAGTGTCCGCCCGAATCCAGCGTGGCGCCCAGCTTGGCGAAGGGTGAACCAAACTTGGCGTTCTCTGCCACGTACACCACATCCGTGGCCAGCAGCAGCCCCAGCCCCACGCCCAGGCACGCGCCTTGGGCCGCGGCGAACGTCGGCGCCGGGAACGCGGCCATCTTCTTCAGCAACGGCTCCACCAGCCCGCCCAGGTACGCTGCGGCGTCGTCACTCTCCGGGGTGACCCCGGCAATGTCCCGGCCCGCGCAAAAGGCCCGGCCCTCTCCCCTGAGCAGCAGCGCCCGCACCTCACCGCGCGAGGCGGCGGCAGCAGCGTCGTCGTACGCCTGGGTTAAATCCAGCAGCGCCTGCTCATCAAGCGAGTTCAGCTTGTGCGGGGCGTCCAGAACGACCTCTGCGATGCCGTTGCTGATGGAAAGGGAAATCATGGGGCTCCTTTGTGTGAAACGGATTAGACGTCGAAGTCGACCGTGACTTCCTTGCTGGTGGGGTGGCTCTGGCAGGTGAGCACGTAGCCCTTGTCCAGCTCGTCCTGCTCCAGCGCGTAGTTCTCGTCCATGGTCACGCTGCCGGTGACCACCTTGGCCCGGCAGGTGCCGCACACTCCCCCGGCGCACGCGAACGGCACGTCCGGGCGGACCCGCAGCGCCGCGTTCAGGATGGACTCGCGGGCGTGCGTGGGGCTGGCCACCTCGCCCTGCAGGCCGTCCAGCTTGAACGTGATCTTGTACGTCTCCTTGGACTCGTCCACCACCACGGGCCGGCCTGCCTGGCCCTCCGGGCGGTCCGGCTTGCCCGACGTGAAAAGCTCGAACCGGACGTTCTCCGGCTTCACCCCGCGCTCGGCCAGGGTGTCCCGGCACAGCTGCACCAGCTCGAACGGCCCGCACAGGAACCACTCGTCCACATCGTCCGCGTGCAGGGCGGTGCCCAGCAGCTGCTGCAGCTTCTCCGCATCGATCCGGCCGGAGAGCAGCGGCGCGATCCGCTGCTCCCGGGAGAGCACGTGGTGGATGGCCAGCCGCTGCGGGTACTTGTCCTTCAGGTCCGCCAGCTCCTCCAGGAACATCACGTCCATGGCGGCTTTGTTGGCGTAGATCAGATCGAACCGGGTCTCCGGGTTGGCGGCCAGCAGCGTCCGGGCGATCGCGATCACCGGGGTGATGCCGGACCCGGCGGCGATGGCCACGAAGTTCCCGGCCTCCCCCGCGAGTCCTGTCTCCATGTCCTTCGGACTGTTCATGGAGGTCATCACGTTCTGCTCCACGGCCACGCCGTCGCGGCCGTGCTTGGACACGAACGCGCCCATGGGGCTCATCACGTCCAAGGTGTCCCCGGCCTTCAGCTCGGCGTTGGCCCAGGTGGAGAACAGTCCGCCCAGGTCCTTCTTGATGGCCACGCGGATCTCGCTGGTGCCGTCCTCGAAGCTGCGCGGCTCGGCGCAGATGGAGTAGCTACGGCGGATTTCCTTCGGCTCGCCGTCCTCGTCCGGAAGCGTGGTGCGCAGGGCAACGTACTGGCCGGGCAGGTAGTCGAACTTGCCGGCGAGCTCCGCGGGGACGTGGAAGCTGACCTCGATGGCGTCCTCGGTGAGCCGGCGCACCTCCTGCACGGTGAGGGTGTGGAAGGACGGACGACGGCGGCCGGTCACCTCAGCCTCTTCGGCAGCGGTCTGGCGGACAACAGGCATGGGGGTTCCTTACAGGACTTTGAAGTAGTCGAACGGTTCCTTGCAGTCCTGGCACACATAGAGCGCCTTGCAGGACGTGGAACCGAAGCGGGTGAGTTCCTTGGTGTTCAGGCTGTTGCACTGCGGGCACTTCACCGCCAGGCTCAGCCGGACGGGGCCGGAGTGGCCGCCGGCCTTAGAGTGGCCACTGGGCGGGGCGATGCCGTACTCCTGCAGCTTCTGCTTGCCGGCCTCCGTCATCCAGTCCGTGGTCCACGCCGGGGCGAGGACCAAGTCCACGTGCACGTCCCCGTAGCCCTCCTTCTTGAAGGCCGTGTAGAGGTCGTCCCGGATGGCGTCCATGGCCGGGCAGCCCGAGTAGGTGGGCGTGATGGTGACCGTGACGCTTCCGTCCGTGCCGACGTCGACCTTCCGCAAAATCCCCAGGTCCGCGATGGTGAGCACCGGGATCTCCGGGTCCACCACCGTGGCGGCGATGTCCCACGCCTTCTGGCGGGGCGTCTGCGTCCGGGTTTCGAAGTCCGAGATGTACATGGCAGTCACCAGCTGGCCCCGGGGTGCTCGCGGGCCAGCACCTGCATCTCTGCGAGGATGTAGCCCAGGTGCTCCGAGTGCTTGCCGTACCGGCCGCCGCCCGGGGCTGCGGGCACATCCGGGACCTCCAGCTCGGCCTCGGTGAGGACGGCGGTGACCAGGCGGTCAAAGTCGCCTCTCAGGCTGGAAGGTACGACGGCGGCACCCGCCTCAGCGAGGCGCCGCGTCAGGTCATCGTCTTGGAACAGTTCGTTGACGTACGGCCACATGAGGCGCAGGCCGTGGATCATCCGCTTGCGGGATTCCTCGGTGCCGCCGGCCAGGCGCAGCACCCACTGGCTGCTGTGGTCCCGGTGGTAATCCACTTCCTTCACGGCCTTGGCGGCAATGGCTGCCAGGGTGGCGTCCGTGGATTCGGTGAGCCGGCGGTAGAGCTCGTACTGGTAATAGCTCACCACGAACTGGCGGGCGATGGCGGCCGCGAAATCCCCGTTGGGCTGCTCGAACAGCTGGACACTCCGGAACTCGTGCTCGCGGCGGAAGTAGGCCAGCTCGTCCTCGGACGTGGCCGTACCGTCCTCCTTGGGCATGCCGGCGCCGGCGTAGGTGAGGAAGCTGCGGGCGTGGCCCAGCTGGTCCAGGGCGATGTTGCCCAGGGCGATGTCCTCCTCCAGCTCCGGTGCGCGCGAGATCCAGTGGCCCAGCCGCTGCGCGAGGATCAGGGCGTCATCGCCCAGCCTCAGTGCGTACTCGGCGACGTCCCCGCTGGGCTTCACCAGGCCGGTCTTGACCTCCAGGGCGATGTCCTCCGGGCGCAGGGCGTTGCCGGGGGTGATTCTTGTTGCCGATGCGTTGGAGTCGCCGCCGGCCACGCCGGTGGAGATGTCGCCGTGGCCCGTGCTTTCGTGGGTGCTGGTTTCGGGGCTGCTCACAGGTGCTTCACCCCTTCGCTCTTGGTGTAGTACGTGGCGTGCCGGTAGTCCTTGCCCTGGGGGGACTCGAAGAAGGAGCCCTTGGAATCGGGGTCGCTGGCCGCGATGGCGTCCGCCGGGACCACCCAGATGGAGACGCCCTCGTTCCGGCGGGTGTAGAGGTCGCGGGCATTGCGGAGGGCCATGGCGGCATCCGGTGCGTGCAGGGACCCGGCGTGGACGTGGCTCAGGCCGCGGCTGGACCGGACGAAGACCTCCCAGAGGCCCCAGGCACCGCGGTCGTGGTGCTCCTGCGGCGCGGGGGATGCTTTGGGGGCTTCGCGGTTGATTTCGGTGGCGGAGCTGGCCGGGGTTTCCGGGTTGCCGTGGGGGCTCATGCTGCGTGTTCCTTCTGCTGCTTTGCTGACTGTTTTGCTCGCTGCTTGTCCGCATACGCGGCGGCTGCCTCGCGGACCCAGGCGCCGTCGTCGTGCGCTGCCCGCCGGCGCTCAAGGCGCTGGGCGTTGCAGGGGCCGCGGCCGGCCAGGACTTCCTGGAACTCGTGCCAGTCCAGCGGGCCGTGCTCCCACTTCTTGGTGTCCTCGTTGAAACGGACCTGGTCATCGGGGAGGGTGAGGCCCAGGACCCGGACCTGCTCCACCATCATGCCCACGAAGCGGCTGCGGAGCTCGTCATTGCTGAACCGCTTGATGTTCCACGCCATGGACTGCTTGGAGTTGGGCGAATCGTCATCCGGCGGGCCGAACATCATCAGGGCCGGTGCGTACCAGCGGTTCACCGCGTCCTGGGCCATCTGTTTTTGCGCGGGCGTGCCGTTGGAGAGTTCCAGCAGGATCTCGAAGCCCTGGCGCTGGTGGAAGGACTCTTCCTTGCAGATGCGCACCATGGCCCGGCCGTAGGGGCCGTACGAAGCCCGGCACAGCGGGACCTGGTTGCAGATGGCTGCGCCGTCCACCAGCCAGCCGATGGCGCCCATGTCCGCCCAGGTCAGGGCCGGGTAGTTGAAGATGCTGGAGTAGCGGGCCTTGCCGGCGATGAGGTCGTCCATCATCTTGTCCCGCGACTGGCCCAGGGTCTCGGCGGCGCTGTAGAGGTAGAGCCCGTGGCCGGCTTCGTCCTGGACCTTGGCCATGAGGATGGCCTTGCGCTTCAGGCTGGGGGCGCGGGAGATCCAGTTGGCCTCCGGCTGCATGCCGATGATCTCGGAGTGGGCGTGCTGGGACACCTGGCGCAGGAGGGTCTTGCGGTAAGCCGCCGGCATCCAGTCGCGGGGCTCGATCCGGGAGTCCTCGGCGATGATGCGGTCGAAGTGGGCCTGGCCCGCGGCGTCCGCTTCTTGGGTTAGCTCAGCCGGCACTGACTGCAAGTTCTGCGCTGCCATGGTTGCTCCTATGCAAAGACCTGTCGGGCGGCTCGGAATTATTTACCGACCGTTCGTTCAGGATATGCGGGCGCGGCGGAACTCGTCAAGCGTGCACCCTCCCCCACGCGCGCTCACCTTCGACCGCTCCTCCCCCAACGCCCGCTCACCTTCGACCGCTCCTCCCCCAACGCCCGCTCACCTTCGACCACCCATCCCCCAACGCCCGCTCACTTCTTGCCGCTCTCCCACCAACGCCCGCTCACCTTCGACAGCCTTCCCACCGACGCGCGCTCACCTTTTGCGCGTGGCGCGTGCCGCCGTCGTGCGCTGACTTCCTAAGGCGAGGCCCGCCGTGGTGCGCCACCGCGACCCGTGCGCACCCGCGCGAAGCACTTAACTGATTACCGCCGCAATCAGCGATTTTGGTCTTAAACTCAGGCTATCGACGTGGAAGGTGCGTGGTTCTAGTGTCCGAGGGAACGATGGCAGATCCGTGGCAGCTGGTGACGGCGCCCGGGTCATCCGAATACCAGATGTACCGGGACCCTGAGGCAGCCCCACCGGCACTGGTCTGCCAGGTGGGCTCAACCACCCTGAAATACCACCTCCGGGCGATCGAAGACCTGCATGCGTGGCTGACCGAGCAAGGGGACTGGGTTCCCCTGGGCGCCGCCGATGAATCGAAGCCGGCCCCGGAAGGCAGCGTCGAGGCATGGGGCCGGGATCCCGGGAACCCGGTGGGCGGTTGGTACGGGTTGCGGAAAGGCTACCGCGGACGGTTCGGAATGTACCTCCCACCGCTGCTGGAAGCTCTGGGACTGGCCGAGCTCACCCACGAGAAACGCAATAACTCAGTCCGCGCCCTCCCCAAGGACTGACAGCACCAGCCCAGCCCGTACTCGGCGCGAGTGTGTTTTGCGCGGACCAGGTACCAGCCGCGCCGCTGTCCGTTGGGTGGCTCATCCGGGACCAAAGTTCCCTGTTCATTGTCAGTGACCCGGAGCACAATTGGCCTTGCCTGACCACGAACGGAGCCATCCCATGTCTGAGCACACCAACCCCACCCCCGAGCACGCAGAGAGCCGTGTCCCCCTCCCCGGCTCAGAACGCCCCGCGGCGGCACGGATCCAAAACACCCTGGGTCCTGCCAATCCCGCGCACAGGATCGAGGTCACCGTGATCCTGCGCCGCCAGGAACCGCTGCCGGAGGCCTCCACCGAGCCCGCCCAGCCCCTGACCCGCGAGGAACTGGCAGCACGCCACGGCGCCTCCGACGCTGACCTGGGCCTTGCCACCGAGACCTTCACCCGGCTCGGCGCCGAGGTTGTCGAGGCCGACGCCGCCTCCCGCCGCATCCGCCTCGCCGGGACGGTGGAGGTGCTGAGCCGGATCTTCGGCACCAGCCTGGAGGAAGTCACCAGCAGCGGTCCGCACGGCCACGATGTCACCCACCGGCACAGGACCGGCGGTCTGGAGATCCCCGCGGAACTGGACGGCGTTGTCACGGCGGTACTGGGCCTTGATGACCGGCCCCAGGCGCGCGCCCAGTTCCATGCCATTCCGCGGGCGGCGTCCGGGACCAGCTACACACCGCCCGAGCTTGCCCGGATCTACAACTTCCCCGCGGGCGGCGGCGGCGCCGGCCAGACCGTGGCCATCATCGAACTCGGCGGCGGCTTCGCCCAATCCGACCTGGACGCCTACTTCGCCGAACTGGGCATCACCGGGCCCACGGTGGTGCGGGCAGTGGGGGTCGACGGCGCCGCGAACCATCCCGGACAGGACCCCACGGGCGCGGACGGGGAAGTCCTCCTGGACATCGAAGTGGTGGGCGCCCTGGTGCCCCAGGCGGACATCCCGGTCTACTTCGCGCCCAACACCGACGCCGGATTCCTCGACGCCATCATCAACGCCTCCCACGCCGCCCCGGCACCCACGTCCATCAGCATCAGCTGGGGCCAAAGCGAGGACGACTGGACCGCCCAGGCCCGGACAGCCTTCGACCAGGCCCTGGCCGACGCCACGGCACTCGGCGTGACCGTCACCGCCGCCGCCGGGGACAACGGCAGCGCAGACGGCGCCACCGATGGCAAAGACCACGCCGATTTCCCCGCCTCCAGCCCCCACGCGCTGGCCTGCGGCGGAACCCGCCTCGACGCGGACCCCGCCACGGGAACCATCACGTCCGAGACGGTGTGGAACGACGGCCCGCACTCAGCCACCGGCGGCGGCTACAGCGACACCTTCCCCGTCCCCGCCTGGCAGTCCGCGCACCACGGCGGCCACCACCCCACAGGGACTAAAGGCCGCGGAGTGCCCGACGTCAGCGCAGTGGCGGACCCCCAGACCGGCTACAAAGTGCGGGTGGACGGCACGGACATGGTCATCGGCGGGACCAGCGCCGTGGCACCGCTCTGGGCGGCACTCATCGCCCTCCTGGCGGAGTCCACCAGCCGCACCTTCGGGCAGATCCAGCCGCTGCTCTACCGCAACAAGGCGGCCTTCCGCGACATCACCGCCGGAAACAACGGCACCTACAAGGCTGCCGCCGGCTGGGACCCGTGCACCGGCCTCGGCAGCCCCGACGGAGTTGCGCTCCTCACCGCGATCTCGGCCGGCCCATGACCTGACAGGGCGACTTCCGCGGCCCTGCGGCGGTCACGTTTCTTAAGCCTTTCTTAGGAACCCTGGGGAAGGATCGAAACAGAGACCACGGACAGAACCCTGTCCGCCGCAGGACCATCCCGGAGGATTCGTGAACGGACCAACCCGAGCCCACAAGACAACAGCCGGCCCCCGCACCACCGCCGCAGCCCGCACCCGGTTCCCGGCGCTCCCCCAGGCCCGGCACTGGCTGCTGCTGGGCGCGCTGCTGTGCGCCGCCGTCGTCGCCCTCGGTTTCACGGTGCAGCTCCTGCCCGGCGACACCGCCGCCGAACTGCACGTGGACCAGGACCTCAGCACGCACCACGTTGCCGTGCTGACCGCCGTCGCGATGGGCATCAACCTCCTGTTCGGCCCGGTGGCCGGCCTGGGCCTGATCGCCGTCATCGCCCTGGTGGTGCTGCTGGTGCGCCGCGACCTGGCCACCGCCGTTGCCTTCGGCGTGGTGGCGTGCTCGGGCTGGGTGGCCAGCGAAGCCTTCAAGCTGATCGTCGCCCGGCAGCGGCCCAACCCGGCCCTGCTGTTCGACCCCCTCTCACCGGAGACCGGATCCAACAGCTTCCCCAGCGGCCACGTCAGCTTCGCCGTCGCCCTGGCCTTCGCCCTGTACTTCCTGTCCCGGGGCACCCGCTGGTCCAAGCTGGTGGCCGCGGCCGGCGCCGTCGTCGCCGTCATCGTGGCATGGTCCCGGCTGTACGTCGGGGTGCACTACCCCACCGACGTTGCGGCCTCGTTCCTGGCCGCGAGCGCCGCCTTCGTGCTGCTCGCCGGGCTCTGGAACCGCTTCGCTCCCCGGCTCTTCGACCGCCTGCCCGCCGCGCTCACCACCCCTTCCAGCCGACGCTAAAGGACCCCCATGCACAGCTTCCTCACCCCTGACCTGGTCTCCGCCATGGCCACCACCGGACCACCGTCCCTGCTGGACCCCGCCGGCCTGCTCAGCGGCCTGGGACCGGCAGCCCTGGGCGTGATTGCCGGGATGGTCTTCATCGAATCCGGCGTCCTGTTCCCGTTCCTGCCCGGGGATTCGCTGCTCTTCACCGCCGGGCTCCTGCACCAGCAGCTGCAGCTGGCCCTCCCCGTCCTGATCGGCGTGATCACGGCCGCCGCGATCGCCGGCGACCAGGTGGGCTACCTGCTGGGACGTCGGTTCGGCCGGCGCTGGTTCAAGGACGACGCCAAGGTCCTGAAAACCGCCCACCTCACCGCCACCGAGGACTTCTTCCGCCGGCACGGTGGCGCTGCCGTTGTCCTGGCCCGCTTCGTCCCCATCATCAGGACTTTCGCTCCGCTGACCGCCGGCACCGCCCGTTACGGGTACAAAGCCTTCACGCTGTGGAACATTGTGGGAGCCGCCGCCTGGGCCACGTCCGTGACCCTGCTGGGCACCTGGCTGGGGCACTACGAAATCATCGCCAAGAACATCGACGTCATCGCCGTGCTCATGGTCCTGGTGTCCGTGGTTCCCTGGGCCGTGGAATACCTCAAGCACCGCCGCGCCGCCGCAGAGCCGTCCGCAGGGTACGACGACGACGCTTCGGCGGGTGCCCGGCCGCACCCCGACACGGTGGGCACCAGCGCCCGGCAGGACGCTTTCACGGAAGAATAGGCCGCATGACCACCGCGGACCGGCCTTCCCTGCTGCTCGCCGAGGACGATCCCGCGCTGGGACCAATGATCGCCGAACTGCTGGAGCCGGACTACCGGATCCGGCTCACCGCCACCGGCCAGGAAGCCCTGCACCTGGGGCTGACGCAGCCCTGGGACGTGATGGTGATTGACCGCGGCCTGCCCGTCATGGACGGACTGGCCGTCATCGCGGCGCTCCGGGCCAAAGGCATCGCCACCCCCATCCTGATCCTCACCGCGCTGGGCGAGACGGACGAGAAGGTCCGCGGGCTGGACACCGGCGCCAACGACTACATGACCAAACCGTTCGACGCCGGCGAGCTGGCGGCGCGGCTGCGCGCCCTGACGCGCACCTTCGCTCCGCCCGCGGGGCCGGTGGGCATCGGCAGCTGGGACTTCGATCCGGCGTCGCGCGCTGTCCGTTCCGCCTACGGCGAGGTGGTGACGCTGACCGCCAAGGAAGCCGAACTCCTGGCGGCGCTGGCCGCCGAACCCGGCAGGGTGTTCACCCGCGACGACCTGCTCGCCGCGCATTTCCAGTCCACGGACCAGCCCGGCGTCATCGACACCTACGTCCACCACCTGCGCCGAAAGATCTCCCGGACCGTCATCCGCACCGTCCACGGCGTGGGCTACCAGATCGGCGACCCCTCATGACCTCTTCCTCCTCCAGTGTTGGCTCCTCCGGCCCTGGCTCCACCGGCGTGTCCCACTCCGGCTCCGGGGACGCGGACCAGGACATCCTCCGACGCGCGTCGCTGAAGGTGGCACTGCGGATCAGCGCCGGCGTGGCCGTCCTGGTGCTGGTGCTGCTTACCGCCGCCACCGTGTTCCTCATGAACAAGCTGGCCCATCCCACGCCGCCCGGTTCCACCGCCGGCAAGGCCTACACCTACCTGGACTCGAAGGACCTGATCGAGGGCATGATCCTGGCCGGGCTGGCGGGCATCGTGCTGGCCGGCGTGGTGGGCTGGATCAGCGCCCGCAGTGCCATCCGGCCTCTGGGCGAGGCCCTGGCCAGGCAACGGCGCTTCGTCCAGGACGCCAGCCATGAACTCCGCACGCCGCTGGCGATCCTTGATACCCGTATCCAGCTGGCGCAGCGCAAGGCCGAGCCCGGGTCCGAGCCGGCGCAGGCGTTGGCGAAGATCCGGGAGGACACGGCCACGCTGACGGGCATCGTCAACGAACTCCTTTTGGCGGCGACCGGCTCCCCCGGCGGATCCGCCGGCGCGTCCGGGGACGTTGTCCCGGAGCCGGTGGACGTCGCGGCGGTTGCCCGGTCCGCCGCCGAAAGCCTCCAGGACCTGGCCGGCCAACAGGGCATCCGGCTGGACTTCTCCGGGGCCGGTACGGCGTGGGTGCGCGCGGATCCCGGCTCGCTGCGGCGCGCCATCCTGGCCCTGGCCGATAACGCCCTGGCCCACACCCCCTCCGGCGGAAGCATCACCATCAGCACCAGTGTTGAGGGATCGCGGGCCGTGGTCCTGGTGGCAGACACCGGAACCGGGATCACCGGCGTGGACCCCGGCCGGATCTTTGACCGGTTCGTCCGCGCCCCGGGGTTGGACGGATCCGGGGGCAGGCGCAGCTTTGGCATAGGCCTGGCCCTGGTCCGCGACATCGCCACCGCAGCCGGCGGCACCGTGGACGTACAGCGGACCGGATCCGACGGCACGACCATGAGGCTGGCACTGCCGCTGGCGCGGGACTGAAGCATGCAGTCAGGGGGTATTGACCCCTCACTTGTTTTTTGCAAGTATCGTGGTTATCCACTCCATCTTGGGAAATGAGACTGTGATGACCGCAATGTTCGTAAACCTGCCGGTGACTGACCTGGAGCGCGCCAAGGCGTTCTATACGGCGGTGGGTTTCACCATCAACCCGCTCTTCACCGACCACAACGCCGCGTGCGTGGTGGTGGAGGAAGACCACAGCTATTTCATGCTCCTGGTCCGCGAGTACTTCCAGACCTTCAGCGACCGGCCCATCGGCGACCCGTCCGCGACCGTATCGGCCACCACCGCAATTTTCCTGGAGAGCCGGGATGCAGTGGACGCCAGCGTTGCCAGTGGCCTGGCAGCAGGCGGGACCGAGGCCCAGCCCGCTTCCGATTACGGCTTCATGTACCAGCGCCAGCTGACGGACCCGGACGGCAACATCCTTGAGTTTGGCTACATGGAAGCCGCCGCCGCCGAACAGGGCCCGGAAGCCTTCATGAACCAGCAGGCCTGAGGTTCATGGCCGCACGCGACTACGGACAGTACTCGGGCATCACACGGGCCATGGAAATCGTCGGCGAACGGTGGGCCCTGCTGATCGTCCGCGACCTGCTCGTAGGGCCACGCCGCTACGGTGAGCTCGCCGAGGGCCTGCCACGGATCCCGAGCAATATCCTGGCCGCGCGGCTCAAGGAACTGCAGGCGGCCGGCGTGATCCGCCGTGCGCCACGCTCACGGGTCATCGTCTACGAACTCACGCCGTACGGACGGGAACTCGAACCGGTGGTTCTCGCGCTGGGCGCCTGGGGCTTCAAGGCCATGGGCGACCCACGCGGGGACCAGGTCATCAGCCCCGACTCGATGACCATGGACCTCCGAACGGCGTTTCGGCCGGACGTGGCGGCCGCCCTTCCTGCCACCGCCTACGCGGCCCACTTTGGGTCCGCCGACCTCCTGATCAGGGTCCAGGGGCCCAGCCTCGACGTCATTCGCGGTGATGGTGCGGCGGACCTCGCCTTTGCCGCCGGGCCGGACATCCGGCTGCTCATCTCCGGTGACATGGCACCGGACCGGGCGATCGAAAGCGGCGTGATCCGGGTGCTGAGCGGGCCCGGAGACCTCCTCCGCCGCTTTGCGGACACCTTCCACCTGGCGGCCTGACAGTGTGCGGCGGCTCCTTGTGGCCGACGCCCACCCAGCTAACGGGGCGTCATGGGGCACGTCGCGGGCCGGCGTCGTGCGTCAACGGCCGGCGAAGAACTCCTTGACCAGCCTTTTGGGTGCCCGGGCCGCCCAGGCTTCCACCAGGATCTCCGCCAGCTCTTCGCGTGACATCTCGCCAAGCCGGGACTCCTGCACCAGGACGGCGTTGTACCCGTTGAAGTGGGGCACGGTGAAGAACGGCAGCGACGGGTCCTCCACCAGGGCTGACTTCGCGGCATCGTCCGGGACCACGATGACCAGCAGGTCCTGGTACGGCTCGCCCGATTCCGGATTAATCGCCGTCTTGTGCGGGGCCCGGTACAGCACGAAGCCCCGGCCCTTGGGTCCGTGCGGCACTCTGTAGGTGGGACGGTCACCCCAGGAGGTCCCCAGCACAACCTCGGGAAGGCCCCTGCAGATGGCATCAATGTCGCCCGGTGTTGCCTTGCGCTCCATCGCCACAACGTAGCCCCGCGCCGTGACCGGCCGCAATGCCCTGCCCCGGGCTCTTACTCGGTGGCGCCCAGGAACTCAGCCACCAGCGGCTGCCCGCAATTTTCCACCACGGCCAGGGCGTGCGCCGCGTTGGCCTGCCGGGCCAGGATCGCCAGTTCCTCGGCCGGGTCGGGGGACGACGCGACCGCATCCAGGTCCCGGGCCACGCCCTCCAGCGCGGACTTCAGCGCCTCCCGGTTCGCCTCTATGGCGGACTGGATGTGCTGGAGCAGCAGGGCCATGTCGCGCCGGTGGTCCAGCAGGAGCTCGCCCCAGATGCCTTCGGGCGCCGCCGCGGCCAGGCGCTGAAGGTCCGGTTCGCCGGGAACGCCCCACTCAGCGGCGACCGCGGCGGCCTCGACATTGCGGGCGAGGGTCTCGAAGCGGAGCTTCTCCAGGACGGCTTCCAGGTCCGCGGATGTGAACGTTAACCATTGGGTTTTGCCCGTGCCCAGGTACAGGAGCTGCGTTTCCAAGCGGAAATTCAACAGCTCGAGTTGCCGTCTTTCGCGCCACAACGTCGCGGAAAGTCCATCTGCCCCCAATGGTTCCCCAATCACTATGGAGTTCTGCCGCCGCGGAGATGCGAAATCCGCGGCGTCTTTTGCATGACAGTACACGTAAGGGGCCGCTTTGAGGTGATAGTCTTCGCTCAGTGCTGCGCGGCAGCACCATCACTACAGTCTCGTGGGGGGACTTTTTTTGGATCGCGAACACCGCAACGAGCTGGTCCTCCAGCACCTCCCCTTAGTGGGTTATCTGGTTTCCGAGGTGTGCGCCAAAGCCTCCCATTTGTCGCGTGACGACCTCGCGTCGGTGGGGTCCATCGCGCTGATCACGTCCGCGGAGTCCTTCGATCCTGCCCTGGGCGTTCCCTTCGGAGCCTTCGCCCGCCGTCGTATCATCGGTGCCTTCGCGGACGAGATGCGCTCCCAGGACTGGGCCACACGCTCGGCCCGCAAACGCATCAAGGAAACCATGGCCGTGGAGGAAACCCTGCGCGGACTCCTGGGCCGGAACCCCACGGTGTCGGAGATGGCGTCATCCCTCGGAGTGGAGCGAAGCGTGGTGGAAGCCGCCCTGGCCGACGCCGCCCGGACCCTCACTCCGCTGGACGACGTCATTGTGGAAACGTTCGCTGCGGAGACGGCGTCCCCCGAACACGCAGTGCTGGCGGATGAACGCGTCAAGTACCTTCGCGCCGCCGTCACGGCGCTGCCCGCCAAGATGCGCTACGTGGTGGAAGAGATCTACCTCGCCGGCCGCACCGTCAAGGAGCTTGCCGCCGAACTCGGATCCACCCACGCCGCCGTCTCCCAGCAGCGTGCAGAAGCCATCCGGCTGATGCGCGACGGCCTGGCCGCGCACTACGCCGACGACCCCGGCACCACCCACGCGCCGGAGTCACGAATCAACGCCCGCCGCCGGAACGACTACATGGCCCAAATGGGCGCCGCCACCCACGGCGGCATCACGCGCCCGGTCCTCTCGGCGTAAGGCTTTCCGCCGCACGTGCCAGGGACCCAACCCCGGCGGAAGCGTCAGTCCGCGGGCGGGAGGAACGCCTTCAGGAGCTCTTCGGTTTCCGGGCCCGCCTGCGCTGCTGCGACGTTTGCTGCTGCGATGGCTTCCACCACCTCGCTGCGCTGGATGGTGACGCCGCGGGGGGCTTCGATCCCGATCCGCACGCCGTCGCCGCGCCCCTCCATGACGGTGATGACAATGTCATCCCCGATCATGATTTTCTCGCCCGGCTTGCGCGTCAGAACCAACATGTACTCAATCTACCTTTCTGCCGTCCAGCCAACCGACGGGCAGCCCCAAACCGTGCACTGTTCCCGGGGTCAGGGTGTCCTGCGAACCCACGACGGCGAGCGCGTCCACAGCGGTCAGGTTCCGCAGTGCCGTCAGCCAGGCAGCGGTATCGTCGGTTTTCCGGCGGGCGTCCGCCACCACCCAGGCCTGGTCAGCGCCGAGGCTTGCGATCACGGCTGCGTGGCCGGCGACGTCGCGCGGGCTGCCCAGCCCGAACGCCAGCAGCACCGCCTGCCCGGTGGCCACGGCCGAAGCGCGCGCCGCCGTCGCGCCCTGCCGGTCCGCCACGTGCAGGTGGCCGAACGCGGTCAGCTTGCCGCTGGTCCGGACATCGCAGCCCCCCGCGGCCAGGGACATCTCCAGGGCCGGGCCCAGGGCGTCGTCGCCAAGCCCCAGCAGCAGCACCAGGTCCCCGGCACCGGTGAGCGGTGCCGGAGCTTTCGGACGGGTCTTTGCCTGGCCAACGGCCTCACCCGGAGCACCTGCGGGAAGCGCCAGGGAAGGTTCGACGGCGGCAAGCGGCTTGCCGTAGTCGGCACCCAGCTGCGCCAACAGTCCGGCGAAGTCGGCCCGCGCCGTCGAAACCGGCACGGGCTCAATCGGCTCCGCGGCCTGCGCGGCAGCGGACGGGACGTGCGCAGAACCTGAAGCAGCGCCAAGCCCGCCACCCCGGCCGTGGAGCCGCAGCTCGCTCCGGTCCGCCTGCTCCAGCAGGGCGGCAATAGCGGGGCGCCGGAGTCCGGCGTGGGCGTCGGCAGCCGTCCCCGGTGCCGGCGTCGCGGTTGCCAAAGGCGCCTGCACAGACGTGTCAACGCCAGCGGAAGCAGCACCGTCCGGCACCTCCACCGTGGCCTCGAACCGGTCCTTGGCGAACAATCCGCCGAACCCGGGGTTGGTCACTTTCTCGGCCGCGACAATCCGGGCGCCGGCGCCGTACTGGGCCACGGCCTTGTCCCGGATGGCCTCCAGCGAGGACCCCTTAAGCCTGAATTGCTTCGGCATGCCGCACCACCCCCATCGTCTCGATGCCCACGTTCGCGGCTGTCACCTCGCGGTAGGACAAAACCTGCACGCCGCCGTCGGGCCCTGCCACCAGCCGCCGCACCGCCGGCCGCAGCGCCGGAGCGCACACCAGCACCGGCTGGCGACCGGCCGCCGCGGCGGATTCCATGGACTGCTTGACCGAGCCCAGCACGGCGTCGAGCCGGGCCTGGTTCATGACGATCTGCGTGCCGCCCTCCCCCGGGCGGAGGTCCTCCAGCATGGACTGCTCCAGCAGCGGATCGATCATGATCACGTGCAGCACTCCGCCGTCCAGGAACTTCGCGGCGAGCGCCGGGCCCAGCGACTGCCGGGCCGCCTCGATCAGCGCCTCGGGATCAGTGGAAGCTTTCGCCCGCAGCGCCAGGGCCTCGTAGATGCGCGGGAGGTCGTTGATGGCGACCTGTTCCTCCAGCAGGCCCTGCAGCACCCGCTGGATCTCCGCCAGGGACAGCAGCCCCGGGGTGAGTTCCTCCACGGCCGCCGGGCTCAGCTTCCGGACACCTTCGGTGAGCACCCGGACATCCTCCCGGGAGAGCAGCCGCGCCGCGTTGGCCGTGACGATCGAGGACAGGTGTGTCACCAGCACCGAGACGCGGTCGATCACGGTGGCGCCGGTCATTTCCGCGCTGTGCCGCATCTCGGACGGGATCCACTTCCCGGCCAGCCCGAACACGGGTTCCACGGTGGAGGCGCCGGGCAGGGCGTCCAGGAAGTCGCCCAGGGCAAGCATCCGCCCGGCCGGTGCGGTGCCGCGGCCGGCCTCCACCCCGGCGATCCGGATCACGTAGGTGGCCGGCGGCAGCTCCACGCTGTCCCGGGTGCGCACCGGCGGGATCACCAGCCCCAGGTCCATGGCGATCTTGTGCCGCAGGGAACGCACCCGGGCCAGCAGGTCATCCGAGGCGCCGGAGACGATGTCCACCAGGTCCGGGGCCAGCAGGATCTCCACCGGGTGGACCCGCATGTCCTCGAGCAGCCGCTCGTTCGGGTCCTCCTCCGGCAGCAGCGAGGCTTCCTCCGCCGCCGCCGCGTCGGCCCGGACCTTCTGGTCCGCGGCCAGCCGCCGCGAACCGAACAGCAGCAGCGCGGCCACCAGCAGGAACGGCAGGATGGGCATGCCCGGGATGAAAGCCATGGCGGCCGCGGCCAGCCCGGCGATCATCATGGCCGTGGGCGACTGCATCAGCTGGGAGGACGCGGTGCGGCCCATGTCCTCCTCGGCGTTGGACCGGGTGACGATCATGCCGGTGGACACGGCCATGAGCAGCGCGGGGATCTGCGTGACCAGGCCATCGCCCATGGTGAGCAGCCCGAAGGTGCCCAGCGCGTCCCCCACGTCCATGCCGCGCTGCAGCACCCCGATGGCAATGCCGCCGATGAAGTTGATGATGATAATGATGATGCCCGCGATCGCATCGCCCTTGACGAACTTGGACGCACCATCCATGGCGCCGTAGAAGTCCGCCTCCGCCGAGACGTCCGCGCGCCGGCTGCGGGCCTGCGCGTCCGTGATGAGGCCGGCGTTCAGGTCCGCGTCGATGGCCATCTGCTTGCCGGGCATGGCGTCCAGGGTGAACCTGGCACCCACCTCCGCCACGCGCTCGGCGCCCTTGGTGACCACCACGAACTGGATGACCACCAGGATCAGGAACACCACGGCGCCAATGATCATGGACCCGCCCACCGTGACATGGCCGAACGCCTCGATCACCTGTCCCGCGTACCCCTGCCCCAGCACCAGCCGGGTGGAGGCCACGTTGATGCCCAACCGGAACAGGGTGGCCACCAGCAGCAGCGAGGGGAACACCGAGAAGTCCAGCGGCTTCTTGACGAACATGCTGGTCAGCAGTACCAGGAGCGCCAGCAGGATGTTGCAGACAATCAGGACGTCCAGCAGCGGCGCCGGAACGGGGACCACGAGCAGCAGCACGATGCCCACGATCCCCACCGGAACGGCCAACGGGCCAAGCGGCTTCTTCATGCGGAGGTCCTTTCGCGACGGTCAGGTTCAAGCAGTGCGGCGGTCATGGAACCTCCGCCATCCGGTGCATCCCGCGGGCGGCGCCGCGGGCTTTGAGGGACATCACGAACGCCAGCACCCCGGCCACCGCCCGGTACAGCTCCACCGGGATCTCCTGGCCGAGCCCGCACGCCGAATGCAGCGCCCGGGCCAACGGGATGTCCTGCACCATGGGCACCTCCTTGGCCTCCGCCTCGGCCCTGATCCGGGCGGCGATGACCCCCGCCCCCTTGGCCACCACCCGCGGAGCCGACGTGCCGGCGTCGTACTTCAACGCCACGGCCACGTGCGTGGGGTTGACCAGCACCACGTCGGCGTCGGCGATGGCGGCGATCATGCGGTTCCGGCTCATGGCCAGCTGCCGGGAACGCCGGTGCGAGCGGACCAAGGGGTCGCCCTCCGTGTTCTTGTTCTCGTCCGTGACTTCCTTCTTGGACATCCGGGTCTTCTTGCGGTTGCGGCGCATCACCACCAGCACGTCCGCGGCGGCCAGTACCAGGCCCGCCGCCACGGCGAACTGCACCAGGGAGCCGATGCCGTCCGTGGCCGCGGCGATCACCCCGGACACCGGCAGCCCGCCGGCGGTGAGCAGCACCGGTATAAGGCGCTGGACCACGAAATAGAGGACGACGCCGACGACGGCCGCCTTCAGGAGCGCCTTCAGCCCACCCCACACGGCCTGCATCCCGAAGAGCCGCTTGAGCCCGCTGAGCAGGTTGAAATGGCCGAACTCGGGGCGGAACTTCTTGAAATGCACCCCGCCCTGCACGGCGGATCCGGCCAGCACCACCAGGAACACCACCAGCAGCAGGGGCCCCAGGATGCCGGCCAGCGCACCCAGCCCCAGTTCCAGGGCGTGCAGGGCCTTGCCGGGGTCCGGGCTTTCCATCACGGAACGGATGCTGAACACCTGGTCCACGGCGGCGTTGGCGGCCCGGTCGATGGTGGCCGGCAGCATCACGGCGCAGGCACCGACACCCAGCCAGGCGGTGAGGTCCTGCGAGCGGCTGAGCTGGCCCTTGGACCGGACCTCGCGCATCCGCTTGTCCGTGGCCTGCTCGGTGCGCTCCTGCGAGTCCGCCATTCAGCCCACCCCCATCAGCGAGTTGACGGCCTGCCCCGCCAGGACGGCCACAATCCGCGGCAGCCCCAGGAACAGGAAACCCGCCAGGGCCAGGGTGAGCAGGATCTTCAGCGGGAAACCCAGCGCGAACGCGTTCAGGGCCGGCGCCACGCGGGTCAGCAGGCCCAGGCCGACGTCGGCCAGCAGCAGGACCACCATCAGCGGCCCGGCGATCTGCACCGCGCACAGGAACATCCCGGTGACGGCCTGGACCATTGCCTGGACGGGGCGGGCGAGGTCGATTCCGCCGGCCAGGGGGAAGGCCGTGAAGCTGCCGGTGAGGCCGCCGATCACCAGCTGGTAGCCGTCCGAGGCGAACAGCAGGGCCAGCGCCGCCATCTGCAGGAGCCGGGTGAACTGGGCGCCGTTGACCATCATCTGGGGATCGAACGCCTGGGCCATCTGGAATCCGCTGGAGAGGTCGATCAGGCTGCCCGCGGACTGGACGGCGGCGAACACCAGGTACACCAGGAACCCCAGGGCCAGGCCGGTGGCCAGCTCCAGGACGATCGCGGTGAGGAACCCCGCCGTATCCAGGGGCACGTACCCGGCTGCCAGGCGCCCGGACACGGCAAGGCCCAGCCCGATGCCCAGCATGGCCTTGACCTGCGCCGGGATGGCCTGGTGCGCGAACGGCGGCGCCACCACCAGGAACGCGACCATCCGGACGGAGGCCAGCAGCATCACTTCCAGCCAGCCTTGGTCGATGGGGATGTTCACGCTCCCCCGATCAACCCGGGCAGCCGGGCGAAAAGCTCGTTGGTGAACGAGACCATCTCGGTGATCATCCAGTGCGCGCACACCACCAGGGCGATGGCCACGGCCACGGCCTTGGGCACGAAGGACAAGGTGGCTTCCTGCAGCTGGGTGATGGACTGCAGCAGCGAGATGGCCAGGCCCACCACCAGCGCGGTGACCAGCACGGGTGCGGAGAGCTTGGCCGCCACGATCATGGCCTGGAGGCAGATGTCCAGGACGGCGTTGGTATCCATCAGCCGTAGCTCTGGATCAGGGAGGTGATGACCAGTCCCCAGCCGTCCACCAGGATGAACAGCAGGATCTTGAACGGCAGCGAGATCATCACCGGCGGCAGCATCATCATGCCCATGGACATCAGGGCGGCGGAGACCACCAGGTCGATCACCAGGAACGGGATGAAGATGACGAACCCGATGATGAACGCCGCCCGCAGCTCGGAGATCATGAACGCCGGGATGAGGGTCTGCAGCGGCACCGACTCCGGGTTGGCCGGGTTGGCCATCTTGGCTGCCCGCGTCATCAGGGCGATGTCCTCCTGCCGGGTGTGGCCCAGCATGAACCGCTGCAGCGGCGCGGCACCGGCGGACACGGCCCCGCCGAAGTCGATGCTGCCGTTCAGGTACGGCTGCACCGCGGCGGTGTTGATGTCCTGGATCACCGGCCACATGATGAACAGGGACAGGAACAGGGCCAGCCCGGCAAGCACCTGGTTGGGCGGGATGGACGGCAGCGACAGGGCGTTCCGGGTCATGGCCAGCACCACGAAGATCTTGGTGAAGGACGTCATCATCAGCAGCAGCGCCGGCGCCACGGACAGCAGGGTGATGCCGATCAGGGTGACCACGGCGGTGGAGGGCTGGCCGTCCAGGCCGTTGATGTTGATGCTCACGTTGCCGTTGCCCGGTTCGGCGGGGGCCGCGGGCGGGGTGGGCGTGGGCACCGGGACGGGTGCGGCGTGCGCGGGGGTTCCGGCCAGGGCGGCGCCCAGCCAGAGGACGACGACGGCGAGCAGCACCGCTGCGGCGGCAGCCGCCAGCAGCCGGGTTGCCGTGGCGGCCTGGCGGGGCCGCGGGCGGGCGGCCGCGGTTCCGGTCAACTCCGGCGTCCGCGGAGCGCTTCGGCGGCCTGCCGCCAGGTGGAACCGGCCAGGAGGGAGCCGTGCAGCTTCGATGCCGGCACACCGGGACCGGACACCCTGGATCCGGGCAGGGCCGCGGGGCCCACGCGGCGGTGCAGCTCGGCCCGGCGGGGCATGCCCGCCGCCTCCTGGAACACGGCGGCGAAACTCTCCGACGGCGCCGCCGCCACCCGCCCGGGTGCCGGGAGCGCGGCCCGCTGCTCCGGCGTCGTGATGTCCACTGCTTCCACCGGGATCTCCCCGGCATGCAGGACGTTGATGCTGTGTTCGGTGACGCCGAGCAGGAAGCGCTTGTCCCCGGCGTCGATCACCACCACGGAGGCCTTCTGGCCCACGCTCTGGCGGCTGACCACGCTCAGGGTGCCGTTGGCGCGGCGGCGGCCGTGGCCTTTTGCCTTGCCCAGGCGGCGCTGCAGGTACCACATCAGGCCCAGCACCGCACCAAGGGCCACGAGCACGCGCAGCCCCAGGATGACTGAATCCATCTACCCCAGTCCCTCGGCGGTATCCAGGATGCGGGTGATGCGGACGGCGTAGTCCTGGTCCACCACCACCACTTCCCCGTGGGCGATCAGGCGGCCGTTGAGCAGGACGTCGGCGGGGGCACCGGCGGAGCGGTCCAGTTCAATGACCTTGCCCGGTTCCAGTGCCAAGGCGTCCCGGACGGACATCCTGGTGCGGCCGATCTCCACGGTCAGGGACATTTCCACGTTGCTGATCAGGCTGAGCCGGGCCGGAACGCCGGAATCCCGGCGGGAGCCGCGGCCGGCGTCATGGACGGTGCCGTGCTCGCGCACCCGCACCGCGAACCAGCCGGCCGGGCTGGTGCCGTCCGTCAGTTCGAACACCGCGGTTTCCGGGTCCGAGAGCAGCCCGGCGGCGTCCTCTTCCCTTAACTCCCCCAGCACGCCGGCGTCGAACACCGCGGCAGCCGCCTCCATGGCAGGGCGCAGGATGTCGACGGCGGACACCAGGCCCGGTGCCCCGCCGCCGGCAGCCGCTCCCGCACCGCCGGCCGCAGCCAGGAACGAACGGTCCGCCAGGACCAGGGCCAGGTCCGCCGTCACGGCGCCCACGAACGTGGCCGCGATGCCCTGCGGCGCGTACGCGGCGGCCGCCAGCGGCGGGACGATGCCGGAAACGGACAGCACCGCCGGATGCGGCAGGTGCAGGGCCAGTTGCTGCGCCGAGGATTCGTGCAGGTTCAAAGTGATGGTCATCGCTGGTTCTCCTCGGTGGTGACAATGACGGCGGCGGCACGGGAACCGTTCCGGGCCGGGGCCGCGGTGGCCAGCCGGGTGCCGTTGATGGTGACGTCGAACGGGCTGTTCTCGCGGTGCGGCAGGGGCAGGATGTCGCCCACGGCCAGGCCAAGGATCTGCCCGGGCGTCACCGGCGCGGACGCCAGCTGCACGGCCACGTCCACCGGCACCTGCGCCACCTGGGCACGGACCAGGGCGCCGGCGTCGGCCGCGGGAACCATCGGGTTGACCGCACCCAGGCCCGGGAGCAGCACGTCCGCCGGGATGGCAAGCGTGGCGGCGCTGTGGTTCTCGCCCACCTTGACGCTGAACGCGGCCACGATCATCAACTCGCCGGGCGCCGCCGCCTGGGCGAACTGGGAGTTGTACTGGACCACGTCCATGGCCAGCGGCGCGGACAGCAGGGAGCCCAGCGAATAGCGCAGGTCCTCCAGCCCGTCCTCCACCATGCGCCGCACCAGGGCGTGCTCGATCTGGGTGAACTTGCGTTCCGGGACCACCGGGTCCGTGGCGCCGCCCAGCATCCGGCTGATCCAGGACAGGGCGGCGGTGGCCGGGAACTGCAGGACCAGCCGGGAATCGCTGCCCTCGATCCGGCACAGGACCATGGCGGTGACGGCCGGCAGGGAGGCGGCGTATTCGTCGTAGCTCTGCATGCTCAGCTGGTCCAGGGTGGCGGAAGACTTCACCCGGACCTTCGCGGTGAGCTGGGTGCCCCACTGCCGGGCGAACGTTTCAAACGCCACTTCCAGGACCCGGCTGTGCTGCCGGGGCAAGGTGGTGGGCCTGCGGAAATCGTAGACGTCCACGGTCCGTTGCCGTGGCGCCTGCCGGTCCTCCAGTTCACTCACGGGTGGGACTATCGGCAGCGGTTCCCGGCGCGTAAGCGGGTTGGGCCGGTGTTCTTGTCCCTTACGGGGCAGGTTTCGCGGCCTCCACTTTGATGGCTTCGGGGATGAGCGCCCGGATGGCCTCCGCCTTGTCCGAGAGGACCACCACATCCACCCGGCGGTTCAGTTCCATGAGTTCCTCGGTGGAATCGTCGTTGACCTGGCGGGCGGACCCGAACGCCACCGCCCCGATCCTGCCCGGCGGCACTCCCCCGCGGTCCACCAGGTAGCGCAGCACGTTGACGGACCGTGCGGAGGACAGCTCCCAGGTGGACGGGAACGAGGTGATGCCGTTGGCGGCGTGGCCTTCCACCATGATCTCCAGGCCGGCCGGGGCCAGGGTGGGGCTGATGGTGTCCAGAACCTGGCTGGCGCGCGGCGTGAGCTCGGGCCGGTCCGGCAGGAAGAAGGCCTGCGAGCCCACCAGTTTCACGGTCAGGCCACGCTCGGTGACCTGGAACTGGACATTGGCGTCCAACTGGCCGGCCTTGAGGTCCGATTGCATTTTCTGCTGCAGGGCGGTGAGCCGGTCCACCTCTTTGATGGCCAGTTCCAGGGAGGAGAAGGCTTCGGCATCTTTGTTGATCTGCTCGGGCGGCACCACGGTTCCGCTGGCGGTGTCCACCGTCTGCGTGGCCACGGCGCCGAATCCGGTGGCCAGGGAGTTGCGGAGTTTGTCGAACTTGGCCTGGTCCACGGTGGACATGGCGAACAGGACGATGAACATGCACATGAGCACGGTGACCATGTCCATGTAGGACGCCATCCACCGTTCGTCCACGTGTTCTTCCTCCGGCTCGTGGCTCCGGCGGCGGCGCCTGCTCAAGCGGCCCGGCCCAGGTCCGAGAGCTCGCCGGCGGCCGGGGCGCCCTTGGTTTTGCCCTTGCCTTTGGCCTGCCCGGCCGGAACCATGGCGTTGAGCCGTTCGGCGAGCAGCAGCGGCTGGGTGCCGTTCTGCACCGCGAGCATGCCTTCCATCAGCAGGGTCATCCGCTCGATTTCCAGGTCCGAGAGGCGCTTGAGCCGGGAACTGAACGGCAGCCACAGGAAGTTCGCGGACACCAGGCCCCACAGGGTGGCCACGAACGCGGTGGCGATCATGGGGCCCAGGTGGTCCGGGGTGGAGAGGTTTTCCAGGACGTGGGTCAGCGACACCACCGTGCCGATGATGCCGATGGTGGGTGCGTACCCGCCCAGGCTGGCGAAAAACTTGCTGGAGATCCGGTCGCGGCGCTGCTTGGTGTCGATCTCGTCTTCCATGAGCATCCGCAGCTCTTCGGCGTCCGTGCCGTCGGCGATGTTTTGCAGGGCACGGGCCAGGAACGGGTCCTTGGCCTTGCCGGCCTCATCCTCCAGGGCCAGGAGGCCTTCCCCGCGGGCAGTCTCCGCGAACCCCACCAGCTGGTCGATGCTGTCCTGCGGTTTGGCCGGCTTGGCCACGAATGCCCGCGGCAGGTCCTTGAACGCCTGGAGGGTGTCCCGGAGGGTGTTTCCGGCCAGGCCCACCGCCAGGGTGGCACCAAACACCAGGACCATGGGCGCCGGCAGCAGGAGAGCCTCCACGCTGGCGCCTTCCAGGGTGACCATGGCAAAGACGGAGCCGAAGGCCAGCAGCAGCCCGATGATTGTTGCGGGATCCATGGGTTACTCCTCGGGCGTCCGGACAAGGCTGAGCGAATGCCCGGGGGCTGCGGGCAGGTCACGTGCCCGGCGGAGAACATAGGCCCGGTAGTTCGCAATCAGCTCCACAACCTCAGCCAGGCTTTCGCGCACAACGTACGTGGCGCCGTCGAGCGTGACCAGGTGTGTGTCCGGGCTCTCGTGGATCCGCTCGATCACATCCGGATTCACGGCAAAGCGGGTGCCGTTGAGGCGGGTGACAACGATCATGGGCCGTTTCTGCTCTGTTGGGTGGGCGTTCCCTCCCTACTGTCGGCCGCCCGGCCCGGGCCGTTAGGCAGGGGTGATCCCGGCGCCGAGACGCGCGGACACGCACCGAAGCCCGGCGCAGCTGGCGGCGGACACACCAGGTAAGCGCGAGGCCGAGGATGACGAGCGGGAGCATCTCGGGCGCCAGGGCAAACGTGCCGAAGAGGATCTCGAATGCTTCGAATCCAATCAGCGAGCCGGCGGCGAACCACACCCACCCGCCGAACAGCGTGGCTCCCAAGGCCACACGGCGGCAGGCCCGGCGGCACAGCAGCCACAGCAGCCCGAGGCGGCGGGAGGTTGCTGCCCGGTATCTCGGGGGCTGGTTGCGGAGGGCAGAGAACAACGTATTACGGGACATGGCGATGGGCTC
Organism: Pseudarthrobacter sp. lyk4-40-TYG-27; assembly: GCF_030209295.1. NCBI lineage: Bacteria > Bacillati > Actinomycetota > Actinomycetes > Micrococcales > Micrococcaceae > Pseudarthrobacter > Pseudarthrobacter sp. lyk4-40-TYG-27. The sequence goes on from NZ_JARVSH010000004.1 coordinate 373,669, forward strand.
CTTGTGGCGGCTGTCAGGGAAATGTCCTGAAGTCGCCCGGGAGGAGCGGCGCAGGCAGCACGCAGCCGCGGTCCTGCCATGTGCGGACTGAACCCGGCGGTGGGTCCTAGAGTGCTGCGGGGAGGCTCCCGGGGCGACGGCGGCGCGCGCCCGGAGCGCGGGGACCCGCCCCGCCGACGGGCACGGAGCAAACCAAAGACACGGAGAGCGAACCGCGCCGGACCTCCAGTCCCTGTGCCGCGGCGTGGCCGCGTCCGGCCAGGAGGGTGCGGAGCAGCGCATGCGAGGCGCAGGCCATGAGGCCTGTCAGGGCAACGACCAGGGCCACGAGGACGAGGGCGGTCACCGGGGGCACTCCTGCACTGAGCGTTGTGCGGATTGCGACGTCGGCGCAGACAAAGTGCTCCAACATGACCCACCCGAGCAACAACACCATGCATCCCCCAATCGGGCCCCACGGTAACACCGCCCGGCCGCCCGATCAACGCATGGCCAGGCGTTTGACCTGGCACAATGCGGGGCGACGGTTTATTTGAGGATCCGGTCCACCAGTTCGTCCACGACGGCGTCGAGGGAGAGTCCCGTGGTCAGCGGGACGGTGAGGTGGTCCAGCATGAGCCCGTCGATGGCGTAGTGGAACAGGGCCAGCTCTGTTCGGCCTCCGGGCAGTCCGGCCCGGTCATTGAATTTCACGTCGTCTTCGAAGGCGCGTTGCCGCCACTTGCCCAGCGAGTCGGCAACAGCCGGACGCCGGGCAGCTTCCAGCCGCAGCTCGAAAAGCGCGAGGGACACGTGGGGGTCGGCACCGAGCCGCCGCACAACGTCACGCAGGTACGCGGCGAACAGTGCCCTGTCCGGTTCCCGGCCCTGCCCCGGGTTGGCGGCCGGATCAGGAGTCAGCCGCTCTCCGATCCGGTCAACCAACGCGGCGATGAGGTCGTCCCGGGTGGGGAAGTAGTTGGAGGCAGTCCCCCGGGGCGCACCGGCCGCGGCGTCGACGGCCCGATGCGTGAGGCCGCGGGCGCCTTCCTCGGCGAGGACGCGGATGCCGGCGTCGGCAAGGGTGGAACGTCGTTCATCGTTTCGGGCCATACGGATCATGCTAGCCAAACCACGACGCCTGTTGTACTTTAACTACGACAGGTGTCGTGATTGGAGAAACCATGCGAGAACTCGGTTACTACGTTGCCGTGAGCATCGACGGATACATTGCCGACCCAACCGGCGGATTCGATGCCTTCCTTGCCGACGGCGACCACATGTCATTCGTGTTCGGCGATTACGCCGACGCCCTGCCCGCACACGTACACAGTGCACTCGGCACGGAGCCACCCGGAACACGGTTCGATACGGTGATCATGGGGTGGAACACCCTGGCCCCGGCACTCGACGCCGGAATCAGCAGCCCGTATCCGCATCTTCGGCAAATTGTGGCCAGCCGGAGCCCGCGCACGCTGGACCCCGCCATTACCGTGACCGCCGACCCATTGGCCGCCGTCGGAGCACTGAAACGGGAAGAGGGCCTGGACATCTGGCTGTGCGGGGGCGGCGCGCTGGCCGGCTCGCTCCTGCCGGAGATTGACCGGCTCGTGCTGAAGCGAAACCCCGTGGTGTTCGGGTCGGGCATTCCGCTGTTCGGCAACAAGCCCTTCGCTGCACAGTCGTTCGCCCTGACGGGGACCCGTTCGTTCAAGTCGGGCGTGGTGATCGAAGAGTACGGCGCGCACGGGAATTAAACCGCGGCAACAGGTGCCGCCTGGGGACGCGCCGGCCTGCCCGGCTAGAACAGGCTGCCGAGCGCAAGCCCGGCGGCAGCAGCGGCCACCGCGGCCACCGCGGTGCCGATGCCGTTGAGGAGGGCCAGCCCGGTACGGCGGGACTGGATGAGCCGGACGGTTTCGAAGCTTGCTGTGCTGAACGTGGTGTACCCGCCCAGGAAGCCGGTGCCGGCAATAGCCTGCAGCTCGACAGGGGCGGCATGGACGATCACGGCGCCGGCGAGCAAGCCAAGCAGGAACGAGCCCGTGACGTTGATGATGATGGTTCCCACCGGCAGGGCGGTGCGGGCCCTGGACCGTACCAAGCCGTCCACCACGAACCGGGTGGCTGCCCCGAGCCCGCCGGCGACGCCGACCAGGATAATGGTGGCGACGTTCACCGGTTCTCCTTCTTCAGAGCCTTCCGGCTGCCGGTTGCCCGTGCGTGGGGGCCCGCCGCCAGCCAAATTCCCGCCACGGTGGCAGCCGCGCCCGCCACCACGCTGACCGCCACGTAGAGCAGCGCGTCCGCGACGCGGCCGGCTCCGAACAGGGTGTTCGTTTCCAGCGCCAGGGTACTGTACGTGGTGAACGCGCCCAGGAACCCGGTGCCGACGAACAGCCGGATCAGCCGAAGCCGACCCGAGTCAGGGCCCCGCCGCACCAGGGCCTCCAGCAGGAGGCCGAGCAGGAAGGCGCCGGAAAGGTTGATGGCCAGGGTGGGAACCGGCCAGCCACCCGGTGCAGGCAGGATGCCCGCCAGTCCAAAACGGGCCAGCGCCCCCAGGATGCCGCCCGCAATGACGACCAGCAGGAACCCGGGATGCAGGTGCACCGGCCGGTGCGGGCGCGCCGTACCAAGCGTCCCCTGGTCCGCCGCAGCCTCCCGGCCGCCGGCCTCCGGACGCCCGGTCCCGTCGTCGTGCCCCCGCTTGTCCGCGTTGCCCGCCTGCGCCTGGGCGCCGGGGACAGGCGGTTCCATCATCGGCCCGCCTTGGGCTGGTGCTTGTGCGGCGACAGCGGGACCACCAGCACGGGCCGGTGCTGGCGGTGGGTGAGGTGCACCGCCACGGATCCCACCAGCATTTCCTCAAGCCGGGCCCCGAGTCCGCGCTCGCGGGTGCCCACCACGATGACGGACGCATCGGCGGATTCCGCCAGGCGTCCCAGCGCCCGGGCCGGGTCACCGGCAAGGGTCACGAAGGACCAGTCGATCCCGGAGCCGTCCAAGGCTGCGCGGAGGTCCGCGGCAATGGTGGCACCGATTCCTTCGATATCGTCATCCACCCCGTCGGGGTCGATCGGCCGGGCCTCCGCCCTGCCGTCCGGCTCCCCGGCAAGGTAGGTGGTGACGTCCACGTAGGCACAGACCAGCTTCACTCCGAGGCTGAACGCCAGCTCCGCGGCACGGTGCGCGACGGCAAGCGGCTGGCCGGGCACGACGCCCATCAGCACCGGCCCGCTGATCTGCCGCGGGACGTACGGCGCAGGGCTGGATGGTTTCGCTGCGTCAGTCATCTGTTCTCCTGTCAGATCCGGATTCTACTGCGCAGCCGGACCTCGGGAAGAAACGCGCGTCAATTGCCCCGCGGCGGGGGACGCCTGGCCCCAGCCCGGTTCGGCGTCGTCAAACCCCTGCGGTCAGGAACCGCCGGCGGGGCGGGCAGCCCGCCCCATCCGCTGCTTGGCGGTGTTGGTGCCTGCTCCGACCGGGACATGGTTCGTGGCCTTGGCGAGCCCGAAGAGCGGCATCCCGCTGTAGATGACCTCGATGCCGGCAGCGGGCACCTGATAGGTCTCATGCCAGACGCCGACGTCCCCGGTTCCGGCGAGCTCCTTCATGAAACGGCGCCAGGGTTCCAGATGGGGCGCATCCCTGTCCGCCGCAAACTTCCGCAGGTGCTCCGGACTTTCCCAGTAGCTGAGCATCATGGTGGTGCGCCCCACCCATTGCTGGTAACCGAGCATCCCCGCCGCCGGGTCATCTCCCAAATGCTGAAGCATCCGCCCCATGGCGGCACCGACCCTCCCCACGGTCCCCACCTTCCACCACCGGTTGGCCCGCATCCCGATCAGGAAAACCGTGACGGACTCCCGGCCCGGATCGGCTGTATAGCGGCCCGGAAATACCTTCTGCGACATGGGAACCCCTTCGGCACGGTGTTGTGTAACGCTGTTACAAAACAAGGTTATGAAACAATGGGGTCCATGGCAAGACCTGTTGTTCATAACGATTCCCTGAGGCAGGACCTGTTGGCCGTCACGGCTGAACTGGTGGACCGCACTGGTCCGGCGCGGGTGACGGTGCGGGACGTGGCCGCGGCCGCGGGGACCTCCACCACCGCCGTTTACTCTCTGTTTGGAGGGAAATCAGAGCTGCTCACCGCAGTCGTGGAGGACGGTTTCCGCTCGTTCGGCGAGTCGCAGGCGGCCGCAGCCGCCGGCGGCCTGCAGGGGCTTGGCACGGCGTACCGGGCCTGGGCCCTGGAGCACCAGGCACTCTACCGGCTGATGTTTGGCGGCGTGCTGGCCGCCTACGTCGAGTGCCGGCCAGACCCGGACGTTGCCCTCAATGCCATGCAGCCGCTGATGGACGCCGTCGCTTCTGCACAGTCCGCGGGGACCCTTCTGGAAGCGCCCGTGGAACTGGTCGCCGCCGCCATCTGGGGCCAGGTCCATGGCCTGGTCAGCCTGGAACTGGCACAAGTCGGCCCACCGGATGCCGACTGGGCCGCCGTCTACGCCGCCGCCCTGGACGCCGTTGCCCGCGGCTGGGCCGCCTGAAGCACAACTAAGCACCGCGCCGAAGCGTCGCCGCTGGGCCCAAGCATGGCTGCGCCGCGGGCGCCGCGGCCCGGCGTCGGATCCGGAGCGTCATCGCTTCAGGTTGGACAGTTCCTGGAGGACCTCATCCGAGGTGGTGATGATGCGAGCGTTGGCCTGGAACCCGCGCTGCGCCACGATCAGGTTGGTGAACTCCTGGGACAGGTCCACGTTGGACATTTCCAGGGACCCGGTGGCCAGGGTGCCCATCCCGGCGGCTCCCGGCGTTCCCACCTGGACCGCACCTGAATTTCCCGTCGCCACGAAGGAGGACCCGCCGGCCTTTTCCAGGCCGCCCGGGTTGGCGAACTTGGCCAGCGCCACCCGTGCCAGGACGGCCCGGCTGCCGTTGCTGAAGGACCCCACCACGGACCCGTCCGGGGCCAGGGTGTAGGACTGCAGGGTTCCGGCCTCGGCCCCGTTCTGCCCGGCGACGGTGAGCGTGCTCATCCCCGCGTACCCGGTGACGGTGCCCAGGGTCACGGTGATGCCGCCAACGGCCAGGGTGCCGCCCGTGACCAGGGCCCCGTTCTGGAACGTCAGGGCGGAGGCACCGGTGGCGCCGTTGGCGTCCTTCCCGGCCACGTCCCAGCCGCCCGCCGTCCGGCTAAAGGTCAGATCCAGGGTGCGGGAGGCGCCGTCGGCATCGAACACCTTGACCTGGCGTTCCAGCACGGTGCCCACCGCGGCGTCCGACGGGAGGTTTCCGTCCAGCAAAGCCGTGGTGGTGGCGATGGCGGGCGAGGTGGTGTTGGGCGAAACCACGATGGCGCCCAGCGCTCCGCCGGTGTTGACCACCCCGTTGACCGCGGTCCAGCCCTGCAGGATGCCGCCGTCCGGGCTGACCAGCCGGCCCGCGTTGTCCGGTTCGAAGGCGCCCGCGCGGGTGTAGAACGTCTGCGCACCCTTGCCGGTGACGAAGAAGCCGTCGCCCGAAATCATCAGGTCCGACGCCTTGCCGGTGGTCTGCGCCGAGCCCTGCCCGAAGTTGGTGCTGATGCCCGCCACCCGTACGCCCAGGCCGATCTGGGCCGGGTTGGTACCGGCGCCGCCGTCCTGTCCCGCGGCGGCAGGCTGCGTCATCTGCGAGAGCGTGTCCTGGAACTGGGTGGCGGAGGCCTTGAAGCCGGTGGTGTTCACGTTGGCGATGTTGTTGCCGGTGACGTCCAGCATGGTCTGGTGGGCGCGGAGTCCGGAGATGCCGGAGTACAGGGAACGCAGCATGGGTGGGCCTTTCGTCGGGTGGGGCGGGTGGGTAGGGCGGTGTCGTGGAGCTATTGCTTCGGGGCGGGGGCGCTGATCCCGGTGAGGGAATCGAGCGGGACTTTGGCGGCCCCCACGGTGACCAGCGGCACCCCGGTGGCGAAGGACACGGCGCTGGCCACGCCGCTGCCGGTGGTCCCGTCAGCCAGGGTGTAGCCCACCTCCGATCCCACGATCTGGGCCGCAGCGGTGCGCATCTGGAGCGAGAAGCTTTCCTTGGCGCCGCCGGAGAGCTCGGTCATTTTCTCCATCATGGACAGCTGCACGGACTGGGCCATCATCTGGTTGGTGTCCATGGGCGCGCCCGGGTCCTGGTACTTGAGCTGCGTGACCAGGAGTTTCATGAAGACGTCCGAATCCATGCTCTGGACGGGCTTGCGCGCGGACGCGCCTGTTTGGATGCCGGTGGTGGCGCCGACGGCTTCGACGGTCATGGGTGGCTCTCTTTCATGGGTTGCGGGCTAGGCCAGGATGTCCAGGACACCGGGGCGGTTTCCGGAAAGGACGACGCCGGCGCGGAGCCGGGAAGGGCGGGCAGCATCGGACGGTGCCGCGGCGGGCTGTCCTGGCCGGGGCTGGCCGGCCGGTTCACGGTGCTGCCCGGGCGCCTGGCCGCCGGGTCCCCCCGGGTTCGGGTCCGGCGGGGCGCCGTGCTGCGAGAGGTTGAGGTTGGCGGCGAGGCCGGATTCGGCCAGGCCGCGGCGCAGCTCGGGCAGGATGGTCCGCAAGGCGTCGCGTCCGGCGTCCGCCGGGGCGAACAGCTCAATGCGCACCCCGGTGGCGTCGATGTGGGCCCGCACGGTCAGCGGACCCAATGCCTCCGGGGACACCTTCAGGGTCATCACATGTTCCCCGGGCGCGGCGCTGGCCAAGGAAAACAACGGGCCGGCCAGCTGCGGCGTGAGCCTTGCCGGGTGGGTGAACGGTGCAGGGCCTGTTGTGGCGGAAGCAAGGGCGCCGGGCGCGGGCTGGGTTGCGCCCGCAGCCTGCGCGGGCACAGCCACCGGGGCCGGTCCGCCGGTGCCCGGGGCAGGGTTGGCTTGAACGGTTCCGGAGTCGGCGGGCGGCTCCAGTTCCCCGGGCCGACCCAGGGGTTTACCGGTGCCGGCGGCATCAGCCAGGGCCGGCGCGGCGGGGCCGGAAGCCCCTGCCCCCATGGCGGCAGCCGGCTCAGGAGCCGTGGTCGCAGCCGCCTCCGGCACCGATCCTGCAATACCGGGGGCCGGGGCGTGAAGGCTTGTAGCGCGCGCGGCCGCCGGGCCTGCAGTCACGGGAGGAAACACGCCGGCGTCAGGCGCAGCGCCAGCCACGACTTCGCCTGCAACCACTGCACCGACCTCCACAGCACTGGCTGCCACAGCGCCGGGGGCCGCCGGCGGAGCGGGCTGCTGCCTGCCGTCCCAGGCCGCTGGCGCAACAGGGGCCGCTGCCGTGGACCCGGACGCTGCAGCGCCAGCGACCGGATCTGGTGCCGGGACTCCTACCGTCCCTGGCGCCGCCGTGCCTGGTGCCGTGGCTGCCGCCATGCCTGGTGCCGTGGGGGTTGCGTGGGCCTGAGCCGGAACCATCCCGGCAGCAGCCAGCAACGCCGCAACGGAACCCTGCACGGGGGCGGGCTGCCCGGCCACCGCGGTACCGGCGTCGTCCGTGGTGTCTTTGGCATCCCCGCCGTTGCCTTGCACAGGAACGTTCGGTTGAGGGGAAGGGCCGGCCAGCACGCCGCCGAGCACCGCGCCGAACCCGGCCCCGCCGTCCCGGTCAGGCGCCGCCCCTGCAGATGCCCCGGCCCGCGCCGCCGCGGGCGGCGCGGTGGGAAGAAGGACCGCCGCCGGCATCAGGCGCCCTGCCCAGCAGGGACGATGCGGCGGATGGCCGTCAGGTTCGACTGCTGTTCCCATGCATCCCGGACCTGGATGGTCTGGCCGGGGACGGGCGCGTCGATCGCCTTGCCGTTGCCCAGGTAGATGGAGATGTGGTTCCCGCCGAAGCTGACCAGCAGGTCTCCCGGTTTGGCCTCGGCGAGGGACGCCACCGGCGTGCCCACCTTCATCTGGTCGCTGACCACGCGCGGGAGTTCCACGCCCAGGTCCTTGAAGACCCGCTGCACGAACCCGGAGCAGTCCATGCCGGTGGCCGGGTTGGTGCCGCCCCACACGTAAGGGACGCCGATGTACTTCCTGGCGGTGGCCACCACGTCGGTGCCGGTGGCCTTTCCGGGCGCTGCCGGAGCGGACGCCGCAGCCGTCCCGGAGGGCCCGGAGATTCCGGTGAGCCCAGTGTTTCCGGCAAGCCCAGCGGTTCCGGCAATGCCGGACAGGCCCGTGCTGCCGCCAAGTCCCGTGACGCCGCCCGGCCCCGCCAGCCCCGCCAGCCCCGATGAAGCAAGCAATCCCGCCCCGGCACCCGCATCCGTACCGGCAGCGGCCAACGCTGATTCGAACGCCGCCGCATTCGCCGCTGACGTGCCGGAGGCGGCCGCCGCCGGAGCCGCCGTAGAAAGGGGCCGCGAGAGTTCGCTGATCATGGACTCGATGGTTCCGATCCGCCCAATGATTTCGGCCATGCTCATGACGTCGCCTCCCCGGCCTTGCGGTGCCACGAGGTGGCGGCGATCTCGTCAAGGACGCCCTGTTCTGCGTGCAGTTCTGCGGCGGCCAGCTCGGCATCGTGGCGGAGCTCGAGCTTCTCCAGCCCCACCGCCATCCGCCGGGCCTGCGTGTAGTCTGCGCGGGCCTCGGCCAGGTCCGCCTCCGCCGCGGCGGACAGCGCGTCGAGGTCCGCCAGCATGCTCTGGGAGGATGCCCGGGCGGCCGCGAGGGCCAGCAGGGAGGACGAACTGACCGCGGAATCGACGGAATCGCCGAGTTCCTTCCGCGCCGCAGCGCGCCGGCCGTGGGCATCCTCGGAGCGGGAGGCGGCACGCGCCATGCCGGTGGCTGCCTGGTCCTGCTGCAGCTGGCGCAGCCTCAGCAGTCCGGCGAGGGGAAACTGGCGGTTCATGCGGCTCCTTCGAGGGGCGTGCCCAGGCGGTTGGTCAGGGAGGTGAGCGCCTGCCAGGCCATGTCCGGCGGGGTGGAATCGTCCATGCGCTGCTGCAGGAAGGCATTGATGGCCGGCTCGTTGTCCAGCGCCGCATCCACCAGGGGGTTCGTGCCGCGGTGGTAGGCGCCGACGTCGATCAGGTCCTGGGCGGCCCGGCGTGCGGCCAGCACCTTCCGCAGTGCGGCCGCCACGGCCGTCCGCTCCGGCGGGTTGACCTTTGACGCCACGCGCGACACCGAACCCAGCACGTCAACGGACGGAAAATGCCCGGTCACGGCCAGCTTCCGGTCCAGGACCACGTGGCCGTCCAGGATGGAACGGGCGGCGTCCGCGATGGGTTCGTTGTGGTCATCGCCGTCCACCAGTACGGTGTAGACACCGGTCACCGAGCCAGCCCGGGCCGTACCGGCGCGTTCCAGCAGCCGGGCCAGGATGGAAAACGTCGACGGCGGGTAGCCGCGGGTGGCGGGCGGTTCACCGGCGGACAGGCCGATCTCGCGCTGGGCCATGGCCACCCGCGTCAGCGAGTCCATCATCAGCACCACGTCCTGCCCGGCTTCCCGGAAGGATTCGGCGATCCGGGTTGCGGTCACGGCGCAGCGGAGGCGCATCAGGGCGGGCTCGTCCGAGGTAGCGACCACCACCACGGACCGTGCCAGTCCCTCCGGTCCCAGGTCGTCTTCGAGGAACTCGCGGACTTCACGGCCGCGCTCCCCCACCAGGGCAATGACGGACACTTCGGCGTCGGTGCCGCGCGCGATCATTGACAGCAGTGAGGACTTGCCCACCCCGGACCCGGCAAAGAGCCCCAGGCGCTGCCCCCTGCCCAGGGTGGCCATGGTGTCCAGGACCCGGACGCCGGTGTGCAGGGGCGCGGACACCCGGGCCCGGTGCATGGCGGAGGGCGATTCGTTGTCCGCGGGCACGTACCGGCCGGCGGCCAGCGGTCCCTTGCCGTCGATGGGCCGTCCCAGCCCGTCCAGCACGCGCCCCTTCAGGCCCGGGCCGGTGGGAACCAGCAGCGGTCTGCCCTTTGACCGGGCGGGATCGCCGGCGGCCACCCCTGCCAGCCGTCCCAGCGGCATGCACCGGATGGCGCCGCTGACGGAAGCCACCACCTCGGCGTCCAGCCCGGGGCCGTCACCCACGGTGACCAGGTCCCCCACCGCGCACTCGAGCCCGGTAATTTCCAGGCCGAGGCCCAGGACCGCGGTCACGGTGCCCACCCGCTCCGGGGCGGCCGCTCCCACCGCTGCGGCGAAGCGTGCGCCGTAGGGTCGCCAGGAGATGCTCATGCCGCGCCTCCGGGCACGTTGTCCGGGCCGAGGAGCGCCGCACGGGCACGGGCCACTGCGGTGTGGAGCCGGGCGTCCAGCCAGCCGTCCGGGTAGACCGCGATGGCGTCGCCGCGGGCCAGGGAAGGATCGGGAACAAGGTCGACGGCGGTGTCCGCGGTGGCGCCGTCCAGGAGCGCGATGTCGGCCGGGTGGAGGCGGACGGCGGCCGGTGCGGCGGACGTGCTGCCGCCCAGCGCCCGGTGAAGCGCCGCGCGGGCGGTGCGGTCGCCGTCGTGCATTTCATAGCCGAGCACTGCCTCCGCCAGTTCCAGGGCACCGGCGGCCAGCACCTGTTCGCTGTCCTGCAGCACCAGCGCGAACCGCTGCTGGAAGGCGGCAGCCGCGGCCTGGAGGACGGCGGTTGCCCTGGCGGCGGACTCGCGGGCGTGGGCCAGCACGGCGTCATGCTCGACACGCATGGCATGGGCCTGGCGTTCCTGATCCGCGGCGGCTGCGCGCAGGCCGGCCGCGTACCCCGCCGCGTGGCCCTGCACGTAGCCGCGGTCGCGGGACTCGGTCGGGGCGGACTGCTGCACGCGCGGGAAGACCACCGCGGCCGGGGCGGCGTCAGTAGACAAGGTCGTCCTCCTCGCCGCGGCGCACCACAATGGCGCCGCTGGCTTCCAGCTCGCGGATGGACCGGACAATGTCCGCCCGGGCTTCCTCCACCTGCGAGGCCCGGACCGGACCGGCGTTGGCCATCTCGGCCTCGAGGATCTCCTGGTTGCGGCCCGAGACGTTGCTGCGGACGGCATCCAGGACCACGGCCGGGGCACCCTTCATGGCCAGGGCCAGCACCTCGGGCGCCACCCCGCGCAGGATCTGCTGGATGTCCCGGCGTTCCAGTTTCACGATGTCCACGAACGTGAGCATCCGGGCCCGGACTTCCATGGCAAGGGCCGGGTCCAGGGTTTCCAGGCCGTCCAGCACGGACCGTTCGGTGGCCACGTCCGAGCGGTTGATGATGTCCACCAGCGGCTGGATTCCGCCCACCGTCTCGGTGGATTTGCCTTGCGACACCACCGCTCCCGAGCGCTGCTTGAGCGTCTCCGCCACGATGCCCACCGCCTCCGGCGTGGGCGAACCCATCACCGCGATGCACCGGGCAACGTCGCTGCGCTGCGCCTCGCCCAGGCCCGCCATCACGGCCGAGGCCTTGGCCGGGCGCAGGTGCGCCAGGACCAGGGCGATGGTCTGCGGCAGCTCGCCGTCGATCAGCGCCAGGATCTGCCCGGCGTCCATCATCTCCAGGAACTCGAAGGATTTCCCAGCCATCGTGGAGGCGAGCCGGTCCATGAAGCCGGCAGCCTTGTCCGCGCCGAATGACGCTTCCAGGAGCCCGACGGCCAGTTCCTGCCCGCCGCGGGCCGTGCGGCGGCCGCTGATCGCGATGTCATGGAATTCGCCCATCACCTGGTCCGCGACGGCCGGCGGGACCCGGCGCAGCCGGACGATCTCGGCGGCTATGTCCTCGGCTTCCGCCTCGGAGAACTGGGCCATGACGGCTGCCGCGTTTTCCGGGCTCATCTGCATCAGGACCACGGCCACCTTCTGCGGACCGGATAGCGGCGCGCCGGCCTTCACAGGGGCGGCCAGGCCCGTACCGGGCTGGGCGGTCATACGGATTGCCTGTCGTCCATCAGGCCGCGCAGGTAGTCGGCGGTGCGGGCCGGGCTCTCAGCCACCATGGCCTCGATCTGCGCGCGCCGGCGTTCGACGTCGAGGGCTTCGGCGTCCGGGAGCGGCAGCGGTACCGGAGCGGGCAGCGGGATGGCGGAGGTGGCAGGCGCGGTTTCGAGGGCCTGGACGGCGCCGCCGGGAAGGGCGGGGTATTCGATGCCCACGCCCAGGTCCACCGGCTCGCGCAGCTGGCGGCGGCGCCAGGCGATGAGCATCACGACGATCAGGGCGAGGGCGGCCAACAGGATGCTGCCGGCAATGACCAGCGTCTTCATCAGCTCGGCCTGGCGGGCGGCCTCGGCGTCGGCCTTGGCAGCGTTGAGGGAAGCGGCGGCATTGTCGGCGGCAGCCGTGCTGAACGGCAGCATCTCCACGGTGACCACGTCGCCCCTGGCGGGATCGGCCCCGGCCGCGGCGGTCACCAGGGACCGCACGGACGTGAGGTTGACCCCGGCGGCCGCGGCCTGGTTGATGGCCACGGAAATGGTTTGCCGCTTCACTGCACCCTGCGGGATGGTCCGGTCCTCGGTGACTTTGTTGACGGCGTTGTTCTTGGTGGTGTCGGAGGAGTCGAACGTGCCGTTGCCGTTGGTGCCGCCCGGCACGGCGATGTTGTCCGGTCCCAGCACGCCGGCCGCTCCCCCGCCGCCGGTACCGGTGAACTTCTCGCTCTTGGTGGTCTCGCTGAGGGCGGGGACGCCGTCGGCGGCAGTGAACGTCTCGCTGCGCTGTTGTGCCGATTCCCCGGTCACGTCCGCTGCCACGGCCACGGTGGCGTTCCCCGGGCCCACGACGCTGTCCAGCACGGCCTTGACGGAGTCTGTGGTGCGTTGCTGGTACTCGGCGGCCTGCTTGGAGGAGGACCCTGCGGCAGATCCGCCGATGGCAGAGAGCACGTTGCCCTGCGAGTCCACCACCGACACGTTGGCCGGTTTGAGGTTCTCGATGGCCGCCGAGGTCAGGTGGACCACGGCCTGCACCTTGTCCGGGGACAACGTGGTGCCCGGCTGGGTCTCCACGAACACGGACGCGGTGGGGTCCGGGGTTTTGTCCACGAAGACCGACTTTTCCGGGATCGCGAGCCGCACGGCGGCCGTCTTGACCCCGTCCATGGCCTGGATGGTGGAGGCCAGTTCGCCTTCCAGGGCGCGCTTGTACGTGACGGACTGCTGGAACTCGGAGGACGTGACGCCCAGCTTGTCCAGCAGCGAGTACCCGGTGGCCGCGGCGGACGGCAGCCCGGCGGCGGCAGCCTTGAGCCGCTCGTCGTAGACCTTCTCCTCGGGCACCAGGATGGTGGAGCCGCCGTTGGCGATCTCGTAGGGCACGTTGTCCTTGCGCAGCTGCTCCACGATGCCGTTCGCGTCGGTATCCTTCAGCCCGGAGAAAAGGGGCGAGTAGGCTGGCTTGCCCAGCCATGCACCCAGCGCCACGGTACCCAGGACCAGGACAGCGACGCCCAGGATCGCCAGGGTCCGCTGCGCCGGCGTGAACCCTTTGACCCCGGAGCCCAGTCTGCGGAAGAACGCGGCAATCTGCGGGGGCATCAGGCCTGCATCCTCATGATCTCGTTGAAGGCGTCAACGCCCTTGTTGCGCACGGAGGCCACCAATTCCAGCGTCACCTGCGCGCGGGTGGCGGCGATGGTGGCGGCGTGGATGTCGTCGAGGTTGCCGGTGACGGCTGAGACGGCCAGGGACTTGGACGTGGACTGCAGCTGCTGAAGATTGTCGACGGCGCCGGTCAGGGCCGAGGCGAAGGCACCGCCGGAGGGGGTGCTTCCGGCGGCGGCCGGGCCATCAACGTAGCCGGTCCCCTGCACTGCCTGCACGCCCCGGCCGGTGGTGGCTCCGGCTCCGGCGATATTGCTGATTGCGCTCAGCGCATCGAATGCCATCAGGACTTTCCAATCTCAAGTGCAGCCAAATAGGTTTCGCGGGCGCGGTCCACCACCTGGGCGTTGGCCTGGTATCCGCGCTGGGCGATGATCAGGGCGCCAATTTGCTCGGACAGGTCGATGTCCGGGTAGCGGACGTACCCCTGGGCGTCGGCCAGGGGGTGATCCGGCTGGTACACCAGGCGGCCGGTGGCGTCCCCGGCAGGGGTGCTCTTGACGTAGACGCCGGTGCCGTTTTGGCCTTCGGCGGCCTCGATGTAGCGCGCGCGGAACGCCGGGCCGTTGGTGCTGGTTGCCGTGTTCATGTTGGCCAGGTTGTCCGAGACGGCGTCCAGCCACTTGCGATGGACGGTCAGGGCGGTTCCGGCAATGCCGATGGCGTCGAAGGTCATTTCAATTGGTCCTCATCGCCGCGCGGAGGGCCGTGAACTCGCCGTTAACTGCCCGGGAGGCGAACTGGTAGCGCAGCACGGTGTCGATGTTGGAGAGGGTTTCGGTATCCAGGTTGACGTTGTTTCCGTTGAGCTGCGTGGGCTCCAGTGACGCCTCGACAGAAGGCGCCGCCTGCCCGTTGCCGTTGCGCACCGAGGCGGCGAGCGCCTCCTCGAAGGAGACGCGCTTGGCCTGGTAGTTGGGCGTGTTGATGTTCGCGATGTTGTTGGCGATGGTGCGCTGGCGCAGCGCCAGGCCGTCCAAGGCGCTGGAGAGCGCCGCGGAGGTCACGGATTCGAGCACGACAAACCTGCCTGGTGGTGTTTCAGAGGCCGATCCGTGGCCGTGGCATCGAGCGATCCGTGCTCTGTCAGGAGTTATCGGCACAGGTCAGCGGGGCGTTAGGAGGAAAACCCGCCCAGTTTTCCAGCCCGTCCTGCCTGCCCGGTCATGCGGGTACGTCAGCCCGTGACGTCCAGGTAGACGGCGGCCGCCGGCGCCCCGATACCAGGGATGGAGGACACCGCCTGCAACTGCCGCGCCACATCCGCCCGAGCCTCCTCAAGCTGGCGGATCAGGGCTTCCTGCCGGGCGGCAAGCGCCACCGCCCGCGCGCGGACCGCAGCCGCCGCAGGGTCCGGGAGCGCGGCGAGCGGCGGCAGCTTGGCCTGCTGGTTCGGCTGGGTCCGCTGGAGCTGCTGGGCCCTCACCGGCCTTGGGGATGTGCCGGGGATACCCCGGGTGTGCTGGTGGATCAGGGCACCGGCCGCATCCGCGGTCCGCTCCAGGGAGTCCAGCACTGCCGTCCAGCGTGCCAAGGCGGCGTCCGCTTCCGCGGCGGGGTCCGTCGTCGGGCTTTCAGCCAACGCCGAGCATCCCGTTGCCAGTAGGGAACAAAGACTCCCTGGTCCCCCGGATAGCGGCGGGGGCCGCCACAGTCGCGGCCGCATTGGCTGCCGGGACGGGGGTGGCCGCCGGCACCATCGCGGCAGCTTCGTGCCAGGTCTGACGGAGGGGTTCCAGCAGGCTGATCGCTTCCTTGGTCAGTGCGGGGTCGCGCTGGATGTTGGCGTTGATGAGGGCGGTGGAGGCGTAGTTGTAGATTCCCAGGAGGCTGCCGGCTCCGTCCCACGCCTCGACTTTCAGCGAGGAGGAAAGTTCGGTCAGGATGGCCTGGGCGTGCAGCAGGTGGACCGATGCCATGGCCCAATTGCCTGCTTCCTGGTCCGCTTCGGCGCGGGCCAGGTCCACCAGCAGCCGGTCATACAGCATGGTGAGCAGCCGGGCCGGTGGCGCCGAAAGCACCGACTCGGCCAGGTACTGATTGCGCTGGGCCGCGTTGCCGTAGCCGCCGAAAGGGGTGGAGGTCATGATGAGGAGCTTCCTGAGGAGGTGGAGAGGCCGGCAAGTTGGGAGGACAGCCAGGATGACTGCGCCTTCATGCCGCTGAGGGCCACTTCAAGGGCGGAGTAGGTGCGCTGGAGGGTCTGCTTGCGGTCCTCAAGCCGGGTGTCCCAGTCGCTGATTTGGTCCGCCAGGTCCCGGACCGTGGACTGCTGTCCCGAAATCCTGGTGGTCAGGGTGCCGTCATATTTGTCCGACGCCGTGGTGGCCGCTGCCGCGAGGCGTCCGGCCAGTTCCTGGACCTTGGCCTGCACTCCGGCGGGGTCTGCGGCCAGGGCTGCTGCGAACTTGTCCTGGTCGAACTCCATGGTGCCGGCTTTGGTGATGCTGATGCCGATTTCAGAGGGCGAGCGCGGCGGGATGCCCACGGGCATGGAGGCTGCGGACAGGAGGTTCTGGCTCACGTCCCGGACCGTGCTGTCGCCGGTGAAGATGCCTGCGCTGGTGGTGGTGCCCGAGGTACTGACGGCGCTCCTGGCGGAAACGAAGGCCAGGACGCCATTCAGTCCTGACACCAGGTCGGAGGCCAGTTTGCCGATTTGGGCGTCGTCGCGTGCCACGGTGACGGTAACCGGGGTTGCCGATGCTTCCTTGACCGTCACCGACACTCCGGGCAGCAGGTCGGTGAAGGTATTGGTGGCGGAGGTGATGGACTGCGGGGTTGCCAGCCCGGACCAGAGCTGGATCTCGGCGTCCTGGGCGGCTTTGGCATCGGAAACAGCGGCACCGGAGTTGGTCACGGTGAATGCACCGGTCTGGCCGGGGGTGGTGGAAGTGAACTGCAGGCGGTACTGGCCGCCGCCTACGGCGACCTTGGCGGCGGTGACTCCGGCGCCGGCAGCATTGACGGCGGTCACCACATCATCCAAGGACGTGGAAGCCGCGGTGATATCCACGGCCTTGCCGCCTTGGGTGATGGTCAGGGTGGTTTGCGGCCAGGCCGTCAGGGCATCCGAGACGCTGACTTGGGTCTGGGCCAGCCTGGTCACGGTGAAGTCGATGGACCCGGCTGCCGCTGCAGCGGTGCCGGTGGCCGTGACTTTGTCGCTGCTGCTGGTGGCTGTGTTCAGGTTCAACGCGCCGGGTTTGGCGGCGGCGGAGGCCTGCGTGGCCAGGGCGGCCACCTTGGAGTTGAGCCCTTGGAGCGCGGAAACCATCGACTGGATGTCAGCCGATTTGTTCTTCAACTGGGTTTGCGGGATCGCTTCGACCTGCATGAGGGAGCTGATCAGGGCGGTGGTATCCAGGCCGCTGGCCAGTCCGTCGAGGGATATGCCCATCGCTGCTGCTCCTGGGTGCTGTGGGTGGGTGGCTGGGACAAGGGAGGCGCTGCAGGTGAGGGCCGGGCGGAGGATCACTCCGCCCGGCCCTCACCGGTACAACATTGCTACCGGACGGTGGCCCGGAGCGGACTAGCGCAGGAGCTGCAGGACACCCTGGCTGGACTGGTTCGCCTGGGCCAGCATGGCGGTGCCTGCCTGGGAGAGGATGTTGTTCTTGGTGTACTTCACCATTTCCTCCGCCATGTCGGTGTCGCGGATGCGGGACTCGGACGCCGACAGGTTTTCCTTCGAGACATTGATGTTCTTGATCGTGTGCTCAAAGCGGTTCTGAACAGCACCGAGCTCGGATCGGGCCGATGACACAGACTTGATGGCCGTATCAATGGACCCAATGGCCGACGCTGCACCCGTGGCGGTTGAGAAGTCCAAAGTGCCCATCGCAGTGACGACGTTCGATACGTTCGCCGACGCCAAATCGACCACGATCTGGTCGCCAGTGTTGGCGCCAACTTGGAAGCTCATCTTTCCGTCCGATGCCGAGCCCGCCGTACCATTCAACAGCTTTGCGCCGTTGAAGTCGGTCGAGCCGGCAATGCGCGTGAGCTCAGAGGTAAGAGCCGTAGCTTCGGTGGTGATAGCAGCGCGTGAATCAGTGTTGTTCGAGTCGTTGCCAGCCTGAACGGCGAGATCACGCATGCGCTGCAGGATCGAGTGAACTTCGTTGAGCCCGCCTTCAGCGGTTTGGACGACTCCGATTCCATCCTGCGCATTTCGCGCCGCCACGGTCAGGCCGCCGACCTGCGAGCGCAGTCCTTCTGAGAGAGCCAGGCCAGCCGCATCGTCCGAAGCGCGGTTGATGCGCAGGCCGCTGGACAGCTTCTCCAGCGACTTGGACAGGTCATTCTGCGTGTTGTTGAGGTTGCGGTACGCGTTGTTCGCAGCCAGGTTGGTGTTGATCTGCATTCCCATGGTGTTTCCTCCGTGATGTGGGACGTTGTGTCGAAGGCCCATCCGTGGGCCCTCACAACCAGCTATCGGAGCAGCGGCAACCCCGGTTAGGAAAAACGGCCGGGAAGTTTTTGGCAACCCCTTCCGGGCACCCCTCCCCCGGCTGCTCCTAACGCACCCACTCCGACGGCCGATAGCTTTCCCATGACACGACGCCAACCCAACGAACCTGGAGCTGACCAGCCATGGCCATCCACGAACTTTCGGCACTGCTGTGGCGCGAACGCGAGCTCCTGGACCTCCTGACGTTCAAGCTGGAGGAGGAGCAGCTGCTGCTTACCGCCGGCAAGTCACGGTGGCTCCCGCACGGCACGCGGGAGGTGGAGCAGGTCCTTGAGCGCCTGTCCAAGGCAGGACTGGCACGCGCCCTGGAGGCATCTGCCGTCGCCGCTGCCTGGGGTCTTTCCGAGGATTCCTCGTTGGCGGAACTGGCGTCCGCCGCCCCGGACGAAGCGTGGGCGGGAATCCTCACCGCGCACCTGACGGCCATGCAGCGGCAGACCGCCGCCATCCAGGAACTTCGCGACTCCAACGAACAGTTCCTGCGCGCAGCGGTGCGCTCCACCCAGGAAACAGCAGCCAACCTCCAGCCGGCCGCCGGAACGTACGACTCCCAGGGCCGTGCCGGGCAAACCGAGGCGTCGCACTTGTTCGACCAAAAAATCTGACCGGCACACCCGCACCAGCAAAGGACAGCAGTGAGCACATTCGGCGGACTGAACACGGCCTACCTGGGCCTCACCGCGGCCCGGCAGGGCATCAACGTGGCGGGCCAGAACATCGCCAACGCCACCACGGAAGGCTACACGCGGCAGCGGCTTGAACAGTCGGCCATCGGCGCCCCGGCACCCACCGGCCTGGCAACGGGCTTGCTCCAGCCCGGACAAGGCGTCTCCGTGGACGCCATCGCCCGCCTGGGCAACAGCTTCCTGGACGCCGGCGTCCGGTCCAGCGCAGCCCAGGCCGGATACGCCAGTGTCCGCTCCGGGGAGCTGCAGCGCATCGAGGACAGCCTCCAGGAACCCGGCGAACACGGAATTACCGCGGCGTTGCAGGGCTTTTGGGCGGCCTGGCAGGGAGTCTCCAACCACCCGGGCGGGGCCGCCCCCACCGCCGTGCTGCTGCAGGCGGCCTCCTCCCTCGCCGGCACCGTCTCCGCCGGCTACCGGTCGCTGGATGCGCAATGGACGCGGGTCCGGGCCGAGGCGGACGGCAACGTGAAAACCGTCAACGACGCCGCGGCGCAGGTAGCCGGCTACAACGCCCGCATCCGCCAGGTCCTGGCCGGCGGCGGCTCCGCGAACGAGCTTGTCGACGCCCGCAACAAGGCCATCGAGACCATCGCCTCCCTGGCTGGCGGCACCGTCCGGGACAACGCCGACGGCACCGCCGATGTCCTGGTGGGCGGCAACGCCTTGGTGTCGGGTACGTCCACCCGCCTCCTGGCACTGTCCGGCCAGGCAAGCATGGCCGGCCCGGGCGCCGCGGTAAAGCTTGAGTGGGCTGACCGTCCGGGCCACCCCGTAGGGCCCGACGGCGGGAAGCTCGCAGGTGCCATCACCCTCCTTGCCCCGGCGGCCGGCGGGTCCGGCGGACCCATCGCGGAGGCGGGCGCCTCCTACGACGCCTTCGCCACCAAACTGATGACCGACGTCAACACTGTCCACCGCGCCGGCCAGTCCACCACCGGTGCCGGCCAGCTGGACTTCTTCACCGCGGCCCCCACGGGCTCGGCGGCGCTCACGCTGCGGGTGGTCCCCGCGGACGCCTCTGGAATCGCCACCGGGGCGGCCGGTGCCGGCGCGCTGGACGGCGGCACGGCCGATGCCCTGGCCCAGCTCGGTGCGGGGGCGGACTCCCCGGACAAGGCCTGGACCGCCGTCGTCACCGGTATTGGCGCACTGTCCCGCTCAGCCCAGCAACACGAACAACTGGCCACGGCGGCGAGTGTTTCCGCTGCGGGGCAGCGCGATTCCGGGGCGGCCGTCAGCCTGGATGAGGAAAACATCAGCCTGCTCAGCAACCAGCACGCCTACCAGGCGGCCGCCAGGGTGATGACCGCCGTCGACGAAGCCCTCGATGTCCTGATCAACCACACCGGACTGGTGGGAAGGTAGCCCATGTTGAACCGTGTCACCAACCAGTCGATGGCTGCGGCCGCGCAGCGGAACCTCCAGGCCGGTCAGTCCCGGCTCGCCACGCTGCAGCAGAAGGCCGGCACCCTGCAGAACATCACCAGGCCGTCGGACGATCCCGCTGCGCTGGCCAATGCCATGGCAACGCGCGCCCAGCTCCGAGCCGCGGACCAGTACGCCGGCAACATCAACGACGGCAACGGCTGGCTGGACACGGCGGACGCAGCCCTGGGCCAGGCCACCAACATCCTGAACAAGGTCCGCGACCTCACCCTGCAGGCCGCCAACGGATCCCTCAACCAGCCGGCCAAGGATGCGATCGCCGCGGAGCTCGACGGGCTGGGCAAGGACCTGCTGGCCGCCGCCAACACCAAGTACCTGGGCCGGAACATCTTCGCCGGCAGCTCCGATTCCGCGGCCGCCTTCAGCGGGAATCCGCCCGTGTTCAACGGGGTGCCCGCCAGTTCAGTGGAGCGGCGCGTCGACGCCGGGCAGAAAGTCCGGGTGGATGCCGACGGCGGCGCGATCTTCGGGAACGGCGCAGGCTCCGTTTTCGCCTTGGTCAGCGGCGTCGCCGCAGCCATCCGATCCGGCGCAGACCCGTCCCCGCAGCTCGGCGCCGTGGACGCGCGCCTGAACAGTGTGATCAACGGCCGCGCCGAGGTGGGGACCCGGCAGGCACAGCTGGTGACCGCGCAGGACAGGCTCTCGGGGCTGAAGGCTACGCTGGAAACACAGCGGTCCGCCATCGAAGACGCGGACATCGGACAGGTGGTGCTTGATTTGAAACTGCAGGAATCCAACTACCAGGTGGCTTTGGCCGTCACGGCCAAAGTTCTTCAGCCGACGCTGATGGACTTCCTGCGGTGACGGCCGTTTCCTCCATGCCGGTGGCCTTCACGGCCCCCATGCCTGGCCTCGAGGGGCTGGATGGTTTCACGCTGCGCGGTGTGGACGGCGCCCATGGCCTCTTCGCCCTGGAGGCCGAGGCTGCCGCGGTGCGGTTGTTCCTGGCCGACGCCGCCGTGTACGTGCCGGACTATGCCCCCGCCCTTCCGGCCGGTGCCCGGGCAGCGGGCCAGAGCACCACGTTGCTGGTGGTGAACCCGGGCCAAGGAAAGCCCACCGTCAACCTGGCGGCTCCGCTGGTCCTCAATCCGGAAACGGGCGTGTGCACCCAAGTGATCCTGGACAGCAACACTTACCCCTTGCAGGCTGAGCTCGGCGGCAAATAGCGGGCAGCGCCACCGGAAAGTCAGCTGGTTTCCGTGACCGATGCCTGGGCCGGTTCCTCCTGCGTGGCGGCCCAGCTGGCCAGGACCTTGAGGGCGTCCTCGGACGGCGAGCCCGGTTCGGCCGTGTAGACGTTGATCCGCAGCCCGGGGTCGGCGGGGAGCTCCAGTGCCTCGTAGGTCAGGTCCAGGTCCCCCACGATCGAGTGGTGGAGCCGTTTGCGGCCCGTGCGGTGGTACTTCACGTCGTGCCGGGCCCACCGGGTGCGGAACTCCTCGCTGCGGGTGGCGAGCTCCCCGATCAGGTCGGACAAGTCTTTGTCGTACGGGTTCTTCCCGGCCGTGGACCGCAGGACGGCAACAATGTCGTCCGCGGCGCGTTCCCAGTCGGCGAAGAACTCCCGCGCCTTCGGGCTCAGGAACGTGAACCGTGCGCTGTTGGGCGGGGTACCGCCGTCGGCCATCATTTCCAGGTACAGGGCCCTGCCCAGCTCGTTGGACGCCAGGACGTCGCCGCGGTCGTTGCGGACCCAGGCAGGCGCGGTGGTAATCGCATCAATGACCCTCTGCACGCTGAGCCGCACCGTCAGCGGGCTCCGCTTGCGCCGCACCCGCGGAGCAGCCGTGGACGCCCGGGCCAGGTCGAACAGGTGGGCCGTCTCGGCGTCGTCCAACTGCAACGCCCGGGCCAGCGCCTCCAGCACGCTGTCCGAGGCACCGGACAGGTTTCCCCGCTCCAGCCGGATGTAGTAATCGATGCTCATCCCGGCGAGCATGGCCACCTCTTCCCGGCGCAGGCCCTTCACGCGCCGGTTGCCGCCATACGCAGGCAGCCCGGCTTCGTCCGGAGTGAGCCTGGCCCGGCGGGAACTCAGGAACTTGCGCACGTCGTCGCTGTTGGTCATGCCACCCACGCTACGCCCGGCCGCCGCCGCGAGGGAGGGACTGTCAAGCCCTCCCACAAACCTCCGCATCCCCATACCGTGAAGGAATGGTTATGGAACTCACACTCAACAACGGCGTCACCATGCCCGCTCTCGGCCTCGGCGTCTTCCAAAGTCCCCCGGAAGAGACGACGGCGGCCGTCCAGACAGCGCTCGAGGTGGGCTACCGGCACATCGACACAGCCGCCGCCTACGGCAACGAGCGGGAAGTGGGCGAAGGCATCCGCCGCTCCGGCCTGGACCGTGGCGACGTGTTCATCGAAACCAAGGTCTGGGTCAGCGACTACGGCTACGACGAGTCACTGCACGCGTGGGACAAAGCGGTGGGAAAGCTGGGCGTGGAGCAACTGGACCTGCTCATCCTGCACCAGCCCGCACCGGACCGGTTCGAGAAGACGGTGGCCGCGTACAAGGCGCTGGAAACCCTGCTGGCGGACGGGCGCGTGCGGGCCATCGGCGTCAGCAACTTCATGCCGCACCACCTGAAGCAACTGCTGGAGGCAACGGACGTGGTCCCGGCCGTCAACCAGATCGAACTGCACCCCTACTTTGCCCAGCGGAACGTCCAGGCCGCAGACGCAGAGCACGGCATCCTCACCCAGGCGTGGTCGCCGATCGGCGGCATCACCTTCTACCCCGGCTGGGGCGAGAACCGGAAGAACGTCATGCGTGACCCGGCCATCGCCGCCGTCGCAAAGGCCCACGGCAAGACTCCCGCCCAGGTGATGCTGCGCTGGCACCTGCAGCAGGGCCGCTCCGCCATCCCCAAGTCCACCAACCCGGCCCGCATCGCCGAGAACTTCGACGTGTTCGGCTTCGAGCTGTCCGCGGCGGACCTGGCTGCCATTGATGCCCTGGATACCGGCGTCCGCAGCGGCCCGGACCCGGACGTGGCCCGCCCCGAGCGGTTCGCCATGGTGATCCCCGAGGCCTAAGCAACCCCCAAGCCTGAGAGAGAAGGAACCAGATGGAATACCGCCCGCTTGGCCGCACCGGCGTGCAGGTCAGCCCCCTGTGCCTCGGCGCGATGATGTTCGGCCCCTGGGGCAACAACGACACCGACGACGCCACCCGCATCATCCACCGCGCCCTGGACGCCGGCATCAATTTTGTCGACACCGCAGACGTCTATTCGGGCGGCGTGTCAGAGGAAATCGTGGGCAAGGCCCTGGCAGGCCGCCGCGACGACGTCTTCCTGGCCACCAAGTTCTTCATGCCGATGGACGAAAAAGACCCCAACCGGCGCGGCGGCTCCCGCCGCTGGATCATGCGCGCCGTGGAAGACTCGCTGCGCCGGTTGAACACCGACTACATCGACCTCTACCAGGTGCACCGGCCCAGCCCGGACACCGATGTGGAGGAAACCCTGGGCGCCCTCACCGACCTGGTCCGCCAAGGCAAGGTGCGCTACCTCGGCTCGTCCTCCTACTCGGGTTCACAGATCGTGGAGGCGCAGTGGGCCTCCCGGGAACGGAACCTCGAACGGTTCGTCACCGAGCAGCCGCCCTACTCCATCCTGACCCGCGGGATCGAGGAGGACGTCCTGCCCACCGTGCAGCGGCACGGGATGGGCACCCTCACCTACAGCCCGCTCGCCGGCGGCTGGCTCTCCGGTCGGTGGCGGAAGGACTCCGCGTCCTCACCCACCTCCGCTGCCCGCCCCAGCGCCCGGTTCGACATGTCCCAGCCGGCCAACCAGCGCAAGCTGGACATCGTCGAAGAGCTGGCGCAGGTGGCCGAATGGGCGGGCGTCACGCTCATTGAGCTGGCCATCGCGTTCGTCATCAACCACCCCGGCGTCACCTCCGCGATCGTGGGCCCGCGCACCATGGAACAGCTGGAGTCCTACCTCCCGGCCGCCGACGCGAAGCTGGCGCCGGAAGTGCTGGACCGCATCGACCAGCTGGTGGCCCCGGGCGTGACCGTCAACCCGGACGACAACAGCTACGGCGCCCACGAACTGACAACACAGGCACGACGGCGGCACGCGGCTTAGCTGCCGCTCCCCCAGCGAATTTCACACCCTATGGAAGGACAACCCATGGCAACGTGGCTCATCACAGGCTGCTCCACCGGACTTGGCCGGGCACTCGCGGAAGCCGTGCTCGCATCCGGGCACAACGCCGTCGTCACCGCCCGGAACGTCGAATCCGTGCAGGACATCACCGCAGGCTTCCCGGACACCGCGCTGGCACTTCCCCTGGACGTCACGGACAAGGCGCAGATCAATGCCGCGGTCAGGCAGGCGGAGGAGAAATTCGGCAACATCGACGTGCTGGTCAACAACGCCGGCTACGGCTACCGCGCCGCCGTGGAGGAAGCCGACGACGCCGACATCCGCCAACTGTTCGACACCAACTTCTTCGGTGCGGTGGACATGATCAAGGCGGTGCTGCCGGGCATGCGCGCCACCAAGGGCGGGTCCATCCTCAACGTCTCCTCCATCGGCGCCCGGATCACCCCGGCCGGCTCCGGCTATTACGCGGCGACCAAGGCGGCGCTGGAGGGCATGTCCGGATCGCTCCGCAACGAGCTCAAACCCCTGGGCATCAACGTCACCGCCATAGAGCCCGGCGGCTTCCGCACCGATTTCGCGGGCCGCTCGCTGACCCAGTCGGCGACGCCGATCGGCGACTACGCCGAGACCGCCGGCAAGCGCCGCAAGGAAAACGACACGAGCCACGGCAACCAGCCCGGCGATCCGGACAAGGCCGCCCGGGCAATCATCGCCGTCGTCGAATCCCCCACCCCGCCGGGCCTGCTGGTCCTGGGCACGGACGCTTTCGGTGCGTTCGGCATGGTGGCGGACGCACAGCGGGCCGAACTGGACCAGTGGCGGGAGTTGAGCACCAGCACAGACATCACCGACTGAGCCCATAGGGCCGCTATACGCGCGCGGATTCGCCGCTGCGGCCGTGCTCGACCCCGGTGGCGAAGCCGATCGTCACCGGCACCGGGCTGCCACAGCACGCCTCCCCGGCGGCGTCGGCCGGGAGGCTGGTGGAGCAAACCCCGGTTTCCGGGAGCTCGAGTTCCACGGCGTCCGCTGCTTGGGTGTCCCCGGACAGCGCCGCCGCAACGGACCGGACCTGCTCATAGCCGGTGGCCATGAGGAACGTGGGCGCCCGCCCGTACGATTTCATGCCGGCCAGGTAGAAGTCCTTTTCCGGCTGGGCGAGGATCCTGGCGCCGTGGGCGGGGACGGTGCCGCAGCTGTGGAAGTCCGGATCGATCAGCGGGCCCAAAGCCTTGGGTGCCTCCACTGCCGGGTCCAGGTCCAGCCGGAGTTCTGACAGGATGGACAGGTCCGGGCGGAACCCGGCGGCGGGAATCACCCGGTCCACCGTCACGCTGCGGCCGTCCGCGGCGTGCACGGTGAGCGTGTTGCCGCGGGTTTCGAGGGATGCCGTGTGGAAGCCCGTAAGGAGCTGGACGGCTCCGGTGTCGACGGCGGTGCGGAGCCGGGTGCCCAGCTGGCCGCGGGCGGGCAGCTCGTCGGCGTTCCCGCCGCCGTAGGCGCGCTCCGGAGAGGCGCCGCGGATGGCCCACAGGACCTCGGTTCCGGGGTTGGCGCGGGCCACGCGGGCGAGGTCAAGCACCATGTTCGCGGCGGAATGTCCGGCGCCGACCACCAGGGTGCGGCGCCCGGCAAACCCGCCGGCGGTGACGTCGGGCAGCGGCCCTGTGACCAGCCCGGCGGCACGGGCCTCCGGCTCGCCCAGGGCCGGCAACCCGGAGGATCCCAGCGGCGCGGGCGTGGTCCATGTCCCGGACGCGTCGATGACGGCGCGTGCAAGGAGCTCGGTGACCTCTCCACCGTCGTGCTCTATCCGCAGCAGGAACGGCGCCTCATCCCGGCCCAGGCTGCGGCCCTTGTCCATGCCCTGCCGGGTCACGGCAAGAACGCGGGCGCCGGTCCTGATCCGGCCCTTCAGTTCCGGTGTGGCGGCCAGGGGTTCGAGGTAGTCGGAGACGATCTGCGAACCATAGGGCAGCGCGGTGGGCCGGGGCGCTTCCCAGCCGCTGCGTTCGAGGAGCCGCACCGAGGCCGGGTCCAGGTTGTATTTCCACGTGGAGAACAACCGGATGTGCCCCCATTTCCGGATGGCCGAACCCACGGTGGGGCCGGCTTCCAGGACAAGGGGTTCCAGCCCGCGTTCGAGCAGGTGGGCGGCCGCGGCGAGGCCCACGGGCCCGGCGCCGATCACGGCCACGGGCAGCGATTCAACGGATGCCACGCTGCCCACCGGTCAGCCCTGCGCCGGCGTCAGGGAAGCGATCAGCGCCTCCACGCGGGTCTTGATCTCGTCGCGGATGGGCCGTACCGAGTCCACGCCCTTGCCCGCCGGATCCTCCAGGACCCAGTCCTCGTAGCGCTTGCCCGGGAAGTAGGGGCATTCGTCGCCGCAGCCCATGGTGATTACCACGTCCGAGTCCTGCACCGCTTCCGTGGTGAGGACCTTGGGGATCTCGGCTGACATGTCGATGCCCACCTCGGCCATGGCCTGGACGGCGGCCGGATTGACCTTCTCCGCAGGCTGGGACCCGGCGGAGCGGACTTCGATGGCGCCTTGGGAGAGGGTGGTCAGGTACGCGGCGGCCATCTGGGAGCGACCGGCGTTGTGGACGCAGACGAACAGGACGGAGGGTTTGTGGCTCATGAGAGCACCTTTCGGTCGGCCGCCGGAGCGGTGGAAACGGCAGGGAGGGAGGGGTAGAGGAAGCGGACCAGGACGAATCCGGCGGCGCCGCCGAGGAGCTGCACCAGGATGAAGGCAGGGGCCGACGACGGTGCGATGCCGGCAAAGGTGTCCGTGACGGTGCGGGCGATGGTCACCGCTGGGTTGGCGAAACTGGTGGAGCTGGTGAACCAGTACGCGGCGGTGATGTACCCGCCCACGGCGAACGCCACCCGGTCTGCCCGGCCTGAGCGGACCGTTCCGAAGATGACCAGCAGGAGGCCCACGGTGGCGATCACTTCCCCCAGCCAGAGCGGGGCGCCGGTGCGCTGGTGCGTGGACCAGGTGACGGCGTCCAGCCCGAACATGAGGTTTGCGGCCACCGTGCCGGCCAGCCCGCCCAGGACCTGCCCCGCAACCAGGCTGGCCGCCGTGGCGGTGTCGATCATTCCCAGCGCCCGTTCCACCAGGGTCACCACGGGATTGAACGACGCCGACACGGGCTGCAGTGCCACGATCAGCGCCACCAGCGCGGCACCCGTGGCGAGGCTGTTCTGCAAAAGCTGCAGGCCGACGTCGTCCGGGGACAGCCTGGAGGCCATCACTCCGGAGCCGACCACGGCCATGACCAGGAATGCCGTACCGATGAATTCCGCCGCAGCCCGGCGGAGCATGACGGTCACGCGGCCTGCCCGCCGATCAGGGCTGCCAGGTTCTGCAGGGCCTCGGTGCGGGCCCGGTAGTAGACCCAGACACCGCGCTTTTCCCGGTCCAGCAGGCCTGCCTCGTGCAGGATCTTCAGGTGGTGGCTGATGGTGGGTTGGGAGAGGTCGAAGGCGTCGCTGAGGTCGCAGACGCAGGCCTCGCCGCCCTGGTGCGAGGCCACCATGGATATCAGCCGGAGCCGGACGGGATCCGCCAAGGCCTTCAGCAGCGGCGCGATCCCTTCGGCCTCGGACTCGGACAGCGGCTGGCGCGCCAGCGGGGCGCAGCAGGCTGCGGCCTGGACCGGGGTCAGCTCCAAAGACATAGACATACGTAAATATTTACACTCATCAATGTCTTTGGCAATTGCCGCAATAATCCCGCAGGCCCGGGCCGTCCCCTTGCAGCCCGCGGCGACTGGGCAAATAGGATGGCCCCTAGAGCTAGCCGGCCGCAGATGAAGGGCGCCCCATGATCGAGATCCTCAACCCCGCCGAAGTGGCCCGCGCACGCGTCACCGGTGCCCTGGTGGCTGACATCCTGCAGGCCATGAAAAGCCGCGCCACGGTGGGCACCAACCTGCTGGACATCGACCAGTGGACCAAGGAGATGATCGCCGCGGCCGGGGCCGAATCCTGCTACGTGGACTATGCGCCGTCCTTCGGGCGCGGCCCGTTCGGCCACTACATCTGCACCGGGGTCAACGACGCCGTGCTGCACGGGCTGCCCCACGACTACGCCCTGGCCGACGGCGACCTGCTGACCCTTGACCTCGCCGTCGTCAAGGACGGGGTGGCAGCGGACGCCGCCATCAGCTTCATCGTGGGCGAAGCACGGCCGGCGGAGAGCGTGGCGATGATCGAGGCCACAGAGAAGGCGCTTGCCGCCGGCATCGCCGCCGCCGGGCCGAACGCCAAGATCGGCGACATCTCCTACGCGATCGGCCGCGTCCTCACGGACGCCGGGTACCCCATCAACACCCAGTTCGGCGGCCACGGCATCGGCTCCACCATGCACCAGGACCCGCACGTGCCCAACATGGGCCGGCCCGGCCGCGGCTTCAAGCTGCGGCCGGGACTGTTGTTGGCGCTGGAGCCATGGATCATGGCGGACACGGCGGAACTGGTCACGGACGACGACGGCTGGACCCTCCGCAGCGCCACCGGCTGCCGGACGGCCCACACGGAGCACACCATCGCCATCACGGACAACGGCGCCGAGATCCTGACCCTGCCCTCGCGGTAGGAGCTATCCGGTCCCGGCCACGGTGCTGCGGCGTTCCAATGTGTCCCCGCCCAGGGTACGGGTCAGCCCTTCACGAGCTGGGCAGGCTTGATCGCGCTGACCATGGCCGGGTAGTAGCCCTTTGAATATCCGTCGGCGGTGGGGTGGAAGTTGAACTGCGTGTACTGGCCGAGGTTGAACCAGGAGCCGGAGGAGCCGATTTCGTGGCCGTTGAATTTGGTGGCGACGTCCACGAACTGCGCGCCGGCGCTCCGTGCCTTCGCCGCGAGGACGGCGTTGAGCTGGTCCGTGCCCTTGTCGAACACCGCTGCGGCCGCTGCTGACATGACACCGCCGCCGGCGATGACTGTGGTGGATTCTCCGGCCGTCGCAAAGAGCCGGGGGTAACCGAGCCAGGCGATCTTGGCATTTGCCGCGTACCCGCGGATTGTTCCGACCGTTCCGGCGACGTCGACCCCGTTTGCGAGCTGGACTCCATAGGCCGCGGCTGCCTGGCACCCGGTAGCCTGTGGCGACGTGTCTGCAGCACACGCTGCGATGATCTGGCCGAAGTTGACGTCGTTGCCGCCGGCGGTAAGGGTAACGAGTCCTGTGGTGCTGTTGAGCGCACCATCAAGGGACGCCTTTGCCGCCTGCTGGGCAATAGTGGGAATACCTGAAGTTGTTGCTCCGACAGTCGCGCCTGCACACGCATAGTCGCCGGTGAGGGCCACCGATTGCAGTTGGTCCAGCAGCGCCACGTCGTCAGGGCCGCCGTGCAAGCAGGCCGGGCTGCCGAACGCCGGATTGACGGCGGCGGTTGGCGCCAGCGAGCCCCAGCCGGCCGAGTAGGAGTCCCCGAGATTGACGTACTTGACGGGGTCCTGGGCGGCGAAAGCCGGCGTGGATGCCCCTGAGAGGATAACGGCGGTGACGGCGGCGAAAGCGGCCGCACTGCGGCGGCAGGCTGAGGGAAACTGCATGATGGGCTCCGTACTGTCCTCGGGTAAACGTGTCCCCTGACGCTAGGGTGCGCGCCGGACACCCAAACAGGGCCCTTGGACCCTAGGCAAAGCCGGAGCTATTCGGTCCCGGCCACGGTGCTGCGGCGTTCCAGGAGCAGCGTGTCCTGCCAGTGCCCGGCCTTGGGCCCGTTGCTGATCCGGGCTATCCGCTCCCGGGTCCCCACCACGCGGAACCCGAGCCGCTGGTGCAGGACCAGGCTGGCCGCGTTCTCCGGGAAGATGCTGGACTGGATGGTCCAGATGCCCGCGGCCTCGGTGGAATCGATCAGGGCTCCGAGCAGGAGCCGGCCCACGCCCCGGCCCTGCGTCTGCGGCGCCACGTAGATGGAGTGCTCCACGAGGCCCCGGTACACCTCCCGTGACGAAACCCGGGACACGGCGGCCCAGCCCAGGACCCGGCCCGCGTCCTCGGCGATGAGCCGGTGCCCAGGCAACCGGCCGGCGTCGAACGCTTCCCAGGTGGGCGGTTCGCTCTCGAAGGTCGCCTCCCCCGTGGCGATGCCGGCGGCATAGATCGCGTGCACGGCGTCCCAGTCGTCGGGGCGCATGGGGCGGATGGTCACGGGGCTGTCCATGGGTCCCATTATGGTTGACCGGCCCGGCCCCGCTGGCCGGGCGTCGGCCGCGCCGGGGCGTAAAGAATCCGTCAATAAACGGCCCCCGCTCCCCCGCCCGCGCCCGTGCAGCCCTTTGATGGAGGCATAGGCAGCAGGTGGGAGGCAGGGAGCGCAGATGCGGTGGGACGAGGCGCCGGAGGACCGTGGCAGGGTCAAGTTCGCCGCCGCAGCCGAGGCCGTGGAGGGCTACGGTGGCCGGCCCCTGAACGGGCGTGCCCTGCAGCCGGCCAGCGGCTACCTCTTCCCCGACCAGGACGGCGAGCAATGGTGGGTCATCTTCCAGCCGTGGCCACCGTCGGGCCTGCACACCCGCAAAGTTCCCGGCGACATCCTGGCCTGCAACGACTCCTACGGCGACATGGTGCACGTGGTGGTGCTGGCAGCGGGCGTCTGGGAGGACGACGCCGAGGCCGCCTTTCGCGCGCACGTCCCGCTGACCCTGGCGGACGCCGCCCGGGTGGCGGCCACGGTGGCGCACGTGGCGGCACCGGGGCACGCTGCACCGGAGCGCCCCGGTCCCGCGCCGAAGCGCACGGACGGGACGCCGTCGGACCCGCCGGTCAGCCCACGTGGACCCATGGGCGCTGGGTGACATCGGGGACGGCCTCGCGCAGGACCTCACGGGTCACCGGCGCGATCTCGCCCTCGCCCAGGAACAGGAACCGCACCAGATTGGTGATCGGGTTTCCCTCGGTCCAGCGGAAGTAGATGTGCGGCATCAGCCCGGTCACGTCCCTGATGTGCAGGAGCACGGAGGCGATGGTGTTGGGCACCACCGGCCCGTGGACTTCCAGGACGTGGTAGCCGTGGCGGTTCACGCCGCGGACGTGGAGCTCCGTTTCGAAGTCGGAGGAGTCGTCCACAATGACTTCGAGGAACAGGGCGTCCCCCGCCAGCGGCAGGTGGCTGACCTCGATCGCAGATTCCAGCTTGTCCCGGTACGCCTCCGCTGACAGCCGGAGCGGCTCATGGGCAATGATCGCGATGGGCCCGTCCAGGGTGCTGGACATGAACTCCAGGGCCTGCTGGTCCAGGTGCACCCGGGTGGCGTGCAGCTCAAAGGAACGCCGCACCCTGGACAGCAGGGAGATCACGATGATGCCGAGAATGAAGATGGCCGCGATCCGGATGCCTTCGGGACGTTCGAAGATGTTGGCCACCGTGGTGTACGCGAACACCACTGAGATGGCGCCGAAGCCGACGGTTAGGTTCCGCTGCCCGCGGCGGCGCGCCGACAACGTCACGGCCACGGCTGCGGAGGTCATCAGCACCAGGACGCCGGTGGCGTAGGCGCCGCCCTGGGCGTCGACATCGGCGTTGAAGATAAAGGTGATCACGAAGCCGATCACGGTAAAGACGAGCACCAGGGGGCGCACCGCCTTGGCCCATCCGGGGGCCATGCCGTAGCGCGGCAGGTACCGGGGAACCAGGTTCAACAGGCCGGCCATGGCCGAGGCGCCGGCGAACCAGAGGATGCCGATGGTGCTGATGTCGTAGACGCTGCCGAATCCGACGCCAAGGTATTCATGTGCGAGGAACGCCAGCGCGCGCCCGTTAGCCTGGCCGCCGGGCTGGAATTCCTGCTCCGGGATCAGGACCACGGTAATGAAGCTGGTGGTCAGCAGGAACACGCTCATGATCACGGCGGCGGTGGTGAGCATGCGCCGGGCGCCGCGGATACGGCCCGCCGGGTTCTCTTCGGTATCGTCCGCCGCGCCCCGGACCTGCGGCATCACCGCAACGCCCGTCTCGAAGCCGGACAGGCCCAGCGCCAGCTTAGGGAACACCAGCAGCGCGATGGCCACCGCCATCACGGGGTTCCCGTGGGAGACCCACAGGTTGGTCCACCAATCCCCCATGGCCGCAGGATGGGAAATCACCTGTCCCAGGGTGACAACCACCACCACGGCGTTCAGGCCCAGGTAGAGGACCACCAGGACCACCGCGACGCCGATTGCTTCCTTGAATCCGCGCAGGAACACCGCCGCCAGCAGCGCTAGCAGGAAGAGCGTGACGGGGACGTTCTGGTTTTGCAGCCACCCCGGAGCTACCGGGTTGCCGACCAGGTGCGCGGTGGCGTCGGCTGCCGAGAGGGTCATGGTGATCATGAAGTCGGTGGCGGCGAACCCGAGCAGGACCAGCACCAGGAGCTTGCCGCCCCAGCGCGGCAGCAGCCGCTCAAGCATGGCGATGGAGCCTTCACCGCGCGGGCTTTCACCGGCAACCCTGCGGTAGACCGGCAGCGCGCCCAGCAGGGTCACCGCCACCAGCACCAGGGTGGCCAGCGGGGAGATGACCCCGGCAGCCAGCGCGGCGATGGCCGGCTGGTACCCCAGGGTGGAGAAGTAGTCCACGCCGGTCAGGCACATGACCTGCCACCACGTGTGCTTCCGTTCGTGCTGCGTCGGAACGCCGCCGGGGCCCTGGTGGGTGCCCTTGCTGTCCTGCAGGCCAAACAGCAGCCAGTCCTTGAGCGCCTTCCTGCCATGCGGGTGGAGCGCGGAAGGATCCGCCGGGGGCCTGCTTAACGTGGTCATGACTGCCTTTCCGCGCTGCCCTGTGCACCGCGATCACTGCGAAGCTAGCACCGGCAAAATTGGCTGGCGTCGGAAAGGGGGTTTTCTTAATGATTCCTTTACGCGTGATGTACGACGCCGTCGGGGGCCTTCGCGGGGCGGGTCACGGTTCGAAGCGGTAGCCCATGCCGGCCTCGGTGAGCAGGTGCCGGGGCCGGGCGGGGTCGGCCTCAAGTTTGCGGCGCAGCTGGCCCATGTAGACGCGCAGGTAGTGGGTTTCGTTCTCGTAGCCGGGGCCCCAGACTTTCCGGAGCATCTGCTGCTGCGTGATCAGCCGGCCGGGGTTCCGGGCCAGCAGTTCCAGGATGGCCCATTCGCGGGGCGTGAGCCGGACCGGGTCTCCCGCACGGGTGACTTTCCGGTTGGCCAGGTCCACTTCGAAATCGCCCACGTCAATCGCCGGGCCGCTGTCCACCGTTTCCGGGTTCCCGCTCCGGCGCCCCGCCACGCGCAGCCGCGCCAGGAGTTCGTCCAGGCCAAACGGCTTGGT
Organism: Pseudarthrobacter sp. lyk4-40-TYG-27; assembly: GCF_030209295.1. Taxonomy (NCBI): domain Bacteria; kingdom Bacillati; phylum Actinomycetota; class Actinomycetes; order Micrococcales; family Micrococcaceae; genus Pseudarthrobacter; species Pseudarthrobacter sp. lyk4-40-TYG-27. Next base: position 407,222 of record NZ_JARVSH010000004.1, read on the forward strand.
CACATAGTCGTCGGCGCCGGCGTCCAGGGCCCGGACCTTGTCCACGGAGCCGTGCCGGGCGGACAACACGATGATGGGCATGCTGCTGGTCCGGCGGACCCTGGTGATGACGTCCACGCCGTTGATGTCCGGCAACCCGAGATCCAGCACCATCACATCCGGATGGCCGCTCTCCGCATGGTGCAGGGCGGACGTACCGTCCAGCGCCGTCAGCACGCGGTAGCCTTCCGCTTCCAGGTTCACCTGGAGGGCGCGCAGGAGCTGGGGTTCGTCATCGACGATCAGGATGGTCCTCATGGCGTGCTCCCGGCGGGGCGGCGGTCCGGGGTGGCAGCTCCCGCGGAGAGCGGCAGCCTGATGATCATGGTCAGTCCGCCGCCGGGGGTCGGTTCGGCCACCAGCCTTCCGCCCATGGCCTCCGTGAAGCCCTTGGCGACGGCCAGGCCAAGCCCGATGCCGAGCCCTTCCGGGGCATCATCGAGCCGCTGGAACGGCTGGAACATCGCGGCAGCCGCGGCAGCGGGCACACCCTGCCCGTGATCGACGATGCGCAACTCGCCGACCCCGCCGCCGTCGTCGTCGGTCCTCAGCGTCCCGGCCGACACACCCACGATCACCACGTCCGACTCCGGCGCGTATTTGAGCGCGTTCTCCACGATGTTGGCGATGACCCGTTCCAGCATGCCCAGGTCGGCGTCCACGGCCGGCATGGAAGGCGCAAGGTCAACCCGGATCCGGCCTGCCGGGAGTCCGCGCAGCGAGTCCTCGATCGCGTCCCGCCAGGAGACCGGCGCTGTCAGCGGGGCCGCCGAGCCGCTGGAGATGCGGGACATGTCCAGGAGGTTCGAGATCAGGGCGTCCAGGCGCTCGGTGTAAGACTCGATCGTGGCGAGCATCTCGGCCTGCACCTCCTCCGGCAGCCTGCGGCTTTGGCGGCGCAGGGCGGTGACGGCGAGCTTGATCCCGGCCAGCGGGGTGCGCAGGTCGTGGCTGACGGCCCGCAGGATGGACGTGCGGACGCTGTTGCCCTCCGCCAGTTTGGTGGTGCTTTGCAGCCTTCGCTGCAGGGCCTGGCGCTGGCGCAGCAGCAGGAGGTGGGCGCCGTGGGCTGCGAGGAGGAGCCGGTCGCCGGCGGTCAGGGTCCGCCCGGAGAGGACCAGCGCCGTCCGGTCGTCGGCCAGTTCCACGCTGTCCGTCAAGGCCGCGGCGTCCGGGGCGGGCGGCGGCGCGGCACCCGAGAAGGCCTGGAGTTCCCACGCACCGCTGCCGTCACCGGCAACGGTGAACAACCCTGCGGAGCGGACCTGGAAGGTTTCCCGGACCTTGGCCATGAACGCGGCTACGGTGTCATCGGCAAGCAACGCGTCGCGGGCCAGGTCCGCCAGGGTGGCTGCCTCGGCGCGTGCCCGGGCGGCTTCCCGGGCCCGCCGGGCAGACAGGCCAACCACCAGCGAGACCGCCACCGCCGCCGCCAGGAACACCCCCAGCGCGAACACGTTTTGCGGGTCCTTGATGGTGAACGTTCCCACTGGTTCTGTCTCGAAGAAGTTCAGCAGCAGCGAATCCAAGACCGCCGCGAGCACCGCCGGCCACAACCCGCCAATGAAGGCCACGGCCATGACGCCGGTCAGGTGCACCAGCGCGTGGGTGGCGAGGTTGAGGTCCGGGCTGGCGGCCAGGGCAGCGGTCAGGATGACCGGAAGGACGACGGCGAGGACAAACCCGACTGTGGTGCGCGTCCGGCCCAGTGCTGCGGTGGCGGGCCTGGGCAGGCCGGCGCCGCCCTGCGGCCGGGACACGATGTGGACGTCGATGTCGCCGGAGTCCCGCACCACTTTGGCGCCGGCTCCGGAACCGAGCAGCCGGCTCCACAGCCCTCCGGTCGAGGCGCCGATGACGATCTGCGTGGCGTTGACGCTGCGGGCGAACTCCAGGAGCGATTGGGCGGCGTCCTCCCCCGAGACCGTGTGCCAGGTTCCGCCGAGGTCCGTGACCAGGCGCTGCTGGGCGTCCAGTGCGTGGCCGGACTCGGCAGTGCCGCCGTCTCCCCGCCGCACGTGCACGGCCAGCAGGTCGCCGCCGTGGACCCTGGACAGGATCCGGGACGCCCGCCGGATGAGCAGTTCCCCGTCCGGGCCGCCGTCCAGGCCAACCACCACCCGTTCGCGTGCGGGCCAGGTGGCGGTGATGCCCTGGCTTTTCCGGTAGGTCGCCAATCCTTCGTCCACGCGGTCGGCCAGCCAGATCAGGGCGATTTCGCGCAAGGCGATCAGGTTGCCCAGGCGGAATTCGTTGGCCAGGGCCGCATCTATGGCGTCCTTGGGGAATACCTTTCCGTCGGCGACGCGCTGGCGCAGCAGCTCGGGCGGGATATCCACCAGCTCGATGTGCTCTGCCCGCCGCACCACGGCGTCCGGCACGGTTTCACCGCTCGACTGGTCCGTGATGGCTGCGACGGCGTCCCGCAGCGATGCCACGTGCTGGACGGTAAGGGTGGTCAGCACGTCCGTCCCGGCCGCCAGGAGTTCTTCGATGTCCTGCCAGCGGCGCCCGTTCCGGCTTCCCGGGGCGTTGACGTGCGCATAGTCGTCGACGACGGCCACCTCCGGGTGCCGGGCCAGTACTGCCGGCACGTCCAGCTCGGCGGCCGCTGCTCCGCCGGCGCCGGGCACCGGGCGCGGGGCAACGGCGTCGAGCCCGTCAAGGAGCAGCGCGGTATCGGTCCTGCCGTGGTCCGCGGCGATGCCGACGGCCACGTCCCGGCCGCACGCCGCAAGGCGGTGCGCCTCGCGCAGCATGGAGTATGTTGTGCCGGCTCCCGTTGCCGCGCCCAGGAAGATGCGAAGCGTTCCCCGTGCCATGTTCACAGTCTTATCCCCTCCGGCCACCCGGACCAACTCCCCGCGCTGCCGGCCGCCCGCAGGTACAGGCTATTCCACCCGGCGGAGCAGCCACACGGTCGTGTTGCGGGCAGCTGCCGGGCTTCCAGCGGAAGGTTCGCAGGTCAGTAAGCTGGGCAGATGCCCGACCTTGCCGCACTGGCCCCCACCCTCGCGGCCATCGCCATCCTGGCGGCACTCACGGTGGGCATCCTCTGGGGCTCGCGCACGCCGTCGTACCTCTCCCCCGCCCTGGCCATCCTCCGCGGCGTGCTGCAGCTTGCAATCATCAGCCTTGTCCTGGGAGGGGTGATCACCAGCCCGGCGTGGGTCGGCCTGGCCCTGCTGGTCATGTTCTCCGTGGCGTCCGTGACGGCTACGCGGCGGCTCAGCTGGTCCTGGCGGCGGTTCGCCGTGGTGGCCGCAACCATGGCGGCCGGCATCCTGGTGACGGTCGCAATCGTCTTCGGCACCGGTGCCATCGAATTTTCGCCGCGCTACGCCCTGGCCGTGGGCGGGATCGTGATCGGCAACTCCATGACCATTGCCACGCTGGCCGGCCGCCGCTTCGTCGAGGCCGTCCTGGAGCAGTGGGACCAGGTGGAGGGCTGGCTGGCGCTGGGCGCGACGCCCCGGCAGGCCACCCTCAGCCAGGCCCGGCAGGCGGTGCATTCGGCGCTGATCCCCGCCACGGACCAGACCAAGACCACCGGACTGGTCACGCTTCCCGGCGCATTCGTGGGCGCCATCTTTGGCGGCGCCTCGCCCCTGGAAGCCGGCCGGTTCCAGGTGGTGGTGCTGGCGTCCATCATGGCGGCAGGGTCCATTACCGCCGTCGCGTTGATCCGTTCGCTGGGCAACGTCACGGTCCGGCCCGACCCGTTGTAGGGCTGCGCGCCGTCACGGCCCGGCAGCACGGGGCGCCGATTACGCGCCGGGGTGCTGCTTTCCCTAAAGTGGTACCGGGTAATCAGTGGAAGAAGGGGTGGCGATTGGCATGAGCGCGCCGTTCCGCTTCCCCCGCGCCTTCGCGTTCACGGCGGCAATGTTCGCCCTCGCTGCCGGAGCCCACGTGGTGGCCCGTGGCGTGATGCCGCACCCGGCCATCGTCGCCGGGCTCTTTGCCCTGGTGCTGCTGCCCGTCATGGTGCTCGCCAGGATCCGGGTCAACTCCCCAGTGATGGCCGGCCTGCTCATCGGCGGCCAACTGCTCCTCCACGAGGCCTTCAGCACCCTGTCGGCTTCGTCCGGCTTCACACCGGCTCCGGGAGGCCACATCCACCCGGGCGAACCGCTCGCCGCGGCAGCAGTGGCAGCGGCCCCGGAACACCTCCACGCTTCGGACCCGCTGATGCTGGTCCTCCACGCCGCGGCCACCGTGTCCACCGCCCTGGTGCTGGCCCGCGGCGAAGCGGCCGTCTGGGCCCTCGCGTCCTGGCTGCGGCCGCTGATCCGTATCCTGACGGCGGCGTTCCTTCCCGACTGGCCGCAGCTTCCGGCTCCGCGCCGCGTTGTTGTGGTGCTGCGCGCCGAGGTCCTCCGGCTTCCCGCACTGCGCGGTCCGCCGCGCGCTGCCGCCTCCTGAGCGGCACCTGCCCCCACCATGCTGCCCGGGCCCAAGGCGATGCCCTTGGACCGCTGCCATTGCGCGCGCCCCGGTCAGCCATGTCCTCGCGCCCGGCCGCAGCCGCAGGCCGCCCCCGGCGCACCCATACCTTGTGAAAGCGACATCATGAATACCTCAATCCGCCGCACCGCCAGAGCCTTCGCCGCCATCACCGCAGCAGCCGGAATGCTCGCCGCCGGCGCCGCCGCCGCGTCAGCCCATGTCTCCGTGGATCCGGGCGACACCGGCGCCAACGGCTACTCGCGCCTGACCTTCAACGTCCCCAACGAGTCCCCTACCGCCAAGACGAACAAGCTTGAGGTCAAGCTGCCCACCGACACACCCTTCACCTCCGTCTCGGTCAAACCGGTGGAGGGCTGGACCGCGCAGGTCATCACCGGTGACCTGCCCACGCCGGTGACGGTGGCCGGCGCCACGGTCACCAAGGCACCTACTTCCGTGGTCTGGACCGCGGACGAAGCCCACCAGTTGGGGCAGAACCAGTACCAGGCGTTTTCCCTCTCGGTAGGCCGCCTCCCGGCCGAGGGGACCACGGTGGTGCTAGAGGCCGCCCAGGGTTACAGCGACGGGACGGTGGTGAACTGGAACGAGCGCAGTGCCGACGGGCAGCCCGAGCCCAAGCACCCGGCCCCCTCCTTCACCACCACAGCCGAGGACGGCGCCGCGGCGCACACCACCCCGGCCTCGGCTGCCGCCTCGACTGCTCCCGAAGCCTCGGAGGCCATCGAGCGCACCTCCGATGCGACCTCAATCTGGGGCGTTGTCCTCGGCGCTGCAGGGTTTGTCCTGGGCGCCGCCGCCCTGGCACTGGTGCTGGCCGGCCGCCGGTCCCGCCCGGCAGCCAAGTAGCAGGGGCCCGGATGTTTGCGAATCTGCCCCGCTGGTTCCGGCGCAGCGTGCTGGTCCTGGCCGTGGCCGCATGTTCGGTTGTCCTGGCCGCGCCCGCGCAGGCGCACGATGTGCTCGAATCCAGTGATCCTGCGAATGGATCGTCTGTTCCGGCGGTTCCCGGCCAGATTGGACTGACCTTCGACCGCACGCCGATGGGCATCGGCTCGGTGATCCAGGTGCAGGATGAGACCGGCACGGACCAGGCCGACGGCGCCGTCACGATTGTCGACAACCATGTCACCCAGGCCGTGAAGGCCGGTGCACCGGCGGGCAAATACACGGTGATCTGGCGGGTGGCTTCCTCCGATGGCCACCCCATCGAAGGAACCTTCACGTTCACGGCCGGCGCCGGAAACTCCAGTGCGGCGCCGGCCCCAGCTGCTGCCGCTGGTGGCGGCGGGCCCCAGGCAGGAGTGTTGATTGCCGGCGGGGCTGCCGCCGTCCTGGTCATCGGCTTGGCCGGCGGGGCGGTGCTGGTGCGGCGGCGGCTCCGGAGCGCGGAGTCCGACGCCTGACATAGCCAGCGCCTGACGACGCCACAAACGGCCGGGGCGGGCACTGCGCCACATGCGCAGTGCCCGCCCCCGGGTCGTCGGGTAGATCCCTGTATCAGCCCTGCTTCACGAGCGCGGCTTCAAGGTTGATCTTCACCTTGTCGCTGACCAGCAGGCCGCCGGCTTCCAAGGCGGCGTTCCACGTCAGGCCAAATTCCTTGCGGCTGATCTCGGCTTCGGCGGAGAAGCCTGCCCTCGTGGCGCCGAAAGGATCCACGGCAACACCGGTGAACTCCACCTCGAGCTCGACCGGTTTGGTGACACCCTTGATGGTCAGGTCGCCCGTCAGGGTGTATTCCTCGCCGTCACCCTCAATGGCGGTGCCGCGGAACGTCATCTCGGGAAACTTCTCGACGTCGAAAAAGTCCTCACCCCGGACGTGCGCGTCACGGTTGGCATCCCCGGAGTCGAAGCTTGCCGTGGCCACGGTGGCATGCACGGTGGATTCGGCCAGGGACTCCCCCACCCGGGCTTCGGCCTGGGCATCGGTGAAGCGGCCCCTGACCTTGCTGATCCCGGCATGCCGGACGCTGAAGCCGATCTCGCTGTGCGACATGTCCAGGGTCCAGGTTCCAGGGGTGAGTTGCTGGGGAAGGGTCATGGTCATTCTCCTTGCTCGTAGGGCCGCAGGCTTTGCTGCCCGCTATGGGCGCAAGGTTGCGGATGGTCCTAAATATTCCGCATCGGACCCGCATTTATAAGGGGGCCGGGTGAACCGGAAGGGAACTTCGGGCGTATACATAAGCGTGGCACTAAGACTATTGACCGCCCTTGCGCTGTTCATTGACGCCGGCGTACACCTGTTCCTGGCCCCGGGCTACCAGAACGCCCAGCCGGGCACCGTCAGCCAGGGCACCCTGTTCCTCTTGGAGGCCGCCGCGGCGCTCGTGGCCGGAATCTTTGTCCTGCTCCGCGGCAGCCGGGCGGCCTATGCCGTGGCACTGCTGGTGGCACTGAGCGCCTTCGCGGCCGTGATGCTGTACAGGTACGTTGATATCCCGGCTATCGGACCGATCCCCGCCATGTACGATCCCGTCTGGTTCTTCTCGAAGACCCTCAGCGCCGTCGCCGAGGGAGCGGGCGCCCTCCTGGCCGCCGTGGGACTGGCGCGGGCGTCCGGGAAGCGGCGCTCCGCCGTCGTGAAGCGCCGCGCGACGCGTCCCGGCACGTGATTCCCCGTCCGGATTCCGCGGCACGCCGGTGGCCCGGGTCCGCCGCCGTCGTCAGCGTGCGGGCGGAGGCGGCAGGGCCTCGCGGTGCGGCCGGACGTGCCGTCCCCGACGCACTGGCCGCCCTGGCCGCCTACGGTTTGTTGGCGCTGTGGCTGTCGTCCTTGTCGGCCCCCGGAATTCCCCTGCAGCTGGCAGGCCTGGGTGCGGGCGCGATGGTCACGGGCGCGGCGGCTGCTTCCGTGCTGCGGCGGGCCCCCAGGTTCTCCACCCCGGCCGACCGCGTGACGCTGCTGCGCGCCGTCCTCGCCGCCCTCTGCGCCGCATTGGCGGTCCCCCAGCTGTTTACGGGGCCGCGGGCGGACCTGCTGATTCCGGTCCTGGGCGGGCTGGCCTTTGCGCTGGACGGGGTGGACGGGGCGGTGGCCCGGCGGACCGGGCTGTCCTCCACGGCGGGGGCGCGGTTTGATGCGGCCACCGACGCCGGGCTGGTCCTGGCGTTGTCCGTTGCGGCCGCTGCCCGGGTGGGGCCGTGGGTGCTGGCGATTGGCGGGATGTATTACGTTTTCGTGGCCGCGGGACGCTTCCGGCCGCACCTCCGCGGGTCGCTGCCCCCACGCCAGTCCCGGAAGGCAATCGGGGCGTTTCAGCCGTTCGCGCTGCTCCTGCCGCTGATTCCCGGCATCCCCGCGGCCGCCGCGGTGTCCATTCCGGTCGCGGCCCTCGCGCTGCTGGCGTTTTCCTTCGGGCGGGACGTGGTCCAGCTGGAGCGCCGCCACCGTGCAGTTCTCCTGGAATCCGGCGCCGCCAAGGCAGGCTCCGGACCAATCACGCCCTGAGCTGAGCGGCTATCCTGCTGCCCCGTCCAAGCTGGCGAGGGCCTTCCGGAGCCGCGTCCCGGCGTCGTCCGCCACGATCTTGACCGCAGGCGCGTCGCTGAGCTGGACCATGGCCTGCGGGTCGATCGCCTCAACGGTAGTTTCCTGGGCATCTGCCTTCCGCCGCACCACCACGTTGCACGGCAGCAGGGCGCCCATTTGCGGTTCGGCGGCGAGGGCGCGGCTGGCAAGGGATGGGTTGCAGGCGCCAAGGATGACATAGTCCCCGACGGCGTCTGCGGCGTCGGTGCCGAGCTTGGCTTCGAAGGTGGAGCGGATGTTGATTTCCGTCAGGATCCCGAAGCCCTGCGCCGCAAGGGCCGCGCGGGTGCGTTCCAGCGCTTCGGCCCAGGGAAGGGCGACGGTGGTGGCCAGCGTGTAGGTCATGATGCTCCTCGAAGTTGCCGGAAAGTGTCCTGCGGACGGGTCAGGCGAGGGAGAGGAAGAGCTTCTCCAGCTCTTTCCGGTCCATGGTTTCGTCTTTTTGGGTGATGCACTGCTCCAGGCCGGTGGCGATGATGGCGAAGCCGGCGCGGTCAAGGGCTTTGGAGACGGCCGCCAGCTGGGTGACGACGTCCTTGCAGTCCCGGCCTTCCTCGAGCATCCGGGTGACGGCGGCGAGCTGGCCCTGGGCGCGCTTGAGGCGGTTGATCACGGGCGTGAGTTCGGTTGGGTTCAGTTCCATAAGGGGTTCTCCATCGGTGGGGTGCTCCCTCCAAGGGTATACCCCCACGGGTGTTTTGACTACCCCCGGGGGTATCTGTGATACTCGGTGGGGTATCCACCAGCCCCCTTTTGAGAGGCCCCCATGACATCCCCTTCCACAGCAACCGCTGTTACCGCACTCGCCCCCGGGACCCTCCGGACGTGGTTCAACACGCACCAGGACCTGATGGTGATCGACGTGCGTTCCGCTGCTGAATTCGAGTCCATGCACATCCGCGGTTCCTACAACGTGCCGCTGCCCCTCCTCTCCGAGCACACCGGAGAACTCGCCGCCCGGCTGGGCTCACGCGTGGTCCTGGTCTGCCAGTCCGGCGTCCGAGCCGAGCAGGCCCGCCAGCGGATGGCGGCGGCTGGCCTCGATTCCGCCTACGTCCTCACCGGCGGGGTGCCCGGATTCGCGGCCGCCGGCGGCGACGTGGTCAAGGGCAAGGACCGCTGGGACATGGAGCGCCAGGTCCGCCTGGCCGCCGGATCCCTGGTGATGCTGGGACTGGCCGGCGGCAAGTTTGTATCCCCCAAAATACGGATGCTGGCCGGAGCCATCGGCACCGGCCTGACCTTCTCCGCCGCCACCAACACCTGCGCCATGGGCAAGGCCCTCTCGGCGATGCCCTGGAACAAGGCCGCCGCGGAGCCCACCCGCGAAAGCGCCATCCTGCAGCTTCCCGTCCATGGCACTGAAGAGGACGCCGCGGCATGATCCCTACCCTGGGTCTGGGGCTCGTCGTCGGAATCGTCCTGGGCGTGGTGGGCGGCGGCGGCTCCATCATCGCCGTTCCCGCACTGGTGTACGGGGTGGGTTTGAGCCCCGCCCAGGCCATCCCCACGTCGCTGCTGGTGGTGGGCATATCGTCACTGGCAGCCCTGCTCCCCCGCATCCGGGAGGGCCTGAACTGGCCCGTCATCGCACTGGTCGGGGCCGCCGGCATTCCGGCCGCCTGGGCCGGCGCCGCGGTCGGCAAAGTCCTGGATCCGGCCATCCTGATGCTGGCGTTTGCCGGAATCATGGTGGCCGCGGGCATCCGTATGCTGAGCAAACCCCGCGAAAGCGAGGGAACCTGCAGCACGGGGCCCAACCGGGCCTTCCGGTCCTGCGCACCCAAGGCCGCGGGCGTTGGCTTGCTCGTCGGGTTCCTCACCGGACTGCTTGGCGTGGGCGGCGGGTTCCTCATCACTCCCGCACTGACCATCCTCCTGGGCCTGCGGATGAAACAGGCGGTGGGAACCTCGCTGGCGATCATCGTGGTCAACTCCGCAGCCGGATTCAGCGCCCACGCCGCCGGTTACACGATCGACTGGGCCACCACCCTGGCCTTCGCCGCCCCGGCCATCCTGGGATCACTGGTTGCCGCGCGGTTCGCGCGACACCTGAAGGACAAGCACATCCGCATCTCATTCGCGGTCCTGATCTTCGCCGTCGCGGCGTGGGTCACCGCCGGTACCGTCACCGCCTGACACCCCCAACACCGTTAGCCCGAAGGAGAACCACCATGGCTGAAATCACCATCACCGAAGCCGACCAGCGCCGCCACGCCGCCCGAATCCTCGATGTCCGCGAGGACTTTGAAGTCGCCGAAGGCATGATCCCCGGGGCCCTGCACATCCCCATGGGCCAATTGCAGGCGCGCCTGGGCGAGCTCGACCCGGCCGTCCCGGTCATCGCGGTCTGCCGCAGCGGCAACCGCAGCGCCGCGGTCGCCGACGCCCTCAACGGCGCCGGCTACACAGCGGACACCATGGCCGGCGGCATGACCGCCTGGACCCGCGCCGGTCTTCCCACCACCTGACATTCCGGGGGATATCTCTAGTTGTTGTATACCCCCCCTGGTATCTAAAATTGGTCCCAGGATTTCATATCTTTCCCCTTCGAAGGAGCACCAGATGCTGCTTGAACGCATATACGACGAAGACCTGGCCCAGGCCAGCTACCTGATCGGCTGCCAGGCCAAGGGCGAGGCAATCGTGGTGGACGGCCGCCGGGACATCGCCGTCTACAGGGACCTTGCCGCCAAGAACGGCATGAAGATCGTGGCCGTCACCGAGACCCACATCCACGCCGACTACCTCTCCGGCACCCGCGAACTGGCCGCCGCCACCGGCGCGAAGATCTACGTGTCCGGCGAGGGCGGACCCGACTGGCAGTACGGGTTCGACGGCGAGCGGCTGCACGACGGCGACACCATCACCCTGGGCAACATCACCATCAAGGCAGTCCACACCCCCGGCCACACCCCGGAGCACCTGTCCTTCCTTGTCACCGACGGTGCGTTCAGCGACGAGCCCGGCTACCTGCTCTCCGGAGACTTCGTGTTCTCCGGCGATTTGGGCCGGCCGGACCTGCTGGACGAGGCCGCCGGCGGCATCGACACCCGCTTCGAGGGCGCCAAGCAGCTGTTCGCCAGCCTCCGCGACAAATTCCTTGCGCTGCCGGACTACGTCCAGGTCCACCCGGGCCACGGCGCCGGCAGCGCCTGCGGCAAGGCCCTGGGCGCCATCCCTTCCTCCACCGTGGGCTACGAACGCCTCTACGCCTGGTGGGGCCCCTACCTGGCCACCAACGACGAACAGGGCTTCATCAACGAACTGTTGGACGGCCAGCCAGACGCCCACGCCTACTTCGCCCGCATGAAGCGTGAGAACCGGGAAGGCCCCGCCGTCATGGGCGAACGCGCCCCGCTGCAGGAACTGGACACGGACGCCGTCGCCAAGGGCTTGGCCGGGGATACCCTGACCTTTATCGACACCCGCTCCAGCGGCGAAGTCCACCAGGGCACGGTGGTCCGGTCCCTGAACGTACCGGCCGGCAAGTCCGTTGCCAGCTACGGCGCCTGGGTGGTCAACCCGGAAACGGACACGAACCCGCTGGTGCTCCTGGCCAAAGACCAGGAACAGGCCCAGGACCTGTGGGACCATCTGGTCCGCGTGGGCATCGACAACGTGGCCGGCTACCTCACCGGCATCAAGGGGTTGCCCACCTTCACGCCGAGCCTGATCCAGCCTGAGGAACTCGAGGGTTTCGAAGCGGCCATGGTCCTGGACGTCCGCAACAAGACCGAGCACAAGGCAGGACACATCCCCGGCTCCCACCAGCTCAGCGGCGGCCGCGTGATGTGGCACCTGGATGAGCTGCCCGCCGGCGGCACCATCGTGTCCTACTGCCAGTCCGGCGTGCGCAACTCCGTGGCCGCCAGCGCCCTGCGCCGTGCCGGGTACGACGTCGTCGAACTCGACGGCAGCTACGCCGCCTGGAACGCCTGGCGGAACAGCGTCCCCGCAGCCTGAGCAGGCAATTCCTCCAGACCGCCCGGGCAGGACCCCCCTCCTGCCCGGGCCCGGCCCGGACGCGTCCCCCGCGCGTCCGGGCCACCTTCCGCCTCCCCAGAACGGAGCCACCAGAACGGAACCACCAGAACGGAGCCACCATGCAGGGCACCACCAGAACGGAGCCACCATGCAGGGCACCACCTTCCGCAGCACCGGCGGATCCACCCCGGCGGTGCCGGGCCTGCGGCAGAACCTGGCCCAGTTCATGCTGCTGGTGGCCGTGAACGCACTGGTGGGCGGCACCTTGGGCCAGGAGCGCACCGTCCTTCCCCTGCTTGCCGCCCGGGAATTCCACCTCGACCTGTACACGGGCGCACTGACCTACATCCTCGCCTTCGGCCTGTCCAAGGCCGCCATGAACTATTTCGCCGGAACCCTCTCGGACCGGTACGGCCGGAAACCGGTCCTCATCGCCGGCTGGCTGGCCGCGGTCCCCGTCCCGCTGATGCTCATGCTCGCTCCGTCCTGGGGCTGGATCGTGGCGGCCAACGTGCTGCTCGGCGTCAGCCAGGGCCTCACCTGGTCCACCGCCGTGATCATGAAAATGGACCTCGTGGGTCCTAAGCAGCGCGGCCTGGCCATGGGCTTCAACGAGGCCGCGGGCTATCTCGGGGTCGCCGTGACGGCCCTGGCCACCGGCTACCTCGCCACCGCCTACGGCCTGCGCCCGGCCCCGTTCCTGCTGGGAGCGGCGTACATCGCCCTGGGTCTGGGCCTCACGGTCCTGGCCGTCCGCGAAACCCGCCACCATGCCCGGACCGAGGCCGCGCAGCATGCCACAGGACGGAATACCGCCCATGCCGGCCTCACCACCGGCCAGGTATTCACCCTCACCAGCTTCACGGACCGCTCACTCTCCGCGGCCAGCCAGGCCGGGCTGGTGAACAACCTCAACGACGGCCTGGCGTGGGGCCTCTTCCCTGTCCTGTTCGCCGGCGCCGGGCTTGGCCTGGGCCAGATCGGCATCCTGGCCGCCGCCTACCCGGCGGCCTGGGGCGCGGCCCAACTGGTGACCGGAGCAGCCTCCGACCGTTGGGGACGCAAGTGGTTCATCGCCACCGGAATGCTGGTGCAAGCCGGCGCCTTGGCGACCATTGCTTCCGCGCACGGCTTCGCACCGTGGCTCGCCGCCGCCGTCATGCTGGGCCTCGGTACCGCCATGGTCTACCCCACACTGCTGGCCGCCATCGGCGACGTCGCCCACCCGGCCTGGCGCGCCCGCTCCGTGGGCGTGTACCGGCTGTGGCGCGACGCCGGATTCGCCGTGGGTGCCCTGCTCTCCGGAGTTCTCGCGGACCTCTACGGCATCCCCGCGGCCATCGGCGCCGTCGCGGTCCTCACCGCACTCTCGGGCCTGGTGGTTGTGGTGCGGATGCGCGGGAATGACCACGCTGCGGGATAGCCCCCTTTATCCGTGCCCGGCCAGGTACTCCACCAGCCCGCCCACCGTGGCCACCGCCGGATAGTCGGCTTCCGGGATGTCGACGCCCGTGGACTCGGCGATGACCTCCACCAGGCGGAGGAAATCCAGCGAGTCCAGTTCCAGGTCCTGGCGCAGCCTGGCAGTGCCGTCCAGGTCGCCGGGCTCGACGTCGGGCGCTACTTTGCCGACCGCCGCCTCCACGGCCTGGCGCGCGTCCTCTTGGTTCACGGTTCCTCCTCGGTCACACAGGTCCGGCTCACAGGTCCTCCGGCGTTTGCAGGAGTTCGTCGATCCTGGCCAGGAAGCGGCCGCCGCGCAGCCCGTCGCTGACCCGGTGGTCCGCGGACAGGGTGGCGGTGGCGGCGTGCCGGATGCCGAGCATCCCGCTGTGCGCCCACGGCTGTTCGAGGACCTTGCCGAAGCCCACCATGGCCACCTGCGGCGGATAGATCACGCCGTAGACGCTTTCGACGCCGAGGTCGCCAAGGTTGGTGACGGTGATGGTGGGGTCTGCCATCTCCGCGCGCTGCAGCCGGCCGGCCCTGGCCCTGCTGACCAGGCCGCGCAGCTGCTCCATGAGGTCGTCCAGCGTCAGGGTGTCTGCGTCGTGCACGGCTGGGGCCACGATCCCGCCATGCCGCAGGGCCACCGCGACGCCCAGGTGCACCGCGCTGCTGGGCTGGAACGCGCCCCTGGTGAAGAAGCCGTTCATGTCCGGCACCTCTTTCGCCGCGAGGGCGGTGGCCTTGAGCAGCAGGGCGGAGGGCACCAGGCGGGCGGTGACGGGCCGCTGCTGGTTGGCCGCCTGCATCCACGCCATGGCCGCCGCAAGATCCAGGGTGGTGGCGAGGTAGTAGTGCGGGATTTCCTTCTTGGACCGGGACATCAGCGCGCCGATTGCCTGCCGCAGGCTCTCCGCCTTGCTGCCGGCCGCAGCCCGCTCCTGCCGGGGTGCTGCGGGCAGCGCCTTTTCCGGTGCGTTCCCTGGCGCCGTTGGCTGCGCGGGCGCCGGCGGGCGGGCTTCCGACGGCGGCGCTTCCGCCGGCTTGTCCGCGCCGGGTTCCCCCGAACGCCCCCGCGGCGGGACGGCGGCGAGCACGTCCTCCTCAGTGACGGCACCGCCCGGGCCCGTGCCCGTTACGACCGGCAGGTCCACCCCTAGTTCCGCCGCCAGCCGCCGGGCCAGCGGCGAGGACCGCACGCGGTGCGCTTCGGGTGCTGTTGCCGGCTCCGGCGCCCGGGTGCCGGACGCCGCAGCGGCGCGTTCGACGTCGGCCCGGGTCACCTCTCCGCCGGCTCCGCTCCCGCTGAGGCGTCCGACGTCGACCCCCAGCGTGTGCGCCAGGTGCCGGACCGGCGGCGGAACCTTGGCGCCGGGTTCCGGGTGGCCGCCCGTGGCACCCGGGTGAGCGGGCGTTGCCTCTTTTGCTGTCAAAGGTGAGCGGGCGTCGGGGGAAATGCGGCCGGAAGTGAGCGGGGGTTGGGGCGCGGGTGGCGGCGGGAGTTCGGCGGGGGTGGCCGTGATCCGGGCGATGGGGGTCCCCACCTGCACGGTGTCTCCGATGTCCACCAGGAACTCGGCGACGACGCCGTCCTCGAAAGACTCGATGTCCATCACGGTCTTGTCTGTGTCCACGGCCGCCACAAGGTCCCCCTTGTGGACGTAGTCTCCCGGCTTGACCAGCCACTCCACCACCTTGCCGTGCTCCATGTCTGCGCCCAGGGACGGCATCCGGAATTCAGCCATGGGTCCCCACGGCCCTCCGGGCGGCCGCCATGACCCGCCCCACCGACGGCAGGGCTGCCTGTTCCAGGTGCTTGGCGTACGGGACGGGCACCTCCAGGCTGCACACCCGTTCCACCGGGGCGTCCAGGTCGAAGAAGGCCTGCTCGCAGATCCTGGCGGCAATCTCCGCCGAGAGGCTGCCGCTGCGCCAGCCCTCGTCCACCACCACGGCCCGGTGGGTGCGGGCCACGCTGTCCATGATGGTGGGCGCATCCAGCGGCCGGAGGGTCCGGAGGTCGATCACGTCGGCCTCGATGCCTTCGGCGGCCAGCAGGTCCGCGGCCTCCAGCACCATGGGCAGCGTGCCGCCGTAGGTGATAAGCGTCAGTCCGTCCCCGTGGCGCACCACCGCCGCCTTGTCGATGTCCACGGCGCCGGCGTCGTCGTCGAGCTCGCCGGCCACGT
Source organism: Pseudarthrobacter sp. lyk4-40-TYG-27 (assembly GCF_030209295.1). NCBI lineage: Bacteria > Bacillati > Actinomycetota > Actinomycetes > Micrococcales > Micrococcaceae > Pseudarthrobacter > Pseudarthrobacter sp. lyk4-40-TYG-27. The sequence continues at coordinate 422,884 of NZ_JARVSH010000004.1, forward strand.
TGTACAGCGAGCCGTGCTCGAAGACCAGCACCGGGTCCGGGTCCTGCAGCGCGGTCCAGAGCATGCCCCGGGCGTCGGCCAAAGTGGCGGGGGCCAGGATGCGCAGCCCGGGAATGTGCGCGTACCAGCCTTCCAGGCTGTGCGAGTGCTGGGCACCGAGCTGCCGCCCGGCGCCGGTGGTCATCCGGATGACGATGGGCACGTTGAACTGGCCGCCGGACATGTGCAGCAACGTGGCGGCGTTGTTGATGATCTGGTCCAGCGCCAGCAGGCTGAAGTTCACTGTCATGATTTCGACGACGGGCCGCATCCCGCCCAGCGCCGCACCGATCCCCGCCCCGACGAACCCGGACTCGGACAGCGGCGTGTCACGGATCCGTTCGGGCCCGAACTCCTCCAGCAGCCCCAGGCTCACGGCGAAGCTGCCGCCGTACCTGCCCACGTCCTCGCCCATGAGGAACACCCGCTCGTCGCGCTGCATCGCGTCACGGAGGGCCGCCCGCATCGCTTCCCGGTACGTGGTTTTCATCCCGCCGCCCCTTCTTTCCCGGCGCCGCCGCCGGCGGTGGCAACGCCGCTGCCGGCCTCCGGCGGGTCGCTGTACACAAACCGCATGAGTTCGGACACCGGTTCCGGCGTGCCGTTCTCGGCGAACCCGACCGCGGTGCTGATCTCGGCGTCCACGTCCGCCGCCAGCGCCGCCCAGGTCTCCTCCGGCAGCTGGCCCGCGGCCTGCATGGTTCCCTGCAACAGGCTGATCGGGTCCCGTTCCATCCAGCGGGACACCTCCGTTTTCTCCCGGTACAGCTCCGGATCGAACATGGAGTGGGCGCGGAAGCGGTAAGTGCGCAGTTCCAGGAAGTGCGGTCCGCCGCCGGACCGGACGGCATCCACCGCCCGCCGGGCAGCTTCCTCGACGGCGAGCACGTCCATCCCGTCCACGGCCCACGCGGAGATTTCGTACCCGGCGGCCTTGAGCGCGATGTCCGTCTGGGATTCGGAACGGCCCAGCGCGGTTCCCATGGCGTAGAGGTTGTTCTCGCAGCAGAACAGCACCGGGAGCTGCCACAGTGCGGCCAGGTTCATGCTTTCGTGGAACTCGCCTTCGGCCACGGCGCCTTCGCCGAAGAAGCAGGCGGTCACGCGCTGGCGCCCGGCCATCCGGTCCGCGAGCGCCAGGCCGACGGCAAGCGGCAGGCCACCGGCCACGATCGCGTTTCCGCCGTAGAAGCGCGCGTCGGCGTCGAAGAGGTGCATGGAACCGCCGCGGCCGCGGCAGCAGCCCTCGGCGTGGCCGTACATTTCGGCGAGGATGGCACCGGCGGAAACGCCGCGGAGCAGGGCGTGGCCGTGCTCCCGGTAGGTGGCCACCACCGCGTCGTCCGGTGCCAGCGTTTCCATCACCCCGGCGGCCACGGCTTCCTCGCCGATGTACACGTGCAGGAAACCGCGGATCTTGGCCGCGCTGTACAGCTCAATGCATTTTTCTTCGAGCCGGCGGACCCGCAGCATCTGCCGCAACAGGTGCAGGGCGTGTTCCTGGTCGCGGATGGCCTGATTCCGCGGGGTGCTCATGGCTGCTCCTTGCCGAGGCCCGGCGCAGGTCCGGCCGCCGCCTCCAGGGTTGAGATGTCGCCTTCGGGCAGTCCCAGCTCGCGGGCTTTCAGGAGCCGGCGCAGGATCTTTCCGCTCCGGGTCTTGGGCAGCGTGCTGGTGAAGTCGAGCAGCCGGGGTGCGACGGCGGCGCCCAGCCGTTTCCGGGCGAAGCCGATGATCTCCAGTTGCAGGTCCTCGCTGGGCTGGTTGCCCGGCTTGAGTTCCACGAAGGCCTTGACCACCTCGCCGGCCACGGGGTCGGGTACTCCGATCACCCCGGCTTCGGCCACCGCGGGGTGCTCCATCAGGCAGCTTTCCACCTCGAACGGGCCGATCAGGTGGCCTGAGGACTTGATGACGTCGTCGCCACGGCCGACGAACCAGAAGTAGCCGTCGGCGTCCCGTTTCGCCAGGTCGCCGGTGAGGTACCAGCCGCCGGCGAAGCACCGCCGGTACCGCTCCTCCTCGTTGAGGTAGCCACGGAACATGGACGGCCACCCGGGGCGCAGCGCCAGCTCACCCATGGTGTCCGGTTCCGTGACCAGGACCGCCTGGCCGTCGGCAATGACCGCTTTACCGTTGGCGTCCCGTGCCACGAGCGCAGCCTCGATGCCGGGGAGCGGACGGCCCATGGACCCGGGGCGGACGTCCATGGCGGGATAGTTGGCGATCATGATCCCGCCGGTCTCGGTCTGCCACCAGTTGTCGTGCACCGGCAGGCCCAGGACCTCCTGGCCCCACACCACCGCCTCGGGGTTCAGCGGCTCCCCCACGCTGGCGACGAAGCGCAGCGCCGAAAGGTCATGCCCGGCTGCCCGTTCGGCTCCGGCCTTCATGAGCATCCGCAGTGCCGTGGGGGCGGTGTACCAGACGCTGACGTGCTGGTCCGCAAGGATCCGGTACCAGCGGTCGGCGTCCAGCTCCTCCTCGTCCACGATGGCGGTGACGCCGTGCACCAGCGGCGCGATGATGACGTAGGACATGCCGGTCACCCAGCCGGGATCGGCGGTGCACCAGTAGACGTCCTGCGGGTGCAGGTCCAGGGCGAAGCGGCCGGTGGCGTAATGGGCGGCCACGGCGCCATGGACGTGGATGGCGCCCTTGGGCGTGCCGGTGGTGCCGCTGGTGAAGTGCAGCAGGGCCATGTCCTCCGGCTGGGTGCCGGCGACCTCCCCGATCGGGTCCGCCCGGGACAGGAGTTCGGCCAGGTCAAGGGTCCCGGGTTCGGGGGTGCCGTCCGCGTCCGCCAGCAGGATGTGGCGGAGTTCGGGAAGGCTGTCCCGCACCGGTGCCACCTTCTTGCGGTACAAAGCCCTGGTGGTGACCAGGGCCCGTCCGGCGCCGAGGTGCAGCCGCTGCCTGACCGGTTCGGGGCCGAACGCGGAGAAGAGCGGGCAGAAGACGCTGCCGTTCTTCAAGGTTCCCAGCACCGCGGCATACAGCTCCGGGCTGCGGCCCAGGAGGGAGAAGACCCGCTCACCGCGCCCCACCCCCAGGGTCCGGAGCACTGCCGCGAACCTGCCGGACTGCTCCGCAAGGTCACCGTAGCCAAGGGACCGGGTGCCGCCGTCGGCCCTGATGAAGCGCAGGGCTTCCTTGCCGCCGCGGCCTTCGGCCACGTGGCGGTCAACGGCCTCGTAGGCGATGTTCAGCCCCCGGCCCCCGGGCAGCCCGGCCAGTGCCTGCCGGGCTTGGTCCCAGCTGAAGTCGCGCCGGGCGGCGTCGTAGTCCGGCATGTTGGGCGGCACCGGGAAGGCAGCCACGTCCTTGATGATGGCGGGCCAGCGCGTGGAACCCTGGACGTCGGAGGCCGCGGTGCTCGGCTGGTCCATCATGCTCCTTTGGTTTGGCCTAGAACCCGCTGGGTTCGGTCTCGAGCTCAGGTTCGCCGGGCTGGTCCTCATGGTGCAGCGGGCGCAGCGCTTCAGTCCGTGGATGCCAGAACAACGCGTCGTAACGGTCCCCCATCCGGGTGGGCACGTAGTTGCCCCATTCCCGCCGCGGGTTGTAAACAACACCTATGGCCCGGTGCCCGCGCCAGGCCGCCAGCCAGGGGCCGGTCCGGTCTGCCCCGAACACCAGCAGGGACCGTTCCCCCAGCACCTCGTTCAGCAGGTCCTCGTGACTGCCCGGCACAGCGGCCGGAACGTCCATCACCCGCTCCGGAGAGCCCCACGACTCGGCCGCCGTGACGGACCCTGAGTAGGACGCAAACCCCGCCAGCACCACCTGTCCCGCGTGGCGTTGGCGGAGCAACTGTCCGACGTTGACCATCCCGCCATGCGCCATATCCGTAGCCCGGGCGTCGCCCACATGCGTGTTGTGCGCCCACACCAGCCCCTTGGATGCGGGCCCGTGGTGGCGTGCGATGCGGTCGGCGGTGTCGCTCATGTGAAGGTCGCGGATATTCCAGGACTGCTGGTCGCCGCGCACCATGGTCCGGTAGTAATGCTCGGCGTTGGCCGCGACGACGGCGTTCTGGAATGCGTCAAAAGCGGCGGGATCGTCCTGCATCCGGCCAAGTGCGCGCCGCCGGACTTCAGCCAGCAATGCCACCACGTCCGCTTCGCAGGACTGCGGAACCAGGCGGTTCCCCACGGCGTAGCGCTGGGGATCCTCCCGGAAGGGAATGAAGCAATGCCAGGCCCGCAAGGCAGCCGGCAGGGCATCCGGGGCGTTGCTGTCCAGCCATGCGAAGATCTCCCGCAGGGAGTCCCACAGGGAGTAGACATCCAGGCCGTAGAAGCCCGTCCGCTGGTCTGCGGGGAGCCGGAGGTTCCACTCACGCAGCCACGTCAGGAAGTCGGCAACCTCATGGTTGGCCCACATCCAGGTGGGCCAGCGTTCAAAACCGGCCAGCAACCGCCGCGCATCGAGGTCCTGCCCGGATTCTCCCCTGACCCAACGGTTGATGCGCCAGCAGTCGGGCCAGTCGCCTTCCACGCCAACCCAGGTGAAGCCGTATTCTTCGATCAGCCGGCGGCTGAGAAGCGCCCGCCAGTGGTAGTACTCCTGGGTGCCGTGGGACGCCTCGCCCAGGCACACGAATCGGGCGGGAGCTGCGAGGCGGACCAACGGTTCAAGCCCGTCGGCGGTGGCCAGGGGGTGCGCGAGCCGGCGGATTTCTGCGGCCTCCGCCGCATGTTCCGGCTCGCGTTCCAGCGGCCGGCCTGCGTCGGCGGTCATTCCCTGGCCTCCGGTACGGTACGGCCCACCGGTGACGGCAGCAGGTAGTGGTGGAACCAGTCGGCAGCCAGGTTCGCGGCCAATGCCAGGGTTCCGGGCTCCTCGAACAGGTGGGTTGCCCCCGGGACAATCTCGAGCCGGGTGGGCGCCTGCATGCGTGCCATTGCCTGGCGGTTGAGTGCGAGGACCTGGGTGTCGGCACTGCCAACGATCAGGAGGGTGGGGGCCCTGACGGCGTCGAGCCGCGGACCGGCAAGGTCAGGCCGTCCGCCCCGGGACACGACGGCGGCAACTTCGGCGCCGGGCTCGGCAGCGGCCCACAGCGCTGCTCCGGCACCGGTGCTCGCGCCGAAGTAGCCGATCCGTCCGGCCGAGCCGTCATGCCGGACCTCCAGCCAGTGGGTGGCGGCCGAGAGGCGCCGGGCCAGGAGCGCGATATCGAAGACATTGGCACGGTTGACTTCCTCCTCGGGGGTCAGCAGGTCCAGGAGCAAGGTGCCCAGGCCCACCCCGTGCAGGACGGAGGCCACGAAACGGTTGCGCGGGCTGTGCCGGCTGCTGCCGCTGCCGTGGGCGAAGATCACCGTGCCGTCGCACACGGCCGGCAGGTAGAGGCTGCCCCGCAGCACGGCCATCCCGTCCGGGATCTCGACCTCGTCCACCAGGCTTCCGTCGCTCCCTTCGACGCCGCCATGGGACGGCGGGGATGCGGCTGCATCCAGCAACTGCACCACCTCGCCATCCTCGGTGGGGGAAAAGTCGTGGTAGTAGTAGCCCACGGCCTGGAAGTCCTGGGGCGAGAGCAGGCAGACGACGTCGTCCGGTTCCTTGAGCTCCACGATGGCCCGGGCAGGGGCCACGGGCACGGCAAGGATGACTTTCGCGGCTCCCAGGTGCCGCGCCACCTGGCAGGCGGCCTTGGCAGTGGAGCCGGTGGCGATGCCGTCGTCCACGATCACCGCGGTGCGGCCGGTGAGGTCGAGCCTGGGGCGCCCCTGCCGGAACCGTGCCACCCTGCTCTCCAGCAGGGTGCGCTCCCGCCGTTCCACCTGCTGCAGGTCCTCCTGGGAGACGCGGGCCATGGAGATGGTGCGTGGATCCAAGACCCGGACGTTGCCCTCCCCGATGGCTCCCATGGCCACCTCAGGCTGGAACGGGACGCCCAGTTTCCGGACCACGATCACGTCCAGTGGCGCCTCGAGGGCCTTGGCGACCTCGAACGCCACGGGCACGCCGCCTCGGGGCAGGCCCAGCACCACCACGTCCTGTCCCCGGAGTCCGGTGAGCCGCTTGCCCAGCCGCCGCCCGGCGTCGGCCCTGTTCAGGAATGCAACCATCACGCTCACCCGCCATGTGGGAGTTCTTCCGCGGGGAGGATCGCCGCGGCCGCGGGGGTCCAGGACATCCGGAGGACGAAATGGGCCTCGGAACTGCTCCTGGCTATCATCGCCCCCGCGTCTCCCGCCAGATTCACGCCAAATTCGATTTCGATCTGTTCCGGGTACAGCTCCGCCATGGCCTCAAGTGCGGCGTGGGCCGCCGGTCGGACGCTGGCGAGTGCATCTTCCAGCCTCCTGCCGGTGTCCAGGATCCCCTGCTCGTTGCGCGCGGGGTGGTCCACCCCATAGCTGTTGTCGGCAGCCTCAACGAGCACGGTCCCGGATCCCACCTCATACCGCATCACTTCAGTCATGGCGGATGCTCCCCTGTCTAGTGCGAGATGCGCAGGTTGTGCTGGGCATCCGTGCTCGGCTTGATGGCCACCGCGGTGACCACCAGCGCCACTGCCCCCGCAATCCACGAGGTCCACGCTGCGCCCGTCGCGCCCGTGTAGGACCCCAGCCACGGCGAGAGGATCAAGACTGCGGCAATGACAGCCTGGGCGTATTCCATGACCGGTGTTCCGGGCATGGCCAGGTTGATGATGCCGCTGACCACCAGGAGCCCGCCGAAGACGAGCATGAGGGTGGTGGACATGTTTTGCTGCTGCGTAAACAAGACCGCCACGGCGGTGAAGAGTCCAGCGGCAGCCGCTACATAGTCCTGCCACCGATACCACTTTTTCACTGATCTTTCCTTTCTGGTGTGGGCGGTACGCCAGTACGTCTCCGCCCTATGGGCCTCTGCTGCCCATGGTTCAAGTCAACGCCTGCGCTCATGCACCCAATAGGGCAGAAAGACCTGCCCAGGGGGTTGCGCGCCGACTACTCAGTGATACTATCTACTAGTAGTCAGCAACACTAGGTACCAAGGGGATTCCATGGGCAAGCAAATGACCGAAATGCTCAAGGGCACGCTGGAGGGCATTGTCCTGGCGCTCCTGGCCGTCCAGCCGGCATACGGCTACGAAATCACCGCCCGGCTGCGTGAACAGGGCTTTTCGGACATCGCCGAGGGCACGGTCTACGCACTGCTGGTCCGCATCGAACAGCGCGGCCTGGTGGACGTCGCCAAAGTCCCCTCGGAAAAAGGACCTCCCCGGAAGGTCTATTCGCTGAACGCCTCCGGCAGCGGTTACCTGGACGAGTTCTGGACTTCCTGGAGCTTCCTCGCCGAACGGATCGAGCAGCTCCACCACACCAACCACCAGCAGGAAAAAGGAGAATGACCATGACGCAGGGATGGCTCGAAAAAGTCACCGGCTCCTTCGACGACAAGAAGCGCTGGCGCCAATACAAGGCCCGCAAAGAACAGCTGCCCGGCAGCTACCGGACCACCATCGACGCTCTGGAACGCTACTTCACGTATGCGGGCGCCATCGTCAAAGGCGACATCCTCATGCAGATGCTCGAGGACCTGGCCGACCTCATCGAGGGGGCCGCAGCGGACGGAACCCCGATCCGCGACATCGTTGGCGATGACCCCGTGGAGTTCGCCGAAACCTTCATCAGCAACTACTCGGACGGCCAGTGGATCAACAAGGAGCGCAAGCGCCTCACCGACACCATCAACCAGGCCGCTTCCGGCGAAGCCTGAAAAATCCCACACCGGAAGGACCAGCCGTGACCACAGACCAGGCCCTGCAACCCGCCATCCGGGTCCAGGGCATCGAAAAGTCGTTCAAGGACCTGCACGTGCTGCGGGGCGTCGACTTTGACGTGACGCCGGGAAGCATCTTTGCGCTGCTCGGATCCAACGGCGCCGGAAAAACCACGCTGGTGAAGATCCTGTCCACCCTGCTGAAGCCGGATGCCGGCACGGCCACGGTGAACGGTTTCGACACCGGCACGGACCCCGCGCACGTACGGGAATCCATCAGCCTGACCGGCCAGTTCAAAGCTGTGGACGACGTCCTCACGGGCCGGGAAAACCTGGTGCTGGTGGCCCGGCTGCGCCACCTGGCCAGCCCGGACGCGGTTGCCGGCGCCCTGCTGGACCGGTTCGACCTGGCCGAGGCCGCACACCGCAGGGCAGGCACCTACTCCGGCGGGATGCGGCGGCGCCTGGACATCGCCATGAGCCTGATCGGAAACCCCAGTGTCCTCTTCCTCGACGAACCCACCACCGGGCTGGATCCGCAGGCACGCAACGAGGTATGGCGGACCATCCGGCAACTTGCGGGCCAAGGCACCACCGTGCTGCTCACCACCCAGTACCTCGATGAGGCGGAACAACTCGCGGACCGCATCGCCATCCTGCACCAAGGCATCATCATCCAAAACGGGACGCTGGCCGAACTCAAGCAACTCCTGCCTGCCGCCACGGTGGAATACGTGGAGAAACAGCCTTCGCTCGAGGACGTCTTCCTGGCCCTGGTGGGTACCGCCCCGGACAACCGTCACAGCGGCGCCTCGGCGCAAGGAAAGGACCACCGATGAGCACCCACGCCTTGCGGGATACCGGCGTTCTGACCGGCCGCTCGCTGCGGCACATCCTGCGCAGCCCGGACACCATCATCACCACCGCGGTGACGCCCGTGGCCATGATGCTGCTGTTCGTCTACGTGTTCGGCGGTGCCATCACCACCGGCTCAGGAGGCTCCTATGTGAACTACCTCCTGCCCGGCATCCTCCTGATCACCGTCGCCTCGGGCGTGGCCTACACCGCCTACCGGCTGTTCCTGGACGTCAAGGGCGGGATCGTCGAAAGGCTCGGATCCATGCCGATCGCCAGGCCCGGCATCCTGTGGGCCCATGTCCTCACGTCGCTGGCCGCCAACCTCGCGGCGATCGCCATCGTGATCGGCGTTGCGGTCCTCATGGGGTTCCGCAGCGGCGCATCCTTGGCAGCGTGGCTCGCCGTCGCCGGAATCCTGGCCCTGTTCACCCTGGCCCTGACCTGGCTGGCGGTCGTTGCCGGCCTGACCGCCAAGACGGTGGATGGCGCCAGCGGCATGAGTTACCCGCTGATTTTCCTGCCGTTCATCAGTTCGGCGTTCGTTCCCACGGCCACCATGCCGGGCCCGGTCGCCTGGTTTGCCGAGAACCAGCCGGTGACTCCGATCGTGGACACCCTCCGGGCGCTGCTCGCGCAGGAACCCGTGGGCACCGGGATCTGGACGGCGCTTGCCTGGCTGGCCGGGATCCTTGCCGTGGCGTACGCGGCCGCTGCGGCCATTTACCGCCGGAAAGTGGGCTGAGGACGCAAGCCGCACAGATTCACTGCGAACTCACAGGAAGTGCCCGTGCAAATCCGGGCCGCGGTATGCAAGAGTGTCCGCAATGCTGGGGAGCCGATACCTGCCGGCCGGGCTGCCACGCAGCCCGGCCGGCAGGCCCGCAGCGAGGAACAAGTGAGGCCGCGCGTGAAAAACAGCACTGAGCGCCGCACCGGGGCGGCCCGACGCCGGGCCCCCGGCCTGCTCCTGCTTCCGGCCCTCTTGCTGCCCACCTTGGCGGCATGCACTCCGAATGGCCCCGCGCCCGCGCCTGCCCCGTCGGTGTCCAGCAGCACGGCAGGCACCCCGGCACCCAGGCCCAGCGCCACCAAGGACCCTGCAAGCCACATCCAAACGCCCGGGCACGTGTTCGTCATCAACTTGGAGAACAAAGGATACGACTCCGTATGGGGTGACCATTCCCCCGCGCCCTACCTCTCCGGAACACTCCGCAAGAAGGGCGTCCTGCTCAAGAACTACTACGGCATCGCCCACAATTCACTGCCCAATTACCTGGCCCAGATATCAGGCCAGCGGCCCAACGACAGCACCATGGCCGACTGCCACACCTACACCGAGTTCAACGCCACCGGCACCGACTCGGAAGGCACCCTTCAAGGCGACGGCTGCGTCTACCCCCAGGACACGCAAACCCTGGCCGGGCAACTGGCCGCCCAGGGCAAGACGTGGAAGGGCTACATGGAGGACATGCAGGAGCCATGCGAACACCCGGCGCTGGGCGAACCTGACAACCACATCAAGGCCAGCCCGGAGAGCCAGTACTCCACGCACCACAACCCCTTCATGTACTTCCGCTCCATCACCTCCTCACCGGACTGTGCCAGGAACGTGGTCAACTTCGCAGCGCTCGCGGGCGACCTGAAGTCCGTGGACACCACGCCCACCCTGTCCTACATCACACCCAACCTGTGCCACGACGGCCATGACGCCACGTGTGCCGACGGCACCACCGGCGGCCTGGATGCGGTGGACGGATGGTTGAAGGAGCAGGTGCCGGCCATCCTGTCCTCACCGGCCTACAAGCAGGACGGGATGCTGGTGATCACCTTCGACGAGGCCGAGGGCGACTCGTCCGGTCCGCCTGAATCAGACACGGCAAGCCCGGCCGGCGGCGCCGCGGGGGGCAAGGTGGGCGCGCTGGTGCTCTCGCCGTTCAGCAACGCGGGCACGTCCTCGGACCGGGCCTACAACCACTACAGCCTGCTGGCCAGCATCGAGGACTTCTTCTTCCTCCCCCGGCTGGGGCTGGCCGGCGATCCCGGGGTCGCCACCTTTGGCGACGACGTATTCCGGAAGGAGTCCTAGGTGAAGCTTCCATGGAACGGCCGACGCCGGACAGTCCTGGCAGGCCTCGTTGCGCTGGCGGTCCTGGTGGTTCTCGCCGTCGTCCTTCCCAACGCGTTGCGCGCCGGCCCGCCGGCACCCACCACGCCCTCCTCCGCCCCGGCCCAGGATGCGGGCGCGGGCGCTGCCGCCGGCCAGGGCGCCTCTGCGGACGCCGGGATCTCCAAGATCAAGCACGTGGTGATCATCACCCAGGAAAACAGGTCCTTCGACAGCTACTTCGGGACCTACCCCGGCGCAGACGGCATCCCCATGAAGGACGGAAAGCCCGCCGTGTGCCTCCCGGATCCGGCAAATGGCGGCTGCATCGCCCCCTTCTACAACTCCGCGGACAGCAACGCCGGCGGTCCGCACAGCCACGCCGACGCCACCGGGGACATCAACGGCGGCGCCATGGACGGGTTTGTAGCCCAGGCGGAGAAGGGGCTCTCCGGCTGCAGCGCCGCCAGCACCAAGTGCACGTACAGCACCACCATGCCCACCGACGTGATGGGCTACCACGACGGGCGGGACCTGCCCAACTACTGGGCCTACGCGCAGAATTTCACCCTCGAGGACCACCTGTTCGCCTCGGCGGCGTCCTGGAGCCTGCCCGCCCACCTCTACCTGGTCTCGGAATGGTCGGCGAAATGCAGCAAAGCCGGGGACCCGTCGTCGTGCGTGAACGCCCTGCAGGACCCGGACCCCGAACCCGAGCCGCAAATCATCAAGGACACCCTGATCGGCAAATGCCAGGCCGGCATGGACCTGGACCCCTGCCGTGAGGCCCTGGAAGCGGCGGGGATCGATCCGGGCCTCGCTGCCCAGATCGACCAGCTGATCGGAACCAGCTGCCAGCCCACCGATTCCTACGCCGTCTGCCAGGCAGCCGTGGACGCCGCCCCGGTGTCCGATGACCTGAAGAAGAAGCTCACCGACGCCGCCAAGAAACTGGAACTGCCCGACTACGCCTGGACGGACCTGACCTTCCTGCTCCACAAGCACCAGGTGTCCTGGGCCTACTACGTCTTCAACGGCACCGAACCGGACTGCCGGAACGACGCCGCCACCTGCGACCCCGTCAAGCAGGACGCCAAGACCCCCGGCCTGTGGAACCCGCTGCTGTACTTCGACACCGTCAAGGAAGACGGCGAGCAAGGCAACATCAAACCCCTCAGCGGGTTCTACGACGCCGCCCGGCAGGGCACCCTGCCGGCGGTCACCTGGGTGGCACCCACCGACAAGGTCAGCGAACACGCCCCCGCCAAGATCAGCACCGGGCAGGCCTACGTGGCCGGCCTCATTAACGCGGTGATGAGCGGTCCGGACTGGGACAGCACCGCCATCTTCCTCACCTGGGACGACTGGGGCGGGTTCTACGACCACGAAAACCCGCCGGTGGTGGACAACAACGGCTACGGCCTGCGCGTGCCCGGCCTGGTGATCAGCCCGTACGCCCGGAAGGGCTACATCGACCACCAGGTGCTGAGCCACGACGCCTACTTCAAATTCATTGAGGACGACTTCCTGGGCGGCGAACGGATCGATCCTGCCACGGACGGACGGCCCGACGCACGGCCCGACGTCCGTGAAAACAACCCGCAGCTGGGCGACCTCGCCAAGTCCTTCGACTTCACCCAGGCCCCGCTGCCGCCCCTGATTCTGCCGAATGCCACCACCTACTGACGCCCGGCGTTTCCGGGCCGGTTAGGGGATGCAAACCTTTGTGGTAAACGGAACCGGGCGGTGGTTAACTGCCAGCATGTCTGAAACCGTGAAGCTCAGCCACAACGAACCCCACGACAGCAGCGTGGCCGCCCGCCTGAACTGGCTGCGGGCCGGTGTCCTGGGCGCCAACGACGGCATCGTCTCCGTCGCGGCAACCGTAGTGGGCGTCGCGGGCGTGACCAACGACCTCGCCCCGATCCTGGTGGCGGGAACGGCCGCCGTGGTGGGCGGCGCCGTGTCCATGGCCCTGGGCGAATACGTGTCCGTCAGCAGCCAGAGCGACAGCCAGCGGGCATTGATCGAAAAGGAACGCCAGGAGCTCCGGGACGATCCCGACGGCGAGCTGGCCGAGCTCGCGGAGATCTACCAGGCCAAGGGGCTCAGCGAAGCCACGGCCCGGACCGTCGCCGAGGAGCTCACGGCGAAGGACGCGTTGAAGGCGCACCTGTCCGCCGAACTGAACATCGACGAGGAGGAGGTGGTAAGCCCCTGGCATGCCGCGTTCGCCTCCGCGATCGCCTTCACGGTGGGCGCCGTACTGCCGATGCTGGCCATCATTTTCCCGCCGGAGCAGGCGCGCATCCCGGTCACGTTCGTCGCCGTGATCCTGGCGCTCGCCTTGACCGGCACCGTCAGCGCCAGGATCGGCGGAAGCTCCAAGCGCAAGGCAACCCTGCGGCTGGTGGTGGGCGGCGCACTCGCCATGGCCTTCACGTTTGCGGTGGGCAGCCTCCTGGGCACCACGGGCATCGCCTAGCGGGCCGCCGGGGTACCGGCGGGACCTTCGAGGCTAATTACGTCACGCCATGTTTGCGTAATTGATGTGAACCTCGTCACTTAAAGCGCTTTCCGGCTTGGAGCTTAGGTTTGCCTACCCTACAGTTTTTGAACATAGGCACCGCCTCCCGGTGCCCGTAAAGACTTAGGTTCACGCAGACTTTTCCCCACGAAAGCAGCCTCAATGAAGATCCGCAACAGCGCGCTGGCAGGCATCGCACTCGCCGCCACCGCAGCTCTCGGCCTGACCGCCTGCGGCGGTGGCACGCCCGCCGGTGACAGCTCCGCTTCCAACGGCGCCCCCTCCGGCGAGATCACTGTCTACAACGCCCAGCACGAGAGCCTGACCAAGGAATGGGTGGACGCCTTCACGGCGGAAACCGGCATCAAGGTGACCCTCCGCCAAGGCGACGACACCGAAATGTCCAACCAGATCATCCAGGAAGGCCAGGCGTCCCCCGCGGACGTGTTCCTCACCGAAAACTCCCCCGCCATGACGCAGGTGGAGAACGCCGGCCTGTTCGCCGACGTCAACAAGGACACCCTGGCCCAGGTTCCCGCCGAGTTCGCGCCGTCCACCGGCAAGTGGACGGGCATCGCCGCCCGGTCCACCGTCCTGGTGTACAACAAGACCAAGCTCACCGAGGACCAGCTGCCCAAGTCCATGCTGGACCTGGCCAAGCCGGAGTGGAAGGGCCGCTGGGCCGCTTCGCCCACCGGCGCCGACTTCCAGGCCATCGTCTCCGCGCTGCTGGAACTCAAGGGTGAAGGCGCCACCGAAGACTGGCTCAAGGCCATGAAGGACAACTCCAAGGCCTACAAAGGGAACAGCACGGCCATGAAGGCGGTCAACGCCGGCGAAGTGGACGCCGCGCTGATCTACCACTACTACTACTATGGCGACCAGGCCAAGACCGGCGAGAACTCCAGCAACGTCACGCCGTACTACTTCAAGAACGAGGACCCTGGCGCGTTCCTTTCCGTCTCCGGCGGCGGCGTGCTCAAGTCCTCCAAGAATGCTGCAGCTGCGCAGGCGTTCCTGAAGTTCATCACCGGCAAGAAGGGACAGGAAGTCCTGAAGAACGGAACGTCCTTCGAATACGCCATTGGCTCCGATGTGCCCGCCAACGACAAACTGGTGCCCATCAAGGACCTGCAGGCGCCCAAGGTTGACGCCGCAAAGCTCAACTCCCAGAAGGTCAGCGATCTGATGACCCAGGCCGGACTCCTCTAATTCCGTGACCACCGATCTATCGGCTCCCGCCAGGCGGGGCACGACGACGGCGGGCCGGGGCAACAGCCCCCGCCCGCCTTTCGGCGTTTCCGCGGTGTCCGTCCTGGCGGTGCTGATCGCCCTCTTCTCCCTCGTCCCGCTGGGATACGTGGTCTACATGACGGTGGCAACCGGGTGGGACACCGCCGTCGCCCTCATCCTGCGCCCCCGGGTGGGCGAACTGCTGGTCAACACCCTGCTCCTGATGGCCGCCACCGTCCCGCTGTGCCTGCTGCTTGGCGTGGCAGGGGCATGGTTGGTGGAACGGACCAACCTCCGCGGCCGGCGGATCTGGGCTGTCCTGCTGGCCGCTCCCCTGGCCATCCCGGCATTCGTGAACAGCTACGCCTGGGTGTCGGCCATCCCCTCGCTCGGCGGCCTGGGCTCAGGAATCCTGATCTCCACCCTGTCCTACTTCCCGCTGGTGTACATTCCGGCGGCCGCCACGCTGAGCCGGCTGGACCCTGCCATTGAGCAGTCCGCCGCCGCACTGGGACTGGGCGCCTGGCGGGCCTTCTTCCGGGTGGTGCTTCCCCAGCTGCGGATCGCCCTGACGGGAGGCGGCCTCCTGGTGGGGCTGCACCTGCTCGCCGAATACGGCGCCTTCGCCATGATCCGGTTCGATACCTTCACCACCGCGATCATGACCCAATACCGTTCCACCTTCAACGGGGCCGCGGGCAACATGCTGGCCAGCGTGCTGGTGTTCTTCTGCCTGCTGCTGCTGATGGCCGAGGTCCGCAGCCGCGGCACCGCCCGGTACGCGAGGATCGGCTCGGGGGCGCAGGCACGGGCACTCCGCCTCCCGCTGCATGCCTACCAGATCCCGGGCCAGGCCTTCCTGCTGGCGCTGACGGCACTGGCGTTCGGCCTCCCGCTGTACTACGTGCTGAAATGGATCGTGGCCGGCGGCGCGGATGTCTGGACCGCCGCTGAATTCCTCCCGGCCCTGCTGGCCACGTTCGGATACGGCCTGGCCGGCGCTGCCGCCACCATCGTGGTCGCGTTCCCCATGGCGTACCTCGCGGTCCGCAGGCCCGGCTGGTTCAGCAAGTCCTTGGAACTGTCCAACTACGTCACCAGCTCGATGCCCGGCATCGTGGTGGCCCTGGCGTTCGTCACCGTCAGCATCCGCGTGATGCCGGGCATCTACCAAACAGCCGGCGTGCTGGTGGCAGCGTACGTCCTGCTGTTCCTGCCCCGGGCCCTGGTGAACCTCCGGGCCGGGCTGGCGCAGGCTCCCAAGGAGCTTGACGAGGCCGCGCAGGCGCTGGGCAAGCCGCCGCTGCTGGCCTTCATCCGCGTCACACTGCGGCTGACCGCCCCGGCCGCTGCCGGCGGTGCGGCCCTGGTTTTCCTGGCCATCGCCAACGAGCTCACCGCCACGTTGCTGCTGTCCCCCAACGGCACCAAGACCCTGGCCACCGAGTTCTGGAGCAAGAGCAGCGAAATCGACTACGCCGGTGCGGCTCCCTATGCCCTGTTGATGATCCTGCTTTCCGCCCCGATGACCTACCTCCTCTTCCAACAGTCCAAGAAAGTAGCCGGACAGTGACAGCACCATCCACCCGTCGGCTGCCCGAACCACGGGTCTCCCCCTCCGTGGCGGCAACCACCAACAGCCACCTCCAGATCACGGACGTCACCAAGAACTTCGGATCCCAGGCGGTCCTGAGGGGCGTCAACCTGTCCGTGGCCAAGGGCGGGACCACCGCCATCGTGGGTCCGTCCGGCTCCGGCAAGACCACGCTGCTGCGCCTCATCGCCGGTTTTGAACACCCGGACACCGGCACCATCTCGCTCAACGGCACCACCGTGGCAGGCGACGGCGCGTGGCTCCCGGCGCACAAACGCCAGATCGGCTACGTGGCCCAGGACGGCGCGCTCTTCCCGCACCTTACGGTGGGCCAGAACGTTGCCTTTGGCCTGGATCCGTCCAAGCTGGAGGGCGGCCGGCGGGCCGTCGCGGCACGGGTGGCGGAACTCCTGGACATGGTGTCCCTGGATCCGGCCATGGCCAAGCGCCGCCCGCACCAGCTCTCCGGCGGCCAGCAGCAGCGCGTGGCCCTGGCCCGCGCCCTGGCACGGGAACCGGAACTGATGCTCCTGGACGAACCCTTCTCAGCCTTGGATGCGGGCCTCCGCGTTGCCACCCGCCGCGCCGTGGCCAAGGTCCTGGCCGAGGCCGGGGTTACCACCATCCTGGTCACCCACGACCAGGCCGAAGCGTTGTCCTTCGCCGACCAGGTGGCGGTCATGCGCGGCGGCAAGCTGGCCCAGATCGGCAACCCCTTCGTCGTCTACACCCGTCCCGCGGACCGGGCCACCGCCGAGTTCCTGGGCGATGCCGTCATCCTGGATGCCTGGCTCGAAGGGTCACTGGCCACCTGCTCGCTGGGCGGCATTCCGGTGCGCCGGCCGCCGGCGCAGGGCAAGGTCCAGTTGATGCTGCGGCCCGAGCAGATCCGCATCGCCGAGGACGGCCCCATCCGCGGCGTGGTGGTGGACACTGACTACTTCGGCCCCGAAACCACGGTGCGGCTCAAGCTCAACGTGCCGCAAGAGGTGGCGGAGCACGCGGACCACCGGTACCCCGGCGGCGGCGAAGTGATCACCATCCGGCACTGGAACGCCTCGATCGCCCGGCCCGGGATGGAACTGTGCCTCCGGGTGGTCGGCGAAGCAGTCGCGTTCCCGATGGAGGACTGAGCTGCGGCCCCGGCCGCGCTCGGCGGCGTATCCGAAGCTTGTCCCCGCATCTGAAGCTAGGGGGCACAGATGGACGAACAAGCTTCTGACCGGTG
The DNA here is from genome assembly GCF_030209295.1 of Pseudarthrobacter sp. lyk4-40-TYG-27. Lineage (NCBI taxonomy): Bacteria > Bacillati > Actinomycetota > Actinomycetes > Micrococcales > Micrococcaceae > Pseudarthrobacter > Pseudarthrobacter sp. lyk4-40-TYG-27. The sequence goes on from NZ_JARVSH010000004.1 coordinate 440,189, forward strand.
CGCCCGCCACTGCTGACACAGAAAAAACACCGGGCCGAAACACTCCGGCAACCTCTTCACGGCAAGCTGTGCGTACGGGGATACAACAGCAGGAGGCAGCCCTCATGGAGGCACAAGGAATACGTACCGCCCAGCTCCGCATCGGGGACCAGATCGAAGCCTGGCACCGGGGCAAGCTTTTCCACAGCGGCCGGGTGACCGACGTCGTCCCGGCCCTTGAACTCTTCTGGATCCTGGATTCCAGGACCGGTGCGCGGAAGCTGCTGGACCCGGAGGCCCTGGAGATCCGGCACGTGGAGGTCACGGCCGTTCCACCGGCCGCCCAGGCGAAGCCGCTCGCGACGGCGTGAGCGGGGTTCCGGCCGGGCAGCCGGCAGGACCAGCGGCTTAAGTCCGTTCCTGGTAGACGTCCGGGATGCCGTCGTGGTCCGAATCCACTTTCTCGAGCTCTTCGGCGAGCCGGTACTGGCGGTTCCGGGTTCGCAGCACCACCGTCGCCAGCAGCGCGGCGATCAATGATGCGGCCAGGATGCCCACCTTGGCATGGTCATCATGCAGGCTGCCGTTGCCGAAGCTGAGCTCCGCCACGAGCAGGGACACGGTGAAACCGATGCCCGCCAGCAGAGCCACGCCGAACACGTCGATCCACGTGAATGAGCTGTCCAGGCTGGCCCTGGTGGCTTTGGTCAGCACCCAGGTGGTGGCAAGGATTCCCACCGGCTTGCCCAGGACCAGGCCCAGGATGATGCCCAGCGCCACCGGGTCCGACAACGCCGAAGCCAGGCCTTCCCATCCGCCGACCAGCACGCCTGCGGAGAAGAACGCAAAGATCGGGACCGCGACGCCCGCGGAAATGGGCCGGAACCGGTGTTCGAAGATCTCGGCGAGCCCCGGGCCCGCTTCCGGACCGCCGGAGGCCTGTGACCTGATCACCGGCACCGCGAAGCCCAACAGCACACCGGCCACAGTGGCATGGATACCCGAAGCATGCACCAGCGCCCACGTCAGTACCCCCAGCGGCAGCAGGATCAACCAGGCCGCGGCGGCATGGCGGCCGAAGAACCGGCGGTACTTTTGCGCGAGGAACGCATAGGCCGCCAGCGGAACGAGCGCCAGGAGCAGCGGGGTGGGCTGGATGTCGCTGGAGTAGAAGAACGCAATGATGGTGATGGCAATCAGGTCATCCACCACGGCCAGCGTCAGCAGGAAGATCCGCAGCGCGCTGGGCAGGTGGGAGCCGATGATGGCCAGGACGGCCACCGCAAAGGCGATGTCGGTTGCCGTGGGGATGGCCCAGCCGCGCAGGGTTTCCGGGCTGGCGAGGTTGACGACGGCGTAAATCACCGCCGGGACGGCCACACCGCCCACGGCGGCGGCCACGGGGACGATCGATTTGCTGATCTGCCGCAGGTCGCCGGCCACGAATTCCCGTTTGAGTTCCAGGCCCACCAGGAAGAAGAAAATGGCCAACAGGCCGTCAGCCGCCCAGGCACCCAGGCTCAGCTCCAGGTGCCACGGCGCGTAGCCCACCGTGAAGTCGCGGAGGGCAAAGTAGCTCTCCGATGCCGGGGAATTGGCCCAGACGAGGGCGATGACCGCCGCGATGACGAGGAGGGCTCCGCCGACCGTTTCCTTGCGGAGGATTTCACCGATCCGGAGGGCCTCGGCGTAGCTGCCGCGGGAGAAGACGGTGGAGCCGAAAAACGTGTTCCGGCTGGGCGGGGGCGGTGTTGGTGCAGGCGGGGTGGAGGTCATGGAGGCATCCTTATTTCCGGGTTCGACAAAGCCATGCCGACCAGACTTCCCGGCGCACCTGGGTCCATTCTACCGGGCGGGAGGGTCAGCCTGCGCGGCGTCCCCCGGTGTCCCGGCTCCGCCCGTGCAGTTGGATGGCCCGAACGGCGCGGTCCAGGTAGGTCCGCCCGTCAACGGAATTGGCCAGCTGCACCAGTTCGGCGGCCACCACCACGAGCTTGACGTTCCGGTGGCTGCTGGTGGCCACGAGCAACTGGAAGGCCTCGTCCGAGCCGAGCTTCAGCAGGCCCATGAGGATGCCGCGAGCCTGGTCGATCACCGTGCGGGTGGAGGTGGCGCCGGCAACGGCATCCCGCGCAGTCTGTTCGGTCTCGCGCTGCAGGGTCCGGGTGAGGTCCACCATCACGCCTTCGAGCGCCACCACTGATCCGTCGTCGCCGAGGATCGCCTCACCGGAGGTCATGACCCGGCGCGTGTGGCCTTTGGCGTCAATAATGCGGTGGTACATGCAGAAGAAGCCGCCGGTCTCCGCCACCCTGGCGGTGATTTCCTCGCATTGTCCGCGGTCATCGGGATGCTTGTGCGCAAAGACGAGTTCGAGGGTGGGCACCACCTCCCCGCGCTGGTAGCCGTGCAGCTGGTACATGCCATTGGACCAATGGAACGCCGGCCCGGCCAGGTCCACGCGGAACACCCCGGCGTCGCACTGGTCGTCTCCGAGGGCGCTGGAGTAGGTGTACAAGTCGCTCAGCTCGGTCACGAGGCCCACTTCCCAGGTATTGGCCAGCCCCCAGCGGGCCGGCACCGTACTCGCTCCTCCCAGTATGGGCGAATGGAGCAGCGGAAAGTAGTGCGGGAGGTCCTATGGAACTCCCGCAGGAAATGGGCTAAGGACTTGAACGCACATACCCCTAGGGGGTATATTCAAGCTGTTGTCAGTGACGTGGTTTGTCCCGGCCGGTGCCTGCACCGGCCTTACAGCCGGTCAACCCCAGCGCCCCATGATCGTCTATGGAATGGAACTGACATGAGCCACGGGAACCACTCCCACCACCCGGCGGCGGCCGGCCCCCTCACGCACGCTCCGGCGGCCCCCACCGGGCACCCTCACCACGGCGGCCACGAGCATGACGATGACCACGCCGTGCACACCCACGGGCAGCACGCCGGCCACAGCACCGCCATGTTCAAGAACCGGTTCTGGCTGACGCTCGCCCTGTCCGTGCCGGTGGTCTACTTCAGCCCCATGATGGGTCACCTGCTGGGCTACATGCCGCCCGAGTTTCCCGGCGCCGCCTGGATTCCGCCGGTCCTGGGCACCGTGATCTTCCTGTATGGCGGCCAGCCGTTCCTCAAGGGCGGCCTCCAGGAACTCAAGGACCGCACGCCCGGGATGATGCTGCTGATCGCCATGGCCATCACCGTGGCTTTTGCGGCCTCCTGGGTCACCAGCCTGGGGATCGGCGGCTTCGACCTGGATTTCTGGTGGGAGCTGGCGCTCCTGGTGGCCATCATGCTGCTGGGCCACTGGATCGAAATGCGCGCCCTCGGATCCGCCCAGGGCGCCCTTGACGCCCTCGCGGCGCTGCTCCCGGACGAGGCCGAGCGCATCACGGAGGGCGGCACGGAAATTGTCCCCGTTGCCGATCTGGCCCCCGGCGATCTCGTCCTGGTCCGCCCCGGCGCCCGCATGCCGGCGGACGGGACCGTGCTGGACGGCCAGGCGGAGTTCGACGAGTCCATGATCACCGGCGAATCCAAAACCGTCCCACGCGGCACCGGCGATCCGGTGGTGGCCGGAACCGTGGCAACGGACAGCAGCGTCCGGGTCCGGGTCACGGCAGTGGGCGACCAGACCGCCCTGGCCGGAATCCAGCGGCTGGTGGAAGAGGCCCAGGCCTCATCCTCGCGCGCGCAAGCCCTCGCGGACCGCGCGGCGGCGTTCCTGTTCTACTTCGCCGCCGGAGCCGGCGTGCTGACCTTCATCGGCTGGACGCTGCTGGGAAGCGTCCCCGACGCCGTTACCCGTACCGTCACTGTCCTGGTGATCGCCTGCCCGCACGCGTTGGGGCTGGCCATCCCGCTGGTCATCGCCATTTCCACGGAACAGGCCGCCCGGGCAGGGGTGCTCATCAAGAACCGGATGGCACTGGAGCGCATGCGCACCGTCGACGTCGTCCTGTTCGACAAGACCGGCACCCTGACCACCGGCGAACCTGAGCTGAAGGACATCGCCGCCGCCGAAGGTGCCGAGGCCGATGCCGTGCTCGCCCTGGCCGCCGCCGTTGAATCCGACAGCGAGCACCCCGTGGCGCGTGCCATCGTCCGGGCCGCCGGAGCCCGGAACCTGGCACTCCCGGCAGCCACGGGCTTCACCGCCCTGGCGGGCCGGGGCGTCCGGGCCGTCGTGGACGGCCGCACTGTGCACGTGGGCGGACCCGCGCTCCTGCGCGAGCTCGGCGTCGTCGAGCCCGAGGCCCTGGCCGTCCGGACGCGGGCATGGATGGAACGCGGCGCCGCAGTCCTGCACGTGGTGGACGGCGACGGCACCATCCTGGGCGCCGTGAGCATGGAAGACGCCGTGCGGGCCGAATCGCGGCAGGCCGTGTCAGCCCTCCAGCGCCGCGGTATCAAGGTGGCCATGGTCACCGGGGACGCGCGCCAGGTGGCGCAGGCCGTGGCCGCGGACCTGGGCATTGACGAGGTATTCGCCGAGGTCCTTCCCGCGGACAAGGACAAGAAAGTTGCCGAACTGCAGGCCCGTGGCTTGAAGGTGGCCATGGTGGGCGACGGCGTCAACGACTCCCCGGCCCTTGCCCGCGCCGAGGTGGGCATCGCCATTGGCGCCGGGACCGACGTGGCCATGGAATCCGCCGGCGTGGTGCTGGCAGGAAACGATCCGCGGGCGGTGCTGTCCATGGTGGACCTCTCCCGGGCGAGCTACCGGAAGATGTGGCAGAACCTGGTGTGGGCGGCGGGCTACAACATCCTGTCCGTGCCGCTGGCCGCAGGCGTCCTGGCCTTTGCCGGCGTAGTGCTCTCACCGGCGGCAGGGGCGGTGCTGATGTCTGCCTCCACCGTTGTGGTGGCCTTGAACGCCCAGCTCCTCCGGCGCCTGAAGCTGAACCCGTCGGAGGTGCAGTGAACCGGGCACTGCACCAGGCCCTGCTGCTGGCCGGCACCCTGGCCGTTATCGCGGGCCTGCTCGGCATGCACGTACTGACCGCGGGCCACGCCTCGCACGGGCTCGTTGCGCAGGGCGTTGTGCCGCACAGCGCAGCCTCCCATACGGCGCCCGCAGGGCACACCGCCGTCGTGCATTCCACGGTTGGGGAACAGCCGGGCCATACCGGCCACGCGGTCGCAGCGGCCTCCATGGACGCGCCGGCTCTGGCGCCGTCCACGTGCGGCACCTCCTGCCCGGGAGCGCAGGAATCGGGGGCACCGTGCATCCCAACCGCACCGGGGAGTCCGGTCACCGTTGCCCCACCCCAGGCAACCTTTGCCGTCGTCTCGCTGCTGCCGCCGGCCGGCGACCCCAGCTCCTCCTATGGGTACCTGCCGCCCAGCCCCTCACCCTGCGACCTGTCCATCAGCCGGACGTAAACCGGACTGTGCCCATCACCCCGGCCCAGTTCCACTACCTCCCTGAAAGACACCATGAACACCACATTCAAGACCCTGTCCATCACCGTTGCCCTCGCCGCGTCCCTCAGCCTCGCCGGCTGCGCCACAGGCTCCGGCAGCATGCCCATGGACCACGGCAGCTCCAACCCCATGTCGAGTACCATGCCAAGCGCCGGCACCATGCCCGGCGCCAGCGCCGACCATAACCAGGCGGACATCATGTTTGCCCAGATGATGATCCCGCACCACGCCCAGGCAGTGGAGATGAGCGGCATCATCCTGGCGAAGCCCGGGATGCCCGCAGAGGTGACAGCGCTCGCCACGAAGATCAAGGCCGCCCAGGCACCGGAGATCGAGCAGATGACCGGCTGGCTTAAAGCCTGGAACGTGCCCACCATGATGAGCGACCACTCGGGACACGGCATGACCGGCATGGTGGACGATGCCGGCATCGAGAAGCTGGAGTCCGCCACCGGGACCGACGCCGCGAAACTGTTCCTGGAACAGATGATCGGCCACCATGAGGGCGCCATCGACATGGCCCGGCAGGAGATCAGCGCCGGCAAATTCCCGGACGCCGTGAAGCTGGGCCACGACATCGTGGACGCCCAGCAGGCCGAGATCACACAAATGAAGCAGCTGCTGACCGTTCTGTAAGCTGCCCGGCGGGCGCCCGGCATCAAAACACGCAACGGCGCGGCAGCGGCACCCGGCCAGGGGGCCGCCGCCGCGCCGTTGCGTGTTAAGTTGAAAGGCACGGGCCCACCGGTCCTGCCACCAGCTGGGAAAGAGAACATCTCCTTGGACAATTCCGCGCCAGTCAAGATCCTGACCGTCTGCACCGGGAACATCTGCCGCTCGCCCGTGGCCGAACGGCTGCTGCAGGCGGGGCTGGACCAAGCCGTGCCGGGAGGGTTCCAGGTGGCGAGCGCCGGCACCCGGGCCATGGTGGGCGAACCCATGCAGCCCATTTCCGCGGAGATCGTGCGGACCTACGGCGGGGATCCGGAAGGGTTTGCCGCACGGCAGCTCACCCCCGCCATCCTGCGCGGCGTGGACCTGGTACTTACCATGACCTCCGGACACCGCGGCGAGGTCCTGCAGCTCGATGCCTCCCTCCTCAAGCGCACCTTCACCATCCGCGAGTTCGCCCGCATGCTCGACGTCCTGGACCAGAGGGACACGTCCGCGTCCACGGACAACGCGGCCGACGACGACGGCTGGCTGGCTGCCCACACAACCCGTTGGCGGGGGTTGCCGGCGCGTGCCGCCGGGGTGCGGCACCTCTCGCTCCCCGCGGATCCCGCCGAGAACGACATCGTGGACCCGTACCGCCGGCCGCCGGAGGTGTACCGGCAGATGGAGGACCAGCTGGCCCCCGCCATCGTGTCCATCCTGCGCCACGCCCGCCTCAATTCCCCGGTCCGCGGGGACGCAGCCGGCGCGCCGTAACGAACCGTGGGTGCCCGGCGGCCCGGCGACACGCCGCAGGTGACAGTTTGGACAAGCCTGTAGCCAACAGGGGTATCACTGGCGGACACTGATCCCACCCGCAACACGATGAGGTGGAGGCACCGCATGAGCACGCCTGATCCAACCGGACCCGCCGGTCCCCCCACCCGCCCGTCCGTGCCCCACCGGCCCGCCTGGCTTGCGGCCCTGGGCCGCCGCCGCTGGATCGCCGCCCTGCTGGCACTGGTGCTGGTGGCGGCCGCGGGGATCGCGGTGTTCAGCCTCAACCGCGCGGGCAGGGACGCCGCCCCCGCGGCCACGCAAACCCAGTCACCGAGCGAAACGCCCACGCCCACACCCACGCCGTCCGAAACACCTCCACCGGCGCCCGCTCCGCCTCCTCCGCCGCAGCCGATTCCGGACCTCCCGGCGGGCGAGATGAATGTGCTGGTCATCGGCAGCGACAGCCGGGGGATCGCCCGGAACGAGGCAGCCCACACCGCGGAGACCGGCGAGCCCTCGGACCAGCGCTCGGATTCGTTGATGCTGGTCCATGTGCCCGCGGACCGCCACACGCTCTATGTCATTTCGATCATGCGGGATCTGTGGGTGGACGTCCCGGGCGTGGGCGGCTCCAAGATCAATGCGGCCTTGGAGTACGGCGGCATCGACCTGACCACGCAGACCGTGCAGCAGTTGCTGGGCGTCACCATCGACCACACCCTGATGCTCGATTTCAACGGCTTCCGGGCACTTACGGACGGGCTGGGCGGCATCGACGTCAACGTCCCTTTTGCCTTCCAGTCCACTATCGAAACCCAGCATGTGTTCAGCCAGGGCATCAACCATCTTGACGGGCAGGCTGCCCTGGAGTTCAGCCGCGAACGCTACGCCTTCACCGACGGAGACTTCCAACGGGTACAGAACCAGCGGACCATGCTGCGCGCCATCCTGGCCCGGCTTACCGGCGGCGGCGCCCTGAACGACGTGAACGCGGTCCGGTCGCTGGTGGACTTCGCGGGCTGCTGCCTCACGGTGGACAAGGGCTTCGACCCCGTCCAGGCCGCCATCCTCGCCTACAGCCTGCGGAACCTGGACGTGAACGCCATCGGCACCATGACCCTGCCCACGGCCGGGACCGGCATGGCGGCCGGGCAGTCGGTGGTATTCCCCGATTATGGCGGCATCGCCGCCGTCGGTGCCGCACTGCGGGAGGGCAGGATCGCCGACTTCGCGGTCCCGTAGCCCTCCGCCCCAAGGCGGCCCCCCATCCTGGCCACCGCCTGTTCAGGACCGCCTCACCCCGGGTTTACCCGCAGGACCATGTCCGTGCGTCCGCCCGCGGGAACCTCAGGGTATGACTGAGAACTCCCGCACCACCGTTTCCCGCCGCACCGTCGTCAAAGGCTCGGTCCTGGCTGCCGCGCTCGCCTCCGTCCCCGCCGCCGCCCAGGCAGCCGAAACATGCCAGTCTCCCGCCGGCGTCGCGTTGGTCCGCAACCGCCTCACCCTCCCCAGCGGCATCGCCACCGGGGACGTCACCTCCGATTCTGCCGTCCTGTGGTCCCGCTCCTCGGGTGCCGGCCGGATGACTGCGGTCCTGCGGGCGGTGGACGACGGCGGCCAGGTCCTTCGCGGACGCGGTGCCTTTGAGCGGGTCCTCCGTGGCCCCCGCGCCACCCAGGCCTCAGACTTCACGGCCAAGATCCATGCCGGCAACCTGCCGTCCAACACCCGGTTCGCCTTGGAAATCAGCTTCGAGGACGGCGGCGGCGCGGCCAGCGAGACGGTCCTCGGCAGTTTCCGCACGGCCCCCGACACCGGGACGGTCAACGGCAAGGGCCGCACCGGTGGGGTGGGCAACAGCGGCGACGTCCCGGCGTCGTTTGCGCAGAGCTTCGTGTGGACCGGCGACACAGCCGGCCAGGGGTGGGGCATCAACGAGGAGATCGGCGGCATGCGCGGCTACCGGGCCATGCACCAGACCCGGCCGGACTTCTTCATCCACTCCGGCGACACCATCTATGCCGACGGTCCCATTGCGGAGAACGTCACCGAAAAGGACGGCCAGGTCTGGAAGAACCTGGTGACCGAGGAGGTCTCCAAGGTGGCCGAGACGCTGACCGAGTTCCGCGGCAGGCACCGCTACAACTCCATGGACGCCAATATGCGCGCGTTGTTCGCCGACGTCCCGGTCATCGCCCAGTGGGACGACCACGAGACCCACAACAACTGGTACCCCGGCCAGGTCCTGGATGACTCCCGCTACACGGTGCGGGACGTCAACACCCTCGCCGCGCGCGGCCGCCAGGCCTGGCAGGAAAACATGCCCATCGCGGACAGCTCCGCCCTGTGGCGGCCCGGCACGTTCGACGACGCCGGCACGTACCAGCCGGCCCGCATCTACCGGAAGATCTCCCGCGGGCCGCAGCTGGACATCTTCTGCCTGGACATGCGTACCTTCAAGTCCCCCAACACGGATGGCAAGGAGCCCTATGCCACCTCCATCCTGGGCCGGGAGCAGGTGGACTGGCTCATCAGCGAGGTGTCCAAATCCAAGGCAACGTGGAAGGTGATCGCCAACGACCTGCCCCTGGGCGTCGTGGTCCCGGACGGACCCGTGAATGAGGAAAGCGTCTCCAACCGCGACCCCGGCGCACCCTTGGGCCGCGAGCTTGAACTGGCCGGGGTGCTCAGCGCCTTCAAGCGCAATGGTGTGAAGAACACTGTGTGGCTGACCGCCGACGTGCACTACTGCGCCGCCCACCACTACTCCCCCGAGCGGGCGGCCTTCACCGACTTCGACCCCTTCTGGGAGTTCGTGGCCGGGCCCATCGCGGCGGGCTCGTTCGGTCCCAACGCCATGGACGGCACGTTCGGGCCGGAGGTGGTGTTTTCCAAGTCCGGCCGCTTCGCCGGGGAGTCCCCGCGGGACGGCGAAAACCAGTTCTTCGGGCACGTGCAGCTCGGGGAGGACAACAGCTTCACCGTGAGCCTCCGGAACGCCAACGGCGCCACCGTGTTCTCCAAGACCCTCACGCCCCAAAGGTAGGTGTTCCGGCCCCATCACCCTGGTGCCGGGCCGACGGCGGCTGCGCGCCCCTGGCGCCGGGACCGCCGTCGGCCGTTATTTTCCGACGTTCCCTGGGTACGCCGCACATAGTGGGGGCTTCGGCACGGCAAACGGACGGGGTGGTTCCTTGAACGGCGATTCTTCGAAGAAAGACATTTCGGGCGGCGGCCCGTCCGGCGACGACGGCTTGACAGCAGCGGTCAGGGCAGCCGGAGCGGTGGAGCTGCTCCTGGTCCGGCACGGCGAAAGCGAAGGCAACGTGGCCGCCACGGAGGCCCGGGACGCGGGGGTTGAGGTCATCGACGTGCCGGCCCGCGATGCCGATGTGGACCTTTCCGGCACCGGGAAGGACCAGGCAAAGGCGTTGGGTGTTGCCCTGTCCCGGATCGCGGAAGGGTTCCGTCCCGACGCCGTGGTCTCCTCCCCCTATGCGCGCGCTCGTCAGACAGCCCGGATCGCCGTGGAAACGGCAGGCTGGCCGCTGCAGGTTCGGATTGATGAACGGCTGCGGGACCGCGAACTGGGCATCCTGGACCGGCTCACCCGGCTGGGCGTGGAGAACCGCTACCCGGTGGAAGCCGAACGGCGGGACTGGCTGGGCAAACTGTACTACCGGCCGCCGGGCGGGGAATCCTGGGCGGACGTGGCGCTCCGGCTGCGGTCCGTCCTTGCAGAGCTGAATGGCCTGGGTGCCGGCCACCGGGTCATGCTGGTGTGCCATGACGCCGTGATCATGCTGTTCCGGTACGTGCTGGAAGGACTCACGGAGAGGGAGTTGCTGGACCTCGCGGCCACCGAAGCCATCCTCAATGCCTCGGTAACCAGGTTTGTGCGCCCCTCCGGTGAGGGACCGTGGACCCTGGAAAGCTTCAACGTGGCCAGCCACCTGGCCGAGCAGGGCGTCGCTGTCACCGAGCATGCGGGAGACACCAGTGTCCGGCCCCGGTGACGCCGGCGCCACCCTGGTCACCCCGTCGCTCCTGCGCGAGTGGCCCCTGCCGGCACCCGGCGCAGACAAATACTCCCGTGGGTCGGTGCTGGTGATCGGCGGGGCCCGGACCACCCCTGGCGCGGCGCTGCTGGCCGGCACCGCCGCGCTGCGGGCCGGGGCAGGTAAACTCACGCTGGCAGTGGCCGGGTCCGTTGCGGTGCAGCTGGGGGTCGCGTTGCCTGAGTGTGGTTGCATCGGGCTGCCCGAAACTGCGGAAGGTTCCCTCAAGGCGGAACTGGACCCTGTTGCCGCGTATTTGGACGGCGCGGACGCGGTCTTGGTCGGACCGGGCTTGGATGACCCGGACCTTGCGGCGGAACTGCTGGTGGCGATGCTTGACCGCGAGTCGCCCGGTACGGAACGGCCCGCCGTCGTCCTCGATGCCTACGCCTTGGGCGCCCTGGTGCCGCTGGAAGACCGGCTGGACCCCTGGCGCGGCCGGCTGGTCCTGACCCCGAACCCCACCGAAGCGGGAATCCTGCTGGGGCGCGACGTGGCGGACCTTGAAAAAGACCTGGCCGAGGTCTCCGCCCGGTTCGGCGCCGTTGTCAGTTGCCAGGGCCTGATCACGCAGCCTCCAGGCTTCGACGACGGCCCGGGCCCCTGGAAGATCACCACGGGATACGGCGGCCTTGGCACCTCCGGCAGCGGGGATGTGTTGGCGGGGACCATCGCCGGCCTCCGGGCGAGGGGAACCACCGGCGCCCAGGCGGCATGCTGGGGGACGCACCTGCATGCGGCCGCCGCGGACCGGCTGGCCAGCAGGCGGGGCCCCATGGGGTTCCTGGCCCGCGAACTAGCCGGGGAAATGCCTGCGTTGATGCTGGAACTCAGCACCTGATTCCTGATGCCGGGGCACCCGGCCGGTACGTGACCGGAACACAGGGAGGCCGGACGCGCGGATGGCCCCCGGGCGAAGCCGGGGGCCACCGTGTCGGGAAGTACAGGCCTCAGCTGCCGATGCGCTGTCTGGCGCTGTGGCGTGCACAGTGTGGCGATCCGCCCCATAAGGCAGTCAACAGGTTTGCCCGCCTCCCGAGCCTTTGTTGTCTAATACTGATTTTCTAGCACTCGGAGCGCGGGCCTTCAAGTGCCCGTGCGGTCAATCCCTGGTGGGGTCCGGCCGGAGCGGCGCCGGCCCGGGATCGGGAACGGGCAACGGTCCCGGCGACGGCGGTGCGGGGAACGGATGTGGCGACGGCGGCCCGGGCGGGCGGGGCTGGGTGGGATCCGGGGAGCTCGGCTCCGGTCCGGGTTCGGGCGGAAACGGCTCAGGTTCGTGCACTGGCGGGATGGTCATGGAACTTCCCCTCTCAGGCTGGGCAGATGTGCCTTGGACTGATCAGGATACGCCGGACATGCCCCGGCAACCACCCGTCAGGACGGCAAGGCACCCACCAGCCGCAGCCAGTCCCCCACTTGCGCCGGGTCCGCCTCGCCGCAGCTGAAGCCGACATATCCGTCCGGGCGCACGGCCACCACGCCCCGGCCCGGATGGCTGCTGAGCCGGTGGACATGGACCAGGGGGCTGTGTCCCGCACGCGCCGGCAACGCCAGGGCATCCAAGGCGTCCGGGCCGGCATCCCGCTCCAGCAAGAGATGGACCCCCGGGAGGGCCGTCAGGTCATGCAGGTGCACTTCCCGTCCCGCCACCGAGGCCGGCGCGTCCGGCAGCCGGTCGCCGGGCCGCGGCCACCGGACCGACCGGGGTGTCCCGTCAATGGAGACAGCGCTGCTCCGGTACCGCACGAAAGGCTGGGCCAGGAGCCTGATGCCCTTGGACGTAAGCCACTGCCGGCGCAGCAGGAACGGCAGGACCGGCGCCAACGCAGGAAGAATGCTCCGGGCCAGCCGGGCGGCAGGGTGCGGCGAGGCCTCCCCAAAAAAGATGACGTGGGTCAGGGCAAGGACCTGCCGGTCAGCAAGCCGGCGCTCCTGGTGGTAGGAGCTGAGCAACTCAGGGAGGAGCCCGCCGGCCGTCGAGGCGAAGCCGAGCTTCCAGCCAAGATTGAGGGCGTCGAGGATGCCGTTGTTCATGCCTTGACCGCCGGCCGGAGAATGTGCGTGCGCGGCGTCCCCTGCCAGGAAGACGGGATCGACGCCGAACGAACTGGCAAGACGGTGTTGAAGCGCGACCTGCGCCGACCACCGGACGTCCCGGACCGCGGCGCCCAGCCCCGAGACCCTGACGAGGCGTTCCACTTCCCCTGGCGGGACGGCCGGGCCCAACTGGCCGAACAATGCGGCGGGTTGCGGGTCCGCGGGCCGGGTTGCCAGCATGCGCCAGGTGGCTCCTTCCCCAAGGGCGAAAAGGAAGGTCAGCCCGGCGCTGCCGACGGCGACGTGCAGGACCCCCGGGTCCAGGGGCCCGTCAAGTTCCAGGTCGGCCAGGACAGCCTCCACCCGGTAGGGACCGCCCTCCCAGCGGGCGCCCGTGATGCTGCGGACGGTGCCGGCCTGCCCGTCGCAACCGGCCAGGAACCGGGCATCATGCTCTTCCCGGCCGCCGCCGTCGCGGCAAAGCTGCGCCCGGACCATGCCTCCTTCTGGTTGTACGCCGCCGCGGCCGAGCCCGCGGAACTCCACGCCCCAGTCCACGTGAACGCCCCGCTCCTGGAGTGCCTGCCACAGCACGGCCTCGACGTCGGCCTGCCGGACCAGGGTCAGGTGCGGGAAGGCCGTGTCCGGGAGGTCCGCGTGGCCCAGCCGGGCTTCGACGATACGCCGGCCCAGGTGGAGCCGCGCTTCCGGGGTGGTATCGGCGCGGCGGAGCAGTTCTCCGGTGACTGCCAGCGGCCGCAGCCCTTCCAGGGCGCGGGCATGGAGCATCAAGGCCCGGGACGGGCGTGTCAGGTGCGGGCGGCGGTCCACCACCCTGACGGAGGCGCCATGGGCCTGTGCCTGGAGCGCGGTGGTGAGCCCGGCGGGACCAGCGCCGACAACGAGGACGTCGGTGTCCGGCGTCGGTCCTTGCCCGCGTCCCATGGCTGCCGGGCCCTCACGCTGCGGGGAGGAGCCGCCACCAGGCATGTTCGGGGTGGGCGGCAAGGCGCATCCGGGCGGGGTCGGCCAGGGCCTCGTCCCGGTGCAGGCCAGGGAGGATTTTGAAGCTGATGGATCCTGGGACGCTGACCAGTTCAAGGACCCGCCAGAGGGCGGCGGCGTAACGGCGCGCCTGCTCGGCACCGTCCCACTCGTACAACCCGCGGTAGGCACCGAAGGTATCGTGGGCACACCACAGCTTGGACACGAACCCCGGGAACCCCACGAACAGCGGGGTGTTCAGGAGGCTTTCGGCCTCGAACAACCTGTGCGCCCGGCCGCGCACCAGGCGCAGGGTGAAGGTGACTACGAGTACGCAGGGCTCCGCGGCGGGAGGGCGGCCGACGGCGGTCTCCCGGTAGACCCGCGCGGCGCTCCCGTCCGCGAACCGCAACATCCGGCCCACGTTCTCCGCAGGCAGGTGCACTTGCCTGCGGGCAAGCATCAGGGCGGACGTCCCCACGCATTTAGCCACGGCCAACCAGGCTTTGGCCCGGGGAGCAGGGCCGGATTCAAAGGACATGGCGCCCCCTTTCCTTGCGGTGTACCCTCCAGCCTGACCGGAACCGCCGCAGGCGTCCCAGAGTCTTTCGTCCCGTGCGGTCCGGTCCGCCGCTCCCCCGTCAGCGAACGGCCTGCGGACTTGCAGGGACGGGTCTATATATTGAATCCATGACCTCCACCCCGCTGCAGGATTCCACCGGCACCTCCGTCCCGGCACCCCCGGTTGCCAAGAAGATTCCCACCGAACGCACCCACCACGGGGAGACCTTCGTGGACAACTACGGGTGGCTCCGGGACAAGGAATCCCCGGAGGTGGTGGCGCACCTGCGGGCCGAAAACGAGTACCAGGAAGCGGTCACCGCCGGCCAGGAGCCGCTCCGCGAGGCCATATTCCAGGAGATCAAGGGCCGCACCCAGGAAACCGACCTTTCCGTCCCGCACCGGAAGGACGGCTGGTGGTATTTCAGCCGCTCGGCAGAGGGCAAGGAATACGGCATCCACTGCCGGGTGAAGGCGCAGGACACCGGGGACAAGGTGGCCGACTGGACTCCGCCGGCCGTCGAGGCCGGCATGGGTATCCCGGGCGAAGAAGTCCTGCTGGACGGCAACGTCGAAGCTGAGGGCAAGCCGTTCTTCTCGGTGGGCGGCACCGCCGTGACCATCGATGGCCACCTTTACGCCTACGCGGTGGACAACTCCGGCGATGAGCGCTTCACCCTCCGGATCAAGGACCTTCGCACCGGCACGCTGCTGCCGGATGTCATCGAGAACATCTTCTATGGCGTCTCCTTCTCCCCGGACGGCACCCGCCTCTTCTACACCGTGGTGGACGAGTCCTGGCGCCCCTACCAGGTCAAGTCCCATGTCCTGGGCACGCCCGTGGCCGACGACACCGTGGTGTACCAGGAGGACGATCCCGCCATGTGGCTGGGCTTCGAGCTCTCCGCGGACCGGCGCTACCTGGTGCTCGGCATTGGCTGCTCGGAGTACAGCGAAACCCGGCTGCTCCGTTTCGACGACCCCGCCGCAACGGTCAGCACCGTCATTTCGCGGGACGAACGCATCCTTTACGAGGCAGAACCCTTCCTGCTGGACGGCGAAGAAAAGATCCTGCTCACCCACAACCGCGGCGCCATCAACTCGATGGTCTCCCTGACGGACCCGGCTGAGCTGCACAAGCCGCTGGCCGAACAGACCTGGCAGACCGTCGTCGAGCATTCCGACGACGTCCGCGTCAACGGCGCGGGCGTCACCTCCACCCACCTCATCGTCTCCGTCCGCAAGGACACCATCGAGCGGGTCCAGGTGATGGGGCTGGCCGGGCTGGGCACGCCCGCGCAGCAGGCCCCGGTGGAGCCTGCCTTCGATGAGGAGCTGTACACCGCCGGGGTGGGCGGCTCGGACTACGACGCCCCGGTGATCCGGCTCGGCTACACGTCCTACTTCACGCCGTCGCGGATCTACGACTTCGTCCTCCCCACCCCCGAACTGCCCGCCGGCGACCTGCTGCTGCGCAAGGAAAGCCCGGTACTGGGCGGCTACGACGGAAGCGACTACATCGCCACCCGCGAATGGGCCACCGCCGGCGACGGCACGCGCATCCCGCTCTCCGTCCTGCGGCACAAGGGCGTCAAGCAGGATGCGACGGCAGCGGGCCTGGTCTACGGGTACGGCTCCTACGAGATGAGCATGGACCCCGGATTCGGCATCGCCCGGCTGTCCCTGCTGGACCGTGGCGTGGTGTTCGTGATCGCCCACATCCGTGGCGGCGGCGAATTGGGCCGGCACTGGTATGAGGACGGCAAGAAGCTCACCAAGAAGAACACCTTCACCGATTTCATCGACGCCACGGACTGGCTGGCGAACTCCGGCTGGGTGGACCCGGCGCGGATCGCGGCCCTGGGCGGTTCCGCGGGCGGCCTGCTGATGGGCGCCGTGGCCAACATGGCGCCGGAGAAGTACGCGGCGATCGTGGCGCAGGTGCCGTTCGTGGATCCGCTCACCAGCATCCTGGACCCGGACCTGCCGTTGTCTGCCCTGGAGTGGGAGGAATGGGGCAACCCCATCACGGACCCCGAGGCCTACGCGTACATGAAGTCCTATTCGCCGTACGAGAATGTGCGGGCGGTGGCTTACCCCAAGATCGCGGCCGTGACGTCCTTCAACGACACCAGGGTCCTGTATGTCGAGCCCGCCAAATGGGTGCAGGAGCTGCGGAACAAGACCACCGGGTCCGAGCCCATCGTCATGAAGATCGAGATGGACGGCGGCCACGGCGGGGCCTCCGGACGCTATGTGCAGTGGCGTGAGCGTGCGTGGGACTACGCCTTCATCGCCGACGCCCTGGGCGCCACCGGGCTGCTTCCAGGCGCCGGGCTGAAGCAGTAGCGCCTGCCTGCCACCGCCCTGTTCCCGGAAATGCTCATCATGCTTACCATTGTGGGGCACTTGTTTTCCGATCCGGGCAAAGGTCCGGGCTACCAAAAGGGGCAGGCATGTCATTAAGCAAGGGAACGCACGTGGAGTGGAACACTTCACAAGGCAAGACCCACGGCAAGATCGTGGAAAAGAAAACCAGCGATTTCGAACTCGACGGCAACACGCACCGCGCCAGCGAGGATGAGCCGCAGTATGTGGTGGAATCGGCCAAGACCGGCGCCCGCGCGGCGCACAAGGCATCCGCCCTGACCGAAAAGAAGTAGGCCCGTGGCTGCCCGCCACGAGGTTGTCATTATCGGTGGCGGCAACGCCGGCATCTCGCTGGCGGCCAGGTTACAGCGCTACGGCGTCCAGGATGTGGCGGTGGTCGAACCCAAGGACCACCACCTCTACCAGCCGCTGTTCTCGCACATCGCAGGCGGCCGGGCGCAGGCCCGGGAAGCCGTCCGGACCCAGGAGTCGGTGACACCGGCGGGCGTCACCTGGATCCGGGATGCCGCGGTGGACGTGGACGCCAACGCGAACACGGTCACCCTGGCGTCCGGAGCCTCCGTTGGCTACGGGCAACTGGTGGTGTGCCCGGGCCTGCAGTATGACTGGGACGCCGTTCCGGGCCTTGCCGACGCCGTGCACTCGCCACACGGCGCCTCCCATTACGAGTTCGACCTTGCCCCCAAGGCCTGGACCCTGCTCAGCGGCCTGGCCTCCGGCACCGCCGTGTTCACCATGCCCGCCGGGCCCGTCAAGTGCGCCGGAACCAGCCAGAAGCCGATGTACCTTGCCTGCGACTATTGGCGGGAGCAAGGCGTCCTGGACAAGATCCGGGTGGTGATGGTCCAGCCGTACCCCACCGTCTTCGGGGTTCCGGAGGTGGACCGGGAGCTGGACCGGAAGATCGCCGAGTACGGGATCGAGTTGCGGACCAACAGCGAACTGGTTGCGGTCAACCCCGGCGAGCGCAGGGCAACCATCCGCGACCACGCCGCAAACATCACCGAGGAGCTTACGTACGACGTCCTCAACGCCGTCCCGCCCCAGTCCGCCCCGGACTGGCTGAAGGCCACGGACCTGCCGGCCGCCGGTGGCTCCGGCGGCTTTGTGGAGGTGGACCGCCAGACGCTGCGGCACCTGCGGCATGACAACGTGTGGTCTTTGGGCGACGCCGCGGGGACCAGCAACTCAAAGTCCGGCGGCGCCTTGCGAAAGCAGGCCACGGTCCTGGCGAAAAACCTGGTGGCCGCCCGCAAGGGAAAGCCGCTGCGCGCAAAGTATGACGGGTACTCGGTGTGCCCGTTCACGGTATCGCGGGACACCGTGGTGTTCGCCGAATTCGACGACCAGTACCGGGTCAAGCCCAGCATCCCGCACGTTCCCACCTGGAATGAGAGCAGGCTGTCCTGGGTGGTGGACCGGGACCTCTTCCCGAAGATCTATTGGAACCTGATCCTCAAGGGCCGGGCGTAGGTTCCCTTTCCCGGCTCCATTCGTCGGCCAGGACGGCGTAGACCAGTTCGGTGGCCCACTGGCCTTTGTAGAACCACTTGTCCACATGCCGCGCCTCCAGCCGCATCCCCAGCCGCTGGCAGAGCGCCGCGGAGGCGGTGTTGAGCTCATCCAGCCGGGCCTCGATCCGGCGCAGGCCGAGGTCCCCGAAGCCAAGGTCCAGGACCGCCGCCGCGGCCTCGGTGGCGTACCCCTTGCCGCGCGCCTGCGGTGCCGTGGACCAGCCGATTTCCGCCTGCCCGCGGCCCGGGAGCCACTTCAGTACCACTTCGCCCAGGAGGCCCGGCTCATCTTTGGCCTCGATGGCCAGCGACAGCCAGTCGCCCTCCTTCTCGTACACGAAGTTGGCGTACTTGCCCACGTACTCCATGGATTTGGTGTAGCTTTTGGCCGGTCCCGGCAGGAAACGGGCAGTCTCGGCGAGTGAATGGTAGGCGTGGAAGGCGTCCAGGTCGCGGCCTTCGAAGCGGCGCAGGACCAGCCGGTCGGTGTGGATTGGCAGCAGGATCTCCGGCATGCCGGTTACCTGTTTGAACCGACGACGGCGGCCGTCGCCTCGGCGATCGCGCGTTCCTCATCCGTGGGAACCACCAGGACGGGGATCGCGGAGGACGGTGCGGATATCACGCGCGGCTCCCTTGACCGTTTGGCGTTCAGGCCGGCTTCGAGCTCGATGCCCAGGGCGCCCAGCCGGTCCGCAACGAGCGCCCGGAACTGGGAGGAATTCTCGCCAATCCCCGCGGTGAAGACCAGCGCCTTGGCACCGCCGACCGCCACATGATACCCACCGATGTACTTGGCCAGCCGGTAGGACGCCACCGCCAGCGCCATGGCGGCCTTGGCATCCCCGGATTCGGCGGCCTCCACCACGGTGCGCATGTCATTGTTCCCGGCCAGGCCCTTCAGCCCCGATTCCCGGTTCAGCATCGAGTCGATGTCCTCCGGCGTCCACCCGGCGCGGCCCAGGAACACCAGGATGGAGGGGTCAAGGTCACCCGAGCGGGTGCCCATCACCAGGCCTTCGAGCGGGGTGAAACCCATGGAGGTATCCACGGACTGTCCGCCCCGGATGGCGGTGACCGACGCGCCGTTGCCCAGGTGGGCTATGACGCCGTCGAACTCCTCCGGGGGAAGGTCCAGCAGAGCGGCCGACCGGCGGGCAACGTACTCGTGCGAGGTGCCGTGGAAGCCGTACCGGCGGATCCCGTGGTTGGTGTAGAGCTCATCGGGCACGGCGTAGCGCCAGGCGTGCTCGGGCAGGGTCCGGTGGAAGGCGGTGTCGAACACGGCCACCTGCGGCATGTCCGGCCATTTCCTGGTGATGGCACGGATGCCCAGGACGTTGGCGGGGTTGTGCAGCGGCGCCAGCGGGTTGAGGCGTTCGATGGCACGGGTGATCTCGTTATCGATCAGCACGGGTTCGGCAAACCGCTCGCCGCCGTGCACCACCCGGTGGCCCACCGCGCCCAGTTCCAGGCCACCCAGTTCCTGGTGGATGGCGGCATCCACCAGCTCCAGGGCCTCCGCGTGGTCCCGCGGGCCCTCGATCTCGCCGTCCCCTCCGCCACCGTTGCCCATCCCGATCTTCTCGATCAGCCCCTCGGTCAGGACCGTCCCGGCGGCGACGTCGCGGACCTGGTACTTCAGCGACGACGAGCCGGAGTTGATGACGAGCACGAGCATGCGGGGCCTCCTCAGCCTGGCGTCAGCAGTTCAAACCCCACTATAGGTGGCGCCGCTAACGGTCCGTCAGCAGCAGCGTGTTCCCGTCCGGGTCCTGGGCCGTGAAGAAGAGGCAGACATCCGGCGAGCCCGTAATGGACCCCACCGGGACGCCCTGCTCCGCCAGCTCCGCGCGCTTGGCGTCCAGGTCATCGACTGTGAAGTTGCACGTCGCCCACGACAGCCCCGGGGAAACCTGGATGCCGCTGTCCGGGCCCATCAGCGTTACGGATGCGGTTCCGCTGCCGGCAAGGAGCGCCGAGAATCGGTTCGCGTCCGCGACGGTGAGTCCCAGCATGCGGCTGTACCAGTGGGCCGCCACCTGAGGGTCGCGGACGGGGATGAAGGCGGTGGTGATGGCTGTACCGGGCATGCCAGTGATGGTAACCGATGAGTGCACTCTTTCCTTGCGCATGCACCCCGGGTGTGCCTATGGTCGGCGGACAAGGCTGGACCACGGCGAGAGGACATTTCCATGACGAGCGAGCCCACTTCGATCGACGAAAACGACCCCACCAACACGG
The DNA here is from genome assembly GCF_030209295.1 of Pseudarthrobacter sp. lyk4-40-TYG-27. NCBI lineage: Bacteria > Bacillati > Actinomycetota > Actinomycetes > Micrococcales > Micrococcaceae > Pseudarthrobacter > Pseudarthrobacter sp. lyk4-40-TYG-27. The sequence goes on from NZ_JARVSH010000004.1 coordinate 460,821, forward strand.
GATCCAGCAGCACCGCCCCGCTCAATGCGGGCTCCGGCTCCGGGAAGAAAGACCCCACCGTGGTGGAGGGGGCCAACCCCGCCCTGGACGATACGGGCAACCTCAAGGCCGCCGAAACCGGCGAGGCCCCGCAGGCACCGGAGCACCCGGAGGACCTTGACCTGACCCCGCAGGGCCTCTCCGACGAGCCTGCCAAGGAGGAAGATCCGGAGAGCATAGCCAAGCCGGACAACAGCTAGGCTCCCCCATTCCAAAGGACGACGACGGCACTTGCGAAAGTGCCGTCGTCGTCCTTTATCCGTAAAAGACTAGGCGCGGGCGCCCTGTCCCTGCCCCGCCAGGTACTCGAAGAGCCGGCGGAGGCCGAAGGTCCATTCCGGCAGTTCCTCGCATGGACCCACTGTGTTGACCAGGGCGCCCAGGTGGCGGCTGCGGATGGTGACCACATCGCCGTGCTTGTGGGTGAAGCCCTGTCCCGGCTCGTCCCGGTCCTGGGTGGGCGCAAAAAGGGTCCCCGTGAACAGCGCGAAGCCGTCCGGATACTGGTGGTGCTTGCCGTGGGTGGCGGCCACGAGTTCCTCGAAGGGCCTGCTGATGCGGGCAACGCTGTTCCGGCCCTCCAGCACGTACCCGTCCGGACCGTCCACGCGCAGCAGGATCTCCTCATCGCGCAGCGTCTCCAGCGTGAAGGTCCCGTCGAACAACCTGATGAACGGCCCCAGCGCGCTGGATGCGTTGTTGTCCTTGGCCTTGCCCAGCAGCAGGGCGCTCCTGCCTTCCACGTCCCGCAGATTGACGTCGTTGCCCAGCGTGGCACCCACCACCCGCCCGCCGGCGGTGGCAATGAGCACCAGCTCCGGTTCCGGGTTGTTCCAGGACGAGAAGGCCGGGATGCCGATTCCATCGCCGAGGCCGACCGATGACAGGACGGGCGCCTTGGTGAAGACCTCGGGGTACGGACCGATCCCCACCTCCAGGTACTGCGACCACAGCCCTTCGGCGACCAGGACCCGCTTGGCTTCAGCGGCTTCCGCCGAGCCGGGCCGGAGGTCTGCCAGGCTTCCGCCCAGCGCACGGCCCACCAACTCCCGCACCTCCGCAGCCCGCCCGGCGTCGCCCGCGCAGCGCTCCTCGATGACGCGCTCGATCATGCTGTCCACGAACGTCACGCCGCAGGCCTTGATGACCTGGAGGTCGATGGGCGCCAGCAGCCGGGTGCGGGTATGGTCACCCTGCAGGGAGGCGTTGACGACGTCGGCCACCGCCCACCGCGGTTCGGCGAGGGTGGGATCCAGCAGGGCAGAGCGGACGGCAGCGGCGGGGTCCGGCAGTTCCATCAGCGCGGCAACGGTGGGGGCCAGGCGGTTCAGGTCGAAGACGGTGTTCCCGCTGACGGCCACCACGCGCGGACCCGCCGTTTCCCCATCCCAGACCCGGCCGATGAGCAGCGCCGCGTCGGCGTCCTCGGGAAGGACGGAACGTGCTGCCCCGGACAGCGGGCTCACTGCCGCCCCTCCTTCCCGGCTCCGCCGACGCAGGTGCGTCCGGCCGGATGCTGCCACACGCCGTCGACCCTTTGCGGGACCCGCCAGGGGTTGCTGTCCTGCAGGGGTTCGGGCAGCCGGGACGCAGGGAACGACTGGTAAGCCACCGGGCGGAGGAAGCGGCGGATGGCGGCCGTGCCCACGGACGTGGTGTTTGAGGTGGTGGCCGGGTACGGGCCGCCGTGGTGCTGGGCGTAACTGACCGTGACGCCCGTGGGCCACCCGTTCCATAGGACGCGCCCGCTGATGTCTGCAAGCCGGGCAGCGAGTTCGGACACGTCGTCGTCCTCCTGGGCCTGGAGGGTGGTGGTCAGCTGCCCTTCCAGCAGGTCCGCCAGCCCGGGCAGTTCGGCCTGGTCCCGGTACTCCACCACCAGGCTGGCGGGGCCGAACATCTCCTGCCGGAGCAGGTGCGGGTCCTTCCGGACTTCCTCCGCAGTGGTGTGCAAAACCGTGGGGGCCGGTTCCTCCGCAAAGTCGCCTGCCACCAGGACATCCACGCCGGCACTGTCCCGGAGCGTGGCCACGGCATCCGCGTAACCGGCGTGCAGGCGGTCGCTCAGGAGCCGGGACGGAGCGAAACCGGCCAGGGCCTCCCCCAGCTGGGCGCGGATCCCCGCTGCATCCCCCGCGGGGACGAACAGCAGCCCCGGCTTGGTGCAGAACTGTCCCATGCCCAGGGTGAAGGAACCGGCGTACGCCGTGAGGATCTCCGCGCGCCGGGCCGCCCATGCGTTGGGTGCCACGAAGACGGCGTTGATGCCACCCAGTTCGCCGAAGAACGGGATGGGCTCGGGACGGGCGGCAATCCTGTCGAGCAGGGCACGGCCGCCCGCGGTGGAGCCGGTAAAGCCGATGGCTTTGACCAGGGGGTGGTCCACCAGCCCTTCGCCCGCCTGCCGGCCGGTCACCAGGGAGAACAGGCCCGACGGCGCCCCGGCAGTATCCAGGGCTTCGGCCACTACGCGGGCGGTGCGGGCAGCGAGTTCGCGGTGTGCGTCGTGTGCCTTGTGCACCACGGAGCAACCGGCGGCCAAGGCCGAGGCACTGTCCCCTCCCATCACGCTGAACGCGAAAGGAAAGTTGGACGCGCCGAAAACGCCCACGACGCCGAGGGGCACGTTGTACCGCCGGAGGTCCGGCCGCGGACCCATGCCCCAGGCCGGGTCCTCGTGGTCGATGGTGGCGTCAAAGTGCTCGCCCTGGCGGATTTCCGCCGCGAACAGCCGCAGCTGGAAGACGGTCCGCTTCAGTTCCCCCTCCAGCCGGGCGGTACCAAGGTGGGTTTCCCGGACGGCCGTTTCCACCAGTCCGCCGGCGTCTTGCTCCAGGCCGGCGGCAATCGCTTCGAGCCAGCCGGCACGGGTAGCCGGATCCACGCGGCGGCCCTGGTCAAAGGCAGCTGCTGCGGCTTCCACTGCCGCGGCCAGGGCACCAGGCGTGGTGGGCCCGGCGCTATGGTCCGCGGCCAGGCCGCCGTCGGCACTTGCTCCGGCGGTCACCGGCCGGCTCCGGCAGGGGCCGGGGCTGCGCCGGTCACGGCGGCGCGGTTGCCCACTTCCTGCCACCCGGCACCGTTGGGGAATTCCCAGCGGGAGCGGGAGGCGCTGAACATCTCGGCGCCCGTGCCCGGGAGTTCGGGCGCGGCGTAGCGGCCGTTGATGATCCGGACGGGTTCGGCGAAGTGCTCGTGCAGGTGGTCCACGAATTCGATCATGCGGTTTTCCTGGCTCCGGCCCACCACTGCGTAGTCGAAGAAGGAGAAGTGCTGGACCAGTTCGCACAAGCCCACGCCGCCGGCGTGCGGGCAGACGGGTACCCCGAATTTGGCGGCCAGCAGCAAGATGGCGATGTTCTCGTTGACGCCGGCCACCCGGGTGGAGTCGAGCTGAAGCACGTCGATGGCACCGGCCTGGAGCAGCTGCTTGAACACGATGCGGCTTGCCACGGCTTCACCGGTGGCCACCCGGACCGGCGCCACACCCCTGCGGATTTCTGCGTGGCCCAGGATGTCGTCCGTGCTGGTGGGTTCCTCGATCCAGTACGGGTTGAATTCCGCGAGCTGGTTGACCCATTCAACCGCCTCGGACACCTCCCACCGCTGGTTGGCGTCAATGGCGATGGGCAACCCGCCCACGGCGTCGCGGGCCAGGGCCATCCGCCGGCGGTCGTCGTCGATGTCCCCGCCCACTTTGAGCTTGATCATGGAGAAGCCGTCGGCTGCGGCCTCCTTGCTCAGCCGGACCAGCTTCTCGTCGCTGTATCCCAGCCAGCCCGGGGAGGTGGTGTAGGCGGGGAAGCCGCCGGCCTTGAGTTCGGCGATGCGCTGGTCCCTGCCTTCCTGGCCGGCGCGGAGGATCTCGAGGGCTTCTTCGGGGCTGAGGGCGTCGCGGATGTGGGTGAAGTCCACCACGCTGACCAGTTCTTCGGGTGTCATTTCGGCGAGAAGGAGCCAGAGCGGCTTGTTTTCCCGGCGGGCACGGATGTCCCACAGGGCGCTGACCAGGGCGCCGCAGGCCATCTGGGTGACGCCCTTCTCGGGTCCGAGCCAGCGCAGCTGGGAGTCATGGACCAACAGCCTGGAGGCCGCGCCGAGGTCGCCGATGAGCTCATCGATGTCGCGGCCCACCAGCAGGCGGGCATAGGCGTCAATAGCGGACGTCAGGATGTCATTGCCGCGGCCGCAGCTGAAGATGAAGCCGTGGCCCTCGTCGCCCGCGTCGGTGCGGATGACCACGTAGGCGGCGGAGTAATCGGGGTCTACGTTGACCGCGTCTGAACCGTCAAGCTCAAGGGACGTCGGAAAGCGGACGTCCTGGGTGTTGATGGACGTGATGGAAGGCATGGATCTCAACTTTCGGAGCGGAACTGGCGGAGGGAAAGATTCGATTCCTATATGAATTTCTAAAATCATATAGGAAGTGCGATTCAGGTCAACCCCCATCAGCGGCAGGCCCGGCCCGGGAACCCAAAAAGCCCGGCCCTTGCGGACCGGGACTGTTCGCCGGATTCCTAGGATGTGATGATGCGCCTGCGCGGCGGGCCGCCGTCCTCCAGCGGCGGCAGCTCACCCTCGAATGCCTGGGCGAAGCGGTCAAAAGAGTTGCGGATATGGGTAGTCATGGCCGCCTCAGCCCGCTCCGGATCGCAGGCCTCGATGGCTTCCCGCACGGCCGTATGCTCAGCCACGGTAATGGCGCCGTCCACGTCCGCCGGGTACAGCCGGAAGGTGTGCAGGTGGCAGTGGGTCTGCGCAAAGGCATGCCGGACCACGGGGTTCCCGGAGGCGGCAAGGATGGTGTCATGGAAGCGGGTGTCATGGGCCACCAGGTCCTGCCGCAGGTCGCCGGTCCGCTTCATGATGGCACGGAAACTGCCAAGCTCCCTTTCCAGCGAGCCGGCCGGATTGGCAAGGCGGTCCACGGCCGCGGCCCGGGCCGCCCACGGTTCCACAAGGAGCCGGAATTCAAACAGCGAGCGCAGCTCCGGCAGGTCAAGCAACGGGGTGGTGCTGTAGCCGCGGCCGGGGTTGTAGACCACCAGGTTGTCGCCTTCAAGCCGCTGCAGCACCTCACGGACCGGCGTCTGGGACACGCCCAGGCCGCGGGCTACGGCATCGATGTTGATCCGGGTGCCGGGAGCAATCTCCCCTTCCAGGATGGAGGCACGCATCGCCGAATACACATCGGGCACGGCTGCCTTGCCGCGGGAAGTTTCGGACGATTGACGTGGGGGCACGCGGTTACCTCTTGCACTGGATTGCTGGTACTGAACGGCGGGAAGCCGCTTGGGGGAATCATAAGCCACGGGGCGCCGCAGCCTTCATCGAAGCATTTTTTCGGCGGGGACTTGATCCGGGTCACACTTTCTATATGATTAACCCGATTCCTATATGATTTTGGCGCAGATGCCTTCCGCGCCTCCCCCTCCCGCCGTGCGCACCGCACCCGAAGCCATGTATATGTCGAAGGAGACCGCATGACTACGCTCGGAAGTAAAACCTCCATCACCACTTCATCCCGGCAACCCCGCCTCATGACCCGCAAACGTTGGGTGATCATCTGGCTTGCCTTCATTGGCTTGAGCATCAACTACCTTGACCGCTCCAGCCTCAGCGTCGCCCTCCCGTTCATGGGCAAGGATTTTGAACTCAGTGCGACCCAGCAGGGCCTGATCTTTGCAGCGTTCTTCTGGGCTTATGACTTCTTCCAGCTCGCCGCCGGCTGGTACGTGGACAAGGTGGGCCCGCGCCGCTCGTTCTCGCTGGCCGCCGTGTGGTGGTCCGTCTTCACGATGGTCACCGCCGCAGCGTCCAGCTTCTGGTCCCTCTTCGCCGCCCGTTTCCTCCTCGGCGTGGGTGAGAGCCCGGCGCCCAGCACTGCAGCCAAGGTGGTGGCCACCTGGTTCCCGGTCCGCGAACGCGCCTTCGCCACCAGCATCTGGGACTCCGGTTCGCGGGTGGGAGCCGTGATCGCGCTGCCGATCGTCACCCTGATCGTCGCCTTCACGTCCTGGCACGCGGTGTTCATCATCATCGGCGTCCTTGGAATCATCTGGGCCGCCGTGTGGTGGAAGTACTACCGCAGCCCGGAGGAGCACGCCGGCGCCAATGCCGCCGAAGTCAGCTACATCCAGGAGGGCGGTGCCCGCGGAGCGGCCAGCGACGACGAAAACGCGGCCAAGCTCCCCTGGCGTTCGCTCTTCAAGTACCGCACCATCCTCAGCATGATGTTCGGCTTCTTCTGCCTGAACAGTGCCATCTATTTCTTCATCACGTTCTTCCCCAGCTACCTGGTTAAAGAACGCGGCTTCGACCTCCTCAAGCTCGGCTTCTTCGGCGCCATCCCCGGCATCTGCGCCGTCCTGTTCGGCTGGCTGGGCGGCTATCTGGCTGACCGTGCCGTGCGGGCAGGATCTCCCGTCAGCAAGGTCCGCAAGACGGCCATCGCCGGTGGCCTGGCCGGCGGCTCCGTCATCATGTTTGCCGCATTGGTCCCGGAGGCCTGGATGGCCCTGGCCCTGCTGTCCATCGCCTACTCCAGCCTCACGGTGGCCGCCACCGGCATCTGGTCGCTGCCGGCTGATGTCGCACCGAGTTCACGCCACGTCGGTTCCATCGGCGGGCTGCAGAATTTCGCCTCCAACCTGGCCGGCATCTTCACGCCCATCCTGATCGGCGTCTTGGTGGACCAGACCGGATCCTTCGTGGCGCCGCTGGCCGTGATCGGCGCAATTTCCCTCATCGGGGCCGCCAACTACCTGTTCGTCATCGGCAAGATCCAGCCGCTGCAGGTCAAGGCAGCCGCCTAGGAATTCCCCGCCCCAAGCAAATGGAGGACGACGGCACCTGCGAAAGTGCCCTCGTCGTCCTTTGTGCGTGGCGCCCTAGGACGCCGGTGCCTCTGCAGGGACCTGCGCCCGCTCCGGCCCGGCATCGCGGGCCTGCGCCTGGATGGCAGTAATGGCCACCGTGTTCACGATGTCCTCCACCGTGCAGCCGCGGGAGAGGTCGTTCACCGGTTTCCGCAGCCCCTGCAGGACCGGCCCCACGGCGACGGCGCCGGAGCTTTGCTGCACCGCCTTGTACGTGTTGTTGCCGGTGTTCAGGTCCGGGAAGATGAACACCGTCGCCTGGCCGGCCACGGAGGAACCGGGCATCTTGGACGCGGCAATGGAGGCGTCCACGGCCGCGTCGTACTGGATGGGCCCCTCCACGGCGAGGTCGGGCCGGCGGGCACGCACCAGTTCGGTGGCCTGCCGCACCTCGTCCACCGCCTCACCGGACCCCGAGCCGCCGGTCGAATACGAGAGCATGGCCACCCGCGGCTCCACCCCGAACTGGGCGGCGGTCTCGGCCGAGGCCAGGGCAATGTCCGCCAGCTGTTCGACGTTCGGATCCGGGTTCACGGCGCAGTCCCCGTACACCAGCACCCGGTCCGGCATCAGCATCAGGAACACCGAGGACACGATCTTCACGCCTTCGCGGGTCTTCACGAACTCCAGCGCAGGCCGGATGGTGTGCGCGGTGGTGTGCGCGGCGCCGGACACCATGCCGTCCACCACTCCCAGCTGGACCATCATGGTGCCGAAGTAGCTGACGTCCTGCATGATCTCCAGGGCCTTGGCCAGGTCCACGCCCTTGTGGGCCCTCAGCTCGGCATACTTCTCCGCGAACTTCTGCCGCAGCTCCGAGGTGGCGGGATCGATGACGGTGATTCCTGACAGGTCGATGCCGTTGGCTGCGGCCAGCTCGCGGACGTCCGATTCGGGCCCCAGGAGGGTGAGGTCGCAGACGTCCCGCCGGTGCAGGATCTCGGCTGCGCGGAGGATCCGGACATCGGTGCCCTCGGGCAGGACCACATGGCGGCGCTGGGCGCGGGCGCGTTCGATCAGGTCGTGCAGGAACCGCAACGGGGTCATGCGTTCGGCCCGCGGAAGGTGCAGCCGCTCCACCAGTTCGGCTTCGTCCACCCGGCGGGACCAGAGGCCAAGCGCCGACGCTACCTTGCGGCGGTGCCCGGACCAGATCTCGCTGCGGACCTCGGAGACCCGGCGCGCCGTCTGGTAGGTGTCCTCGTCCGCCGCGAACACTGGAAACGGCGCTTGCGCCAGGAGCGGATAGATGTTGGCATCCGGCGCCAGGCCGCCGGTGAGGATCAGCGCGGACGCCACGGGGAACTCCGGCGAGAAGGAGGATGCCAGGCAGGCCACCATTACGTCCGCCCGGTCACCAGGCACGATCACCAGGGCCCCCTCGTCCAGGACGTTCAGGAAGTTGCCCACGTTCATGGCGGCAACCTTGATGTCCTTGACGTCGCGTTCCATATCCGGCGTTCCCGCGATCTGCCGGACACGCAGGGCCGTCGCCACCTCGCCCGTTGTGGGCCGGGCGATCTCTTCGAGTTCGGGCAGGATATACACGGGCCGGCCGGACGCGCCCGGCTTCAAGGCCGCCGCAATGGCATCCAGGTCAGCGGCGTCCGCCCTGTTGACCATGATGGCCAGCAGCGAGCAGCGTTCGGCGGCAAGTTCCTTGCGGGCAACTTCCACGGCGGCGGCAGTTTCGGCAACCGTCCGCCCCTTCGCGCCCACCACGGCCACCACGGGCGTGGCGAGGTTGTTGGCCAGCCGGGCATTCAGGTCGAATTCGACGGCGGAGTCCTGGCCCACCAGGTCCGTCCCCTCCACGATCACCACATCGCAGTGCCGGGCAATGTCGGCGTAGATCTCCACGCACCGGGCGTCGATCTCCGCGCGGTTGCCTGCCGCGAGGAGTTCGCGGACCTCCGCATAGGTCAGGCCGCCGCGGCACAGGTCATCGTCCAGGGCAAACCGGGCCTTCATCAACGCCACCATGGGGTCGTCCGCGGCGGAGGGGCCGTGGACCACGGGCTTGAAGAAGCCGATCCTGTCCGCGTGCCGGTGCAGGGTGTCCGCCAGGCCCAAGGCCACCAGGGACTTGCCCGACCCAGGGGTGGTTGCGCTGACGTAGATGCCTTTGGCCATGGTCCGCCCTTTGCTGTGCTTGCTCGTGCCGGTCCTCCCATCCTTGCACTACACGCGGCCCGGGAGCACACGTGCGCGCGGCCCACCCTTGACACCGGCCCCCCTCATGGGATTACCTAATGAACATTCGGTAAATAAAGCTGGAGGCAATGACGCATGGCTGAAGCAACACTTTCCGGGGCCACCCACCCCATCCTGGAAAACGACTACGCCTCCGAATGGATGGGCATCGAGGTCCTCGCCCTCAGCGACGGCCACGCCACCATCCGGATGACCCTCCGGCAGGAAATGCTCAACGGCTTCGGCATGGCCCACGGCGGAATGATCTTCGCCTTCGGCGACACCGCCTTCGCCCTCGCGTGCAACCCCATCCAGCCTGCACCGGGCGAGGAAAACACCATCACGGTCGCGTCCGGCGTCGACATCAATTTCCTCAAGCCGGCATTCCGCGGCCAGGTGCTCACCGCCGTCGCGGACCGCCGCTCCAGCGCGGGGCGCAGCGGCCTGTACGACATCCAGATCTTCGCCGCCGACGCCGCCGCGGCCTCCGAAACCCACCCCAGCTCCCCGGGCGAGCTCATCGCCGAGTTCCGTGGACGCAGCCGCACCATCCCCAAGAAGTAGGAAAACCATGACCCTGCATGCCCCCGAAACCCCCGCCGCTGCCGGCATCGACCCAGGCCTGGACCGCGAAGAGACCATCTCCCGCGACGAACTCGAAGCCCTCCAGCTCAGCCGCCTGCAGCACACGGTGGCCTACGCCTACGACCGGGTCCCGCTGTACAAGCGCAAGTTCGACGACGCCGGCATCCACCCCAGCGACCTGCGCGAACTTGAGGACCTGGGCAACTTTCCCTTCACCACCAAGGACGACCTCCGCGCCGAGTACCCCTTCGGTATGTTCGCCGTGCCGCAAAGCGAAGTAGCCCGGATTCACGCCAGCTCGGGCACCACCGGCCGGCCCACCGTCGTCGGCTACACCAAGCAGGACCTGGCTGATTGGGCCAAGCTGGTGGCCCGCAGCTTCCGTGCCTCCGGCATCCGCCCCGGCATGAAAGTCCACAACGCCTACGGCTACGGCCTGTTCACCGGCGGCCTGGGCGCCCACGCGGGCGCCGAAGCCCTGGGCTGCACCGTCATCCCCATGTCCGGCGGCCAGACCGAACGCCAGATCCAGCTGATCCAGGACTTCAAGCCGGACGCCATCCTGGCCACCCCCACCTACCTGCTGACCATCGCCGACGCGATGGCGCACATGGGCATCGACCCCGCCTCCACCTCGCTGAAGTTTGCAGTCCTGGGCGCCGAGCCGTGGACACAGGAGATGCGGCACGAGCTCGAAGTGATGATGGACATCAAGGCCTGCGACATCTACGGCCTGTCCGAGGTCATGGGTCCGGGCGTCGCCGGCGAAGCGGTGGAAACCCAGGACGGCAGCCACATCTGGGAGGACCACTTCCGTCCCGAGATCATCGATGCCTTCAACCCGGTGGCCGGCAAGGAGAACGTCCTGCGCGACGGCGAACACGGCGAGCTGGTCTTCACCTCGCTCACCAAGGAAGCGCTGCCGATCATCCGGTACCGCACCAAGGACCTCACCCGCCTGCTCCCGGGAACTGCCCGCCCCGCACACCGCCGGATGGGACGCATCACCGGCCGAAGCGACGACATGATCATCCTGCGCGGCGTGAACCTCTTCCCCTCCCAAATCGAGGAAATCGCCCTCCGCATCCCCGAACTCAGCCCGCACTTCCAGCTCGAGCTCACCCGGCCGGAGGGCCAGCGGATGGACCAGCTGACCGTCCGGATCGAACGCCGGGACACCGTCACCGTTGAACAGAGCACGACGGCGGCCCGCACCTTGAAGGAGCAGATCAAGATCCACGTGGGGTCCTCGTGCACCGTGGACGTAGTGGAACCGGGCTCGCTGGAGCGGTCCAACGGAAAGCTGCGCCGCATCTACGACCTCCGCCCGAAGGCTTAATGGTTCCGGTGGCGCTGCGCCGTCCCCGGACCTACCGACCGTTCGTGAGAAACTAGCCACTATGCCCAGCGCCAGCAGAACTGCCAGCACCGCCGATACCCCAGCCGCCCACGGAACAGCCGCCAACGGCACCAAGCGGGGCCGCCCCGGCTATGACCAGCAGTCTGTGCTGCGCATCGCCGTCGACGTCTTCAACCGGCACGGCTATGACGCAACCTCGATGGGCATCCTGGCCGAGAACCTGGGCATTTCCAAGTCCGCCATCTACCACCACGTGCCGTCCAAGGGCGACCTGCTCAAGCTCGCGCTGGACCACGCCCTGGGCGGGCTTGAAGCCATCCTGGAGCAGCCGGAGGCCACTTCCGGGGCGGCCGATGCCCGGCTCGAGTTTGTGCTGCGGCAAACGGTGGCCGTGCTCGTGGAGCGCCTGCCGTTCGTCACCCTGCTGCTGCGCCTGCGCGGCAACACCGAGATCGAACGGGACGCCCTGGAACGGCGCCGGACCTTCGACCACAAGGTGGCCGGCTTGATTTCGGCTGCCCGCGACGAAGGATCGCTGCGCGCAGACATTGATCCCCGGACCGTCTCGCGCCTGCTGTTCGGCATGATCAACTCCATCGTGGAGTGGTACAAGCCGGGCGGTTCGCTGTCGCCGGAGAAGCTCGCCGACGACGTCATCACCGTTGCGTTCGACGGCCTGCACAGCAAAGGATAGGAGCCTGGTCCAGCACGCATCACCGCTGATAATAAGCGTGCTTGGTATTTTCCCGGCTCCCCCGCTACGGTGGTAGGAAGCCACCACCCGCAGGGAGGTCCTGATGAGCCAGGCCAGTGATCGGCAACGTTCCCGCCGCCTCCAGGCAGCAGCTGCCGCCGGAGTGCTCACGGCCGGCCTTGCACTGGGCGGCTGCACCGGAACGCCAAGTCCTCCGGTCCCCAGCAGTTCCTCCCCAAGCCCGGCACCGTCGTCGTCCGCGGGCAGTTCCGCCCCGGCTTCCGGGACGCCGGCACCGGGCGGCGACACCGGCACCGCGGCGGGCAACCTGCCCCAACTCGTCGAGAACCTGTCACCGTCCGTCGTCACCATTTTCACGCAGAGCGGTCTTGGCAGCGGCGTGGTGTACTCAGCGGACGGGCTGATCCTCACCAACGAGCACGTCATCCGTGGTGCCACCACAGTGGAAGTGGGCTTCGCCGACGGGCAACGCGTCGAAGGGACCGTAAAGGCAAGCGACGCCGTCACCGACCTGGCACTGGTGCAGGCCAAACGCACCGGCCTGCCGAAACCGACCTACCAGACCAACCTGCCCAAAGTGGGCGAGGGCGCCCTGGTCCTTGGCTCACCCCTCGGGTTTGAGAACACGGCCACCGCCGGCATCATTTCCGGGCTTCACCGCTCCATCCCAGGCTCCGCATCCAACAGCCTCTCCCTGGTGGACCTGATCCAGACGGACGCACCGATCAGTCCGGGCAACTCCGGCGGCGCCGTGATCAACATGCGCGGCGAGGTGATCGGCATCAGTGAGGCCTACATTCCGCCGTCCGCGGGCGCCGTTTCGCTGGGCTTTGCCATTCCCGCCGCTACCGCCGTGGACGTGGCGGAGGAACTGCTGGCCAGCGGCACTGCGAAGCATGCCTACCTCGGCCTGACTCCGGGCGAGCTTACGGCACAAATTGCGGACCAGCTGGGCATCCAGGGCGGATCCGGGGTGGTGGTGCTCGCAGCCGACACGGACGGACCCGCGGGACGGGCAGGAATCCGGCCCGGCGACGTCCTGCAGTCCATGGAGGGCGTGGAACTCACCACGCCTGAGAAGCTCCTGGCGGAACTGCGCAAGCGCAACCCCGGCGACACCGTAGGCTTCAAGGTCAAGCGCGGAGACCAAAGCCTGGACATCAAGGTGGACCTCACCGACAGGCCCGCCACCAATACCACCCGATAGGAAAGGAAAAGCAGATGAGCCACCCAAAGGAAGAACCCGAGGCAGGGTACATCGTTCCGGATCCCTCGAAGCTCCGCGAAGACATCGCCGGTGATTCAGGTGACGAGGCCAACGCAATCCGCTTCAGTGAGGAACAGGCCCTGATCGAGGAACAGTCCCACGGCATCCGTCCGGACACCTACAGCGTCCCGCCGGGAGGCCCCACCATGGACGAGGCCAGGGGCAACATGGACCTCTCGGACCGCAGCGAAGAAGGCCACGGTACCGGGCGCGAGGATGACAGCAGCGACGACGGCCTGCACGGCGGCGCCGAAAGCTGACACCAAGGTCAAACGTTCCATAAACCGCAGCAGGGGCGCCCCGATCAGACCGGGGCACCCCTGCTGCGGTTTGTCCCTTGGCGCCTAGACCTGGTATTCCGGATTCGCCACGAGGTTCTGGTGGACGCAGAGGATGTTGTGCTCGGTGTCCATGAACCACGCGCATTTTTCGGATTCCGTGGTGCAGATGTGGTTTTCCGTCCTCAGGGTGGGAAGGTCATAGTCCTGGAACATCACGCCCCTGGCCTCCATGTCACGGACGGTCCCCTCAATGTCGGCTACCTCGAAGCTCAGCGCTGTGTGCTCGGAGTGTTTGCCATCGGAGACGGGCATCAGCTGCAGCATGGGGCCGCCGTCGGTGCCGAGTAATTCGCTTCCATCGTCTGTCATTCCGCGGTGCGGGAGTCCGAGCTTTTCGGTGTAGAAGCTGCGGGCGCGGGCTGCGTCGTCGACTGGCAGGATGGTTGTGGCTGTGCTCATTCTAAGGTTCATGTGGCCACCTCCTACGGGCAGAATCTTACGCCCGGGCTGCCGGAAAAGCCCCTCCCCAATACGCCCGCTCACCTTCGACCCCCAAACCCCAAACGCCCGCTCACCTTCGACCCCCAAACCCCAAACGCCCGCTCACTTTCCCGAAAGAAGTGAGCGGGCGTCCCGGTGGAAGCCGCAGGAAGTGAACGGGCGTCCAGGTGGAAGCCGCAGGAAGTGAGCGGGCGTTCCGGGCTACTTTTCGACGAGGGTGAGGACGTCGTAGGTGGCCACGATGTCGTCATTCTGGTTGGTCAGGACGGCGTCCCAGGCCACCTCGCCATATTCGTCCGTTTCGCGCGGGGTGATCTTCTTGGCTGTCAGCGTCACCCGGATTGAATCACCGGCGGCAACGGGGGTGATGAAGCGCAGGTTCTCCAGGCCGTAGTTGGCCAGCACGGGGCCCGGGGCGGGTTCCACGAACAGTCCTGCGGCCCAGCTCAGCAGCAGGTAGCCGTGTGCCACGATGCCCGGGAAGAACGGGTTGGCTTCCGCCGCTTGCTGGTTGGTGTGCGCGTAGAACTTGTCGCCCGTGGACTCCGCAAAAGCGGTAATGTCCGCCAGCGTGACCTGCCGCAGGTCAGAGCGGACGGCATCGCCGATCCGTAGCGTGGCGAGGGATTTCCGGAACGGGTGCGCGCCTTCGGTTTCCACGGTGAAGTTGCGGTCCGCACCGGTATGCCAGACGCCGGTGACGGCGGTGAGCATGTTGGGTGAGCCCTGGATGGCGGTGCGCTGCATGTGGTGCAGCACGGACCGGATGCCACCGAGTTCCTCGCCGCCGCCGGCGCGCCCCGGGCCACCGTGGACGAGGTGCGGCACCGGTGATCCGTGGCCGGTGGACGAGCGGGCGTCCTCCCGGTTCAGCATCAGGACGCGGCCGTGGTGCGCAGCGATTCCGGTGACCAGTTCCCGGGCCACCGCGGGGTCGTTGGTGCAGACCGAGGCCACCAGGGAGCCGCCGCCGCGGGCGGCGAGTCGGACGGCGTCGGCCAGGTCGCGGTAGCCGATCACGGACGATACCGGTCCGAATGCTTCGAGCGAGTGGATTGCGTCCGCTTCGGGGTTGTCCCAGTTCAGGACGACCGGGGCCATGAACGCCCCGCCGTCCACCACGCCGGTGGTTCCGTCGGCCGAGGTGACCGACGGCGAATCGAGGGTTCCGTACGCAAGCTCACCGCCGGCGTCGAGCATGGACTGGACGGCCGCCCGGACGTCCCTTAACTGTTCCACGGACGCCAGTGCGCCCATGGTGACGCCCGCGCCGCGGGGGTCGCCCAGGACGATGCGTTCCGAGATGCGCTTGCCGATCGCGGCGGTGACGGCGGAAACCAGTTCCTGCGGCACGATGGCGCGGCGGACGGCGGTGCACTTCTGCCCGGCCTTGACGGTCATTTCGGTGACTACGGACTTGACGAACGCATCGAATTCCGGTGTGCCCTCCATCGCGTCAGGGCCAAGGATGGCAGCGTTCAGGGAGTCCGTCTCGGACGTGAACCGCACTCCGCCCTCCACCACGTTCGGGTGCGCCTTGAGCGACTTTGCGGTGGACGCCGAGCCGGTGAAGGCGACGAGGTCGCGGTAGTCCAGGACGTCCAGCAGCCCGCGGACGGAACCTGAAATAAGCTGCAGCGACCCTGCCGGCAGGATGTTGGATTCAACGATGGCCTTGACCACGGCCGCAGCAACGTAACCGGTGGGGGTGGCAGGTTTGACGATGGTGGGGACGCCGGCCAGGAAGGCAGGGGCGAACTTTTCCAGCATCCCCCAGACCGGGAAGTTGAAGGCGTTGATCTGGACGGCAACACCGGGAATGCGGGTGTAGATGTGCTCGCCGGCGAAGGAGCCGTCCTTGGACAGCACCTCCATGGGCCCGTCCACCACTACCTGGGAGTTGGGCAGTTCGCGCCGGCCTTTGGAACCGAAGGTGAACAGGACGCCGATGCCGCCGTCGATGTCCACCATGGAGTCGATCTTGGTGGCGCCGGTCTGGAACGAGAAGCCGTAGAAGTGTTCGCGGCGGGCGTTCAGGTACTGCGCCAGTTCCTTGAGCTTGAGGGCGCGCTGGTGGAAGGTCAGCTTGCCCAGTTCCGCCTGGCCGGTGGTGCGGCCGTATTCGACGACGGCGGCCAGGTCCAGGCCCTCCGTGCTGACCTTGGCCAGGATCTCCCCTGTGCTCGCATCCCGGACAGGGACCGCGGAAGCCGACGAGCCGGCGTCGGGCGTCCACCAGGCATCTTTGACGAAGCTGGGCACTGTCTCCACGGTGTCGACCGTGGCCTGGGGAGCTGTGGCTGTGGTGGTCATCGTTGACGGGTCCTTCCAACGCTGGGGCAGGCAAACAGCAGTCATTACTGACCGTCCGTTCGGTAATATATTCACCATACATGAAGTGCCGTGCCGCACACTAGAAGGCCGGGACTGAAATGGATACCGAAGGAGAACGAATGAGCGCCCCACACGAGGATTCCGGCGACACCCAGCCGTCGCAGCATGAACTCTGGAAAATCACGCTGGGCGAGCTGGACGAAAAGATGGGCGTGAAGATCCTGGAGGAGTCCGTGGAGCGGGTGGTGGCCACCATGCCGGTGGAGGGAAACCGGCAGTCCTTCGGCCTGCTGCACGGCGGCGCTTCGCTGGCCGTCGGCGAGGCCGTGGGCTCCTGGGCCGCCGTGATCCACGCGAGCACCATGGGCAAGACCGCTGTGGGGGTGGACGTATCCGCCACCCACCACCGGTCCGCACGGGAGGGCCTAGTCACCATCACGGCCACGCCTATCCACCTGGGCGGCACACTGACCACGCACGAGGTGCTGATCACCAACGAGGCGGGCCAGCGGCTCTGCACCCTGCGCATTACAAACCTGCTGATGCGGCGCCACAAGTAACGGTGGTTGAGCCCGTCCGCGGTGGTTGAGCCTGTCGAAACCTAGTCCGATCCCCGCTTCCGGCGCCTGACCAGCACCATAAGCACGATCCCGACGGCGACCGCGGCAGCGGCAGCGACGGCTGCGGGTACCAACGCCGT
The DNA here is from genome assembly GCF_030209295.1 of Pseudarthrobacter sp. lyk4-40-TYG-27. Classification (NCBI taxonomy): domain Bacteria; kingdom Bacillati; phylum Actinomycetota; class Actinomycetes; order Micrococcales; family Micrococcaceae; genus Pseudarthrobacter; species Pseudarthrobacter sp. lyk4-40-TYG-27. The sequence continues at coordinate 477,674 of NZ_JARVSH010000004.1, forward strand.
CGCGCCGGTGTATGCCAGGTCGCCCGCACCCGCGGTACCGTTGCCGCCGGTGATCGCCAGGCCGGCAGGCGGAGTACTTGGTGCCGGGGTACTGGCCGGGGGCGTGGCCACGGCGGCCGGGCTGGTCTGGGTGGGCGACGGGGCCGGGCTGGCCTGGGTGGGTGACGGGGATGCGGTAGCGATGCTGGCGGGAGGACTCGTGGGAGCCGGCGGAGCAGGGCTCGACGGCGGGGCAGGGCTGGTGGGAGCCGGCGGGGTGGCCGCGAACTCGAAGGTGGTGGTGCCCGACCGGCTGTACCCGTTGACGGTCTCGGCCGTGAAGTGGAGCGGATCCCTGCCTTGCGGTGCGGTGAAGCTCCAGTTGCCGGCGGCGTCCACGGGGACCTCGAACGGGCCTTGGCCCTGGAGGGTGATCCGGACCTTGGACCCGGCGGCGATGGCTGACGCCGGAGCCGCGGCAACGGTCCCAGCGATGGTTTGGCCGGAATCATAGGTGCCGCCGGCCGCGGGCGCGGTAACGGAAGGCTTGTTGAGGAACAGTTCCAGCTGGTAGCCGGGAAGTACGGCCAAACTGTTCCGCAAGGTGGCGCCGACGGCGAAGTTTTGGATCACGTTGCCGTTTTGGTCCGGGGTGTCCCCTGCCGAGTGGGTGCCCACGGCGTAGTTGCCGCTGACATAGGGTCCCCCGGAGTCTCCCCCGCTGGACTGCACCCCGTAAGAAAGGAACCCATTGAACGCGCGGATGTCTTTCTTGTCCGAGGCGTAGCCCGGGCCCGGCACGATAAAGATGCCGACGGCGTCAACCGTTCCGCAGGACCAGGCGGAGGTTCGTCCCGAGCGGCAAATGGGCATTCCCACAACGGGGTCTTCGGATCCGATGATCTTGACGTCGGGCCCGGGCTGGGACGGGCTCCCCCACGTGCTGGCCGCGGGAAGGGGATCGATGTCCTGCCGCAGCGACTGGATCACCGAGATGTCCGTCCCCACATTGCCAGGGTTGGTTACCGCCGTCTGGTCCGGAACGATGGGAGTGGTGGGGTCGAGCACGCGGGTGTTCCCCGGGCCGCCGAACTGGCTGAAGCCGAACTTCCCCAGCAGGCCCGCCGGCACGCCTTGGAACTCCAGGGTGGCTGTCTTGGCGGCACCATCCGAAGCGCAGTGCCCCGCGGTCAGGACAGTGGGCAGGCCTGTGGGGTCGAAGGCGGAGAAACCGGTGGAACACACATAGCCGATATCGCTCTGGTACCCGATGCCGCCTGCGACGTCCGCCTCGGATTTGAGCGGCGTACCGCCGTCGAGCTCGACGTTGGCATAGCGGGACACGAACTGGGCCGGAGTGACCTTTCCGGCCCCCGGCAAGGCCGACTCCGACGGCGAGGGCGACGGGGCTGCCGACGGCGAGGACGACGTCGCTGGTTCTGGCGACAACGCCTCCGGCGCATTGATCCCGCCCGTCCTGATCACGAACTTTCCGCCTGCGTACATCACCGCCTGCAGGCCCTGCGGCCCAACGTCGCGGAGATAGGCCTGGAAGAGCTGCTCCGTGCTGACCGCCAGTTCGGACCTGGCGCCAACCGCGGGCGCCTCGAGGGACAAACCGGGAATAGTGCCCGCGAGGGCGGCAACGGCGGTCTTAAGCTCACGTCCTGAACCGCTGACCGTAATGGATCCATGCTCGATCCGGATTCCCACGTAGCCCGGGACCTGGCGCAGCTGGACGGCCGCCTGCGCTGCCTGGGCACCGAGTTGTCCGGCAGCCTCGAACTGTGGGGGGGTGAGCTTGAGGTCCCGCTGCACGGCGTCGTCGAGGGCGGCCTGCGAAAGTGCGGTTGGTGCCGGCGTCGGGGACGCCGGGGCTGTGCTTCCCGAAGCCGGGCTGGGGGACGCTGTACCCTGACTCGGCGAGGCCGGAGTGGGGGACGATTCACCGGCGGCAAGAGCGGGAACGGCTGCGTACGCGGAGGATGCCAGCACGCCGGCAGCGGCGCCCAAGGCGAGCACCCGCCGCAGCGTGACAGCACTAAACCCCAGGTCATGCGCCATTGAAGCTTTTTTCCTCGGTGCTGCTGTTGAGCTCATGTCCGTCTCTCTGCCGGTCAACGTGACCGAGGAAACAACAGTATCTCAGGTCACATGCGTCACACTGGTCCCATTGTATCTACGCTGTCCTGGCAACAGGCCAGGACAGCCTCGAGTTCTACTGCGGTGAGGCCGTTGGCCAGAAGGTAGTGGCGGGTATCCAGGTCCCGGACAAACCTGGCCACGGTGAGCCCCCGTTGTTCCAGCAAGGGCTCAAGTTCACCGGCGGCCAGGTAGCGTTCGCGGCTGTGCGGCGGCCCGTGCGTGCGGTACCTCTCGTTGATGCCGCGTGCCGCCCGCCGGTAGCCCTCTGCGATCGCTTCGTCGGAATCGCCTGCGAGGTCCTGGACCATGGCGGCCACCATTCCACTGCGGTCCCGGCCGGCGGCGCAGTGCAGCAGGACATCCCCCCTGGGTGCGGCGTGGGCGATGGCCCGGAAGACGCCCACCAGCTTTTCCGGGAAGAGGCGGGCGTTCACGGCGTAATGCCCGGGGTCGTTCAAAATACGGCCCGGTGATGGCGGTGAAGCGCGGATCACCGGCCTCTTCCGTGGGCGCCTGGACCACGTCGATGTCCGGCATGGACGTGTCCGGGACCACCGGGTCGGTGTCCCGGCGCCGGCCTTCCGCTGCGTTGCGGAGATCGACGACGGTGCGGACGCCGTCGTCGAACACCTGCCGCCACCCGGACGCCGTCAGCCACTCACGCCGGCCCATCCGGTAGATGCCGCCCGAAATGTGCCAGGCGTTGACAGCTCCATCCCAGTTCATGGGCCTGCCCCGTTTGCTCATCCGCCCAGCTAATCACAGGGTGCTGGGAGCCGCATGCCGCACGGGAAGACTTTTGGCGTCATCAGCGGGCAGCCGGGCCGCGGCGGTCCAGCCGGTACTCGAGCCCGGCGCGGACGGCGGGCCATTCGTGGTCCAGGATGGAGAACACCACGGTGTCGCGCAGGTTCCCGTCGCTGGTCCGGGAGTGGCTGCGCAGTACGCCGTCCTGCTTGGCACCGAGCCGGGCGATGGCCTCCCGCGACTGGTGGTTCAGCCAGTGGGTGCGGAACTCCACCGCCGGGCAGCCCACGGCCTCGAAGGCGTGCCCGAGCAGCAGGAGCTTGGAGTCCGGATTCGTTCCGGTCCCCTGCACGGAGGCCGCGTTCCACGTGGAGCCGATCTCCACGCGGGGCGTGGCGGCGTCGATGTTCATGTAGGTGGTCATGCCGATGATGCGGCCCGGGCCGCCGGTTTCCGCATCGATCAGGCGGGTGGTGAACGGCAGCATTGAGCCTTGGTCCTGCAGTGCCAGCCGCCGCCTGATTTCGGCGGCCATCCCATCAGGGGCCGGCACCGAGGTGTACCAGAGCTTCCAGAGCTCACCATCCCTGGCGGCCTCCACCAGGCCGTCGTGATGCTCCTCCGCGAGCGGCTCCAGGATTACGTGCCGTCCGGTCAGGGTAAGGGGTTCAAGGAAAGTCACTGCACCAGCCTAGGCCCACCGGTTCGGTGCCGGTTACGCTTGGGCAAGCACGTGGACGGCGAGCGAGGGAGTCATTGTGTCAGGTACCAATCCGGATCCGGAAGACGACAAGATCACCGGTCTGGAGCCCGGCGGCGGCGTTCCGCCCGGCGAAACCCCGCCGGGCGAAGCATCCACGGTCGGGCCCCATGGCACGGAGGAGCGCGGGCCGGGCAAGGGCACGCAGTTCCTCTGGATTGCCGTCATCGGGGTGGTCGTCCTGCTCTGCCTGCTGTATTTCATCGGCTACATCGTGGGCTTCTTCGACTAACGCGGGCGGCCGCTAGCTGGGCCAGTCGAAGAAGCCTTTGCCGGTCTTGCGGCCCAGTTCCCCGCGGGCCACCTTGTCGCGCAGGATCTGCGGGGGTGCGAACCGGTCACCCAGGGTGGAATGCAGGTATTCGGCGATACCCAGGCGGACGTCCAGGCCCACGATGTCCGTGGTCCGGAGCGGCCCGGTGGGGTGTTTGTAGCCCAGCACCATGGCGTTGTCGATGTCCTCGGCCGAGGCTACGCCTTCCTCGACCATGCGCATGGCCTCCAACGCGATGGCAACGCCCAGCCGGGAGGACGCGAACCCCGGCGCGTCATTGACGACGACGGCGGTCTTGCCGAGTGCCTCCACCCACCTCTTCGCCTCCACAGCGAGTCCGGGCGAGGTGTGCTCGCCCAGCACCACCTCGATGAGCGTGGAAGCGGGCACCGGGTTGAAGAAATGCAGCCCCAGGAAATTGCCCGGCCGCCTCAGCTCCTTCGCGAGCCCGTTCACGGACAGCGAGGACGTATTGGATGCCAGGCAGGCGTCTTCCGCCAGCCGCTCCTCGATGCCCCGCAACGCCGTAACTTTCAGGTCCCAGTCTTCCGGGACGGCTTCCACCACCAGTTGGCGGTCCTTGAAGGCGTCATAGTCCACGCCGACGGCCAGGCGGGAGACCATTTCGTCCAGGTTTGTGTCCGTTGCCCCGCGCTCGATGCTCTTTGCCGCCGCGGATTCCACCCGTTCCCGTGCCGCCTCCGCAGCCTGTTCGTCGCGTTCCACCACCAGCACGTCGGCGCCCTTGACCAGGAATGCATGGGCGATCCCGGCGCCCATCCGGCCACCGCCCAGGACACCCACCCGGGCCGGGAGGGCTGGAGTCAGTTGCGATTCGCTCATGGTCTACTTTCCGTCTGCGGGGTTGGCGGGGTTGGCCTTCTTCCGGGCGCTGCGGTCGAGGAACGCCTGCATGCGGTCGAACTTGGCCTGGGATTCGAAGAGGATGCCCTGGGCCAGCTGGTCGATCAGCGGGTGGGCTTCCGCGGGGGCGTGGAACACGGATTTGGTGATGCGGACGGCCAGGGGGTCCTGGCGCCCGATCCTGTCGGCAAGGCTGTGGGCCGCGGCCAGCAGGTCCGCGGGGTCGTGGATCTCGGTGATGAGGTTGGCCGCCCGTGCCTCGTCGGCGCCGAGGACCAGGCCGGCCAGGAGGATCTGCTTTGCCAGCGGTTCACCCACGAGTTCCCTGAGCCGCCAGCTGGCGCCTGCCGCGGCCAGGATGCCCAGGCCCGTTTCGGGATTGCCGATGCGCAGGGTGGGGGTGCCGATCCGGAAGTCCGCCGCGTAGGCCAGTTCCGCGCCGCCACCCAGGCAGTAGCCGTCCAGCGCGGCGATGACCGGCATGGGCAGCTTCGCAATCCGGACGAAGATGGTGGAGTTGATCCCGTGCAGGGCGTCATCCCGCCGCCGTTCGCGCAGCTGGGCGATGTCTGCCCCGGAGGCGAACACCCCGTCCACCCCTGCAATGATCAGGATCCTGGGATTCTGTTCCAGCGCTGCGCACACGGTGTGGAGTTCGTCCACCATCTGCTGGTCGATGGCGTTCTTTACCTCGGGCCGGTTGAGCAGCACCACCACACGGTCGTCCCGTTCCTCCACTTTGAGGGCGGAGAACACTTCGGCGGCAAGGTCCACTGCGGCGGCCATCAGATTTTCTCCAACAGCATGGCGGTGCCTTGGCCGACGCCGACGCACATGGTGGCGAGGCCGATTTTGGCGTCCTCGCGTTCCATCCGCCCCAGCAGGGTGATGGCGATCCGGGACCCGCTCGAGCCGAGCGGGTGACCCAGCGCGATGGCGCCGCCGTCGCGGTTCACGATGTCCGGATCCAGGCCCAGGCGCCGGATGGAGGCCAGTGACTGGGTGGCAAAAGCTTCATTGAGTTCGACGGCGGACAGGTCACCAACGCTTAGGCCGCTGCGCTTGAGCACTTTCTGCGTGGCGGGGACAGGACCGATGCCCATGATCTCGGGTTCGCAGCCGGCGGAAGCGCCGTCGATGATGCGTGCCCGCGGGGTCAGGCCCAGCCGTTCGATGGCTGCCTCCGAGGCCACAATGATGGCCGAGGCGCCGTCGTTGAGCGAGGACGAGTTTCCGGCGGTGACCACGGAGCCGCCCGGTGCTACCGGCCGGAGGGCAGCGAGAACGTCGAGGCTCGTGCCGGGGCGGGGCCCTTCGTCCGTGTCCACCACCGTTTCGGACTTGCGCGTCTTCACCGTGACGGGGACGATCTCGTCCTTGAAGCGCCCGGCGGCGATGGCCTCGAGGGCACGCTGGTGCGAGCGGACGGCAAATGCGTCCGCATCCTCGCGGGAGATGCCATCCACTCGGGCTACTTCTTCCGCCGTTTCCGGCATCGAGTAGGTCATCTTCCCGTCGCGGGAGAGGCCGCCCTGCTGGAACTGCGGGTTGGTGAAGCGCCAGCCGATGGAGGTGTCGAAGATCTGGCCTGGCTTGGCAAAGGCGGCTGTGGGCTTTTCCTGCACCCATGGTGCCCGGCTCATGGATTCCACGCCGCCCGCGATGACGATGTCCGCGGCTCCGGCCTTGATCATGTGGCTCGCCTGGATGATGGCGCTCAGTCCGGAGGCGCACAGCCGGTTGACCGTAATGCCCGGGATGTGGAGCGGAAGGCCTGCCAGCAGGGTGGCCATGCGGGCAACGTTCCGGTTCTCCTCCCCTGCGCCGTTGGCGTTGCCCAGGATCACCTCGTCGATGCTTTCCGGGTCCAGGCCGGCGCGTTCCACGGCTTCGCGGACCACCAGGGCGGCGAGGTCGTCCGGCCGCACGGCGGACAAGGCACCCCCGTACCGGCCCACCGGCGTTCGGACCCCGCCAACAAGGAAAGCCTGCGGACCTGCGGTTGCAGCCATGGATACACCCTTCACGCGATAAACAGCACTGTCATCGGCGGCCGGCACAGCGGATGCACCACTTACCGACCGTTCGTTCTGTAAATGGTACACGGCAAGGTTCCGCTCCGCACCCGGCTAAAGGACTGTGACGCCCAGGTGCGCGGCGATCAGCGGCGCCAGGAGGCCCAGCTGGTACTCGTCAACAACCAGGCCGGAGAGGCTGCCCAGCCCGCTGATCTTGCGGAATCCGGTCCCGCGGATGTCGAAATCCTTCAGCTTGGCGCCGGCCAGGTCCAGGGATCCAATGGTGCAGTCCTCGAGCCTTACCCGGACGGCTCCGGCGGCGCCAAGGTCCAGTTCATTGATAATGCACCCGCTGATCAGCACATCCGTGAGCTTGGCACCACGCAGGTTCAGGAAGTCCACCTTGCCGCCGTCGATCCGTACGGACTGCCAGCCGGTTTCGTACAGTTCCGCTGAACCCAGCCGGGGGTTGCGGAGCTCCACGTCCTGCCAGGTGCTGCGGGCACCGCGGAAAACGGGGGCGTACAGCTCGGCCAGGATGCAGTCACGGAAGGATGCTCCCCGGAGCTGCGCGTCGTTGAAGGACACGGCATCGAACCGGCACTCGGAAAAGACAGACCCGCCCAGGTCGAATCCCTCTGCGTCCGCGCGGCTAAACCGGACCCCTTCGTGCCGCTCGCCGCGCCGGAAGGCGGCGTCCGCCTGGTCTTCGAGGTCAGTGAGCTCCACCGGTGAAACCCGGGGTGCCTGCACCCCGGCCGGCCCACGTCCGCGCTTTTTCTCCATCCCCCGAGCCTAGCCCGCCCGCCCCATCCCTTGAATTAGTAAGCAAGCTTCGTTTATGGTGAAAATGTAAACGATCGACGGAAACGGAAGGAGGCCGGCACCATGGGCCTCGGAGACAAGATCAGCAACGAAGCCGAAGAACTTGGCGGCAAAGCAAAGGAAGCTGCCGGCAACGTCACCCACAATGACCGCCTCAAGGCTGAAGGCCAGGCGGACCAGGTCAAGGCGGATGCCAAGAAGGTGGGCGAAAGCGTCAAGGACGAGTTCAAGCGCGACTGACAGCCACGCTGCTGCAGCCGCAGCGAACGGCGTGCTGCATCAGCCCGACGGCGGCGGATCGGACAGATCCGCCGCCGTTCCGCTGTCCACACGCATCGGGCGAAATCACCAGCCGCTGCGGGTGGGAGTGTGGCCCTGGCGGGAAGATTCCGGCATGGTCATTTCCGCCCGCAGCCCGAGCAGCCGGACAGGACGGCCGGGCTCGATCTTCGCGGCAAGCTCCAGGGCGTGTGCGAGCACTTCCGCAGGGGCGGACGTTGCGGGGATCTTCCGGCCGTACGTTGTGGTGGTGAACGGCGCATAGCGCACCTTCAGGGTGAGGCCGACCACCGGCCGCTCTTCCGCGGCGACATCGTCCATGACGTGCGCTGCCAATTCCCTGAGGGCCCCGTCAATGTCCGCCGCCTCCGTCAGGTCGCGCTGAAAGGTGGTTTCCCGGCTGTGTCCCCGGGCCACCCACGGTGTGTCATCAACCACCCGCGACCCTTCGCCCCGTCCCAGCTGGGCGTACCACGGGCCCATCTTGGGACCGAACTCGGGCACCAGGTCCGCAGGGTTGGCCGCCGCGAGCTCGGCAACAGTTTTGATGCCAAGGGTGGCAAGCCGCCGCGACACCGCTTTTCCCACGCCCCACAGATCGATTGTGGGCCTGTCCCCCATCACGTGGAGCCAGTTCCCTTCCGTCAGCCGGAAAATGCCTGCGGGCTTGCCGAACCCCGTGGCCACCTTGGCCCGGACCAGGGTGTCCCCGATGCCGATGCTGCAGTGCAGCCTGGTTTCCGCCAGGACGGCGAGCTGCAGCTGCCTGGCGATGTCTTCTGGGACGCCGCCCTCAATCCCCACGAAGGCTTCGTCCCATCCCAGCACCTGGACCGTAGCGCCGGGCTGCGAGCGCAGGACCGCCATCACTTTCTCGGACGCGTCAAGGTATGCCTCATGATCCACGGGCAGGATGACCGCGTCCGGCACCTTCCGCGCGGCGATGCGCAGCGGCATGCCGGAGCCCACGCCGTAGGCCCTGGCTTCGTAGGACGCCGTGGACACCACGGCACGTTCGGTGGGGTCGCCGCGGCCACCCACGATCACGGGCTTGCCCGCGAGCTCCGGCCTGCGGAGCACTTCGACGGCAGCGATGAACTGGTCCAGGTCCACGTGCAGCACCCATGGTTCGTTCACAGCCCCAGTCTGCCCGGGCCAGGCGCCGCGCACCAGCGTCCCGGGGCCCGCGGTTGGATCCGCACAGTAAATGCATACTGCCCGGTTAGCCTTAGCCATGACCTACGTTGACCTCAGCGCCGAAAGCGCCACCGCCGGCGGCTCGCCTTCCTTGGGCGGCTATCTGGCCACGCCGGAGGGCCAAGGCCCTTTCCCCGGCGTCGTAATGATCCACGAGGCCTTTGGCCTGACCGACCAGACCCGCAGGCACGCCGACAGGATGGCCCGGGCCGGCTACCTGACCTTGGCAGTGGATCTGTTCAGCGAGGGCGGGGCGCGCCGCTGCCTGGTCAGCACCATGCGCAGCATGACTGCCGGCACCGGCAGGGCATTCACGGACATCGCCACGGCGCGGAAGTGGCTTGCCGCCTCCCCGCAATCAACCGGAAAAACCGGCGTGATCGGTTTTTGCATGGGCGGCGGCTTCGCGCTGCTGGTGGCCAAGGACGGTTTCGACGCAGCCGCGGTCAATTACGGTCGCCTGCCCGGCAACCTGGACGACGCCCTCCGCGGCGCCTGCCCCATCGTGGCCAACTACGGCGGCGCGGACAGGCCCCTGAAGGGGGCCGCTGCCCGGCTCGAATCAGCCCTGGACAGGCTGGGAATCGAACACAGCGTCAAGGAGTTCCCCGGCGCCGGCCACGCCTTCCTGAACGACACCGACGAAGGACCCGTGGTCCTTCGTCCGCTCATGCGCGTGATGGGCATCGGGCCGGACCCGGACTCCGCCCCGGAGGCCTGGCAGCGGATCGAGGACTACTTTGCCCGCCACCTGAAGGACTCCGCTGCCTGACGCACCGGGCCCGCCCGGACATCAAGGAGGAAACGCCGACGGCGGACCGCCCCACCCAAGGGACGGCCCGCCGTCGAACGTTGCTCAGGAAGATCCGGCGTCAGCTGTAGAGCTCGCTCTTGGGCTGGTTGCCCTTGACCTTCTGCCAGCCAAGCCACAGGACCACCGCGAAGAACGGGATGGTGGCCAGCGTCCAGAGGCCCAGGTAGAACACCTCGCCGTCCTTGCTGGTCATGGTGTCGAAGCCAATGAGCACGGTGATGGCCAGCAGGCCCAGCAGGCCGGCCCAACTGGTCCACGGCGAACCCGGCATCGGCAGGGTGGACGTGATGCCCTTGCGGCGGCGCAACACGATTTGGCTCGCGAAGATGGAGCCCCAGCAGAAGATCACGCCGATCGAGGCGGTGTTCAAGGCGAGGTCGAACGCGTGCGAGCCGCCCAGCCAGATGTTCAGCAGGATGCCCACCAGGTAGAACGCGGCGATCGCAAGGATGGCGGCATACGGGACGTGCCGCTTGGACATGCGGGTGAGCCACTGCGGGGCGTGGCCGTTGTTGGCCATGGTGCGGAAGACGCGGCCGATCGAGTAGAGCCCGGAGTTGCAGGAGGAGAGTGCGGCGGTGATCACGATCATGTTCATCACGTCACCCACCCAGCCCAGGCCCATCTGGCCGAAGACGGTAACGAACGGGGAGGTGCCGGCCTTGTACTGGTCCGAGGGCAGCAGCATCGCCAGCAGCAGGACGGAGCCCACGTAGAACACCACGATGCGCAGTACGACGGCGCGGATCGCCTTGGGCACCTCGCGTTCCGGCTTTTGCATCTCGCCGGCAGTGACGCCGACCAGCTCGATGCCGTTGTAGGCAAAGATGACGGCATTCAGGACCAGGACCATCACCAGCGCGCCCTTGGGGAACATGCCGCCCTCGGCCGCGAAGAGGTTATTGACGGAGGCATGCCCGTCACCCACTTGGGCGTTGGTGACCACCATGAACGTGCCCACCACCAGGAAGGTCAGGATGGCGCCCACCTTGAGGCAGGAGGCCCAGAATTCGAACTCGCCGAACGCCTTGACGCTCAGGAGGTTCACGGCCACGAGGAGCGCCAGCGCGGCGATGGCCGAGGCTTCCACGGGGACATTGGGGAAGAAGAACTGGAAGTATAGGCCGATCGCGATGAGCTCGGCGATGCCGGTCATGCCCCAGTTGATGAAGTACATCCAGCCGGACATGTACGCGCCCTTTTTGCCGAACATCTCGCCGGCGTAGCTCACCAGGGATCCTGAGGTCTGCCGGTACATGATGAGTTCGCCCAGGGCCCGCATGAGCAGGTAGGCGATGACGCCGGCGATGGCGTAGGAGAAGATCAGGGCCGGGCCGGTGGAGGCGAGCCGGCCGCCGGCTCCCATGAAGAGGCCCACGCCGATGGCGCCGCCCATGGCGATCATGGTGACGTGGCGTCGGCCCAGGGTCCTGCTGTAGCCCTCGGCGCTGAGGGAGGAGTCGACGGCGGCGGTTGCCGCGGCGGTGTTCTTGAGGTCTGTGGGGGTACTTTGAGGCACAACTGTTCCTTGTGGGTTGGGGGTTGGCCGCATCCGGAATCCGTATGATACGGCTCACAAAATTCGGCCTTAATGCCAAGTAACCAGCGATTGTGAGCGTAAATCATCGAGTAGCCGAAGCTTCACGCGGCCTGTCCATCCTACAAGACCGGGCGCCGGGTACGTGACGCGCGCTACACGGCACCCCCGGCGATAGGCTGAAGCATGGCCACAGCCCATCGCATACCACCCGCTCCACAGCCACAGCTGTACCGTTTTTCCCGACTGGACCTGGCGGCGCTCTGCCTCTACGTGGCCATCGCGGGATTCTTCGCTGCGGCCGGCGACCTGGTGGCCCCTTTCCTGCGGCAGATTGCGCCGTCCCCGGCCGCCGCCTCGTATGCGGTGAACCTGCTGTTCTATTCCTCGGTGGGAATCGTGGCGCTGTTGGCCGCCCGGAAAGTAGTGGCGCGCGACCTCAAAGTCCTGGCGACCCGGCCGTGGTTCACCCTGCTAATGGTTCCGTCCGCGGTCATCGCGATGCTGGTCCTGACCGCGGTCCTGGTGGCGCTGAACGGGCAGGTGGAAACGTCCGCCAACCAGGCAGGCCTGCAGGCCCTGATACAGCAGGTGCCGCCCTGGCTCATGGTGCCGCTGCTGGTGGTGGTGGGACCATTCGTGGAGGAATACATCTTCCGCCACCTGCTGATCGGCAAGCTGGGCAGGCGGGTGAACATCTGGATCTGCTGCGTCCTCTCGGCAGTGCTGTTCGCGGCGATGCACATCGTGGGGCAGGAGGCCATCACCCTCACGGCACTGCTTCCCTACCTGGCCATGGGGGCCACGCTGGTGTTCGTCTACGTATGGACCGGGAAGAACGTCATGTTTTCCTATTTCGTCCACGCCGCCAAGAATTTGCTGGCCGTGGTCCTGGTCTACTCCATCCCGCCGGAACTGTTCGAGCAGATGCAGCACGTCCAGGCGTAAGCCGGCGCTCAGTCCCGGCGCTCAGTCCGCCAGCGTGTACCCGCGCACTGTGAAGCGGTGCGTGCCGCTGGTCCGCCCCGTGATGTAGACCTTGGTGCCGCCGGCCGCGTTCGTGCCGCCCAGGTAGCGGTAGCTTTCACCCGGGTTGTAGGTGGCAGGAGTATCCGGATCTGCGGGCAGCCCGGGTCCAAACTCAATCACGTCCGTGCCCACCCGGTACGTGCCGGTACCGCCCAGCAGCTGGAAGGTTCCGTGCGCACCTGCCGGCTCCACGCCGTCGAGCACCCCGCCGGGCTGGAAGGTCAGCTCGAGCGCGAAAGCCGTGTGCGTTCCTTCGAACCCAATGTCCAGGCCTACCTCCCCGCCTGCTGCCTTGATCCTGATCTCCGTGGCAAGCCAGTGGACGTCGGCGGCGCGCGAACTGAAATCCATGCCGGCGCTGAACCGGCCTTCATGCTCCAGGGCGTATATGCCATCCGGGCGCTGCCTGGCCGGCGGCAGGGGCTGGTAGAAGTTGGCTTCCAGCTGCTCGGCGAGCACCAGCACGCCGCCCTGCCGCACCGTGTCCTGGCTGCGGAAAGGGCCCAGGTCGAAGAAGCTCCTGGACAGCCGCAGATCGGACAGCACGGCCGCGCCGTGCCCGAAGCGGAGGAAGGTGGAGTTGGTGGCAAGCCCGGAGCCGACGCCCGGAACCAGGGGGTCGCAGCCGCCGAACACGGTGGCCACGGACCCTGCTCCGCGGAACCGGTAGGCGCCGCAACTCTCGAGCGCCGCCGCGGCCGGAGCGAGGGGTGCCGGCAGCGCGGCGGCGTGCGACGGCGGATCGGCAGGCAGGGCCGCTGACAGCCAGGGGTCCAGCCGGGTGAGGGCAAGCAGTTTCGCGGGCTCGTGCAGGGGCAGCCGGGCCAGCCAGGTGGCTGCCGCGGCGAAATCGGCCCGGCCGTCCTGGGCCGCCAGCCGGCGGTACAGGTGAAGGAACGGGGCGGCGCCGAATTGCATCCACTGGTCCTGCCGGCGGGAGAAGACGGATTCCACGGTGCCGTCGGCGTTGAGCCAAGGCAGGAAGGCGGCGAGGTTCCGCCGGACGTGGTCCAGGAGGTCCGTCCGGCCCGTGGCGTCCGCGATGGTCAGCAGCGAGGGATTGGTCACGGCAGTGGCGTACAAGGGGCTGCGCTCGGAGTACATGCCGTCGGGGAGCTGGTCGATGCCCTCGGCCAGCCATTGTTCGATCCGGGCGCCGATGTCCTGCCGCGGGTGCAGCGTGTTGATCTGCGCCAGGGCGGCGGAGAGCTCCCAGCGGTGGTTTGGGGTGTGGACGCCGCCTGCCACCATGGCGTCAACGGACGTGGCGATGATGACCTCGAGCCGCTCGTCCACCTCCGCCAGTAGGTGGTCCGGGGTTTCCGTTGCGCGGACCAGCCGCACCGCCAGGCAGGCGTCGTTCAGGGTGAACGCGGAGTCCGGCGGCGAGGACAGGTTGGTGCCGTCGAACAGGCCGGTGGGCCCTTGGAGGGTCTCCAACCGGTCCAGGCACCGCCGCATCGCCGTGGCAAGGGTTTCCTGCGCGAAGTAGCCGGAGCCGGGCTCGGTGAACACGGCGGCCAGGGCCAGCAGCCTGGCCATGGCCGGCCGGTGCGCCAAGGCCCGCACGTCGTCGTCGTGGGCTGCCAGGAACGCCGCGACCTCCCGGTCCGCTTCTGCCGCCACCCGCGCCTGGAAGGCTGTGTCCGTTGTTGCTGTCTGCACTGTTGCTGCCTTTCACCGGCCCGCCGTGGCGGGACCGTCCTAATCCTTCAGCCCGGCGCTGACGTCTGCGTTGAGCACGTATTTCTGGAAGACGAAGAACACCAGGACCAGCGGCAGGAGCGAGATCACCGAGGCCCCCAGGAGCACCGGCCAGTCGATGTTTTCCGCCCCCACGATGCTCCGCAGCGCCACCTGCAGGGTGTACCACTTGGGGTCGTTGAGCACGATCAGGGGCCAGATGTAGTCGTTCCACCGCCACTGGAACGAAAAGATGGCCAGCGTGAACAGGATGGGCTTGGACAACGGGAGCATGATCCGGAAGAAGATGGCCAGCTCGCCCGCGCCGTCGATCCTGGCGGAGTGCAGCAGGTCATCCGGAACCGTGAGGAAGAACTGCCGGAACATGAACACCCCGGTGGCCGTGAGTACCGACGGGACGATGATGCCGGCCAGCGAGTTGTAGAGGCCCAGGTCCCGGATGACCGAGAACGTGGGGTTCAGGATTACCTCGGTGGGCAGCATGGTGGTGGCCAGGATGCATACGAAGAACAGCCGGGTGCCCTTGTTGTTGTACTTGGCCAGCGCATATCCGGTGCAGGCGCTGAAGAAGACCGTCAGAACCGTGGTGGTGATGGAGACCGTGGCGGTGTTCAGGAAGTACTGCGCAAAGTCCACCCGTTCCCATGCGTCCACGAAGCCTTGGAAGGTCCATTCCCGGGGAATCATGGACAGCGGGTAGCTGAAGAGTTCGCTGCCGGGCTTGAACGAGCTGAGCAGGAACCAGAGCAGGGGTAGCGCGTAGATGGCGGCGATCACCCACATCAGCAGGGTCAGCGGGATGGAGGCCTTGGCCCGGATCTCCCGGTTGCCCGGCTGGGTGCGGCCGTCCCTGCGGCGTGGTGCTGGGTCGTTCCGGGTTGGTTGGGCGTGTTCCTCCGCTACCGCGGGAGGCAGGTTGGCAGCTGTTGCCACGGGTCAGCCCTTCTTCCTGTTGAACCGGAGCTGGATGAGGGCGATGGCCAGCAGGACCACCATCAGCACCATGGAGGCGGCGCTGGCGTAGCCCACCTTTGACTGCTCGAAACCGGTTTTGTAGATGTATTGCACGATCAGGGTGTTCTGCGTTCCGGGGCCGCCGCCGGTCAGCGCCTGGATCATGGCGAATTCCTTCATGGCATGGATGGTGGAGAGCAGGATCACCATGAACGACGTCGGCGCGATGCCCGGCAGGGTGACGTGCCGGAAACGTTGCCAGGCGTTGGCACCATCGAGTTCCGCGGCCTCCAACAGGGATTCCGGAATGTTCTTCAGCGCGGCGATGAACAGCAGCATATTGAAGGCGGTGCCGCCCCACGCCGAGGCGAAGATCACCACGGCGAGGGCCAGGTTGCCGTCGCTGGACCATGGCAGCGGATTCCCGCCCAAGCCGGAAATCAGGAAGTTGATGAAGCCGAAGTCCTGGCCGAACAGCCACTTCCAGATGACGCCCACCACGATGGGCGAAATGAGCCAGGGCAGGAAGATCACGGTCTTTGCCGCTGTGCGTCCGCGGACGGTTTTGCTGACGAGCAACGCGGCCACGCCCAGGGAGCAGACGTAGACCAGCGGGACCGACAGGACCGTGTACACGAAGGTCCGGCCCAGGGCGGCGTAGAACGAGCCGTCAGCGAAGAGCTTCTGGAAGTTGGCCAGGCCGATGAAGTGCAGCTTGCCGATTCCGCGGTAGTCCGTGAAGGAGTACAGCATGCCCAGCGCTCCCGGCCAAACAAAGAACACCAGGAAGAGCACCACGTTGACGCCGATGAGGACCAGCGGGGCGATGACGTAGCGGTTGCGGCGCTTCAGCGCCGACTTGCTGCGGACCGGCCCCGGCTGCGGTGCCGGGGCCGCCGTCGGAGTGATGGTTGGTTGTGCCACGGGATCAGGCCCCGTTGTAGAGCTTCACGATGTTGTCCACCGTGGTCTTGGCGTCCTGGCCGCCGGAGAGCATCTTGACGGTCTCCTCCCGGAGCGGATCGCCGGAGAACGGGGTCTCGGCGTAAGCCTCGATGACCACGCGCTTGATGGCGTTGTCCCCCTTCGCCTGGTTGCCGGCGATTTGCTTTTGGTAAAGCTCGAACGATGCCTGCTGGAACGGGTAGTCCACCTTCAGGTCCTTGACCGGCAGGTAGCCGCCGGTCTTGGCGAACTCGGTGTAGTTGGCGTCGTTGTAGAACCAGTCAATGAACTTCCTGGCTTCCTCATCTGCGCCGGTGTCCTTGAAGGCGACCATGAATCCGCCGCCGAGGTTGGTGGCGTTGACGTCCTTCTTGGGCAGCGGAACGGACAGCCATTCGAAGTCCTTGATGTTCTTGTTGAAATCCGCCACCTGCCAGCTGCCGGAGTAGTAGGCGGCCACCTGGCCGCTCTTGAACATGGCGTTGCCGTCCTCGCCGCTGAGCCAGACGGACTTGGGCATGGTCTGGTCGTCGTTGATCTTCTTGAAGTACTCCAGGGTCTCCACGGCTTTGCTGTCGCCGGTGTACTTGCCGTTTTCCTTGGCGAAGGCGGTGCTGCCGAATTCGTACATCATGGCGCGCAGCCGGTGGCCGGAGCGGTCCATCACCACGCCGTACTTGGCGCCTGCCTTCTCGCGGACCTGGTTCACGGCTGCGATGAACTCATCCCAGGTCCAGGTGGTGTCGATCGACGTCGGGAAGGCGACGCCGGCCTTGGTGAACAAGCTCTTGTTGATGAAGAGCCCCACGGCGGTGAGGTCGGAGGGGATGGCGGGGATAATGCCGTCCGGCGATTGCTGCAGGAAGTTGGGATCGATGTTGTGGGATTTGGCGATGTCCGTGAGGTCCTGGAGCTGGTTGGCCCACAGCGGGTCGAGGCCGGTGACGCGGGCCAGCGCCGGAAGGTCGTTCGCAGTGGCCGCGTTCTTCAGCTTGGTGGTGATGTCCGCGGTGGGGACGTCGACAACCTCGATGGTGATCCCGGTGGCTTCCTTGTACTTCTTGGCGGCGGCGGCGAACGCACCGCCCTGGTTGGTGTCGCCGGACAGGATAAGCTGCAGCGTCTTGGCGCCGCCATCCGAGGAGCTCCCTCCCCCTCCTCCACTGCAGGCGGTGAGGCCGGCAGCCAGGGCCGACAGTCCGAAGGCCGTCAGCCCAAACTGGCGGCGGGTAATGCTGGAGATTCTTGTCGTCTCTGACAATGCTCTGTCCTGTCTCTCGCGATAGCGGGGAAAACCCTTTCCGCTAGAAACTGTGACCTATGTCATGACATATTGTCAAGAATACTTTTGGACGGCGTCAGGATGGGCCGCCCACCCGCGTCAGCCCCTTCCCCAACTCCGCCGCCGCCCTTACCGTGGACGGATGGGACTGAATATCCAAATCGTGATCGACTCGTCAAACCCGCATGAGCTCGCCGACTGGTGGGCCGAAACCTTGCAGTGGGCGGTGGAACCACAGGATGCCGGCTTCATCCGTTCCATGATCGAGCAGGGCTACGCCACCGGGGACCAGACCATAACGCACCGCGGAAACCTCGTGTGGAAGGACGGCGCCGCCATCCGGCCGCCCGAGGAAATAGAAGCCAAAGCCCCCGCGCGTCGCATGCTCTTCCAGACCGCCCCCGAGCAGAAAACCGTGAAAAACCGCGTGCACTGGGACGTGCGGCTGGACGGCCGGGACAAGGACGAGGTGCGGGGCGAACTCGAGGCGCGAGGCGCCACTTTCCTGTGGACGGCCGGGCAAGGGCCGCATTCCTGGCACACCATGGCGGACCCCGAGGGCAACGAGTTCTGCATCAGCTGACGCCGATTACTAGACTTGGACGGTGAGCAACCAGATCCCCGCCCCGGTGTCCGACGTCTTCGATCCCACGCGCTGGCGGGTGGTTTCCGGCTTCGAGGACTTCCAGGACATGACCTACCACCGGCAGGTGGAGCGGGATTCCGACGGCGGCTGGGTGCGTAACCTGCCCACGGTCCGCATCGCATTCAACCGGCCGGAGGTCCGCAACGCGTTCCGTCCAGGCACCGTGGATGAGCTGTACCGCGCCATGGACCACGCCCGCATGACCCCGGACGTTGCCACCGTGCTGCTCACCGGCAACGGCCCCTCCCCCAAGGACGGCGGCCACTCCTTCTGCTCGGGCGGCGACCAGCGGATCCGGGGCCGGGACGGCTATCGGTACGTAGTACAAAACACAGCCGACGGCGAGACCCAGGAGACCATCGACCCCGCCCGTGCCGGACGGCTCCACATCCTCGAAGTCCAGCGGCTCATGCGGACCATGCCCAAGGTGGTCATCGCCGTCGTCAACGGCTGGGCGGCCGGCGGCGGGCACTCGCTGCACGTCGTCTCAGACCTCACCATCGCGTCCCGGCAGCACGGCAAGTTCAAACAGACCGACGCCACGGTGGGCAGTTTCGACGCCGGCTACGGTTCGGCTCTGCTGGCGCGGCAGGTGGGCCAAAAGGCCGCCCGCGAAATCTTCTTCCTCGCCCGCGAATATTCCGCTGAGGACATGGTTCGGATGGGCGCCGTAAACGAGGCTGTAGACCACGCGCGGCTGGAGGAAGTGGCGCTGGAATACGCGGCGGACATCGCCCGGCAGTCGCCCCAGGCCATCCGCATGCTGAAGTTTGCCTTCAACCTGGCCGACGACGGCTTGGCGGGCCAGCAGGTGTTTGCCGGCGAGGCGACCCGGCTGGCCTACATGACCGACGAGGCCGTGGAAGGAAAGGAAGCCTTCCTGCAAAAACGCGACCCCGACTGGTCACGCTTCCCGCACTATTTCTAAGAAGGGACGGCAATGAACAGCGACGAATCACCGGCCGCCGGCACCGGCGGCCCCCTCAACATCGAACCGGCCCTGAAAGCCCTCGCGGCCGCCCTCCACGGCGAGGGCCCCGCCGTCGAACTCTCCGTCGGGGCAGACGGGACACTGGTAGTGGGGCACGTGGAAACCCCCGGCTGCGACGACGCCGTGGCCGTGGTCCGCACTTCCGGATCCACCGGTACCCCCAAGGCGACGCTGCTGACGGTGGAGTCCCTGGCGGCCTCGTCCATGGCCACGGCGCTGCGACTCAAGGGAGAGGGGCAATGGTTGCTGGCCCTCCCCGTGCAGTTCGTTGCCGGAATCCAGGTGCTGGTGCGGTCCCTGTTCGCCGGGACCCGTCCCTGGGTCATGGACATGTCCGGCGGCTTCACGCCGGAGGCCTTCACCGCCGCAGCGCTGGAACTGACAGACAAAATCCGCTTCACCTCCCTGGTTCCCACCCAGCTCCAGCGGCTCCTGGATGACCCGTCGCCGGAAACCCTCGCGGTGCTCCGCCGGTTCAACGCCATCCTGCTGGGCGGCGCCCCGGCGCCGCAGTCCCTGCTGGCAGCTACCCGGGACGCCGGCGTGCGGGTGATCACCACCTACGGTTCCGCCGAAACCTCCGGCGGCTGCATCTACGACGGCTACCCCTTGGAAGGCGTCTCTGTCCGGGTGGCCGCGGACGGCCGGATCCTCCTGGGCGGGGACACGGTGGCGGCCGGCTACATCGAGGCACCGGATGAAGAAACCGGGACGTTCTTCGAGGAGGACGGCGTGCGCTGGTACCGCACCAGCGACCTCGGCTCCATCGACGACGACGGCCGCCTCACTGTGCTGGGCCGGGCCGACGACGTCATCATCACCGGCGGCATCAAGGTTTCCGCCGCGCACGTGCAGGAGCAGTTGGAACAGTCCGACGCCGTCTCCTCGGCGTTCGTTGCCGGCGTTCCCTCCGCGGAATGGGGCCAGGCCGTGGCCGCCTACGTGGCCCTTGCCGGGGACGGCGCTTCCGGGCACGAAGCCGGGGACTCCGCCGTCGTGCTCCAACAACAGTGGCAACAGCAACTGGGGGTCCTGGCACCCAAGACCGTCCTCACCGCACCGGAGCTGCGGATGCTGCCAAACGGCAAACCCGACCGGCTCGCCATGACCGCGGAACTCAGTGCCCTGCACGAGGGAAAGTAGAGTGGACCTGCACCACCGCGGCGGGTGCGCCCGCTCCATCCTGCCGTCATATCGAAACAACACGAGGTACTAACCGTGGCCACAGCCGCCCAATGGATCCAAGGCGCCCGACTCCGGACACTTCCGGCAGCGATCGCGCCGGTGCTGATCGGCACCGCCGCCGCCTACGAAATGGACTCGTTCCTGCTGCCCAACGCCATCCTCGCGGCCCTGGTGGCACTCCTGCTGCAAGTTGGCGTGAACTTCGCCAACGACTACTCGGACGGCATCCGCGGTACCGACGACGACCGCGTCGGGCCGTTGCGGCTGGTGGGCTCGGGCGCCGCCAAGCCTGAGCATGTGAAGTGGGCCGCGTTCGGCACGTTTGCCCTGGCCATGGTGTTCGGCCTGGCCCTGGTGGTCCTGACCCAGGCGTGGTGGCTGATCCTGGTGGGGCTGGGCTGCGTCATGGCCGCCTGGGGCTACACGGGCGGCAAGAACCCCTACGGCTACATGGGCCTCGGCGACCTGTTCGTCTTCGTGTTCTTTGGCCTGGTGGCCACCTTGGGTACCACCTACACCCAGGCCGGGCACATCAGCCTGCCGGCAGTCATCGGCGCGATCGGGACCGGGCTGATCGCCACCGCACTGCTGATGGCCAACAACGTCAGGGACATCCCCACGGACATGCAGGCCGGCAAGAAGACCCTCGCCGTGCGGCTCGGAGACAAGCATGCGCGCGAAAGCTACGTCCTGATGCTGGCCGTCGCCATCCTGCTGGTGGTGATCCTGGCCCCTGGCCGGCCATGGATCCTGATTGTGCTGCTGCTCATTCCGGCATGCCTGATGCCGGCCTGGCTGATGATCAACGGGCGCAAGCGCAAGAGCCTGATCCCGGTCCTTAAGCAGACCGGGCTGATCAACCTCGGCTACAGCATTTTGTTCTCACTGGGGCTGATCCTCAGCCACGGGTTCTAGGCGTTCTTTTTGCCCTTGGCATTGTTGATGGTGATGTCGGGGTTGGCATCGAGGAGGGCGTCCTCGGCGTTCGCGTCCTGGATTTCCCCGGCCGAGCGAAGCGGCTTGGCCTTTCCGGAAAAGCGATGCTGCAGGGCTGCGGTGGCAGCGTCCCGCTGTTTCTGGAAGAACAGGTAGCTGATGGCGAAGGCAATGACCGCGGCGCAGACCACGGACATCAACACCCCGACCTGCAGGAACGCGAACAGGACGAACAGGGGCACGAAGATCGCGAGCCGGATCAGGGAATATTTCAAAAAGGCCACTATTCAAGTTTAGCCGCCTCCGCCCGCGGCCCCTGCGCGTCCTGACGATAGACTTGATGGCATGCTCTTCCGTGTGGCTTTGGCCGTCGCAGTCCTCGTCATCTTTGTGTATGGCCTGGTGGACGTGATCCGTACCGAGGGCCGCCTGACCCGGGGCATTTCCAAACCGGCGTGGATTATCGTCCAGATCATCCTGCCCGTCCTGGGCGCCATCCTGTGGTTGCTGATCGGCAGGCCGCGCGGCACAGCGCAGCCCCGGCCGAGCTACCCCCACCCCACCGCTCCTGACGACGATCCCGACTTCCTCCGCAACTTGGAGGCCCGGCGCCGTAACCAGGCCGAGGCTGAGCGGCTCAAGAAGCTCAAGGATGAACTGGATGCCAAGGCCAAGGACGACGACCGGAAACCCAGGCACGACACCGACGAACACGATACCGACGGACTGAAATAGGGGCCATGACGTCCCCGCCCGGAGGAGACGAGCAGCGTCTGTCCCATCCTCCACCTCGGCCGGGGATGTCCTGGTCCGCACCGCCGCCCATCCCGGCCACCCCTTCCCTGCCCGGCACGGTCAGGACTGCACGCACCCTCTGGGTCCTCAGCTTCCTCGCCGGGCTTACCGTGCTGGCCGGCTCGTTCGTGGCCCGCGATTCGAACCTGCACCGCCTCCGCGCCGTGGTGGCGGACACAGCGGCCCGCAACGGCATGGCGTCCGCAGGCACCGCGGCGGAGATCGTCTTTTGGGGAAGCATGGGCGCCCTGCTGCTGGCCACGCTCCTGGAGGCGATGGCCTTGGCTGCTGTGCTGGCCCGCAGGGCCTGGGCACGTTGGGTCCTTCTTACGCTGCTGGCCAGCCACTTGCCCGTGCTGCTGCTGGCGTCCGTTTTCCTGGTCCCCACCGGCGCGGCCGGCAGCTATGTGGTGATGCTGTGGGTGGCCGGAATGGCCCTGGCGTTCGGCGGACTGGTGCTGCTGTTCCTGCCGACGGCCGGCGCCTGGCTGCGGCGAGGACGCTCCCTAGGCTGACCGCGGCTGGCGTTGCCGGCCGGAGCTCCCGGCCACCACGCCCTCGCAGCTGCGGATCACCACCCGGCATGCCTCCGCGGCCGGCCTTCCGGTCAGGGGGCTCTCGGCCACCCCGCGCCAGCGTGCCAGGTACCGACGGGCCTCGGCCGCCAGCACCTCGGGGCTGGACCCGGCGTCCAGGCCCAGCCGCACCCAGGAGGCCGCGCCGTTGCCGCCGACCAGCCGTTCAGCTTCCGCACTCAGTTCCGAAGGCAGGTCCACGCCCGTGGTCCGCAACACCGCGAGCAACTGGAGCTCCCGGAACTCGTGGGCGTTTACCTGGAGCCGTTCCAGGGCGGCCGCCAGGCGCTCCGTCCCCTCGCGGGGGCGGCTGGCCAGGAGGTTCTCCACTGCCGCCAGCGCGGTCCTGGCCTTCAGCGCCTCGGACCGCGCCTGGAACTGGCGGTCCAGCACATCCAGCAGCGGATCCAGTCCGCTGCGCCGGGCAAGCTCGTGGGCGAGGGGTGTGGCTTCGGTAAACCCGTTCCGGATAAGGACCGAAGCCAGCCGGATGCCAAAGAGCCCGTAGCGCTCCAGGAGGCCCGTCCGTGCCTCCTCCGTCAGTCCCGCGGGCTCGGTGGACCGGCGGAACCTGTCGGCGGAAAGCAGCATCCTTTCACGGACGGTCCGGTCGAGGCCTGCCAGCATGCGCAGGGCCTCAAAGTCTGCCTGGCGGAGGGTGCGGGCACTTTGGGCCAGGAGTCCGGCCACGGGGACCACCGCCAGCGCCAGTTTCCGCAGGTTGGGGTCTTGGCTGTACCGCTCCGCGATGCTGCCGGCGGAAATCAGGGAGTCAATCCGGCCGGCCCCGACTTCATCTGCACGGGACAGCACCGCAATGGCATTGACCGTGCCGGAGCGCCCGGCCCGGGTGTCATGGAAGGATTCGAGGAACCGGAGGTCTGACGCGTGCAGGTGGCGCATCAGGTAGATGACGGCGTCAGCTTCCGAGGCCGAATCCTCCGGAGTGAGGAACGCCAGGCTCCGTGCGGACACGTCCCGGGACAGGGATGCGATCCCCGGGGTGTCGATCAGGGTCATGCCCTGCAGTGCCGGTGCCGGCCATTCGACCTCGAGCCTTTCCACTTCCTCCGCCTGCATCCCGTCCAGGACGAAGACCAGGCGACCGTCCACGCGTTTCAGCGGCAGGTTCCGCCGCTCCCCATTGACGGGGTGCAGCGTGATGCGCGGCGTGGGTCCGTGCCGGTACCACGTGACGATTTTGGTGCATTCGCCGGTGTCCGTGGGAGCGATTTCTTCACCGATGATGGCGTTCAGGAGGGTGGACTTCCCTGCCTTGACCATGCCCGCCACGGCGATCCTGAGCGGCTCGGCGAGCCGCCGGGCATAGCCCTGCAGCATCCCGGCGGCTTCCCGGTCGTCGCGGTAGGCCTCCAGGGTGTCCCGGATGAGCTTCGCGGCCCCGGCCATGGTGGCCGCTGTCATCCCACCCCCGCCGCGGTGCGGACGCCGGAGGCGCTTACCTCGGCGGCTATGGCTTCGGCGGCCCGGTGCAATGCCTCCACCTTCTTGAGCTCGGTCCTGATGTCCCGGATGCGGCCTTCCTTCTCCTGGGCATAGGAGTTGGCGGCCTTTTGGGCTGCCGCCACGGAGTCGGACAGGGAGCGGTGGTATTCGTCGGCGATTTCAGTGAAGTGGTCCCGCGTGGTCCGCTGGACCAGGCGAAGCCTGTCCTTGAGTTGCTTTCCCACCTGGAACGTCACGTCGTCGAGTTGGCGCCTGACCAGGGTTTTGGCTTCGCCCTGGCGGCGTTTCAGCCGCGCTTCCTTGTCTTCCCGGTAGGCCTTGCGTCCCAGCAGCAGGCCGGCTCCTACGGAGAGCGGATTGATCAGGGCCATCCCGAATATCCCGGTGAGGAGGCCGAACATCAGCACGCCACCGTAGGACCCGCGCATGCCGATCAGGACCTTCTGGACCGGGTTCACCCGGCCGGGATCCAACCCGGGCATCTGGTCCACCGGGTCGAGGGCGTCCCCCGCGTCGGAGACGTGCAGGACGGGCAAGGACACCTCGTCCGCGGCAAAGTGCTCTGCCACCTGGGCCGCGAGCCATTGGGACCGTTCGCTGGTCCAGACGAACGTGTCGGAAACTGCTGCGGCAACGCATTCTTCGAGCCACTGGGAGAACTCGGTCCAGACCGGCCCGGGATCGCCTTGGTCGATCGCGGCCTCGGCTTCGCGTTGGATCCGGCGCAGGCGGTCCCTAAGGTCGTACTCCATGTCGGCAATGAGGTCGTTGATGCCGTCACTGAGGGTCAGCTGCCAGCGCGCGGAGCGTTTCCGCAGTTCGTCGGCTTCGGCTTTGGCCTGTTCCAGCGCCTCGAGCATGTGCGGGGTCCCGTCCGGATTCTCCAGGGCCTCCAGCTCGGATTGGAGGGACAACCGGAGGTTCGCCGTGACCGAGAGCAGGTCCTGGCTGACGGAGCGCCGCTGGAGGCGCTGGGCCTTCGCAACGACCTCATTGCGCAGGTGCGCTACCAGGCCGGGATAGCCGGATTCGGCGTTGAGCTCATTGTCCTGGAGCCGCGAGGCCTCCAGCCGTAGGTCTGCGGACACGGGGAACAGCGGAATGTCCGGTGCCACGTGGTCAAGGTGGGCCCTGTCCAACGCCTCCACGCGCCGCCAGTCCGGGTAGAGGTCTGTCTTGGAGAGCACCGCTGCCACGCTGGGAGTGATCCGCATGGCCTTTCGCAGGAAGCGGAGTTCGGGTTCGGTGTATTCCTGGGACGCATCCGAGACCAGCAGCACGGCGTCGGCCGTAGGCAGTGCGGTAAGCGTCGTCAGCGTGTGGGTCGACCCCATGCCGCCCACACCCGGGGAGTCGATGATGGTGAGGCCGCCGGTCAGGACCCGCCTGGGCAGGTAAACCTCTGCGGCGGTCAGCTTCCTGCTGTTGCCCGGGTTGCCTTGCTCGGAGACGAGCGCAGGCAGCTCCGCCAGGTCCACTGGACGGCGTTCGAGGCCTTCTTCCTCGCCGTCGGGAGTGCCGGCCGCGGGAACCTGGATGGCGGCAGACGCCGGGTCCCCGTACCGGACAGCTGTGGGAACAGACGTGGCAATGTCATCGTCCACCGGACACACGGGGGCGTTCACCAGGGCATTGATGAGCTTGCTCTTGCCCTGTTTGAACTCCCCCACCACAATCACCCTGATGCTTGGATCCTGCAACCGGCCCACAGCCTGCTCCAGCCTCTTCCGCAGGTCCGGGCGGTCCCCGCTCCCCACCAGCTGCAAGCCCTGCTCAACCAGCTTCATCAGCTGGCCCGCCGTCATGGGGTCAACGGGCCTTGCGGGTCCTGCTTCTGCCACGGCGCGCCCTTCGTTCCAGTACCCAATGTCCCGGGCGGGAGGTGGACGCCTCCTGCCCGCCGGTTTACCTTTCCGGCACCAGCGTGTTACAGCCCGGCTGAGTCGTCAACCACCGGAACGTCGATGATGTGGTGGGCCTCCAGGTCCGCATCAGGGTGGGCCGGGTTATCCTCGGCGAAATCGAGCTGGCTGTCCCCGACCAGGCTGGTGGCCGCGTTGTCCTGGAAGGGGTCGTCCGGGTGTGCATCCAGCGCCATGGCCCCATGTCCGGCGGGATCGCTGTACGGACCGCCGGCTGGGGAGAACAGGCCGGCCTCCAGGGCGTGGCCGGAATGCCCGGGTTCCTCGGCGGATGAATCATCCGGGTCGAGGCCGGGACCGGCGGCCAGGGAGCCGGACAGCCCGCCGTGATCGTCCCAGGGGCCGTTCGCCGCATCGGCGTCCCCGGGACCTGCGTCCCCAATACCTGGAGCCCCAATGGCGGCGTCGCCGAACACGGCTGGGGCATGGGCTGAGGCCGCGGCCGCGTGGTCACCCGGTGCCACCGCAAGCTCGTTGTCGAACCACTGTTCCGCGTCCCCGTGGGCCCAGACGTTCTGTGGCGCGGATTGGCCTGCGATGGTGGCCCGCTCATCGACGATGGTGGCGCCGGCGGTGTGGGGGAAATGGTCCACCACGTGGTGGAGCTGCTGGACTGCGTAGGCGTGGTCGTCAGGGTCGTGGGCAGTACCGCCGTAGCCCGTGCCATGGCCGCCGGGCCCTGCCGCCGGGCCCGCGGGACCGGTCCACGGGCCGTTACCGCCGCTGCTGTAGCTCCGCTCGAACGAGGAAGCGTTGACCGTGATGGGGGCGTAGTCGAGGACAACAGGCATGGCGGCGTCGACATCGGCCGAACATACGTTGCCCAATCCGTGGTCCGCCAACGCCCGTTCCGGGTTGTCCAGGAACGCCTGGACTGCTTCCCGGTCGCCGAAGAGTTTCATGAGGAACTGCACGAGGTCGTTCGCGAGTGTTGGCATCTGCCTGCTCCTCACATCTTCTTCGAGTTTCGGAATCGACGGGTGCAGGACCCGGCCTGGTTCAAACCTAGGTTCGCAGCCGTGCACGGGGCATCGGGCTCATTCCCCCTAACGGCGGGCCTGGATGCGGGGTTCGGGCACCCCCGCCGCTAGGGGCATTAGGGGTTTCATTCCTGCCGCGGATGCAGGTGCTGGGGTTTGGCCGGCGCGGAATTGTCGGTGCCGAGGGCAAGGCGCAGGCGGGCCAGCAGGTCGGAGCGGTTCTCGGCCCCAAGCCGGCGCCTGATGCGGGCGATGTGGTGCTCCGCCGTCCGGGGCGAAATGTAGATGGACTCCCCGATCTCCCGGTACGTTTTGCCTTCCAGCACCAGCCTGGCCACTTCCTTCTCCCGCTCGCTCAGTCCCGAGGCGTCAGGCTGGCCCTTTCCGCCGGTCTCGGCGTTGGTTCCTGCCGATACCTCCGGCGTCCCGGCCGGGCCGCCCTGCGGGTGGAGGTCCCGGGCGCAGGCAAGCAGGCGCATCATGTCCCTGCGGTCCTCAGCCCGCGCGGCAGCGTGCCCGGCGAGGCGTGCCCCCTCCCATGGCATCCCCACCCCGCCCAGCAGCCTGGCAGCACCCTCCACTTCGGCGGGCCGGAACCTCCCGGCCAGCACCGAAACCCAGGCTTTGCCCGCGGCGGCCAGGATGGCGGCGAGGTGGCTGTGGGTCGAGGCCCTGGCCAGCGCCGTCGCGTGTGGGGCGAGGTCGGCGGGGCTCTCGTTCAGCAGCGCAGCCTGCACCGCGGCCCAATGCAGCGGAACGGTCCACAAGGGAGGTTCCCCCAGGCGGCCGAGCAGCTTCCACGCCTCGTCCACGTAATGCGCCACGCGGCGCGTCTCCCGCAGCCGGGACGCGGCAATGAGGAGTTCGCCCCAGGGCAGCACGCTGTAGAGGTCCACGGATGTATGCAGCATGGCCTCGCGGGCGCGTTCCCAGGCCCGGAGGAGTTCCGGAACCTCGCCATTCCTGCGGGCCAGCCCCACGTCGAGCGCCGCACTGAGGAATTCGTCACGCGGGACCAGCGGCCAGTGGTTGATCTTGGCGGCCTCCGTGGCTGCCAGCCGCGCCTCGTCGGGTTTGTCCTGCATCATGGCCGCCCAGGCCTGGATGAGCAGGAGCCTTGGCTGGGCGGCGCTTCCTCCTTGGCCCGCCGCCACGGCTGCCCGGCATACTGTCTCGGCCAGGTGCGGCTCCCCGCTGTGCAGGGCCAGCAGTGCGGCCAGTGCACCGGGTGTTTCCGGCAACGGAAGCGCCGTGCCGGCCGAGTTCAGCAGGTCCGAGGCATGGATCAGTACGGCGATTCCCTGTTGCGGTTTCTCCCCCAGGGAGGCGAGGATTCCCTCGCCGGTCTGGAGCAGTGCGGACGCGAGGAGTGTCGGGGAGGCCTGCGGGGCTCCCGGCGGAAAGAAGGCTTCCGCGCCCTTGAGGTCTCCGGTCCCCAGGATGGCGACGGCGGCCAGCGGCGCGGATGCCCCCACGCGCTCGGGGCCCAGCCAGTTGTAGGCGTCGCCGGCGCGGGCCAGCATTCCCCGCTGGGCCCACACGGAGGCGGCCACATCGACGCCGCGGCGGACGTCCGGGGGGTCTGGGCTGACCAGGAGGGTGTCGATGATCCGCGCCGCGGCGTCGAGTTCCCCGTCACCGGCTGCGGCCTGCGCGCGCCGGGCTGCAGTTGCCAGGGGATCGGCTCCGGCCAGGAGGGCCTCCTCGTAGAGCTGCGAGGCGAGCCTGGGGTCATGCTGCAGCGCCGCGTCTGCGGCCTGCTCCAGTTCCATGGCTACGCGCGGATCTGCGAGGCCTCCCCGTGCCAGTTCCCGGGCAATGGTTCCGAGCGGTTGCCCTGCGGACGCGAAGACGGTTACGAGTTCCCGCTGGAGGGCATGGATCTTGGCGGTCGGGGTAACGGCCAACAGGGCGTGCCGGGCCGGGCCCACCACCGAGCCGTCCGGCATCAGCAGCCCCGCTGACTCGGCGCGGTCCACCAGGGCGTCAAGGTTGTCCGCTCCCCTGCCAACTTTGTGCTGAAGCTCTGCCGGCAGCGGACCGGGCAATGCGAAACCCACGGAAAGCGCCAGCAGCAGTTCGCGTACTGCACCGTTGGCCCCCCTCAACTGCGTGGCCACTAATTCCGCGGCATGGGGCGGGTGCCCCGGGTGCTGCTGCAGCGCAGCGTGCAGGGATCCGGGCCGTTCCACACGCTGCAGGTTCCCGTCCATATCAGGCCGCCGGGGACGTCGTCGGGGCCGTCGCCACGGCCGCATCAGTGGGCGTGGGCGTAGGGTTTGTTTCCTCGGGCGTCGGGGATGGGGCGGTGGCCGGCACGGGCGTCAGGTCTACCGATGTCGGGGACACGATGGGAGCCGTGGCCGGGTCAGAAACCCCGGTCGTGGTGGGCACCGCCGTCGAGAGCGGTGTGGGCGTGGGTGCTGCCGAGGTGGCCGGGTCGGTGGGGCTCGTGGAACCGGAAACAGGCGTAGGTTCGGTGGTGGTACTCGGCGGCGCGGTCTCCGTCGGTGTCGCGGTGTCCGACGGAGAGGCAGTTCCCGTCCCGGGGCCCGTGCTGCCGGGCGGGGCGGTATCCGGTGGCGGCGCGGGAGCCACGGTCACGGATTCAGGCACCACTCCTGTGCCGGCGGTCCCCGTCCCTGCCGGGGCGCCCCCGGCCGTGGCACCATCGGCGGCCCCGGCGCCCGTAGTCGCCGCACCGCCCAGCTCCTGCTGTTTGCTGGTGGGAGAGGCGGAAACGTCCAGGCCCGCCTGCGGCGCGAGCGGCTTTTTCGCAACGGCCTCGATTCCGACCAGCGGCTGCGGGTTCACCGCGACAGCGGCTCCCCCGGTGCCCGGGGCTTCCGTCCCTGCCGGGCCGGTGGCCGTTCCCGGACCGGAAGCTCCGGTGTCGGCCCCTGCCTGCGGGACGAATATCGACGTCAGGTTCCCCAACCCGGCAGGGCTTTGGGCGGTCGTGGCCGTGAGGACCGTCAGGATGGCGGCCGCGGCGGCGACCGCCGTGACGCGGACCGTCGGTTTCGGGGCGTGCGCACCCCTTCGGCCGCCCCGCACTCCGGTAAGCCGGCCCGTCCCCACCAAGGCCCCCGCCGTCGTCGCATGCTGGCGTGACCAGCTGGGCCTGACCGGGGCACCGGACACGCTTGGTGCTGCGGGAACAGGGACGACGGCGGCCGGGCCCCCGGCTGCCGCGGCAACAGGCCCGGACGCGGCGGCCAGGGCCGGGGCGGCCGCTGCGTGTGCCAGGACGGCCGCCACGGCGGCCCCGAGGCAGATGGATGATTTCGGATCGGCGTCCACCGCAATGGGCCGTCCCAGTTGTTCGGACACCAGCTGCGCCACCAGGGGAATCCGTGACGAGCCACCGATCAGGAGGACCGCGGAGAGGTCCGCGGCTTCAAGGTGGAGCCTGGCCAGTGATTGTTCCAGCGCGTCCACCGTGTCCCGCACGGGGTCCTCGATCAGCGCCTCGAACTCGGCCCGCACCAGCCGCACCTGTTGCTGGACGCCGGGGAGCAGCACCGGAATGGTGGCTTCGCTGTCCGCAGAGAGGGCCTCTTTGGCCTCGACGCATTCACGCCGGAGCCGGCTCAGGGCGCCCATCACGGCGGGATCGGCGGGGTCGAGGTCCGCCAGGACAGTGCCGGTATGCTGCGCGACGTAGCGGAACACGGCGGCGTCAAAGTCCGCCCCGCCCAGGTCCTCGATGCCATCGGGGCGGCCCAGGAGCTCGAAGCGGCCGCCGCCGGACTTCCTTAGCACGGCGGTGTCGAAGGTCCCGCCGCCGAGGTCGTACACCGCGATGGTGCTTCCGTCCTCCACCCGCACTTGGGAGGCGTAGTGCAGGGCCGCAGCCTCGGGTTCGGGAAGGAGCGTGACGTTGTCCAGGCCGTGGGCGGCCAGCGCGTCGCGGATGGCGGACAGCCGGTGGATTCCCCAGGCTGCCGGGTGGGTCAGGAAGATGGCCGCCGGGAGCGCGCCTTCGCGTTCGGCCGCACGGCTGGCCACCCACCGGGCCACGGTGGCGAACACATCTTCAGGCCGTACCGCCAGGGTGCCCAGGGCGAACGGGACGTCGTCACCGACGCGCCGCTTGAACTCGCGGATGACGCGGCCGGGTGAGTCAAGGCCGCGACGCTCCGCGGCTTCCCCCACCAGGACCGGGCCCTCTTCCGGGTAGTACACAACGGAGGGCACGGACGTTCCTCGGAGGCCTAACGGCAGGCACTCCGGAAGGGGCGAAGCACCTTCGTCGAAACGGACAACGGCGGCCGCTGTGTAACTGGTTCCGACGTCGACGGCGAGAGCATAGCTCATGGGTACCTCGGAAAACTGGTGATCCGCCTGCAAACTTCATCACAGGGAACCTGACCAAAGTAGCATTTCCGAAGGACCGGGGAACAGCCCTGTTGCTACATCGAATGGTTATTCGATGCCGGCGGCTTAGAGCCCGGAGTAGGAATGGAGCCCGTTGAACAACGTGTTCACGATGGTGAAGTTGAAGATCACGCAGCAGTAGCCCACGATCGACAGCCAGGCGGCGCGGGTTCCGGTCCAGCCGCGGGTGGCCCGGGCGTGCAGGTAGCCGGCGTAGACAACCCAGATCACGAACGTCCATACCTCTTTGGTGTCCCAGCCCCAGAACCGGCCCCAGGCCTTCTCCGCCCAAATCGCACCGAACATGAGCGTGAAGGTCCAGCCGATGAAGGCAATGGCGTTGATGCGGTAGGACAGGTTTTCGAGGCTGAGCGCCGAGGGCACCAGGCGCATGAAGCCGAGCTTGTCGGCGCCGCCTGCGGCGACGGCCTTCTGCCGGTGGGACTGGACCAGCTGCAGGGCGGACATGGCGAACGTCAGTGTGAACAAGGCGGACGACAGCACCGCAATGGAAACGTGGATGACCAGCCAGTAGCTCTGCAGCGCGGGCACGAGGTGGCCGACGGGGGTCCAGAAGGCCACGGATGCAGCAACCATCATGATGATGACCAGGCCCACTATGAAGGTGCCCAGGAAGCGGAGGTCGCGGCGGATCAGGGAGAGGAGGAACACAGCCGCCACCAGGAACGCGCCGGTGGTAAGGAATTCGTACATGTTGCCCCATGGCACCCGGCCGGCACCAAGGGCCCTGGTCACCACGCCGGCGCCGTGGATGAGGACGGCGAGGGTGGTCAGGGCCACGGCGACCCGCGCCGGGACCCGGCGCTCCGCGGCGTACTTCATGTCGCCGTCGGCCGTGGCGACGCCGCCGGAACCTGCCCCGTTGGCCTTGGCAGTTGACGACGACGGCCGCTCGGCCCGGCCGGCGGGCCCGTCCAGGCGGGCCTCGGCGGAGCCGGCGCCAACGCCGGCTGCTACGGGAACCTTGGCCGGGGCACCCGCCTGGGCCGCCTTGAGGTCCACTGCGCGCAGCGCCTTGCTGCTTTTGGCCAGGTCCCATGCGAAGGCGATGAAAGCCACCGTGTAGGTACCCGCCGCCAGCAGCATGAAGAGTTCGCTGTACTGGCCCATGGTTTCGTTGATTCCAAATGGCATTACTGGTCCTTTTCGGGCCCGGTGGGGCCTGCTGGGGTGCTGACGGAGCCTGCGACATTATCGCCTGCCCGGCTGGGAGTTTGCTGGGACCCGGCGGTGCCTTCGGCATCAGCGTGGTCGGATGCCGTTTCGTCGGCGGCGTTGTCCTCGGGCAGTTGCCATTCCGTGGCGAAGAGTTTCCGGAGGGCGGCCGCCTCGCCGGCGAGGCGGTGGTCCTCACCGCGGGCCAGGAGCCCGTACTCCACCATGGTCCGGCCGTCCGCCGCGGTGCCGGTGCGCACCCAGACGCGCCGGCGGTTGACGTAGAGCGAGACGATCAGGCCCGCCACCGCGAGGAGCGCGAAGACCAGGGCGTAGACCTGGCCCGGGTTGTGGTGGATGTCCACACCGATGTAGCGCTTCACCCCGTCAAAACTGATGGTGCCCTTGCCATCCGGCAGGGTGTAGCTGGAGCCCGGAGCCAGGGTGATGCCGCCTGCGGCCAGGTTCCTCGCGTTGAGCGGCGTCAGGTTCCTGACGTCGAGTTCGAAGACGTTCTGCGGCGCACCGCTGTTCAGGCCCAGGTCGCCGTAGTAGGAGTTCAGGGTCAGCTGCGGGTTGAACAGCTCGGGGTCGGCGCTGAACGAAACGTTCTTGTCCGTGACGAACGCGGTGGGGAGGAAGAAGCCCACGAAGCCCAGCTGGTCCGGCTTCGCGTCGGGGACCTTGATCACCACGGAGGAGTAGTAGTTGTCCCCCTGCAGCTTGGCCACCACCGGGCCCTGCATGGCGATGTTCCCGGCTCCGTCGCGGACCGTGACCACGGGTGCGTAGCCGTTGCCGGTGAGGTAGATGCTGGTGCCGCCCAGGCTCACGGGATCGTTGACCTTCAGGATTTCCTGTTTGGCGGGGGCGTCCGGGGTTTCCTTGGTGGTGACGGCGGCCGAGAAGTCGATGGGCTGGCCGAACTTGCCCTTCGATTCCCGGTCAAAGGTGATGTTGAACTTGTCCAGCTGCAGCGAGTAGGGCTGGAGCTGGCTGGACTGGAAGTTGGTGCCCGGGTTGAACTGGTCGTAGCCCACCAGGGTGTTCACGAACGTGTCGCCTTCCACCAGGATGCGCTGGCCGCTGTACCCGAACAGGCCGCCGGCGGCGACGGACACCAGCACGCCGATCAGCGAGGTGTGGAAGACCAGGTTGCCCACTTCCTTCAGGAAGCCACGCTCGGCACCCAGGGACGGCAGGGCGCCGTCGGCATCCCTGACCTCCACGCGGTAGCCGCGCTTGCGGAGCAGCCCGGCGGCGCTGCGGATGGCGTCCGACGCCGGGATCCCGGCGTCGGCGGGAACCACCAGGGTGCCGTATTCGGGGAGCCGGGACAAACGCTGCGGGGTACGCGGCGGCTGGGAACGCATGGCCTTGTAGTGGGCAATGGCTCGCGGCACCACGCAACCGATCAGCGAGATGAAGAGCAGCAGGTAGATCGCGGAGAACCAGGCCGAGGAGTAGACGTCGTAGAGCTGCAGGGAGTCCAGCAGCTTGCCGTAGTCCGGGTGGTCCTTGATGTACTGGGTCACCACGGAGGGGTTGGCAGGCCGCTGCGGGAACAGGGAGCCGGGGACGGCGGCGACGGCGAGGAGCAGCAGCAGGAACAGTGCTGTCCGCATGCTGGTCAGCTGGGTCCAGGCCCACCGCAGCATGCCAACCGGGCCCAGCACCGGGAGGGTGGCTTCTGCCTTGGCTTCCGCGACAGGGGTGGCTTGCTTCTTCTTTACGTTCACACGCTCGCTCATCAGATCGGCAACTTCACGTCGGTTTGGAACCAGTACTGCAGCCCGGTCACCCAGGCTCCCCAGACGCCGGTGGCCATCAGCAGGCCCAGCACCACCAGGATGCCGCCGCCGGTCCGCTGGATGGCAAGGCGGTGTTTGCGGAAGAACGCCATGACGCCCATCCCGCGGCGCACCGCCAGCGCGATCAGCAGGAACGGGATGCCCAGTCCCAGGCTGTAGACGAACGCCAGGAATGCGCCCTTGGCTGCGGACGATCCGCCGGAGAGGCTCAGCAGCTGCACGGCGGAGTAGGTAGGCCCGATGCACGGCGCCCAGCCCAACCCGAAGGTCAGGCCCAGCAACGGTGCTCCCCAGAGCCCGGCAGGGGGTTTGGCGTGGATTTTCGCGTCCCGCTGGAGCCAGCTGAAGCCGCCCATGAACACGATGCCCATGACGATCACCAGGATCCCCAGGAGCTGGGTGATCCAGGCATTGCGGCTGCCGCTGATCAGGGTGCCCAGCTGCCCGAAGGCGCCGCCCAGCAGGACAAAGATCACCGAAAAGCCCAGGACGAACAAGCCGATGCCGGCCAGCATCCTGCCGCGCTTTTGCTTCTGCAGGTCAACGCCGCTCAATCCCGTGACGTAGCCGAGGTAGCCCGGAACGAGGGGCAGCACGCAGGGCGAGAGGAAGGACACCAGCCCGGCAAGCAGCGCCACCGGGATGGCCAGGAGGAGCGAGCCGCTGAGGATGGCTTCGGCGAAGGGACTGTTCACGGTTCCCGGGCCGCCCTACTCCGCCACGGCGGCGGTGATGAGGGCCTTCAAGGTGCCCTTTTCGATCTCGCCGAGGACCCGGGACGCCACGCGCCCCTGCTTGTCCAGGACCAGGGTGGTGGGAACTGCCCCGGGCGGAACCAGGCCGGACACGGACAGCAGGACGCCGCCGTCCTTGTCATCGAAGCTCGGGTAGGTCAGGTTGAAGGTCTTCTCGAACGCCTGCGCCGTGGGCTTCTCATCCCGGAGGTTGACGCCGAAGAACTGCACGCCCTGGTCCTTGAACTCCTGACGGAGTTCTTCGAGGATGGGCGCCTCCACCCGGCACGGGGCGCAGGCGGCGAACCAGAAGTTCAGGATGCTGACCTTGCCCTGGAAGTCGGCAGGGGTGACCTTGGCGCCACTGAAGAGTGCCCCTTGGATCTGGACGGCTTCCTTGCGGTCGCCGGCGGCGAATTCGGTGACGGAACCGTCGCCTGCCACGTAGTTCTTGTTGTCGCCGGCCTTTGCCTGCTTGGCCAGGGCGTCTTCCTGGGCGCAGCCGGACAAGCCCAGGGTCAGTGCGCCGAGGGCCAGGCCGCCCGCGGCGAGCATGCTCCGGCGCGTAGGGAGGAAATCATTGGTCACAGCTAGGCTCCAGGGGTGCTGGCGGCACCGGGAAGAAGGGACGCGGCGGGTTCGCTGTAGTCGACCCGCACCAGGGAGCCGGCGTCGTCGAACACCAGGGACGTGACGGAGGTCAGCGTGCACTCGCGCTTGCGGGGATCGTGCCACAGGGGCCGGCCTTCGGCGCTGAGCCGTGCGGCCCAGATGGGCAGTTGGTGGCTCACGAGGATGGCCTCGGGTCCTGCGGCACCGAAATCGCCGGCGGCCAGTTCAATTGCCCGGAGCCGGGCGTCCTGCGCTGCGGCGGCAACGCGGGCCGCCTGCTGCGTGTAGGGCTCGCCCCACGACGGGCGCAGTGGATTGACCAGCCGGGGCCAGTGCTTGGGCCGGCGGAGTTCTGCCTTGGTGACCTTCATGCCCTCGAAGTAGTTTTCCGCCTCGATAATCCGCGGCTCCGTGTGGATTTCCAGGTGCAGGGCTTCCGACGTCGGCCGGGCAGTTTCCTGCGCACGGTCCAGCGGCGACGCGGCCAGGTAGGTGATCCGTGCGCCCTGCTCGGCACGCTGCCGGAAGTGCTCGGCGAGGGTCCTGGCCATCTCCTGCCCCAGTTCGGAGAGGTGGAATTCGGGGAGCCGTCCGTACAGAACGCCGTCGGGATTGTGGACCTCGCCGTGGCGGAGCAGATGGACAGTGGCTTGGGGCATGTTTACCAGTTTCTCAAAGATGGCGTGCGATCCGAAATCTTCTACAAAAAGTAGAACTTAAGTTTCTGGAGAAATGTTCCGAATGGGGGAACAAAAGATGCAAATGCATGTTTATACTGGATGCAGCAAGTTAGTTGAGGCTTCAACCGATGAAGGTTCAACTGCATGACCCCAACAGGCATTACGAACAAGGAGCATCATCATGGCACTTCCCGCAGACGTCACCACCGGCACCTGGACCCTGGACAACTCCCACAGCGAGATCGGCTTCACCGTCCGTCACGCCGGCATCAGCAAGGTCCGCGGCCAGTTCACCGAAGCCGCCGCGACGCTTGACCTCGTCGAGGATGTGGCCGACTCAAAGATCAACGCCACCATCAAGACCGCCAGCTTCGACTCCGGCGACGCCAACCGCGACGGCCACGTCAAGGGCGAGGACTTCTTCGACGTGGAGAAGTTCCCGGAGATCTCCTTCGTCTCCAACGGCCTGGTGGCAAAGGGCAACAGCTACGAGCTCAGCGGTGACCTCACCATCAAGGGCGTCACCCGCCCGGTAACCCTGGAGACCGAGTTCAACGGCGTGGCCGTTGACCCGTTCGGCAACACCCGCGCAGGCGTCTCCGCGGAGACCACCATCAGCCGCAAGGATTTCGGCCTGACCTGGAACGCCGTCCTGGAGACCGGCGGCGTGCTGGTCAGCGACAAGGTTGCCATCAACCTGGAGCTCGCCTTCATCGCTCCCGCAGCCTGATTCCGCTCCGGCCCACCCCGGCAGCAGGCATTTCGCCTGGTGCCGGGGTGCCGCGTTTAAGGCCCGTCGCACGGGGAACAGCCCTGCGGAATCACGCACAACCAGGGCTGCCGGGGGTACGGTGGACCTAAGCCATGCTGGGGGCGGCACAGGACCGATTCCCGGCAGCCCGCCCGGATCCCGACCTGCAAAAGGAACGCCCATGAGTACTCCTCCCGTCCCGCCTCCCGTGCCGCACGATCCGCCATCCGGAAACGACCAGCCAGGCAACGGCCAGCCGGCCGGCGAACAGCCCCGCTACGGACAAAACGCCCCGCAGTACGGGCAGAACGCACCTGGTTCGCAGCCGCCGGCAGCACCGCAGTACGGGCAGAACGCACCGCAATACGGACAGAACGCACCTGGTTCGCAGCCGCCGGCAGCACCGCAGTACGGGCAAAACGCTCCGCAGTATGGCCAGAACCCGCCCCAGTACGGGCAGAACGCCCCCCAGTACGGGCAGAACCCGCCGCAGGCTCCGGGCTACGGACAGCAGCAGCCCTATGGACAGCAGCCCTACGGCCAGTCCCCCTACGGCCAGTACCCGTCGGAGCAGCCGCAGCCGGCGGCAAGCACCGGCATCCCGCAACTGGTCAACATTTCCTTTTGGATGCTGATCGCAGCCGCCGTGATCTTCGTCATCTCCCTGCTCACCGGGTTGACCCAGCTTGATGATCCGGCATTCCGGCAGGCCTTTGACCAGCAGGTCAAGGCCAGCGACGCGGGCATCACGTACGACGACATCAAGGGCGTCATCGCCGGAACCCTGGTGGTCTTCGCCATCATCGGGGCCGGACTGTACCTGCTGGTGGCATTCTTCGTCCGCAAGGGCAAGAACTGGGCACGCATCCTGGGGACGGTGCTGGCGGCCCTGTCGGTGCTGGGCCTCTTCGGGGTTCCGTCGTTCGCCACCGTCGGCACGGTCCTGGGCATCGCGGCCATTGTGCTGCTCTACCTTCCCGCGGCCGCCCCGTACTTCCGGAAGCAGCAGTTCGGCAACCCGTATGCCGGCGGCTTCGGAAACCCCTACGGCCGGTAGCAGCCTGCCACACCACCGAAAACGGCCCGGGACGCCTCGCAGCGTCCCGGGCCGTTTTCTTTTATCCGGTGGTCCTTACGCGGTCTGGCCCGGCGCTTGTGCCCGCTGGGCGTGGTAGGCCAGGATCTGCAGCTCGGTGGCCATGTCCACCTTGCGGAGGTTCACGCCTTCGGGGACCTGGAGCATCACAGGCGCGAAGCTCAGGACGCTGTGCACGCCTGCGGCCACCACGCGGTCGCAGATGCCTTGGGCCACCGCCGCCGGCAGCGCCAGCACCACCATGTTGGCTCCGGTGCGGTGCAGGACGGTTTCAAGGTCTGCCACGTCGCTGACCCGCAGCCAGCCCACCTCGTTGCCCACCACCATCTGGTCGGCGTCGAAGATCGCCACGACGTCGAACCCACGGGATTCGAAGCCGCCGTACCGGGCCAGGGCCTTGCCCAGGTTTCCGGCGCCGACGATCGCGACTTTCCAGTCGTGCGTGAGGCCAAGGGCCGCTGCGATATGGCGGCTGAGGTACTGCACCTCGTAGCCCACTCCCCTGGTGCCGTAGGACCCCACATGGGACAGGTCCTTGCGCAGCGTCGAGGAACTGACGCCGGAGGCCTCCGCCAATGACTCGGACGAGACCCGCTCGACGCCCTCCGCCAGCAAGGTGTTCAAGGCACGGAGGTACAGGGTCAGCCGGGCCACCGCCGCGGGCGGGATCTGCTTGGCCGGCGCACCGGTGGCGCCCGGAATGTCCGGGACAGGCTGGGACGTTGGTTCCAAGGACGTCATTGGCCTCCCCCTACCGGGCCATGGCGCGCTGCAGCACGCGTTCCAGGCGGGCTTCGTCAATCTTCCAAAAGTCGCGCTGGACCCCGTCCACCAGGACCACCGGGATTTCCTCGGCATAGCGTTCGCGCAGCTCGGGCTGGTGGTCCACCGACTCTTCGGCCCAGGTCAGTCCCAACGAGGCGGTAACCCGGCCGACGGCGTCGCGCGCCTCTTCGCAAAGGTGGCAGTCAGCTTTGGTGACCAGGACGACGCGGGGGGTAGCCATGGCTTAACGGTATCGCCGTTCGCGGCATGCCGGCGACGCCGACGGCGGCGGGCCGGCCTATTGACTAGACTCGAGTCCATGCCCGAGGAGAAATACGTCGCCGTAGTCACGCGGCCCGTCACTGCGCCGCAGCCCGGTGAAGCGGCGTTTTTCGACGTGGACAACACCTTGATGCGCGGCGCCAGCCTCTTCCATGTGGCCCGGAAAATGCACCAGCGCGGGGCGTTCACCCTGAGGCAGGCGGCTGGTATGGCCTGGAAACAGTTCAAGTTTGTGGCCCGCGGTGAAAACATGGATGATGTCCACGCCGTCCGGGACTCGGCCCTGACCCTGGCTGTGGGCATCAGCGTTGACGATATCCGGGCGTTGGGCGAAGAGGTCTATGACGAAATGATCGCCTCCCGGATCTGGCCGGGTGCCAAGGCCCTGGCCGAGCAGCACCTGCGCGTGGGCCGCCGGGTGTGGCTGGTCACGGCCACGCCCATCGAAGTTGCCACGGTCATTTCCACCCGCCTGGGCCTGACCGGCGCCCTCGGCACGGTCGGGGAAGTCTCCGACGGAATGTACACCGGCCGTTTGGTGGGCGATATCCTGCATGGCTCGGCCAAGGCCGTGGCTGTCCAGGCCATCGCCGACGAGGAGGACCTGGACCTGAAGCGCTGCTGGGCGTACAGCGACTCCTATAACGATGTCCCGCTGCTTTCCCTGGTAGGCCACCCCGTGGCCATCAACCCCGATGCCAAGCTCCGCCGGCACGCCCGCGACCGTAACTGGCCGGTCTACGATTTCCGTGCCGGCCGCCGCGCCGCCACCTTCGGGCTTAAGGTGGCAACCTTTGGCGGCGCCATCTACGGGCTGTGGAAGGGCTTCGCCCGGATGCGCGGCCCGCGCCTGTAGCCAGCTTTCACGCGCGTCTGGATATCCCGCGAGTCTGCCTTCCCCGCCTGCAGGTTCCCGCACCGTACCCTCCAGCGCACGAAAAAACGCCCGCCGCCTTGCAGGCGACGGGCGTTCTCCACGCTGTTCGAAGTATTGCTACTTCTTGTTGCGGCGCTGGTGACGAGTCTTGCGAAGCAGCTTGCGGTGCTTCTTCTTGGCCATACGCTTGCGACGCTTCTTAATAACTGAACCCACGAAAGTTCCTTACAAACTAGATGCAGTACCTGTCTGATGGAAATGGTTCGTGGACAGAGCTACGAACTGGACAACTGACAGATTCTTACAATGACGTAAAACGTTCCTTAACAGGGTACCGCCTATCGGAGGCGGCTTGGGACAAGCTGCCTTAGGCTGTCTCGGAGTGACCGTCCACCACGGCACCCTTGAGGTACTGCTCCACGGCATTCTCAGGTACCCGGTAGGAGCGGCCGAACCGCACCGCCGGCATTTCGCCGGAGTGGACCAGCCGGTAAACAGTCATTTTAGAGACGCGCATGACCTCGGCAACTTCAGCCACGGTCAGGAACTTCGCGTTGGAGAAGTTCTGTTCTGCCGACATTTCCCTATTTTCCTTTGCTGACGGATGGACAACAGTGACCCCAGGTACGTGC
Organism: Pseudarthrobacter sp. lyk4-40-TYG-27; assembly: GCF_030209295.1. NCBI lineage: Bacteria > Bacillati > Actinomycetota > Actinomycetes > Micrococcales > Micrococcaceae > Pseudarthrobacter > Pseudarthrobacter sp. lyk4-40-TYG-27. Next base: position 518,320 of record NZ_JARVSH010000004.1, read on the forward strand.
CAATGCGGTGTTCCGATGCTGAGCCATCCACCAATCACCTAAATAGATACTCTAGATGTTCATGTGGCAGATGTGAAAGTAGGTAAAGCCACTATTTCGCCTGCCGGCGCTTCCGCGCCGAGGCAGCCAACTGCTCCAGCACGGAGGCGGAAACGTCCCAGTCCATGCAGGCATCAGTGACGCTCTGGCCGTACACGAGTTCGGAGCGGCCGGCCGCATGCTCGGCAACGTCCAGGTTCTGGGCGCCGCCCACCAGGAAGCTTTCCAGCATCACCCCGGCGATCGCCTGCGCCGCGGCGCCCCCGTCTTCAAGCTGGGCACCGATCTCCAGCGCCACCTCGGCCTGGCGGTGATGGCTCTTGCCGCTGTTGGCGTGGCTGGCGTCAACCACCAGGCGCGGGTTCAGGCCCTTTCCGGCCAGCTCCCCGGAGGCCCGTTCGACGTCGGCGGCTGAGTAGTTGGGGCCCTTGCGTCCGCCGCGGAGGATGACGTGGGTATCCGGGTTCCCGGCTGTGGCCACCAGTGCCGCCCGGCCGTCGCCGTCGATCCCCAGGAACGCCTGCGCCGCCGCTGCGGCGCCGCACGCGTCGATCGCCACCTGCAGGCCGCCGTCGGTCCCGTTCTTGAAGCCGATGGGCATGGACAGGCCGGAGGCCAGCTGCCGGTGGATCTGGCTTTCGGTAGTGCGGGCGCCGATGGCACCCCAGGAAATCAGGTCCGCCATGTATTGCGGGCTGATCGGCTCCAGGAATTCGGTGGCGGTGGGCAGCCCCAGCGCGGTCACCTGCTGCAGGAACTGCCTGGCGGTGCGCAGCCCGGTGACCATGTCGTGGCTGCCATCCAGCCGGGGGTCGTTGATCAGGCCCTTCCAGCCGACGGTGGTGCGGGGCTTTTCGAAGTAGGTCCGCATGACCACCAGCAGGTCTTCCTTGTGCTTTTCAGCTTGGCTGACCAGCCGGCGGGCGTACTCCAGGCCGGCTTTGGGGTCGTGGATGGAGCATGGGCCCACGATGACCAGCAGGCGGTCGTCCACGCCGTCCATGATGGCCCGGACCTGGTCGCGTCCGCGTTCGACGACGTCAGCCGCCCGGGCGTCAAGGGGCAGTTCGGCGAGGAGCCCGGAAGGGGTGGGCAGCGCGGTGAATTCGCTGACGCGCAGGTTCGAGGTGGATGTGGTGCCGGCGTTGGCGGCTGCTGCTGTTGCGGTGCTCATGTTCGGGTCCTGTTCCAGATGGGAAGCGGGCCCGGATTTCAGAACCCGCCGGAGAAACGGCGAAGGGCAGAGAATGATCTCTGCCCTGTTGGCTCTGAAGGAATGCTGGATGCGTGTCAGTTAGACGCGGGCCCCTCCAGAGCCAACGAAAAATACGCATACCAACGGTTAGTCATGGAAAAGACCATAAGCCCGGCCGTCCGCCGCCGCAAAATCATCGTCCGTCACATTCCCGCGCCGGCCTACCCCAGGAGCTTGCGCAGGTACTGCAGCTGCCGGATCCAGTGGTGTTCCTGGCCGCCTTCATGGTTGTTGAACCGGTACACCTCGATCTCCTTGGCCGCCCCGGTGGAGGATGCCCCGGACGTCCCGGAGCCGTAGGCGTTGAAGCTGGCGAAGACCGTGGACGGCGGGCAGATGTCGTCCATCTGGGCCACTGAGTAGAGCGCCGGTGCCGTGGCGTACCGGGCCAGGTTGACGCCGTCGAAGTAGTTCAGGACCCCGAGTGCGTGCTGGTACCGGTCGCGGTGGCGCGCCAGGAACTGGGCGATCTCCGGGTAGGGCCCGCGCGGGGTGATGTCGATGGCGCGGGGGAAGTCCTGCAGGAAGGGGACGTCGGGAAGGGCGGCGATGACGCCGTCGAGCCGTCCCGCAGTGAGGCCCGCCGTGGCCACCACGATGCCGCCGCCCTGGCTGACTCCGGCGAGGACCACTTTGGCTGGATCGACGGCGGGGTGGGCCTGGGCTGCCTCCACGGCGCGGAAGGCGTCCACGTAGACGCGCCGGTAGTAGTAGTCCTCGCGCTTCGCCAGGCCCCGGGTCATCAGGCCCGCGTGCGCTACGTCCCCGGCGGAGGGGTGCGGGTCCGGAGTGTCCCCCAGGGTGCCGCCGTACCCCTGGCCGCGGGTGTCCATGATGAAATGCGCGTAGCCGGCCTGGGCCCAGCGGGTGTCCTGGTTGACCAGGCCCCGGCCGCCCGAATAGCCCACGTAGTGCACCACCACGGGCAGCCTGGTGCCGTCTTCCCGGGCGGCGGGCAGGTGCAGCCAGCCCTTGACCGGCGCCCCGCCGTAGCCGGAAAAGGTGACGTCGAAAGTGTCGATGACCGTCAGGTGGTTCTCCACCGGTTCGAACGCGGCGTTCAAGGGGAAGGCCCTGGCTTCTTCGAGGGTGGCGTCCCAAAACGCGCCCAGGTCCTCCGGCGGCGTGACGTCGGAAGTGTAGCTGCGCAGCTGGGCCAGGGGCAGGTCGAAGAGGGGCATCGTTGTCCGTTCTGTCAGGGGTGGTTGGCGGCCTGGTTGCAGCCTACTTCAGCTTCACCGGATGATGACGACATCCAGCCGCCGGGGCCCGTGGACGCCTTCGACGCGTTCAAGCTCGATGTCCGAGGTTGCGCTCGGTCCGCTGATCATGGTGAGGGGCTTTGTTCCGTCCAGGCGGCGGAGCGCTTCGGGCAGGATCGCGGTGACGTCCCGGCTGCGCACCACGCAGACGTGGTGGTCCGGGATGAGCGAGATGGCGCGGCGGCCCTGGTCCGGGCTGCCGTCCAGGATGATGGTCCCGGATTCCGCCACGGTCACCGCACTGGCGGTCACCACGGCGTCTGTTGCGTCGAGCTCGGTGACGGACCTCGCTCCGTGCGCGCCGCCGTCGTACCTGATCCTGCTGGTGTCTGTCTCCCAGGCCAGCCAGGCCGGGTCCAGGCCGGCGGGAACCACGTAGGAGCCGGCCCCGGCGAGGAGGTCCCGGATGGTGGCGGGGACTGCGTCTTCGTCCACCACGGTGACTCCGGCCTTGTAGTCCTCCAACCGGTCCACCAGGACGTCGATGCGCTGCTGCGCGTCGGCCTCCCCGTCCAGCCGGTACTTCCGGGGGATGTCCGGGACGGCGGGGGCGTCCTTGAGTGCGGTGCGGACGGCCGCAAGGATCTGTTCCCGGGTGCTCATGGTCTCTTGTGCTCCTTGGCCCACCAGTCACGGAAGGACTGCGCCGGGGGCGCCGGGATGTCCCGGCTCTGGGTCCAGCCGGCGGCGAGGCCGGGCAGCTTCTTGATCTTCTTGTCCCGTCCGGCGGCGGCCCGGCCCAGGGGCAGGAGCTTTTCGACGGCGGCCAGGCGGCGTCCGCCGGAGAGCGCCCAAGAGGCGGCCTTGAGTCCCACGTCCATCTGGGACGGCAGGCCGCCGCGGTGGGCGTCCACGTCCTTGCCGCGCAGGTGGACCAGGATGTCCGGGATGTTGATCTTCACCGGACAGGCGTCGTAGCAGGCGCCGCACAGCGAGGACGCATACGGCAACGAGCCGTTCTCTTCCGCCTCGATGCCGGTCATCAGCGGCGACAGGATGGCGCCGATGGGGCCAGGGTACGTGGAGCCGTAGGCGTGGCCGCCGGCCCGCTCGTAGACCGGGCAGACGTTGATGCAGGCGCTGCAGCGGATGCAGTGGAGCGCGGAGCGTCCCATCTCATCGGCCAGGGCGTTGGTGCGGCCGTTGTCCAGCAGGATCACGTGGAAATTCGACGGACCATCGCCCTCGGTCACGCCGGTCCACAGCGAGGTGTACGGGTTCATCCGCTCGCCGGTGGAGGAGCGCGGCAGCAGCTGGAGGAAGACTTCCAGGTCGGAGAACGTGGGAAGCAGCTTCTCGATGCCCATGACCGTGATCAGGGTTTCGGGGAGGGTCAGGCACATCCGGCCGTTGCCCTCGGACTCCACCACACCCAGCGTGCCGGAGTCGGCGATGCCGAAGTTGGCGCCGGAGACTGCCACCTTCGCGGTGAGGAACTTGGCCCGCAGGTGGGCGCGGGCGGCCATGGCCAGCCGGCGGGGTTCGTCCGTGAGGCCGGGATCGACGCCGGGCATTTCCTGGAGGAAGATGTCGCGGACCTCAGTGCGGTTCTTGTGGATCGCGGGGACCAGGATGTGGCTGGGCTTGTCGTGGCCCAGCTGGACGATGAGCTCGGCAAGGTCGGTCTCTAACGCCGAGATGCCGCGCTCTTCCAGGTACTCGTTCATGCCGATTTCCTGGGTGGCCATGGACTTGACCTTGACCACCTCATCCACACCTTGGGCGGTGACCAGCCCGTGGATGATCGCGTTGGCCTCGTCGGCGTCGCGGGCCCAGTGGACCGTTCCGCCGCGGGCGGTGACGTTGGCTTCGAAAGCCTCCAGGAGTTCCGGCAGCCGGGCCATGACGGAGGTCTTCAAGGCACTGCCCGCCTCCCGCAGTTCCTCCCAGTCCGGCAGCTCACCGGTCACGGCCAGGCGCTTGGCGCGGATGGTGGACGTGGCGTGCTTCAGGTTCTTCCGCAGCTGGCTGTTGCCGAGCTCGCGGCGGGCAGCGGACGGAAACTTCTCTTCGGCGAACAGGTTGCCGATGCCGGGGCGCAGGCCGGGCATCCCGATCGGGGTGCGGGACATTATTTGGCCACCACCTTGACGGTTCGCCCGGCGGGCCCGGGGACCGCGACCGGTTCCGTTTCGGTGCTGGCAAGGATTTCCGCCAGGTGGAGGGTACCTATGGTGTCTGCCTGCCGCGACAGGCCACCGCCGATGTGCATCAGGCACGAGTAGTCGCCGCCGGCGCACACGGACGCACCGGTGCTGCGGATGTTCGCTGTTTTGTCCGCCAGCATCGCGGATGAGACGTCGGCATTCTTCACGGAGAACGTGCCGCCGAAGCCGCAGCACTGGTCCGCTTCCGGCAGGTCCACCAGTTCCAGGCCCTTGACACCCCGCAGCAGCCCGGCCTGCCGGTCACCCAGCGTGAGCAGCCGCATGCCGTGGCAGGACGGGTGGTACGTCACGGTGTGCGGAAAGTAAGAGCCCAGCTGCGCCGCCGGGTTGGTGACGCCCAGGACGTCCACCAGGAGTTCCGAGAGTTCGTAGGTCTTCTTTCCGACGGCGTCAGCCCGCTGTTCCAGGGCGGCGTCCCCCGCGTGCCGGGCCACCATGGGGTGCTGGTGCTTCACCGAGGCGACGCAGGAACCGGACGGCGCCACGGCGACGTCGTAATCTTCGGATTCGAAGGCCCGCAGGTGGTTGGCCACCACGGGAAGGGCTTCCTTGAGGTAGCCGCTGTTGACGTGCATCTGCCCGCAGCAGGCCTGCCCCGTGGGAAAGACCACTTCGTGGCCCAGGCGTTCAAGGACCGCCACCGTTGCTTGGGCGGCGCGTGGATACATGGCGTCCACGATGCAGGTGGCGAAAAGTGCGATCTTCATGGGTTCAATTCCTGGCGGCGTTCACGGGCAGGGGCGCGGGTTCGTAGCGGCGAAGGCTCGTTCCCGTCGCGATGATTTCGCGCAGCTGCGGCAGCCCGCCCGCGGCTGCCCCGGCCGCGCGGGCCTGTACGAGCACGTTGCCCAGGGCAGTGGCTTCCACGGGTCCGGCGATGACGGGACGTCCGGTGGCGTTGGCGGTGAGCTGGCAGAGCAGGGTGTTCTGCGAACCGCCGCCCACCACATGGACCACTTCCACGGCACGGCCGGCAAGGCGTTCGGCAGCGGTGATGGTCCGGGCGTAACCACTGGCGAGGCTGTCCATGATGCAGCGGGTGATCGCCGCAGGATCGTCGGGCAGGACCTCACCGGTGCGCCGGACCGCCGCCCGGATGCGCTCGGGCATGTTGTCGGGAGCGATGAAGTAGGGATCATCGGCGTTCACTTCCGGACCACCGGCAGGAAGGGCCGCGGCCGCCGTGAGCAGGGCGGTCAGTTCCGGCCGGAAGCCCTCCAAGGCCCAGGTCCGCTGGCATTCGCTGAGCAGCCAGAGCCCGCCCATGTTGCGCAGGTACCGGATGGTGCCGTCCACCCCGCGTTCATTGGTGAAGTTGGCTTCCCGGCCGGCCTCGGTCAGGACCGGATGCTTCAGTTCCAGTCCCACCAGCGACCACGTGCCGGAGGAAATGTAGGCGAAGGCATCCTTCTCCGCAGGGACCGCGGCGACGGCGGATGCGGTGTCATGCGAGCCGACGGCCACCACCTTCGTGTCCTGGGTAAGCCCCACCGCGGCGGCAATCTCCGGCAGCAGCGTGCCGACAGTTTCACCGGGCTGGATCAGCGGCGGGAACAGGTCCTTCCGTAAGCCCAGTGGAGCGAAGAACTCGGTGGCCCACTCCCCTGCCACGGCGTCGAACAGCCCGGTGGTGGAGGCATTCGTGGCTTCCGTCCGGCGGATGCCCGTGAGCAGGAAGGCGATCAGGTCCGGGATCAGCAGGGCCTGCAGCCCGTCGAGGTCCTGTTCCGCGGCCAACTGGTAGATGGTGTTGAACTGCAGGAACTGCAACCCCGTGGTGGCATAGAGGCGCGCGGGGTCCAGCTTGGCGTGGACCGGCGCCACTGCGGCCCGGCTGCGGTCGTCGCGGTAACTGAATGGCTGCGCCACCAGCCGGCCGGCCTTGGTCACCAGGCCGTAGTCCACGGCCCAGGTGTCAATACCGATGCTGGCAATGGTTTCCCCCTGTGCCGAGGCCACGGTGGCCGCAGCCCTAAGGCCGGCAAGGACTTCGGCGAACAACGCGTCGAAGTCCCAGCGGAGGCCGCCATCGATCTCCACCACTCCGTTGGGGAAGCGGTGGACGGTCTCCAGCGACACCCCGGCGCCGGGAGTCACGCGGCCCAGCATGACCCGGCCGGACGAGGCACCGATGTCCACGGCGGCGAAGACGCCGGCGCCGGAACCAGCACCGTCAACGCCTGGAACGTGCGTGCTCATCGCAGGAAGGCTGCGGCCACTCCGGCGTCCACGGGGATGTGCAGGCCGGTGGTGTGGGACAGTTCGTTGCTGGTGAGGACGGCGGCCGCGTTGGCTACGTGCTCGGGCAGGACTTCGCGCTTGAGCAGTGTGCGCTGGGCGTAGTATTCGCCCAGCTTCTCCTCGTCGACGCCGTAGACCGCCGCGCGTTTTGCGCCCCAGCCGCCGGCGAAGATGCCGGAGCCGCGGACCACGCCGTCGGGGTTGATGCCGTTGACGCGGATGCCGTGCTCACCCAGTTCGGCCGCGAGGAGCCGGACCTGGTGGGCCTGGTCTGCCTTGGTGGCGGAGTAGGCGATGTTGTTGGGGCCGGCGAACACGGAGTTCTTGGAGGAGATGTAGATGATGTCCCCGCCCAAGCCCTGCGCGATCATGACCTTCGCGGCGGCCTTGGCCACCAGGAAGGAGCCCTTGGCCATGACGTTGTGCTGCAGGTCCCAGTCTTTTTCGGTGGTTTCCAGCAGCGGCTTGGAGATGGACAGTCCGGCGTTGTTGACCACCAGGTCCACGCCGCCGAAGGCCAGGACGGCGGCGTCGATCGCCGCGGCGACCTGGGCCTCATCCGTGACGTCCGCCTGGACGCCGATGGCAACGTCCGGGCCGCCGAGTTCTTCGGCCACCTTCTGCGCATTCTCCAGGTTCAGGTCGGCGATGACCACGCACGCGCCTTCCGCGGCGAGGCGGGTGGCGATGGCCTTGCCGATCCCGGATGCCGCGCCGGTCACCAGCGCAATGCGGGTGGCGTGCGACTTGGGCTTGGGCATCCGGGCCAGCTTGGCTTCCTCCAGCGCCCAGTATTCGATCCGGAACTTCTCGGATTCCTCGATGGGTGCGTAGGTGGAGATGGCCTCGGCGCCGCGCATGACGTTGATGGCATTGATGTAGAACTCGCCGGCAACCCGGGCGGTCTGCTTGTTGGCGCCGAAGGAGAACATCCCCACGCCGGGCACCAGCACGATGGCCGGGTCGGCGCCGCGCAGCGCCGGCGAATCGGCATCGGCGTGGCGGTCGTAGTACGCCTGGTAGTCCTCGCGGTAGTCGGCGTGGAGCTCCTGCAGCCGGGCAATCGAATCCTCGATGGAGGCGTCGGCCGGAAGATCCAGGATCAGCGGCTTGACCTTGGTGCGGAGGAAGTGGTCCGGGCAGGAGGTACCCAGGGCGCCCAGGCGCGGGTGCTCGGCGGCTTCGAGGAAGTCCAGGACGACGGCGTCGTCGCTGAAGTGCCCCAGCTGCGGCTTGTCCGTGGAGGCCAGGCCGCGGATCACCGGTGCCAACGCTGCGGCTTTGGCACGGCGTTCGGTTTCCGGCAGAGCGCCGTAACCCGGGAGCTTGGCGCCGAAGGGCTCGGCCGTGCCGTTCTCTGCGATGTACTTTTCGGCCTGGTCGATGATCCACAGGGAATTGGCTTCCGCTTCTTCGCTGGTGGCGCCCCAGGCGGTGATGCCGTGGCCGCCCAGGATGGTGCCGATGGCCTGCGGGTTGGCGTCCTTGATCGCTGCGATGTCCAGGCCCAGCTGGAAACCGGGGCGGCGCCAGGGAACCCAGACCACTTTGTTGCCGAAGATCTTGGTGGTCAGTGCTTCCCCGTCAACGGCGGTGGCAATGGCGATGCCGGAGTCCGGGTGCAGGTGGTCCACATGGGCGGCGTCCACCAAACCATGCATCGCCGTGTCGATCGACGGTGCGGCCCCGCCCTTGCCGTGCAGGCAATAATCGAAAGCCGCCACCATCTCGTCTTCACGCTCAACGCCCGGGTACACGTTCTTCAGGGCGGTCAACCGGTCCAGCCGGAGCACGGCCAGGTTCTGTGGCTTCAGCGTGCCCAGGTCCCCACCGGACCCCTTCACCCACAACAGCTGGACGTCCTCGCCCGTGACCGGGTCCTTCTCGATGCCTTTGGCGGAGGTGTTGCCGCCGGCAAAGTTGGTGTTCCGCTTGTCCGCGCCGAGGCGGTTGGAACGGGAAATCAGGTCTTCAACAGTCTTGGCTGCGTTCTGCATGTTCATGCCCTTTATGCGCCCCATCCGGCTTGCTGGCCGCCTGCGCGGTCCTCGTTGATCTGTTTCTGGTAGCCGCTGGCCTTGTAGGCAGCGATCGGGTCCGCGGGCAGGCCGCGGGATTCACGCCATTCAGCCAGGATGGGCCGGACGTCGGTGTAGAACGCATCGTTGAAGATGCCGTTCGCGGCCAGCACGTCGCCGGTGCGCTGTGCCTCGCCCAGGGCGGTGGTGTCCACCAGCAGGGCGCGGGCCGTCATCTCCTGGACGTTGAGGACCGAGCGGATCTGTCCCGGGATCTTCTCCTCCAGGTTGTGGCACTGGTCCAGCATGAGGGCGACGCCGGCCTCTTTCCCGAAACCGCCGCCACGGATCACCTCGTGCATGATGCGGAAGAGCTGGAACGGATCGGCGGCGCCCACGATCAGGTCGTCGTCGGCGTAGAAGCGCGAGTTGAAGTCGAAGGACCCCAGCTTGCCCAGGCGAAGCAGCTGCATCACGATGAACTCGATGTTGGTGCCGGGGGCATGGTGGCCGGTGTCCAGGCAGACGAACGCCTTCTCCCCAAGTGCCAGGGTCTGCGCGTAGGACGTGCCCCAGTCCGGGACATCGGTGTGGTAGAAAGCCGGTTCGAAGAACTTGTACTCCAGCACCAGCCGCTGTTCATCCCCCAGGGCCGCGTAGATTTCCTGCAGGGATTCGGCCAGCCGGTCCTGCCGGCCGCGGATATCGTCCTGGCCCGGGTAGTTGGTGCCGTCCGCCAACCAGATCTTCAGGTCGCGTGAGCCCGTAGCGTGCATGATCTGGATGCAGTCCAGGTGATGCTCGATGGCGCGGCGGCGCACCGACTCGTTGGAGGAGGTCAGGGAACCGAACTTGTACTCGTCATCCTGGAAGGTATTGGAGTTGATGGTGCCCAGCCCCACCCCCAGGCCGGCGGCGTAATCCTTCAGAGCTGCGTAATCGTCCACCTTGTCCCACGGGATGTGCAGGGCCACGGTGGGGGCCAGCCCGGTCAGTTCGTGGACTTTGGCGGCATCGGCCAGCTTTTCCTGGACCGTGCGCGGCGTGCCGGGCGTACCGAACACCTTGAACCGCGTGCCTGAATTTCCATAGGCCCACGAGGGGACCTCGATGGCAAGCTCCTCGAGCCTGCCCAGCGCCGTTGCTACGTCGTTCATGATGTTCTTTCCGGTGTGTGGTTCGTGTGGTTGTGGTGCCCCGCTGCTGGAGCCCTGTTGCTGTTGGTGCGAAAGTTGTGCGCGCAGGCGGTCAGCCTGCGGATGCGCTGGCCGCCAACTGGCTGTCAAGGTTGAAGACTTCCTCCAGCACGCGGAACCCCTCATCGGGCGACTGGCCGGAGTCTTCAAAGAGTGTTGCCATTTCCGCCTGCCACCTGGCGTTGACCTCCGTCAGGGCCATCCGGGCGCGGACGGCGTCGAAGTCGTCACATTCCACGTACCCCACCAGGAGCCCGTCGTCTCCCAGGAACAGCGAATAGTTGTGCCAGCCGGCTTCTTTGAGGGCGATCAGCATCTCCGGCCATACCGCTGCGTGCCGGCGGCGGTACTCGTCGATGAGCGCCGGCTGGACCGAGGAACGGAAACAGACCCTCATTGGTTCTCCTGTTCAAACTCGCGTTTTTTTGAATCGTTTCATTGTTACGATTCAAAGTACAGTTGAACCTGAGCAGGTGTCAAGCAATGGCAGAGAACTTTTGATCGTCCGCGCGGGACACCCGGCCGCGGACAGACCAGCACGGAGATTCGATGAACCGGACAGCAAGTATCAAGGACGTCGCCACCCACGCAAGCGTGGCCGTGGGAACGGTCTCGAACGTCCTGAACTACCCGGACCGGGTATCGGAGCGGACCAGGGAACGGGTCCTGCGGGCCATCGACGAGCTGGGCTTCGTCCGCAATGATGCCGCCCGCCAGCTCCGGGTTGGCCACAGCCGCACCATCGGCCTCATTGTCCTGGACGTGGGCAACCCCTTCTTCACCTCCGTGGTCCGCTCGGCCGAGGACGCCGCCGCCCTCCAGGGCAGCGCCGTGCTGCTCGGGGACAGCGGACACGACGCCGGCCGCGAAGCGAATTACATCGACCTCTTCCAGGAGCAGCGCGTTCAGGGCCTGCTGATTTCCCCGGTAGGCGATGTCACGGACCGGTTGGACCTCCTCCGCGAGCGCGGCGTCCCCACCGTCCTGGTGGACCGGCTGGCTGACGAATCCAAGTTCAGCTCCGTGGCAGTGGATGACGACGCAGGCGGTTACCTCGCAGCCCGGCACCTGCTGGACACCGGCCGCCGCCGGCTCGCCTTCGTGGGTGGCCCCACCTCCATCCGCCAGGTGGCGGACCGCCTCGAAGGCGCCCGCCGAGCCGTCAAGGAGGAACCGGACGCCACCTTGGAGGTGCTGGACTCGGAGGGCCAGACGGTCCTTGCCGGCCGAAGCGTGGGCGACATGCTGGTGCAGCGGGGCCGCGCGGAGCTGCCGGACGGAATTTTCTGCGCCAACGACCTCCTGGCCCTGGGCGTCATGCAGTCCCTCACCATGACGCACACCTTCCGCATCCCGGAGGATGTGGCATTGATTGGTTATGACGACATCGATTTTGCGATTTCCGCCGTGGTCCCCCTGTCCTCCATCCGCCAGCCCACCGAGTTGCTGGGGCGGACGGCGATCGAGCTGTTGTCCGAAGAAGTGGAATCCCAAAACCCTGTCCACCGGGCGGTAGTGTTCACGCCCGAGCTGGTGATACGGCAGAGCACGGCCGCGCCGGCAGCCGGCTGATCCGCGGGTCCGCTACTTGTCCTGCTGCAGCAGCCATTTCATGGACTCGGACCGGGACGTGAAGAAGCGCGTGGGGCACGGCGGAATGTGGACACCCAGGAAAAAGTTGGCGATGATCCGGTCCACCGGGCTTGCCCCGAGCAGGGCGATGCGGTTGGCCGCGCACGGGATGGAGAAGACCCCGCGGGCTTCCCGGCTGACAGACTCCGTGGTGGCCATGTCCACCAGCATGGGGTAGCTGCCGTCGCCGGCGATGTCGTTGACCGTGGCCATTGCTGCCTGCGCATCGTGGACTTCGATCCGTACCTTGGGCTCCCAGATGAGATGGAGAATGCCGTCCGGGCCCAGCTCCACCGTCCCCTTGCCGCCGTCGACCAATACGGGTTCCATGTCCCGCCTCCCTCCAGTGGGCAGATGTACGCCTCCTATCTTGCCTCAGTGCGGAAGCGACCTAAACCTTCTCCACCAGCAGGTTGCGGTAGGCGGCGCGCAGCGGTGCCATCTGGCGGAATCCGATCCGGCCGCCGCCCAACACTTTGTCCGACGGATCGTGCCACTGAAAGAGCCTCAACCCGTTGATGGCGAACTCCACCCGTGGCCCTTCTTTCACGACGTTGAGGCGGTAGAAGCCGGCGGCGTCTTCCGTGGGCGGCAGCGGATCCGCCCCTTGGGCCACCAGTTCGAAGCCGGCACTCTTTCGGAGGTTGCACGTGCGGAAGGCGCGCTCGGACTGGTGTTTGTGCCGGAAGTAGGAAACGTGCAGTACATCGATGTCCCCCGAGTGGTACTGCGGGTAGTACCCGGTCCGGGGCGCGAGCGAAGGGCTGAAAAGGTCCAGCCCGCCCTGTCCGGCGGCCGCGAAGAACAGCATGGCCAGGCCCGGTTCGGCGAGCGGCAGGAAGTCCCAGCTGATGCGGATGCCGTCCGGAAACTCCTCGGGGCACCAAAAGGTCCAGTGCGCATGATCGCCGAACTCGCCGTCATCCAGGGTGCCGGACAGCTCCAGGGCGCCGTTATGGCTGCCGAGGCCCAAGGGCCCTTCCGCCACCCAGCCGGCGACATCGTCCGGGCCTGCCAGCGGGTTGCTGTAGAGGACGCCCGTTGCCAAGCCCGCGGCGTCCACCTAGCCCTGTCCCGACGTCGTACCCAATGCCGGCTCAAGGACTCCGTATCCCAGCCGGCCAAGCTGCCGGGCCACCTCCCCGGCCACCAGCATGGCACCCTGCTGCGAGAAGTGGGTGTTGTCCGCCAGACCACCCGGCCAGCGGGCGTGCTCACCGGGCGCGAAGTGGCAGAAGAGGTTCCGCGATCTGTCGCGCCCCAGCCGCAGGTACAGGTCCCGGGTCCAGGCGTTCAGGTCCACCACCGGCACCCCCAGTTCCAGGCCGAGTTCGCGGACCACCTCGGGGTAGTCCTCCAGGCTTGCCTCCAGGACAGCGCCCGACGCCGGGCCGTCGCCCTGGTGCCTGGCGTCGAGGAAGTGCCGCCGCTCCACCGAGGTGCACAGGAGCGGCGCGGCGCCGGCCCCGTGCACCTCGTCCACCATGGTGCGCAGGTTGGCCGCGTATCCGGTTCGCGCGGCGAGGTGCTGCTTCTTCTGGTCGTTGTGGCCGAACTGGATGAGCACCGCGTCGCCGGGCCCGGCCTCGGCCAGCAGGTCCGCCCAGAGTCCCTCGTCGCGGAAGGATTCCGTGCTTGCCCCGCCTTTGGCGAAGTTGTGCACCGAGCCCCACCGATAGGTATGCGGCGGAAGTTGCGCTCCCCAACCGCTCATCGGGAACTCTTGGGTGGGGCAGTCGGCAACCGTGGAGTCGCCGGCCAGCAGGATTTTCATGGTGTGCTTCCTCCAGTACGGGGTCAGCCCTTGACGGAGCCGATGAGCATGCCCTTGGCAAAGTGCTTTTGCAGGAACGGATAGAAGATCAGGATGGGCAGGGTGGCCACCACGATCACCGCAAACTTGATGCCCTGTTCCGGCGGGATGTAGTTGGGGTCCACGTTGCCGGTGCCCAGGAGGTCCGAGGCGGCGGTGACCTGCCGCAGGTACATCTGCAGCGTCCACTTGGAGTTGTCGCTCAGGTACAGCAACGGGGACATGAAGTCGTTCCAGATCCCCACGGCGTAAAAGAGCGCGAACGTTGCGAGCACCGGCTTGGACAGCGGCAGCAGGATCCGCCAGAGGATGCCGATCTCGGTGGCGCCGTCCATCTTGGCCGATTCCTCAAGCTCGGCAGGGAGTTCCTGGAAGAAGTTCTTGATGATGATCAGGCTGAAGGGGTTGATGGCCGCCGGCAGGATCAGGGCCCAGTAAGAGTTGAGCAGGCCCAGGTCCTTGACCAGCAGGAAGGTGGGGATCATGCCGCCGGAGAAGACCATGGCGAAGACCACCAGCGACAGGATGACGTTCCTGCCACGCAGGCTTTTCTTGGCCAGCGGGTAGGCCATGGTCACGGTGAAGGCCAGCTGGACCAAGGTGCCCACGGCGGTGACCAGGATGGTGGTGACCAGGGCGCGGGTGAACGCCGGGGTGGCGAAGATGTACTCGTAGGAGCCCAGGGTGAATTTCTCGGGCCAGACGAAGAATGCCCGGCGGGTGATCTCCGCTTCGGTGGCGAAGGACCCGGCGAAGACGTAGACGAACGGCAGCAGGGTGATGATGCCGATCAGGGCAAGGAACACATAGTTGACGGCGTCGAAAACCCGGCCGCCGCGGGTGTTGTGGATTTTCATGGCTAGAACAGTCCGCTCTGGTTGAATCGTTTGGCCAGCCAGTTGGTGCCGAAGATCAGCACGATGCCCACCAGGGATTTGAACAGGCCCACTGCCGTGGAGTAGCTGTAGGCGCCCTGGGTGATGCCCACGAAATAGACGTAGGTGTCAAAGACGTCCGCCACCTCGCGGTTGAGGGCGTTGGTCATCAGGTAGATCTGTTCGAAGCCGGTGTTGAGCATCTGCCCGATGGCCAGGATCAGCATCACGATGATGGTGGACCGGATCGCGGGAAGCGTGATGTGCCAGACCCGGCGGAACCGGCCGGCGCCGTCGATGATGGCGGCCTCGTACTGGTCCTGGTCCACCGTGGCCAGGGCGGCCAGGAAGATGATGGTGCCCCAGCCGGTGTTCTTCCAGATGTCCTGCAGCACGATCAGGGGCCGGAACCACGCGGGATCGGACAGGAAATCGATGTTCGTGCCCATGACGTTGTTCAGGAACTGGAACAGCGGGCCGATGTCCAGGGCGAACAGCAGGAAGCTCAGGGACGCCACGATGGTCCAGGACAGGAAGTGCGGGATGTACACCAGGGTCTGGACCGTGCGCTTGAGGACGGACAGGCGTACCTCATTGAGCAGCAGGGCCAGGACGATGGTCAGCGGGAAGGCGATGCCCAGGTTCAGGAATGCCAGGATCAGGGTGTTGCCCAATAGCCGGGGAAAATCCGGGTTGGCAAAGAAATCCGTGAAGTTCTGCACTCCCACCCAGGGGCTGCCGTTTACCCCCAGGAACGGGACGTAATCCTTGAACGCGATGGATACGCCATACATGGGGGCGTACCGGAACACCGCGAAGTACACCACGCCTGGCAGCAGCAGCAGGTACAACCACTTGTAGTGCGCGAAATGGACGGAAAACCTGCGGTTCTTCCGTTCCCGCACGGGCGGCCGGTTGGCCGCCCGTGCCTCAGCCTCGACAACGGGGGCTGCCATTTACTTGTTGTCCTGCCAGAGCTTGTTGATCTCTTCCTTGACCTTGTCGCCGCCGCTGGTGTTCCACAGCTTGATGGCGTCCTTGAGCCCCTGCTCATCGATCTGGCCCGCCAGGTACTTGATCCGGGCATCGGCCACGATGTTGTCCAGCTGGGCTCCCTTGGCCACATAGGTGGCGGAAACGTAAGGCGCTGCCGGGTTGTAGACGGCGCTCTTGAGGTCCTCCGCCATGACGTCGGTGCGCTTGTCGAAGACCTGCTGCTCGTAGTCGCTGGCCTGCTTGACCGGGTAGAACTGGTTGCCGGCAACGTTCATGCCCAGCTGGGCGTAGCTCTTGATGTCCGTGGTGACGGCCTTGCTGGCGTCCGTTTCCGGCTTGACCGGAGCGGCCTTGCCGTCCACCACCGTGAAGTTGACGCCCTCAATGCCGTTGTTCAGGAGGATGCCGGCGTCCTTGCCGTTGAGGGTGTTCAGGAATTCCAGGACCTTGTCCAGTTCGGCTTCCGTCCGGACACTGGCTTTCGGGACGGCCAGGAAGCCGGAGTAGCCGTCGGTGGGGTGGGCGTGCAGCTTGCCGTCGGGGCCTTCGAGGTTGCCCACGAAGCCCACCTTGTTCTGGAAGTTGTTGGGATCTGCCTGCTTGAACAGGTTGATGAGGACGCTGACCCGGGAATCGACGTCCACGATGATGCCGCCCTTGCCGTTGAAGAATGGTTCATTCCATTTGGTGCTGTCGAACGTGGCGAAGTCGGGGTTGATGAGCTTCTCATCCACCATCTTCTTGATGAAGCGGTCCGCTTGGAGGAACTCGTCGGTCTCGAAGCTGGGTACCAGCTTTCCGTCCCGCTCGGTCCAGCGGTTGCCGGCCCCGAACCATTCCTCGATGACGTCGTAGGGGCTGTTGCTTCCCAGCGCGCCCCATTTGGGAATCGTGATGCCGTAGGTGTCATTCTTGCCGTTGCCGTCCGGGTCCTGCTCGGTGAACGCCTTGGCCACCTTGTAGAGGTCCTCCACGGTCTTGGGCGGCTGCAGGCCCAGCTTGTCCAGCCAGTCCTGCCGGAACATGACCGCGGTCCGCATCGGGGCGCGGCCGCGGAAGATGCCGTAGACCTTGCCGTTGACGCTGGCGTTCTGCTGGATGTCCGGGTAGGTGGTCTTGAGGTTGGGGTACTTGTCCAGCTTGCCGGTGAGGTCCCAGAAGGCACCGGCCTGGGCGTTCTTGACGAACCCGGGGCTCTTGCCCTGGATCACCATGACCTGCGGGATGTCCGATCCTGCCAAGGTGATGTTGGTCTTGTCCTCGTAGGAGGCGTTGGGAGCCCAGTTGATCTTTACCTGCTTGCCGGTGATCTCCTCCAGCTTCTTTTGCACTGCGCCGTCCGCGCCGGGCGGCTGCGCCTCGAGGAAGGGCGCCATGATGGACACCGAGGTGAGGTCGGCGGCCGGGGCGTCACCTCCGCTGCAGGCCGTGAGGGACAGGGCAGCGGCGGTGACGACGGCGGCGGCCAGGGAAAGTTTCCTGCGGATCATATTCTTCCTTTTCCACTTCATTGGGGTTCATTGGGCCTTAGGGCCAGTATTGATACGTTTCATTTAGAAGCCGGGCATGGCCTGGCCGCACCCGGGAGGAGGGCGGTCAGGCGGTGGAGGCTCCCTGCAGGGCGGCCCGGCCGTCCGGTTCCACTGCCAGCGCTTCGGCTACCGATTCGTCATTCGCGGTGAAGAAGCGGTCGCAGAGCCAGCCGGTCAGGAAGAGCCAGGCTCCGATGCTGAAAAACGGAATCAGGCCCGGGAGCGCCGCGCTGGCGTACGCCGCGGCGGCGGTGACGAACAGCAGGATGACGGTTCCCGCAAGATGCCGCACGGCAAAGCGCGACGACGTCAGCAAGTACTGCCGCAGCGGCAGTTCGTAGCGGGCGTACATGGGAAACACGTAGCACGCTGCGCCGGCCAGGAAGATTGCGGCAACAAAGATGCCTGCCGCCATGAGCTGCGCGAAGAGCCCGCGCCCCGCCGAAAAGTAGTTCCAGTTCAGGGCAAGAGCAACGGAGACGGCCATGACCGGCAGTGCAAGGATGTTCGCGCGGCCAAAATTCCTGGTGTATCCGGCAGCAAATCCGCGCACCAGCGGAGCCGCCTCCCCCCGGGCCCGCTTGCGCACCAGGATCTGCGCCGCGGCCGTGGCCGGCCCGGCACCAAGGATGCCGCCACCCATCAGGGTGAACACGATCCAAAGCAGGTTCAGGCCCGCAATCCATGCGAGCGTGTCAAAAAATGAATAGGCACGCGCACTGAAGGTCCCTGACAGCATGGCTGGGCTCCCTTCTGTTCTCCATCGTTGCAGAGGCGAAGCGGAAAGTGTCCCGCATCACGCTGGTAATCGGTTTCTCGAAAATCTAGACCCGCACCGGCATCTCGGTCAAGTGAATTTTTGAATCGTTACATAGCTGGACTGGCAATGCCTCCATGCCGCACACTGAACGGTGGAAAGCGCTTGCTGACAGATGGCGGGCGCTACAGGCTGGTGCCCGGACGGGCAGGACGGAGAACCATGGGAACGGCAACGGAAGCGGCCGGCAAGGGCGCCGGAACCGCCCCGGGGACTGCGGCGCGGGTGGCACTGGTGGGCGTGCACGGCTTTGGCACCCATCACCTCCGGAACCTTGAACGCCTGCAGGCGGCAGGCGCCGTCGAGCTGGTGGCGGTTGCCGATCCGCAGCCGCCCGCGCCAGGTGCCGTGCCGCCGTCGGCCGCCATCCACCCCGGGCTCGACGAGCTCCTCCAGGCCGCCGGGGACCTCGACCTGGTCATCGTGGCGACCCCCATCCAGACGCACGCACCGCTGGCCCTGGCTGCCCTTGCCGCGGACGCGGAGCTGTACTTGGAAAAACCCCCCGTCGCGTCCCTTGCCGATTTCAACCGGCTGTGTGCCGCGGCGGAGGATTCCGGGCGCGGTGTCCAGATCGGGTTCCAAAGCCTCGGTTCGCACGCCCTGCGGGCCATCGAGGAACTGCTCGCGGCCGGCACCATCGGCACCTTGGAGGGCATCTCGGCCACCGGCCGCTGGGTCCGGGACCGGGCCTACTACAAACGCTCGCGCTGGGCCGGGAAACGCAGCATCAACGGCGTGGACGTGGTGGACGGCGTCGCCACCAATCCGTTGGCGCATGCCGTGGCAACCGCCCTCCGGATTGCCGGGGCGCGCACCACCGCTGACATCGCATCCGTGGAGACCGAGCTGTACCGGGCCAACGACATCGAATCGGATGACACCTCCGTGATCCGGATCCGCACCACTCCAGGCCTGCCCATCACCTGCGCGCTGACCATCTGCGCGTCCGAATCCGTTGAGCCCTGCGTGACCCTGCAGGGCTCGGCCGGCACCGCCGTGTTCCACTACACCGAGGACCGGCTCAGCATTGAAACCGCAGCCGGGCGCAGCGAAAAGACGTTTGGCCGCGATGACCTCACCGAGAACCTGCTGGCCCACCGCGCCTCCGGCGTTCCGCTCACCAGCAGCCTGCTGGACAGCGGAGCCTTCATGCTGGTGCTGGAAGCGGTCCGGACGGCGCCGCTGCCCTCCCCCATCGATCCCGCCCACGTCCGGTGGGAGGGCGACGGCGACTCAGCCCACGCCGTCGTAACAGGTATTGAGGCCGCGCTGGAACGTGCGGGCCGGGAGCACGCCACCTTCAGCGAGCTGGGACTCCCCTGGGCCGTGTCCGCCCCGGCCACCTTTGATATTCCGGCTTCCTGATGGGCGGCCAGTTCCGCGACGCCGGTCACCTGCACGCAGCCAACCTGCTGACGGACGGGCTTTCCGCCTGCCTGGCTGCTTCGCCGGCCCCCGCGTTCAGCTGGCAGCTGGCCCAGGGCGACGGCGACGATCCCGCACTGGCACAGCAGACCGGCTACGAGGTTGAGGTCCGGGACACCCGGGGCGCGCTGGTGTGGGGCTCGGGACCGGTAGCTTCCGCATCCCAGCGCGGCGTGCCCTATGGCGGCCCCGCCCTGGCGGACGACTCGGACTTCGCCTGGCGCGTGCGCATCCATGATGCTGCCGGCAGGGCGGGCTCCTGGTCTTCCCCGCACCCCTTCAGCACCGGCCTGACGGACGCGTCCTGGCAGGCCGGCTGGATCAGCCGGGCCCCGGGCGGGCGCGCCCCGCTGGAAATCCACAACCGCGCCCTGCGGGTGGCGGGCTCGCCGTTCCTGCCTCTGCCGTGCCCCGCCGTCCGCAGCGTCCGGATCCAGGCCCGGCTCCGGCCCGTCATGGGCAAAGCCGGCATGATCCTGCGGAGCAACGGACCCGGGACGGGCGTGCTGCTCGAACTGGGCCCGGCCGGAGAACTGGTACTCCGCCGCACTCCGGACTGGGAAATCCCCTCCCCCGCCGCCCCGGATTCCGAGGTCCTGGGAACCGCCGCACCGGCAGGAGACCGGCAACCTTGCCCCGGATCGTGGCAGGACCTGGATATCAGGGACGACGGGCTGACCATCCGGGTGTCGCTGGGCGGAACGGAACTGCTGGTGGTTGACGTACCGGCATCCGCGGATAGCGGCGAAAGGGCCGCCCTGCACCAGGGACCCCGGAGCCAGGCGGAGTACGCGCGGCTCAAAATCACCAGGGAGGTTCCCGGCCGTTCCGGGGAGGTCCTGCTGGACCACCGTTTTGACGCCGCCGAGGACGACGCGCTTGCGTCCTTGGCACAATGGGACCGCACCACCGGACACCGGCAGCCCGACGAGTGGACCCTGTTCCGGGGCACCATAGCGCTGGACGGGACGGTCCGGCGGGCCAGGCTTTTCGTGGCGGCACACCACCACGCGCAGGTTTCGGTGGCCGGAACGCCCTGCCTCGGCACCACCTCGTTCGGCTACCCCGGCGAGGGGTATTTCGATGCCGCCGACGTCACCGGGGTCCTGGCGGCACATCCGGCCGGTACGCCCGTGCCGGTGACGGCCCTCCTCCACTGGTACGGTCCGGGCCAGGGCCGCGCCGCAGGCGTTCCCGGCCTGTTGCTCAGGCTGAGTGTTGATTACGACGACGGACGGCGCGACGTCCTTGTCTCGGGCCCTGGCTGGCGTGCCGGCGAGGCCCCGTACCGCCAGTCGGGCTACCGCAATGACGAGGGCGACCCCGTGGAGCACCTGGATGGCGAGGCCGCAGCGTCCCTGGACCTCACCGAAGACCTTCCTGCCGCCATCAGCGCCGGCCGGCACCCGACGTCGGACTTTCCCCGGCTGCACGCCCGCCGGACGTTCCTGGGCGGGGAGTTCGTGGCACCGCGGCGGTTCCTTGCCGCGGAGGACGGCACCCTGGTGGCGGACTTCGGGCGCGTCATCCCGGCCCGGCCCGAGGTGGACTTCCTGGCCGGCGTCCCGGGGCGCACGGTCATGCTCCGGGCCGGCTACGTCCTGCGCCCGGACGGCAGGGTGGATGCCGGAAAGACCCCCAGCCAGAACACGGACATGTCCTTCCCCTACACACAAACCGCCGGGCCACAGCAGTTCCGGGCCTCCGTCCACCTCGGCTTCCGCTACTTGGAACTGCCGGGCGTGGAGGCGGCGGACGTGTCACGCGTCGGCGCCGCCACGGTCTACGGCAGCCACCCCGGCGAAGGCAGCTTCACCAGTTCCGACCCCGTCCTGGACGAGGTCGTCGGGCTGCTGCGCGATTCTGCGCTCTACGGAGTCCAGGAGCAGTTCGTGGACACTCCCACCCGGGAAAAAGGCCAGTTCCTGGCCGACGCCGCCAACATTTCCTACGCCACCATGGCGTTCTTCGGCGAACACGCCTACACGGCGCAGGCACTGCGCGAATTCGCCTGGTCAGCCCGCCGCTACTGGAACACCGGGGCGGACAAGGGCCGGTACAACGCCGTCTATCCCAACGGCGACGGCAAGCGCGACATCCCCGATTTCTCCCTGATGCTGCCGGAGTGGGCGGAGGAGTACCACCTGCGCTCCGGAGACGCCGGCCTGGTCCGCGAACTGCTTCCCCACCTGTGCGACACGGCCGACTACGCGCTGCGCTGCATTCCGGCGGAAGGCCCGACGGCGGGACTGGTCACCAGGCTGGGCGGCGGCTCGGGCCCCTACCTGCACGGCATCGTGGACTGGCCCGCACCCGGCCGGTTCGGCTACGACATGGAGTGCGCGGCCAAGACCACCGTCAACGCCCAGGCCTACTCGGCGCTGGTGTCAACGGCACGGCTCTGCAACACGGCCGGCAAGGAAGACGCCGCCGTCCGCTACGCCACGGCAGCCCGTGCGCTGGCCGGCGCCATCCGCGGCCGGCTGCGCGTCGGCGGGGTCATGGTGGACGGGCTCCATGAGGACGGGACACCCAGTTCCCACGCCTCCCAGCACGCCACGTCCTTCCCGCTCTCACTGGGCATCACGGACCCCGGCCACGCGGAAGCCGATGCCGCCCGGATCGCCGGAATGGGCATGCGGCAGGGCCCCATGACGGTGCACCGGCTGGTCCGTGCCCTGGTGCGCCAGGGCCGCATGGACGCCGTCCTGGACCTCCTCACCGCCAAAGACCAGCCCGGCTGGGCACGGCTCCTGGACCGCGGAGCCACCTTCACCTGGGAAGCCTGGGACCTGGCCGAGGGGACCGACTACAGCCAGTCGCACGCTTGGTCCGCGTCCGTGCTCAAGGAGATCCTCGAGCACCTGCTCGGCATCCGGTACGCCGTCCCCGGCGGCACCGCGGTGGTGATCGAACCGCCGCTGTGCCGCTTGGAGCACGCCCGCGGCAGTATCCCGGTGGACAACGGATACGTACAGGCGAGCTGGCGCAGGCGCGGTGGTTCGGTGGAGCTGGAGTGCACGGTTCCACCGGGCACCACTGCCACCGTGAGGCTGCCCGCCGGCACCTACGGGGTCAAAGGGCCCACTGCGGATGCCGCCCCGGTACCTTCCGCCCCGTTGGGCACCGCGGACGGCGCCGCCAGGGAATTCCGCGTGCACACCGGCACCTGGATCTTTACGCCCCGGTAGTTGCCACTGGAGGACGGGTGCGCCGCCCGTGCCGCCAGAGCAAGAGGCCGATGACCATGGCGGACAGCATGCCCAGGCAGCCGGTGGCCACCAGGCCCGCCCGGACTCCGAACTGCTCGGTCAGCCAGCCGGCCAGGAGGCCACCGAGCGCATGTCCGCCCAGCAGGAGCGGAAGGTACAGGGCCATGACGCGGCCGCGGATGGCGGGACCGGCCTCGAGCTGGACGGCGGTGGCGGCACTGGTGAGGAACAGCAGCGTCATCATGCCCACCACCACCAGCATGGCGATGAAGAGGCCGACGGTGGGCATGAGCGCCGCCAGCAGCTGGGACAGGCCGAAAAGGCCGGCCGAAGCCACAATGCCTTTCCGGCCCATGGTGCCAAGCCGGGCGGCCAGGAGCGCCCCGGCCAGGGCGCCGACGGCGCTGACGGTGTTGAACAGGCCGAAGCCTTCCACGCCGTTGTGCCACACCCGTTCGGCGAACGCCGCCAGGACCACCGGCCCGTTCATCCCGAAGGCGCCCAGCAGGCCGGCGAGGAGAATAAGGAGGAGCAGCCGTGGCCGTTCGCGGACATAGTGGAGGCCGGCAAGCACCTGGCCCCGGCCGCGTCCGGCGCGCGGGCCAGGATGCAGCTCGTTGGTCCGAATGGCCGTGATCAGGCCCAGGACACCCATGCCGATCAGCGCGTTGGCGGCAAAGGCCGCCGCCGGTCCGGCCTGGGCGATGAGCAGCCCGCCCAACGCCGGGCCGGCCATGCCGCCCAGTTGGGACAGCGCATTGTTCAGTCCGATGGCCGGCCGCAGCGCGGCGTCTCCCACCACTTCATTGACGAACACCTGCCTGGTGGGCTGGTCCACCGCCGCAATGATGCCCAAGGCGACGCAGCTGGCGTACACCACCCATACCTTCAGGGTGCCGCTCGCGGCCCAGGCAGCGAGGCCAATGCCCAGCAGCACGATGACGGACTGGCATACCATCATGATCCGGCGCTTGGGAAAGAGGTCCACTACCAGCCCGGCCAGCGGGCCCACCACCAGCATGGGCAGGAACTGCAGGGCGACGGCGGCGCCCACCGCTGCGGGGCTTCCGGTCAGCTGCAGCACCAGCCAGTCCTGGGCCAGGCGCTGCATCCACACCCCCAGGCTGCCGGCCAGCTGCATGCCCAGGAACAGCCGGTAGTTGTGCTGCGTCAGCGGGTGGTACCACCGGGGTTGGCCGGGCCCGGGGCGGCCGCTTTGACCGGTACGGGCGCGTTGATCGGTTCGGGCGCGGCGCAACGGCACAGCTAGCGTCGGGGCCGGCCGGACCGCAGTTTTACTGCCGCCGCGGCGAGGATGAGGGTGCCGGGGACCACCACAAAGAGCGCCGCGAGCATCCAGACGAACACCACGGCGCAGAACAGCGCGGCCGCGAGCAGCAGCGAACCGGTCCAGTCGCGCAGGGTCATTGCCTGCCCGGCATGGAGGGCCGTGCGCCAGGAGTCCCCTGCGGTGGCGCCTTGGCCGGTTGCATCGGTCCAGGCCGAGGCGGCGCGGAGCAGCACGATCGCCGCTCCGGCCGCCAGGATCAGGGTGGCTGGCAGCACCACTCCACGGCCCGGCAGTTGCCCCACCCAGGCGAGCAGGAGGTTGAGGACAATCACGACGGCGGCTGCCGCCGTCGTCAGGCCCAGCTTCCAGCTGCCGGGCAGGGCCGCCCTGAAGAGGCGCCAGAGTCCGCGGACCGAATCATCCCGGCCGGCCAGGTGCCGTTCCAGGTGGGCGATGCCGGCCGCGTAGGCGGCCGGGAGGGTTACCAGCGGGACGGACAGCACCAGCACCAGCAGGCCTGCCAGGAGGGTTTCGGAGAACAGGGCAAACCGGTTCACCGGGATGGGCTCGTGGCCGGAAACGGGGGTGGTGCTGTCCATGGCGCTCATTTTTCTCTCCGTTGACCGTTAGCCCTTGAGGCCCTGGGTGGAAACGCCCTCGACGATGTACCGCTGGAAGATCAGGAAGAAGATCAGCACGGGGAGCAGGGCCAGGACGGACATGGCGATCATGGCGCCGTAGTCCGAGGACTGGGTTTGGTCCACGAAGAGGCGCAGGGCCAGAGGCAACGGGTACTTGTCGGGGGTGTTCAGGTAGAGCAGCGGGCCCAGGAAGTCGTTCCAGCTCCAGATGAAGGAGAAGATCGAGGTGGAGATCAGGGCCGGTTTCATCAGGGGCAGCATGATGGAGGTGAAGATCCGGACGTGCCCTGCGCCGTCGATGCGGGCTGCTTCGTCGAGTTCGGCGGGCAGGTTGCGCATGAACTGCACCATGAGGAACACGAAGAACGCGTCTCCTGCGAGGAACTTGCCGATGAGCAGGGGGACGTAGGTGTCCACCAGTCCGAGCTGCTGGAAGATGATGTACTGCGGGATGATCACCACGTGGAACGGCAGCAGCAAGGTGGCGATCATCATGCCGAAGAACACGCTGCGGCCGGGGAATTTGATCCGGGCGAAGGCGTAGGCGGACACGCTCGCGGAGAGGATGGTGCCGACGACGGCGCCGATGGCCAGGATCAGCGAGTTGGTGAAGAACTGCAGCGTGGAGACCCCGCCGATGCCGTCCATCGCGGTGGCGAAGTTGTCAAAGCTGAAGTTGCTGGACCACAGCGAGGTGTTCTGGCCGCCGATTTCCGAGTTGGGTTTGAACGCGGAGGCGATCATCCACAGGGCGGGGTAGAGCACCACGCAGGTCAGCAGGAGCGCTGCGGCGTGGAAGATGGTGCTCTTGGCGCGTTTGGCGGTGGTGGATTCGGACTTCGGGTTGTAGGCCGGGGCTGTGGCGCCCGGGGCCGGCTGGACGGGGGTTGCCGTGGTTGTCATTTTGCATCACCGCTGTAGTGGACCCAGGACTTGGAGGTGCGGAAGAAGATCAGCGTGATGATGCCGACCACGATCACCAGCAACCAGGCCATGGCCGAGGCGTAGCCCATCCGGAAGTCGCTGAAGCCGCGCAGGTACAGGTAGAGGGTGTAGAAGAGGGTGGAGCCGGCGGGGCCGCCGTCACCGTTGGAGATGATGTAGGCCGACGCGAAGATCTGGAACGCGTGGATGGTTTCCATCAGGAGGTTGAAGAAGATCACCGGAGAGAGCATGGGCCATGTGATGTTGAAGAACTTCCGCACCGGACCGGCACCGTCCATCGATGCCGCCTCGTAGAGTTCGCCCGGGATCTGTTTCAGGCCGGCCAGGAAGATCACCATCGGGGCGCCGAACTGCCACACGGTCAGCAGGATCATCATGGGCATGGTCATGGACGGATTTCCCACCCAGCCGCCGATGTTGATCCCGAAGAAGGACAAGCCTTGGTCCACCGGCCCGGAATCGCCGAACATGGCCTTCCAGACGATCGCTATGGACACCGAGGCCCCGATCAGGGACGGGGCGTAGAACGCCGACCGGTAGAAGCCCTGGCCGCGGCGCTTGCTGTTCAGCAGCATCGCCACCGCCAGGGCCGCGGCGAGCTTGAGCGGGGTGCCGAAGACCACATAGGAGAGGGTCACGCCCACGGACTGCAGGAAGCGCTCGTCCTGGAAGAGGGTGGCGTAATTGTCGAAGCCGATCCACTTGGGCGCCTCGAACAGGTTGTAGTTGGTGAACGAGAGGTACAGGGAGGAGATCATCGGCCCGACCGTCAGGGCGATGAAACCCAGCAGCCAGGGCAGCAGGAAGGTGTAACCGGCGCGGGCATCCGCCCCGCGCTGCCGCGACTTGCGCGGCAACGCGGTACCGGAGTGCCCCTGGCGCCTGCTCAGGGTTGGGCTTTGAGTCACGAGTTCAATCCGTCAGTCGTGAACACTCGATCAGGCACTGGCCGGATCAGGCGTTCTGCTTGATGAGGTCTTCGGCTTCCTTGAACCACGCGTCGACGGCACCGTCAACGGTGAGCTTGCCGTAGTTGAGGTCGGAGGCAATCCGGCCGAACGATGCTTCCAGCGTGCCGAACCCGACGATCGGCGGCTCGGGTGCGTCCTTGAGGTACTGCTCGATGGACTTCTCGTAATCCACCACCAGCTTGTCGGCGCCATCGAACGTGGTGCCGTCGCGCTGGGTCTTGGAGGCCGGAACGCCGCGGGAAGTCTTGAAGATCTGGCCCACCTCGGGATCGTTGACCATGAAATCGATGAAGCGTGCGGCCGCGTCCTTGAACTTGGTCTTGGCGCTGGCCACCATCAGCATGGACGGCTTCAGGAACAGGCCCAGGTTGTTCGGGTCATCCGAGGGCACCGGTACCAGCTTGAGTTGCTTGGCGCCGCTGTCAGCCAGGTATCCGGCCATGAAGTTGTCCCAGGTGACCTCCGCGGCACTGACGTTGGAGCCAAACGGGGACTTGGGCTTGAGCTGGGTTACCCTGTCTTCCGGCACGAGGGCCTGGGTTCCGCGCAGCTTCGAGTTGAGGTTCCACCAGGTCTTCAGGTCGTCCTTGCTGAATCCCAGCTTCCCGTCGCTGGTGAAGGCCTGGATGTTCTTCTGGCGGAGCCAGATGTTGAACTGCCACCAGACACCGGTGAAGTCCGTGGAGCCGAAGAGGGTGCCGTTGCCCTTGTCCCCAACTTCCTTCAGGAACGACTGGAATTCGGACCAGGTCCATTTGCCGGTGGGTTCGGCGATGCCCAGGGAGGCCAGCTTGGCAGGATCGTAGTAGACCGCGAAGGCGTTGGTGCTGGTGGGGATGCCGTAGGTCTTGCCCTTGATCTGGCCGGACGGGAGGAGTGATTTCTCGAACGCGGAGGTATCGATCTTCACCGTGCCCAGGTCCAGGAGCTGGTTGCGCTGGCCGTAATCGCGCAGGTAGGACAGGTCCCACTGCATCACGTCGGGCAGGCCGCCGCCGGCCGCTTCGGTGGCACGCTTCTGCCAGTAGCCCGCGAAATCCGTGAAGTTGCCGTTGACCTTGATGTCCGGGTTCTTTGACTCGAACAGGGCGATGGCTTTGCGGGTCCGCTCGGCGCGGTCGTCGTTGCCCCACCAGGTGTAGTTGATGGTCACGGGTTTTTCAGCGGATCCGGTCTGGCCGGATGAGCTGCCTCCGTTCCCGCAGGCTGCCAGGGCTGCGGCAGATGCGGTGCCGATGGCCACGGTTGTGAGGAAATGCCTTCTGTTGATCACGGGAGCCTCCTTGCTCTTTGGGTGCCTGCCTTGGCTCGGTCTACAACGTAAGTAGTGAGCTGGCTAACATGGCGTCTGAAACGATACAATAGCTGCATTCGGATTAATGGGCAAGCGTTTTCCAAGCCGCCAGGCAAGCGTTTTCCAAGAAAGCGTTTCCTCTTTGCGAACCCCGCCTCACAGTTGACAAAGGAGTCCCATGACACAGCAGGAAAGCCCCGGCCCGTCCAAAGTGTGGAGCAACATTGGGGGCATCGCTTTCGGAGGCGACTACAACCCCGAGCAATGGCCCGCCAGTGTCCGCCTGGAGGATCTGGACCTCATGCAGGAAGCGGGCGTGAATTTCCTCAGCGTCGGCATTTTCTCCTGGGCCCTGCTGGAACCCGCCGAAGGGCACTACGAGTTCGGCTGGCTGGACGAAGTACTGGACAACCTCGCCGGGATCGGCGTGAAAGTGGCCCTGGCCACCGCCACCGCCGCACCTCCGGCCTGGCTGGTGCGCAAACACCCGGAAATCCTGCCGGTCAGGGCTGACGGGACCGTGCTGGGACCGGGCTCACGGCGGCACTACACGCCGTCGTCGGCCGTGTACCGCCGCTACGCCGCCGGGATCACCCGCGCACTCGCCGAACGCTACAAGGACCACCCCGCGCTGGCACTGTGGCATGTGGACAACGAACTGGGCTGCCACGTCTCGGAGTTCTACGGCGAAGAGGACGCAGCCGCCTTCCGCACCTGGCTTGAACGCCGGTACGGGAGCATCGCTGCCTTGAACGCTTCCTGGGGCACGGCATTCTGGTCCCAGAACTACGGCTCCTTCGAGGAAATCCTGCCGCCCGCCGTCGCACCGTCCACCCTGAACCCGGGCCAGCAACTGGACTTCCAGCGGTTCAGCTCGTGGGCGCTGATGGACTACTACCGGGAGCTGGTGGCCGTCCTTCGCGAGGTGACCCCGGACATCCCCTGCACCACCAACCTGATGGCCTCAAGTGCCACCAAATCCATGGACTACTTCAGCTGGGCCAAAGACCTGGACGTCATCGCCAACGACCACTACCTCGTGGCCGCGGACCCGGAACGCCACCTGGAACTCGCGTTCAGCGCGGACCTCACGCGCGGCATTGCGGGCGGTGACCCGTGGATCCTGATGGAACATTCGACGTCGGCGGTCAACTGGCAGCCGCGCAACCAACCCAAGATGCCCGGCGAGATGCTGCGCAATTCGCTGGCCCACGTGGCCCGCGGGGCGGACGCCGTGATGTTCTTCCAGTGGCGGCAAAGCTTCGCGGGGTCGGAGAAGTTCCACTCCGCCATGGTGCCGCACGGGGGACGGGACACGCGGGTGTGGCGTGAGGTGGTGGAGCTTGGCGCGGCCCTGCAGCGCCTCGAACCCGTGCGCGGTTCGCGGGTCCAGTCGCGCGCCGCCATTGTCTTCGACTACGAGGCCTGGTGGGCCAGCGAGATCGACTCCAAACCGAGCGTCGACGTGAAGTACCTGGACCTGCTGAGGGCGTTTCACCGGTCGCTGGTCCTGCGCGGAGTCTCCGTGGACCTGGTGCATCCGTCGGCGTCACTTGACGGCTACGACCTGGTGCTGGCGTGCACCCTGTACGCGGTGTCCGATGAGGACGCCGCCACCATCGCCGCCGCGGCTTCGCGCGGGGCCACGGTCCTGGTCAGCTATTTCAGCGGCATCGTGGACACTCAGGACCATGTGCTGCTCGGCGGCTACCCGGGCGCGTTCCGCGATCTCCTGGGCGTCCGGGTGGAGGAGTTTTATCCGCTGCTGGCCGGAGCCCAGCTCAAGTTGAGCGACGGGACCACTTCTTCCATCTGGAGCGAGCATGTCCACCTTGCCGGCGCCGAGGTGGTGCAAACCTTTACCGAATACCCGCTGGAGGGGGTTCCCTCCCTGACCCGGCGGCCTGTTGGGCCAGGGGCGGCCTGGTACCTGGCCACCCTCCCGGACGCCAACGGCATCGAAGCCCTGGTTGACAAGCTGCTGGCCGAATCGGGCGTTTCGCCCGTCGCCGCTGCCGATCCCGGGGTGGAACTGGTGCGGCGCCTGTCCGCCGACGGGCGCAGCTTCCTGTTCGCCATCAACCACACGAGGGCGGATGCCGCCGTCTCAGCCACTGGCCAGGACCTGCTGACCGGTGGCCCCTTCCCGGGCACCGTTCCTGCCGGCGGCGTCGCGGTGGTGGCGGAGGGCCAGGCACAGTCCTAAGGACGGCCGACGGCGGCACCGGCTTGGGTGCCGCCGTCCGCGGAACGCTCTGTCCCGTTGAAAGTGGACTGCGACTTAAACACCTCCGCCCCGGAAAGGAACCATCGGTTCCCGCCGGGGCGGAGCTGCCACCCGCCGTCGGACGCCTCGGGTGGGGAGGCGTCCACCCGTGTTGTCCGGAGCCGTGTTGGCGGTGTGAAGATCAGCTGCTGATGGCGGACTTCATCTCGTCCGTGGCCTTCTTTCCCGCGTCGGCCGGGGACAAGCGGTCAAACAGGACTTCCGAGGTGTAGCGCTTGATGATTTCCTGGATCGCTCCCGCACCCTTTGGCGGCGGCGCCGGGGCTTCGCCGAGTTCGCCTTTGATCTGGTCGATGAAGGTGACCACCTTGACGTCTGCCGGGGTTAGTTTGGGCTGGATGGCTGCCCGGACATCAGCGTTGGGATACACACCACGGTCCGCCAGGAGCGCTTCACCGGCTTTGACGTTGTTGGTCAGGAAGTTGATGAACTTGGCCGTTTCCTGCGGGTGCTTGGTGCGCGAGGAAGCGGACCAGAACTGCGAGGCTTTGTACCAAAGCTCCGCATCGGCTGCCGTTCCCGTCTTGGTGGGGAACCGCAGGATCTTGAGGTCTCCGCCGCTGGCCTTCTCCAGGGCAGGCGCCTGGTTGGACCACCAGAACGCCATGGCGTTCTTGCCGGTCGCCAGGCCGCTCTGGTCAAGGGGCGCGGCCTCAGCCTCGATCACCTCCGATGCGGAAGGCACCGCCTTCTTCTGGCTCAGCTCCTTCAGGAACGCCCACCATTCGGCGATGTCACCGGACTCAAAGCCCAGCTTGCCGTCGGATGTGTAGAGGGACTTGCCGTCCTGCCGGAGCCAGACGCCCAAGGAGGCCTCATCCGTTCCGTACGCTGCCGCTCCGTAGGTGCCCTTGGGCGACTTCGCGGTGACCTCGGCGGCGATCCGGCCGAAATCGTCCCAGGTCCACTTGGTGTCATCCGGCAGCGGAACTCCGGCGGCCTGGAAGACTGCGGGATTGGCCAGGATGGTGGCGGCGTTGATGCCGGCCGCGATGCCCGTCAGGCCCTTCTGGCTCTTGCCTGCATTCAGGGCCGCCTCATCCAGCTTGGAGGTGTCGATGTCGTACTTGGACAGATCCAGGAGGGCGCCGCGGCTGGAGTACTCGGTGATGTATTTCTCGTCCATCTGGATGATGTCCGGGGCGTCGTTGGCTGCCACCTGGGTGGCGAGCTTGTCCCAGTAACCGCTCCAGTCGCCGAATTCGGGTTTGATCTTGATTTTGGGATTTTCAGCTTCGAACTGCTTGATGGCTTCCTGCGTCAGCTGGGCGCGCTTGTCGCCGCCCCACCAGGAGAAGCGAAGCTCAACGGTTCCGTCGGCGCTCTGCGGAGCTGCTCCACCGCCGCAGGCACTGAGGGCCATGACGGCGGCGACTGCGGCTGCGACAGCACCCGCCGTACGGGTTCGGCGCGATGAGCGTGACGGTGGTGCCCCTGCCGGCTGCTTGGCAGCGGATGCAGGACGGGGAAAAAGCGGCACTGTGTAACTCCGATCTTCTTTGATCCAGGTGCGGTGATGTTGGGGGGTGGCCGGGGGCGTAGCCGTCGAGGTTTCGAAGAGGGCCCCAGGTCGTGAAAGCGCTTTCTACACCTAATACTACAAGTCCAAAACTTGTATTACAAGATGTTCGGCGAAGTGCATCCGCCCCGTGACGCGCGAACGGCCCGCCGCTTGCGACGGGCCGTTCAAACAGGTGGTGCAGGGGCGCGTGGCGCCGGGTGCGGCCCGGCGTTACTTGATGCCCGTGGTGGCGATGCCCTTGATCAGGAACCGCTGGCCGAACAGGAACACCAGGAAGACCGGCAGCAGGGACACGATGGACATGGCGAACAAGGATCCCCAGCTGGTGGCGGACTGCGAGTCGACGAACGCACGCAGTGCCACGGGAACGGTGAACATATCCGGGTCCGTGAGGTAGATCAGGGCGCCGAAGAAGTCGTTCCAGGTCCAGATGAAGGTGAAGATCGTGGTGGTGGCCAGGGCCGGCACCATCAGCGGCAGGATCACGCGAAGGAAGATGCGCGGATGGCCGGCTCCGTCGATCCTCGCGGCCTCGTCAAGCTCCTTGGGGATGCCGCGGATGAACTGCACCATGAGGAAGACGAAGAACGCATCCGTGGCAAGCAGCTTGGGAACGATCAGCGGCCAGAAAGTGTTCACCCAGCCGATCTGCGAGAACAGGATGTATTGCGGCACGATCACCACGTGGAACGGGAGCATGATGGTCAGCAGCATGATGCCGAAGAACAGCTTCTTGGCGGTGAACTGCAGCCGCGCGAACGCGTAGGCAGCCATCGAGCATGAGACCAGGTTGCCCAGGATCGAGCCGATCACCACGATCGCGGAGTTGATCATGTAGTGGCCGAAGGGGTGCGTCAGGGCCGACCATCCGGAGGTGTAGTTGCTCATTTCCAGGCTGTTCAGCCACAGGCCCGGTTCACGGAAGATCAGATCATTCGGCCGCAGCGAGGAGACCACCATCCACAGGAGCGGATAGATCATCAGCCCGCCGGCCAGGATCAGGATCCCGTGCTTCATCAGCGATTTACCGCGCTGGGCCCTGCTGAAGGCCAGCGTTCCCCGGGACTCGCGGACCCTGGGCTTGCGGTTCGTAGGCTTGCCGGCGCCCCCGGACTTCTTCTCCGGGGTGGGCAGCGTCTCAAGCTTAGTCGTCATAGAAAACCCAATACTTAGAAGCGATGAAGTTGATGGCGGTGAAGACGCCGATGATAAGCAGCAGCACCCACGCCATGGCTGAGGCGTAGCCCATGTCGAACTGGCCGAAGCCCTTTTGGTAGAGGTACAACGTGAAGAACATCGTTGAGTCCGAAGGTCCGCCGTTGCCGCCGGAGACGATGAACGCCTGGGTGAAGGACTGGAACGAACCGATGATCTGCAGGACCAGGTTGAAGAAGATGATCGGGCTGAGCATCGGCATGGTGATCCGCCAGAACTGCTGGAGCGTGGTGGCACCATCCACCCTGGCCGCCTCGTAGTACATGTTGGGGATCTGGCGCAGGCCCGCGAGGAAGATGATCATCGGAGCGCCAAAGGTCCAGACGTGCAGCAGGATGATCGATCCCAGGGCCGTGCTGGGATCCGAGATCCAGCCGGGACCCTGAATGCCGAACATGGCCAGGACCTGGTTCACCAGGCCGGTGGTGCCGAAGATCTGCTTCCACAGGATGGCGACGGCGACCGAACCGCCCAGCAGCGACGGCAAGTAGAACACGGAACGGTAGAACGGAAGGCCGCGGAGCCCCTTGTCCAGGACGAGCGCGATCAGCAGTGCCACGGCCAGCTGCAGTGGAACACCCACCAGGACGTAGGTGAACGTAACCCGCAACGAGTTGTGCAGCCGGGCGTCGCTGAGCATCCTGGTGAAGTTGTCCAGCCCCGTCCACTCGGGCGGCTGCAGCAGGTTGTAGTCCGTAAACGAAAGGTAGAGGGACATCAACATGGGGCCGATGGTGATGGCCACCAAACCCACCAGCCACGGGAGCAGGAAAATGTAGGCGGCCTTGTTGTCCCGCCTGTTGGCCTTCTTCTCCTCAGCGGTGGCTTTGCCCTTCCGCCGGCTCAACGAAGACAGTTCGCTGATGGCGCTCACGGTTGCTGCTCCATCACGGACAGCAGGCAAGCGTCGGCCGGCAGCGGGGCCGGACGGCGCGTCCTGGGAATATGCTTTGCGGCCATGTGGTCTCCTTTGGTCATCGTGGCCTCCACGTTTCGGTCATCGCCAGGCGATGGGGGTTCGGGACTCCCTTCGCGGGCCCGCTGCATGCCCGTCAGGGCTGGAGCGGTTCCGCCCGCCGGGAGCGTCGTTCTAGAAAGCGGCTCCGTACCAAAGTAAACGGTTTCTTGACTCCTGTACAGCCCTTTGTTAGTTTTTGAGAAAACGTTTTCTGTTGCATCTGGCAAGGGGACGCGACTACCAGAATAAGGGGGACAACAATGAGGTTTGGTCTCAGGAAATCGGTCATGGGAATCACCGGCGCCGCCGCCGCGCTGGCCATGGTCCTTACCGGCTGCGGCAACAGCCCGCAGGCCGGGAAAGTGGGGACTGCGGAGGATCCCGTCACCATCCGGTTCGCCTGGTGGGGCAACGACTCCAGGGCGAAGACCACCATGGAGGTCATCAAAGCATTTGAAGCCGCCAACCCCACCATCAAGGTCCAGGGCGAGAACACCGAATTCAGCTCCTACTGGGACAAAATGGCCACCCAGATCGCCGGCGGAACCACCCCGGACGTCATCGCCATGAGCGGCGCCTATCCCAGCGAATACTCCAGCCGCGGCGTCCTCCTGGACCTCGACAAGGTGAAGGACCAGATCGACACCTCGAAGTTCGCCGACGGGACCGTTGAGCTGGGCAAGATCAACGGAAAGCAGTACACCATTACGGCGGGCGTCAACTCCATGTCCATGGTCCTGGACCCCAAGGTCTTCGAGGCCGCCGGCGTGCCGCTGCCGGACGACGAAACCTGGACCTGGGACGACTACGCACGGATCGCCGCCGAAATCACCAAGAAGTCGCCGGCCGGCACCTTCGGCACGACCCCCATGGCCAACGACTCCTTCCTCGCCGTCTGGGCACGCCAGAATGGCCAGGAGCTCTACACGGACGACGGCAAGAAGATGGGCATCAGCGAGGACACGCTCGCCAAGTGGTTTGAGCTCAACAAGAAGCTGATGGAAACCGGCGGCGCCCCGTCCGCGTCCCAGACCGTCGAGGACGGGTCCGCCCAGCCTGAGATGACACTGATGGGCCAGGGAAAGCAAGGAATGAAGATTTCCTGGAGCAACCAGATGACGTCCTACTCCGGCGCCCCGCTGGTCATGGTGAAACTTCCCGGCGAAAGCAGGACGCCGGGGGCCTGGCTGCGTTCGTCGATGGAATACGCCATCTCGTCCAAATCCGCCCAGCCCAAGGAAGCGGCCCTGTTCATCAACTACCTGGTCAACAACATGGACGCGGCCACCAAGATCAAGAGCGACCGCGGCATGCCCGCCAACACCGAACTGAAGGCGGGCATCACTCCCCTGCTCAAGGAAACCCAGCAGAAGGAAGCCACCTACCTGGACCGGATCGCGGCCATGAAGGTTCCGGCACCCAAGCCCTTCCCGGCAGGATCATCCGCAACCCTGGAAGTTTTGAACCGTTACAACACGGATGTACTCTTCGGAAAGATCGCGCCTCGGGACGCTGCCAAAGGCATGATTTCAGAGGTCAACCAAAACCTCGCCTGACGGTTGCCGCGGCGGACGGATGAACAGACACCAACCACGAAAGGAGGCAGGCACATGATCACGGCAACACGGCCCAGCGCCATCGGCGGCTACGACGATTGGCCTGTCTACGTCCGGGCCCGTCCCCGCCACCGGGCGTCCACCGGGGCGGCGCAGGAACTCTCTGATGCCTTGGGCGTCCCGGCTGTGCCCGGGTCGCCGGACGTACGGGTGCACTGGGAGGAAACGTACGACGACGCCACCACCACCACCGAACTGAGCTGGCAGTTGGGCTTCGGGCCGCGCACCACGGGCTGGCTGGTCCGGCCGGCAGGACATTCCGGACCGCTGCCAGGCATCCTGGCCCTGCACTGCCACGGCGGCAACAAGTTTGGCGGTGCGGACCGGCTCGTGGAGCTCCCAACAACCCACCCGTCGGCGGTTGCCGCACGCGCAGGGCACTATGACGGCCGTGCGCTGGCCACCGGCCTGGCCCGCCAGGGTTTCGCTGTCCTTGCCCATGACACGTTTGCCTGGGGAAGCCGCAGGTTTGACCTCTCCACCCCGCCATGGCGGACCGCCGCGGCCGTTGACGCACGGCAGGCGCAGTGGCGGGCGGACGGCATCGCGCCTTCCGAGGCCGACGAATACAACGCCGCGGCCGGCGTCCATGAGGACACCGTGGCCAAGGCGGCGGGGCTGCTCGGCACCAGCCTTGCCGGCATGGTGGCCCACGACGACCTTGCCGCCCTCGACGTCCTGGCCGCACTGCCCGGCGTCGATGCGGACAGCCTGGGGTGCATCGGTTTCTCCGGCGGCGGTGGCCGTTCCCTCACCCTGGCCGCCCTTAGCCCGTGCATCAGGGCCGCCGTGGTCACCTGCATGATGACCACGTTTGAATCCCTCTTCCCCGCGTACCTCGACGCACATTCGTGGCTGCTGCAGACTCCCGGGCTGTGGAAGCTGGGTGACTGGCCGGAACTCACAGCCCGCGCAGGGTCCGCCCGGTTCCTGGTGCAGTACGCCCTTGCTGACGAGCTCTTCCCGGAAGCCGGGATGCGCCGGGCCCACCAGTTACTCGAATCCCTGCACGGCGGCACCGACAGGTATGCGGGCAGCTTCTGGCCGGGCGGGCACGTCTTCACGGCGGCCATGCAGGACGAGGCCCTCGACTTCCTGTCGAAAACGCTGACCACCTGACCCCCAACCAGCACCGCTCCCAAGGACCCACGTGACCACACAGCATTCGGCGGAATCCACCCATCCGCAGTCCCCGTCCACAGACCTTCCCAGGGTTGCCCTGGTGGGCGTGCACGGCTTCGGCGAACGGCACCTCGCCAACCTGGCCCGGCTCGAACAGGCCGGCGCCCTGGAACTGGTAGCCGTGGCCGATCCCCACCCGCCGCAGCCCGGCAGCCTGGCCGGCTCGGTGGCTGTGTACCCGGACCTGGACGGGCTGCTGGCCGCCCAGCCTGGCGTCGACGTCGTCATTATTGCCACCCCCATCCAGACGCATGCCCCCTTGGCCATCGCGGCATTGTCCGCCGGGATGGACGTCTATGTCGAAAAGCCGCCGGTGGCATCCCTGGCGCAATTCGAGCAAGTCCTGGCCGCGGCCAGGGACCACGGCCGCCGGGTCCAGGTGGGCTTCCAGAGCCTGGGCTCCCAAGCCCTGCCCGCCATCCGGGGCCTGGTGGAGGCAGGTGAAATAGGCACCGTGCTGGGGCTCAGCGCCACCGGCCAATGGCTGCGGACCAAGGCGTACTTCAACCGCTCGCGCTGGGCCGGGAAACGCAGCCTCGACGGCACTGACGTAGTGGACGGGGTGGCCACGAACGCCCTGGCCCACGCCGTTGCCACCGGACTGCATCTGGCGGGCGCGCATACCCTCGCGGACGTCCGCTCGGTGGAAACGGACCTGTACCGGGCCAACAGCACCGAAAGCGATGACACGTCCATTCTGCGGATCCGCACCGCAGGCGGAGAGACCCTCCTTTGTGCCTTGACGCTCTGCGCCCCCGAACAGCTCAACCCGGCCGTCACCGTGCACGGAACACTGGGCGAGATCACCCTTTCCTACACGGAGGACCACGTCGTCATCACCACCCCGGCCGGCGAGCGCCGGGAGTCCTTCGGCCGGACTGACCTGCTCGAAAACCTGCTGGATGCCCGGGCCAACGGAACGCCGCTGCTGTGCGCGCTGGAAGACACCGGAGCCTTCACCGCCGTCCTGGAGGCTATCCGCACCGCGCCCGCACCGGCCCCGATCGGCACCGGCTTCATCACGTGGGAAGGCGAGGGCGACGACGCCCATCCGGTGGTGCAGGGCATCTCCGGAACGCTGGAGCGCGCCGTCAAGGCACAGGCAACGTTCGCCGAACTCGGCGTGCCCTGGGCCCGTCCCCTTCCGCCGGTCCGGACGCTGACCGTTGGGGGCCGCCCGGTGGCCGATTACCAGGACGGCAGCCATATCAGGGCAGTATCCTCCCCGCGCCCCTACCTCCACCCGGTGAGCACCCTGAACGGCACCGTGGTGACTGACCACCAGCCCCTTGACCACGTATGGCACCTGGGCGCCGGCGTGGCCTTGCAGGATGTGGACGGGGTGAATTTCTGGGGCGGCCGCACCTACACCAGGGAAGCCGGCCAGTACGTGTGGCGCCCGGACCACGGCAGCATCGCAAGCACCGGCACCGCATCCTTCCAGGCCGACGCCGGCGCGGGACGGCCCGGCGTCCTGCAGGAGACGCTGAGCTGGAACGGGCCGGACGGCTCCCCCGTTCTCCGCGAGGAACGCACCTGGGCGTGGTCCGCCGTCGCACCCTCCGCCTGGCGGCTGTCACTGGATTTTGCGTTGTCACCTGCAGGGAACACGCCGGTCAGCCTGGGCAGTCCGGGCTCCAACGGCCGGTTCGAGGGTGGCTACGGCGGCTTCTTCTGGCGGCTGCCCGAGTGCGCGGACCCTGCCGTCTGGACGCCCGCCGGCTCCGGTGAGTCACAGGCCCACGGCAGCGTCGCGCCATGGCTCGCCTGGTCGGGAACGTTCGACGGCGGCCCGGCCACCTTGGTGTTCGTCGCTGCCGGGGACTCCACGGACCCATGGTTTGTCCGGGTTGACGGCTACCCGGGCGTCGGGCAGTCGCTGGCGTGGGATACGCCCGTCATCGCAGAGCCCGGCACGCCGGTGCGGCGGCACGTCACCGTCTTCGTGGCCGACGGACTCCTGGCCACCGCCGACATCGAAACACTGATCAACGAACAAGGGGATCCGTCATGACCCAGACCACAGCCGCAGCCGTTCCCCAGCAGGAGGCCCGCCTGGCTCCCGGATCCCCGGGCGACCGGGCCATCAAGCGCCGGCGCGTGCTGGACATCCTGGACGAGGCCGGGCGGGATTCGCTGCTCCTCACCACCAACACGGCCCTGACCTGGTACCTGGACGGCAGCCGGGTGCACATCAGCCTGGCCGGCGACCCCATCGCCGCCCTGCTCGTCGCGCGCGACGGCGACCACCTGGTGACGTTCAACAACGAAGCCGGCCGGATCGCCGCCGAGGAGCTTCCGCTGGGAGTCAACCTGCATACCGTTCCCTGGTACGCGAACCTGCACCAGGCCGCGGCCGCCGTGGGCAATGGCGCCCTGCCTCCGCTGTCCGAGGCAGAGGTGGCCGCCGAACTGCGCGCCGCGCGCCAGCAGCTGCTTCCGGCGGAAAGCGCCCGCTATGCCCTGCTCAGCGCCGACGTGGCCGGCATCATGACCGAGGTCCTGTCCGCCGCCCGCCCGGACACCACCGAATTCGCGCTGGTGTCGGCGCTGGCTGCCCGGGTGGTGGCCGCCGGTGCAGAGCCGCTGGTACTCCTGTGCAACGGCAGCTCCCGCAGCACGTTCCGGCACCCCTTGGCCACGCACGCGCCTCTTGGCCGGCGTGCCATGGCGGTGGTTTGCGCCCGCCGCGACGGCCTCGTGGCCAACATCACCCGCTGGATCAGGTTCGACGCCGGCACTCCCGGGGAGCGCGACGCCGAGGCCCGCATCGCGGCAGTGGAGGCGGATATATTCGATGCCACGGTTCCCGGCACCCGGCTGGACCGGATCTTCACCGAGATCCAGGCCGCGTACGTCCGGCATGGCTTCGGCGCGGACCAGTGGGAACAACACCATCAGGGCGGGCCCGCCGGTTACGCGGGGCGCGATCCCCGGGTCACGTCGGAAGCCACGGATACGGTGGTGCTGGACCAGGCGTTCACATGGAACCCGTCAGGGCCGGGCGTCAAGATCGAGGACACGGTCCAGCTCACGGAATCCGGGCTCCACATCCTGACTGTTGACCCGCGCTGGCCGGTGGCCACCGTGAACGGGCTGGCGCGCCCCGTGACCTTGCAGCTCTAGTCCGGCGCCCGCTCACATACTGCAGCTTTAATCGAAACGCCCGCTCACTTATGGCCGTTTTTACGGCCATAAGTGAGCGGGCGTTTCGTGTTTAGCTGCAGTATGTGAGCGGGCGTTGTTACGGGAGCCGCAGTTCCCCATCCACACGGCGCGGGATCCCCAGCGGATTGTCGTCACGGAGCGCCGGGTGCAGGACGCTTTCCGGGGCGTCCTGGTAGGCGACGGGGCGCTGGAAGCGGCGGACCGCCGTCGCACCCACCGAGGTGAACAGCGAGGTGGTGGCAGGGTACGGGCCGCCGTGCTGCTGGGCCCAGTTCACGGCGACGCCGGTGGGCCAGCCATCGAACAGGACCCGGCCGGCCAGGCCGGCGAGCTGCTCCACCAGGGCGGCGATGTCCTCCTCCGGCTCTGCGTGCACGGTGGCCGTCAGGCTGCCGGGAACCTCCGCCAGGACAGCAGACAGTTCCTGCTGGTCCTTGTACTCGATGAGGATGGTGGTGGGCCCGAAGCATTCTTCAAGCAGCTGCCCGGGTCGCTCCAGGACCTTGGCCGCGGCGGTGGCGAACACCACCGGGGCAGCCCCGTTGGCTGCCGCGTCCTGGTCAACGCTGCCGCCCACCACCTGCACGCCCTCCACGGCTGCGAAGCTGCGCAGCCCGTCCGGGTAGGCTTCGGCGATGCGGCTGGTCAGCATCCCGGCCGCGGGCTTGTCCTTGCTGGCGTCCGCTACCTCGGCTGCGAAGGAGGTTCCGGCTGGGATGAACACCAGGCCCGGCTTGGTGCAGAACTGGCCGGCCCCAAGGGTGAAGGAGCCTGCCAGGCCGGCGGCGAGTTCCGCGGAGCGGGCCTTCAGTGCTGCCGCGGTGATGACCACCGGGTTGAGGCTGCCCAGCTCTCCGTAGAACGGGATGGGATCCGGGCGGGAGGTGGCGAGGTCGAACAGGGCGCGGCCGCCGGGAATGGACCCGGTGAAGCCCACGGCCTTGATGGCGGGGTCCTGGACCAGCGCCGTTCCCACCTCGCGGCCGCTGACCAGGGCGAACAGGCCTTCCGGGGCACCCGCGCCGCGAAGCGCCTCAGCCACAATCCCGGCGGTCCGCTCGGAGAGCCGCAGGTGCCCTGAGTGGGCTTTGACAACCACGGAGCAGCCGACGGCGAGGGCCGAGGCCGTGTCCCCGCCTGCCACGGAGAAGGCGAACGGGAAGTTCGACGCCGAGAAGACCGCCACCGGCCCGATGGGCCGCAGGATGCGGCGTAGGTCCGGCTTGGGCGGGGTGGAGGACGGGTCCGCGTGGTCGATGATGGCTTCAAGGTAAGAGCCCTCGGTGATCACGCGTGCGAACAAGCGCAGCTGGCCTGTGGTGCGGGCCACTTCCCCCGTCAGGCGCGGGACACCCAGGCTGGTCTCGGCATCGGCGATTTCCACCAGTTCGGCCGCGTTGGCGTCCAACGCGTCCGCCGCCGCGTGAAGCCACGCGGCGCGCTCGGCATCGGTGGCCGCAGCAGCGGTCCGGGCGGCCTCCGTCGCGGCGGCGGTGAGTTCGGACAGGGAAAGCGTTGCAGTTGTCACGTCAGGTACCTGTTCTGTGGATGTGCGTCGGTGGTTACGGTGCGTCCCGGAAACGGAAGCCCAGTCCGGGCTGGTCCGTCAGGGCCACCCTGCTGTTGGCGAACCTCACCGGCGATGGCCCGGCCAGGATCCCCAACTGTTCGAAGGATGCCTCCTCGACATCCTCCACCATGGTGGGCTCCGCCAAGGTCAATGCCAGCTGCCCGGACAGTTCCGGCAGCAGGTGCGGCATGACCTTGATGCTGTGGGTCCGTGCCAGCTCCACGATCCGCCGGAACGGGGTGATGCCGCCTACCCGGATGATGTTGGGCTGGATAATGTCCACCGCCTCCGCCTCGATGAAATCGCGGAACCGGTAGATCGTGTGCAGGTTTTCGCCAAGGGCAATGGGCACCGGCGAATGTTTGCGGAGCCTTCGGTAGGCCCAGAGGTCATCCGCGCGGAGAGGTTCTTCCAGCCATTCCAGCCCGAATTCGGCCAGTACGTCGAGGGCCCGGAAGGTGGTGGGCAGGTCCCACCGCTGGTTGGCGTCGATCATGAGCCTGCGGTCCGGGCCCAGGACGGAACGGACGGCGGCAACGCGTTCGCGGTCCTCGCGGAGGTCCGGCTTGCCCACCTTGATCTTCACTGCCTGGTGGCCGGCGGCAACCCAGCGTTCGGCCTGCGCCACCAACTCTTCCAGGGTGTAGTGCAGGTTCACGCCGGAACCGTAAACCTCGGCTGACTCCTGCCGCTGGCCCAGCAGGCCCGTGACGGACATGCCGGCACGGCGGGCCTGCAGGTCCCACAATGCAAGGTCCACACCGGCCATGGCAATGGTGGTGAGCCCTCCGCCGCCGGCCTCGTGCAGCCGCTTCCAGAGCACGTCCCACACACCCTCGGGGGTTGCGGGCAGCCCGGCCACGAAAGGGGCGATGTCGTGGTCAAGCAACGCCTTGACTGCCTGGGGACCGATGGTAGGCGTCCAGGAGAAACCAAAACCCGTGCCGCCGTCGTCCGTGGAGATCTCGGTGGCGATCACGTGGTTCTCCGGTGCCTCCGCACCCCAGCTGCGGCGCAGCGCAACGGTAAGGAGCCTCGTCGACAGGCCGGTGATGCGCGGGACGGTGCGGACGGTTTCGGCCGCCGGTGCGCTCATCAGTGTCCGGCCAGCTCGTAGCCCTTGGCCAGGATGGCCTTGAGCTCCACGAGCTGCTCCTCCGTGGGATCCACCAGCGGCGGCCGCACGGGGCCCACCGGAAGGCCGCCCAGGCGCAGGCCGGCCTTGATCAGGGAGACGCCGAACCCGGGCGTCTGGTCGCGCAGGCGGACCAGCGGCGCGTAAAAGCCCTCCAGCAAGGCATTGCGGCGGTCTTCATCCCCGGATACGTAGGCGTCGTAGTACGCCTTGGCGATCTCCGGCGCCATCGCGAATGCTGCCGACGAATACAGCGGGATCCCCAGGCCCCGGTAGGCGCCCTGCGTCAGTTCCGCCGTGAGCAGGCCGTTGAAGAACGCAAAC
Source organism: Pseudarthrobacter sp. lyk4-40-TYG-27 (assembly GCF_030209295.1). Taxonomy (NCBI): domain Bacteria; kingdom Bacillati; phylum Actinomycetota; class Actinomycetes; order Micrococcales; family Micrococcaceae; genus Pseudarthrobacter; species Pseudarthrobacter sp. lyk4-40-TYG-27. The sequence continues at coordinate 560,923 of NZ_JARVSH010000004.1, forward strand.
TCCTCCCGGCCGGCAGCCTTGACGGCGGACACGATTTCCTGGGCCAGGCCGACGTCGCCCAGTCCGTCCTTGAAGCCGATGACCTTGGGATTGGCGGCCAGCTTCGCCATGGACGCGGCGGTGAACTTTGCATTGCCGCGGTGGTAGACAATGACCGGCAGGCTGCTGGCATCGGCGACAGCCTCGATGTAGGCCACCAGGCCGTCGGTGGGTCCGGTCACCAGGTAGGGCGGAAGCACCAGGAGGGCGTCGGCGCCGGCTTCCTCGGCCACCCGGGCGGCAGCGAGGGCGTGGCCCAGCGGCCCACCCGCCCCGGCCACCACGGGGACCTTTCCGGCGACGACCTCGACGGCGGCCGCCACCACGGTGCGGACCTCGTCGATGCTGAGGGCATGGAATTCACCGGTGCCGCAGGCAGGGAAGACGCCGCCCGGGCCATAGGGCAGCCGGGAGGCGATGTGTTCCTTGAGCAGTGCGACGTCAACGGCGCCTTCGGCCGTGAACGGGGTGACGGGAAAAAACAGTACGCCGTCGAATTTCATGGTGTCTCCTTGCTTCCGCCGCCGGCAGTGACCAGCGCGGAAGCCTCGTCGTTGAGGGTGTGGCGGGACGTGAGTTCGGTGCGCCAGCTGCGCCGCGGCTGCCAGCCCAGGAGTTCCTGTGCCTTGGCGATGGAGAACGCGGGGCTGGTCCCGGTCAGGCCCGCACTGATGTCTTCGCTGCCCGGCAGGAAGCGGGGCATGAGCTCGGCCAGCGGCGCGGTTGCCAGGGCGTCCGCGGCGCCGACGAAGAAGGTTTCGCCGTTGGAAATGTCCGTCATTTTCCGGAGCAGCAGGTCAAGGAAGTCCGCCACATCCCGGGCGTCCACGTAGTTGAACAGGGCCGGCGCCGAAAGGGCGGGATCGGCCAGGCGTTCAGCCAGGGTGTGGCCCTGCTGCGTGGGCGCCCCCTCCCATTCCTCCGGTGAGATCACGAAGCATGGGCGGAATGCCGCATACCGGATCCGCTCCCCCTGGGCAGCGGCGAACATCTGCACTGTCTGTTCGGCGATGAGCTTGGACAGCGCATAGGCGTTCCAAGGCTTCGGCGGCGTCCGCTCATCGAGCGGGAACGACGACGGAAGCCAGCCCGCGGGCGAGCCGTAACCGAGCACGGTGGGGCTGCTGGCGGTGATGATTTTCGGGACGCCAAGCTCGGTAGCCGCGCTGATCACGGCGAAGGCGAGCCTGGTGTTGGTGGCGAAGATGACGTCCTCCGGCGCGCTGAAAGGGACGGCGATCGCTGCAAGGTGGATGACGGCGTCGGGCCTTGACTCCCGGAGGAGGCGCAGCGCCTCGCCCGGCGCCAGGAGGTCGGCGGTTTCCTGCACGACGCCGGGCGGCAGCTGGCCGGCGGGCACGGCGTCCCGGTCCACGGAGACCACCTCGTGGCCCGCCTGGGCGAGCCCCGCGACAACACTGCGTCCCAGGCGGCCGGAGCCGCCGGTAACGAATATCCTGCTCATGGTTCGTCCCTACTTGCCGCGGCGGAGATCGACGCCGAGGTCCAGGTCCTCCACGCGGATGGGCAGCGAGGTCTCGAGCGACTGGTTGCCGGCGATGCCCACAGATACCGAACGCAGCCCGTCGAGGTAGCCGGAGGGGCGGCCCAACGGGTCTTCACCCGGGCCGTTGAAGAGGTCCGAGAGCAGGAGCTCATCGCCCCCGCCGTGGCCGCCTTCGCCATTGACGATCGGGACCTCGTACGCGGCCTCCCAGTGGCGTTGGACCACCAGCCGTTCGCCGTTGCGGCGGACGGCGTCCTCTTCCTCCACGGGGGTTGCGCTCGGGTCCACCACTGTCTTCTTGTCCGTGCTGTGCAGGACGGCGGCGCGTTCCACCACTTCGAGCTCAGCCCGGCCTTCCGTGCCGTTGACCGCCACCCGGTACCCCTCCCACGGGCTGTGCGCGTTCAGGGAGTAGCTCAGGCGCGGCCCGCCCTGGTACTCAACCACCAGTGCCAGGTTGTCCTCGATGGTGATGCCTCCGGTGAAGACGTCCTGGTCGCGGCGGTAGCCGTCGTAGTGTTCGTTGTCCAGGAAGAGCGCTTTGAGCCGTTCGTCCTCGCGGAGGTCCAGCGCGAACGGGTCCTTGTCACCTGCGGGCGCACCGGCGTCGGGCGTTCCGCGCTCGGGGCGGGGGCCCAGCCCGCGTTCGGCGGCGTTCTTGTCGCCATAGAATTTCAGGCCGCCGGAGGCGAAGACGCGCTCCGGGACGTCGTCGATCCACCAGTTGACGAGGTCGAAATGGTGGGACGCCTTGTGGATGAGCAGGCCGCCGGAGTTCTTCTTCTCGCGGTGCCAGCGGCGGAAGTAGTCAGCGCCGTGGACCGTGTCCAGGACCCAGCTGAAGTCGATCGAGGTGACCTTGCCGATCACGCCGCTCTGGATGATCTCCTTCAGGGCGCTGTTGCGGGGCGAGTAGCGGTAGTTGAACGTCACCACCACATTCCGGCCGGTTTCCTGGACCGCTTTGGTGATGCGGCGGCAGCCCTCGGCATCGATGGTGAGCGGCTTTTCCACCACTACGTCCGCGCCGGCCCTGAGGGCTTCGACGATGTAGTCGGCGTGGGTGTAGTCCGGAGTGGTCACCACGACGCGGTCAATGTGGTTGGCCTGGATAAAGGCCGTCAGGTCCGCCGGATCGAACGAGGCAATGGGGCCGGGAGCGCCGAGTTCCTGGATGAGGCCCTGGTAGAACTCCACGCGGCCGGGGTTCACGTCCGAGAACGCGACCAGTTCCGCGGTGTCGGCGTGCTTGCCGAACACTGCGCGGATGTACATTTCAGAACGCCCTCCGGTGCCCACCAGGGCAAGGCGCGCCTTGCGGCCGTCGGAGGTGGGGCTGCCGGCAGCCGTGTGGGGAGCAGCTGCGGCCGACGTCGTCTCGGCTGTGTTGACCATGTGGGGGTCCCTTTCGAAAGCTCATTGCCCGGCCGCCGGGGCGGCCGCTGCGGTTCGGCGGTGGCACTTTGCTGCACCTGCCTGAGAAAGCGTTTTCTCAGTTCGCTATAGAAGTTGTATCAACCCGCCCGCCCATCCGTCAACCACTCCGGGCGCTAACAGAAAGCGTTTTCTGAGCAAGTGCGCAGCGCTGGCGCCCTCCCCGGCGGAAAACTGCCGGAAAAAGGATAGAAATCGCTTTCCGGCTGCCGTATATGCTGTCTTCCAAAGCACCTGCCACCCGGGGCTTGTTGGCCCGGCGCCTAACGCAGCCGGCAGCATCCGTCCGGAGTGGCGCGACAGAAGGGTTCCCCATGGCAAGGAAATCGGCAAGCGGCCGGATCGGCATCGCGGATGTCGCCGTGAAGGCAGGAGTCTCACACGCCACGGTTTCGCGTGTCATGAACGGGAACTTCACCGTGGACCCGGACATCGCCGCCAGGGTCCGCGCAGCCGCCGCCGAACTGAAGTACCAGCCCAACCCGGTGGGCCGCAGCCTCGCACTGGGAAAGACGGACACCATCGGCATCGTGGTGCCGGATCTGGCCAACCCCACGTTCCAGGCGATCCTTCGCGGCCTCAGCCGGGCCGCGGCACAGGACGGCTACCGGGTGCTGATCGCGGATTCGTTCGAGGTTTCCAGCGAGGAGTCCATCCTGGCCGGCGAAGCCCGCCGCCGCTGCGACGGACTGGTCCTCTGCGCCCCCCGCATGTCCGATGCCGAACTGACGGAGATCGCGCCGTCCCTGCACCCGCTGGTGCTGATCAACCGCACCACGGACGCGCCGGACGTGCCCAGCCTGGTGGTGGACTACGGGCAGGGCGTCCAGGACATCGCAGGGCACCTGGTGGAGCTGGGGCACACCCGGCTGGCCTTTCTGGCAGGGCCGCCGCGGAGCGCATCCAACGGCATGCGGCTCAAGGGCTTGGAGTCTTTCAAGGCCGCCCACCCGCAGGTGGAGGTAACCATGCTTGAGGGCGGCTCGGACTTCGACACGGGACATGAAGCAGTTGACGCGGTCCTGGCGAGCGGGGCCACCGGCATCCTCGCCTTCAACGACCTCGTGGCCATGGGCCTGATGAGCGGACTGCATGAACGGGGCCTGGACGTGCCCGGCGACATCTCGGTCACCGGATTCGACGACATCCCCTTCGCCAAGTACACGACGCCGGCGCTCACCACCGCGGCCGTCCCCATCACCGAACTGGGCGAGCAGGCCTGGCACCAGCTCCGGGCATTGATCCGCAAGGAAGGGAACGAGGTGCCCGGCAGCCGGTTCCAGCCGCGGCTGGAAGTCCGGGCCAGCAGCGGCCCGGCCAAGGCGCCACGGAGCGCCGTCCACGGCTAGGGTTCCCGGGACCCGGCCCCCAGGCCCGCTTCCCGGTAATACCCCTCGATGTGTGCCGCCACCAGTTCCGCCGCCCGGCCGCCGTCGCCCTTCCGGACCGCTGCAAGGATGGCGTGGTGCTCGGCGCGCAAACGGGAGGCGGTGGCGTCCCAGTCGGGCAGGTTTGACGTCAGCTCTGCGGCGTAGCCCTGGATAGCCTCGCGGAGGGATCCCATCATGGCGCTGACCACCGCGTTGCCGGCGGCGTTGGCCAGCGCGAAATGGAAGCGGACATCGAGGGCCAGGAAGTCGCCGACCGACACGCCTTCCGCCTGGTCCATCCCGGCCAGCAGGGCCGCGGCCTCGTCGAGTTCGGGGGCATCCGGCCGCGCCTTGCCCGCAGCCCAGGACTCCAGCAGGACGCGGGTCTCCACAATGTCCGCCACGGGCAGGTGCTGGGTGGCAACGTGCAGGCGGAGGGCGGAGGCGAGCGCCGCGGTGGGATCCGAGATGACCACCGTCCCGGCATCGGGGCCGGACCCGACACCCGCGCGGACCACGCCCATCGCCTCGAGGATCCGGATGGCTTCCCGCACGGACGTCCGGGAGACCGTGAGCTGCTCGGCCAGGGTCCGTTCGGCAGGCAGCCTGCCGCCGACGGCCAGCCGGCCGGCAGAGAGTTGTTCCTCGATCCACGCCAGGACCAGCTGATGGGTTCGCATACGGCCAATGGTAGTTGATGTGGTTGGACCACATGGCCTACAGTGTGGTTGGACCACAGGAGGACGCCATGACCCACATCATCCAGCCCGGCAACCCGGAGGCCGCCCCGGCACCGGACACCACGGACATCCCGGCAACGCACGCACCTGCCAAGGCGCCGGCGTCGTCCGCCGTGCCCCCCGCCCTGAAGCGCCGCGTGCCCAAGTACTCGGACCTCGCTCCGCTGATGCAGTTCAAGAAGCCGGAGTTCAGCAAGGATGCCCGGCTCAAGCGGGCCAGCACCATCTGGGAACTCCGGGACATCGCCAAGCGGCGTACTCCGCAAGCTCCCTTCGACTACACGGACGGAGCAGCCGAGGAGGAAATTACCCTCCGCCGGGCCCGCCAGGCCTTCCTGGACATCGAATTCCGGCCCGGGATCCTGCGGAACGTCTCTGCCATCGACCTCAGCACCACCATCCTCGGCAAACCGTCCCGGCTTCCCGTCGGCATCGCCCCCACCGGATTCACCCGGATGATGCAGTCCGAGGGCGAATACGCCGGGTCCCGGGCCGCCGAGTCAGCGGGCATCCCCTACACGCTCTCCACCATGGGCACCGCGTCCATTGAGGACGTGGCAGCAGCCGCACCCAACGGCCGGAACTGGTTCCAGCTGTACCTGTGGACGGACCGCGACCGTTCGCTGGAACTGATCGAGCGCGCCGCCAAGGCCGGCAACGACACCCTCATGGTCACCGTGGACACAGCCGTGGCCGGTGCCCGCCTCCGCGACGTCCGCAACGGCATGACCATCCCGCCGGCACTGACCCTGAAGACTGTCCTGGATGCCTCCTACCGGCCGGCCTGGTGGTTCAACTTCCTCACGCACGAGCCGCTGACCTTCGCCTCGCTCTCGCGCTACACCGGCACCGTGGCGGACCTGATCAACTCCATGTTCGATCCCACGCTCACCTTCGAGGACCTGGACTGGCTGCGCGACACCTGGAAAGGCAACCTGGTGGTCAAGGGCATCCAGACGGTGGAGGACGCCCGCCGCGTCGTGGACCATGGCGCAGACGGCGTGGTGCTCTCCAACCACGGCGGCCGCCAGCTGGACCGGGCCCCCATCCCGTTCCACCTGCTCCCCGAGGTCAAGGAGGCCTTCACCAAGGACCACACGGACGCGGCCATCATGCTGGACACCGGCATCATGAGCGGCGCCGACATCGTGGCCGCCCTTGCCCTTGGCGCGGACTTCACCCTGATTGGGCGCGCCTACCTCTACGGCCTGATGGCCGGCGGACGGGCCGGCGTGGACCGCGCCCTGGAGATCCTGGAAAAGGACATGGCACGCACCATGGCGCTGCTGGGCGTCAGTTCCGTTTCGGGGCTCACGCCGGACCACGTGCGGCTGCTTGGCAAGCACTGAGCAGGGGGCCGGTGGCTGGGCGTGCCGAAACCCGGGTTTCGAGGCACCCAGCCGCCGGCGTCCACCCTATTTCTTGCGGCCGAACTTGGGCAGGTTGGGGAGGTTTGCCAGCAGGTCCGCGGCTTTGGTGGCCGCGCGGCCAACACTGCGTCCGATCTGCTGCGGAACGCTGTCATCGCTCAACGGGGCTGCTGTTCCGCCGGGAATGACGACGGCGGGGCTCAGTTCTGCTCCCTCGCGCGCCAGGACGCCCGCCGCGGCGTCCTCCTGGCGAGGCGCCACATGCCCCGGCACGACGGCGGCGGGTGCCTCCGCCGGGCCCGCCGCGGCGGCCGCCGCCGGCCGGCCCTTCGCCGCTGATGCCGTGTTCCCTGCGGCGCTGTTCTTTGGTGAGGCGCTGATTGGCGAGGAGGCCGCTTTGGCGGCCGTGCCGACGTCGAACGTCTCCAGCCAGCTTGCGATGCCCTCCAACGGACCCCGGTTCAAGGCGTAGTACCGCTTCTGGCCCTGCGCGCGCATGCTGACCAGCTGCGCTTCCCGCAGGACCTTCAGGTGCTTGGAAATGGTGGGCTGGCTGGCGTCCAGTTCCTCCACCAGCTCCCCCACTGCTTTGTCCCCCGCCCGGAGGGCCATCAGGATCTCCCGCCGGGTGGATTCCGCTATGACGGCAAATACGTCGTCTGTCACCATGCCTCCCACCCTAGCGACATATACGCCGAAAGGCATCAACTATTTCGGTACCCCACTGCTCCGGTGCACCACCGGAGCCGCTAGTCGAACCAGGGGTCCAGCCCGTGCAAGGGGAACACCGCCTTGCGGGTCGCCATGACGGTACGGTCCACGGCGTCGTTGGGGTCGAAGCCCACTTCCCAGGACCGCCACCACAGCTCCACGTCATCCCCCATCAGCGCGGGGGCCACGGTCCCGAATTTCTCCGCCACATAGAGCCGCCAGTCTTCCGGGACGGCGGTGCGCAGCGGCACTGGCCGCCCGGCGGCGATCGCCACCAGGTGGCTCCAGGACCGCGGCACCACATCCAGGACGTTGTAGCCGCCGCCGCCGGTGGCGATCCACCGGCCCCCGCAGAACCGTTCGGCCAGGTTTGCGACGGCGTTCGCGGCCTCGCGCTGCCCGTCGACACTGAGGTTGAGGTGGGTGAGGGGGTCGCTGCGGTGTGAATCGCAGCCGTGCTGACTCACGATGACCTCCGGTTCGAACGCGCCCACCAGTTGCGGCACGATGGCGTAGAACGCCCGGAGCCAGCCGGCGTCCCCGGTGCCGGCGGGCAGGGCAACGTTGACGGCTGTTCCCTCCGCTGCGGGGCCGCCGATCTCGTTGGCGAACCCTGTTCCGGGAAAGAGGGTCAGTCCTGTTTCGTGCAGCGAGAGCGTCAGGACCCGGGGATCGTCCCAGAAGATGTTCTGCGTTCCGTCGCCGTGGTGGGCATCGACATCGATGTAGGCCACTTTTCCCACGCCGCCGTCGAGGAGCCGCTGGACGGCAAGGGCGGCGTCGTTGTAGATGCAGAATCCACTGGCACGGTCCCGGGCGGCGTGGTGCATGCCGCCGCCGAAGTTGACCGCATGCACGGCCCAGCCCTCCAGCACGCCCTGGGCGGCCATCAGGGATCCGCCGGCAAGCCGCGCCGCGGCCTCATGCATTCCCGCGAAAGCCGGGTCATCCTCGGTCCCCAGCCCCCGGGACTCGTCCGGCCGGGAGGGGTCGGCGCTGACCCTGCGCACCGCCGCGACATAATCCACCGAGTGAACCGCTTCCAGTTCCGCGTCGGAGGCGGTCTCCGGCGCCTGCACATCCACATGGTCCAGGTCGAAGAGCCCCAGGCTGCGCGCCAGGCGGGCCGTCAGGTCCATCCGTTCCGGTGCCATGGGGTGGCCCGGACCAAAGTTGTAGGCAGTCATGTCAGGGCTCCACGCCACCATCGTCGGCGGCGCGGGCTGGCTTAGACCGGGCAGATATGTCATCAATCACAGGCTACCCGAGCCCGCCGGACTCCCAGCCGGGCCATGAAGCCGGGCTTTAGTGGTTTACTACTGGGGGAAGCAGTTTCGACCGAGGAAAAGCCACACATGACGCAGAGCCAGTCAAGGCCCCGGACCCCGGCCAGCTGGCACCCCCCAGCGCAGGAGCGGGAGGGCCTCTGGATCTTCACGCGGCTTCGCGACTTCATCGACGACATCGCCAACACCTCCCCTGCCAGGCTTGCCCTGACGGCGTTCGCCGCGGTCTGCATGGTGTTCACGTTCCTGCTGTCCCTGCCCATGGCTTCGGCCAACGGAACCGCCACCCCCATCCACGAGGCCCTGTTCACCGCCGTCTCGGCCGTCTGCGTGACGGGACTAACGGTGGTGTCGACGGCGGTGCACTGGTCCTTCTTCGGCCAGCTGGTGATCCTGGTGGGCATCTTCATCGGCGGTTTGGGTACCTTGACGCTGGCCTCGCTGCTGGCGCTGATGGTGAGCAAGCGGTTGGGGGTGCGCGGGAAGATCATTGCCGCCGAATCCATGAACAACGCCGGCCGCCTCGGTGAGGTGGGCACCCTGCTCCGGATCGTCATCACCACCTCCGTGGTCATCGAGGGCGTCCTGGCCCTGGCGCTCGTTCCCCGGTTCCTGACCCTGGGCGAGCCCTTCTGGCAGTCGGTGTGGCATGGCATCTTCTATGCCATCTCGTCGTTCAACAACGCCGGCTTCACCCCGCACTCGGACGGTATCGTGCCCTACGAGACGGACCTGTGGATCCTTATCCCGCTGATGGTGGGCGTCTTCCTGGGCAGCCTGGGCTTCCCCGTGGTGATGGTCCTCCAACAGAACGGCTTGAACTGGAAAAAGTGGAACCTGCACACCAAGCTCACCATCCAGGTATCGCTGATCCTCCTGGTGGCCGGGGCGTTCCTCTGGGCGCTGATGGAGTGGGACAACGTCCGGACCATCGGCACCATGGATGTGGGCGACAAGATCACCCACGCGCTGTTCGCATCCGTCATGACGCGTTCCGGCGGCTTCAACCTGGTGGACCAGAACCAGATGGATTCCACCACCATGCTGCTGACGGACGCCCTGATGTTCGCCGGCGGCGGTTCCGCGTCGACGGCGGGCGGCATCAAGGTCACCACCATCGCCGTGATGTTCCTGGCCATCGTCGCGGAGGCCCGCGGTGACGCGGACGTCAAGGTCTACGGCAGGACCATCCCGCAAGGAAGCATGCGGGTGGCCATCTCGGTGATCGTGGCCGGCGCCACCCTGGTGTCAGTGTCCGCTTTCCTGCTCCTGGCCATCAGCGGCCAGTCGCTTGACCGGGTGCTGTTCGAAACCATTTCCGCGTTCGCCACGGTGGGCCTGAGCACCAACCTCAGCGCCGAGGTGCCCCCTGCCGGCGTCTACGTCCTCGCGGCCCTGATGTTCGCGGGCCGCGTAGGAACCGTGACCCTCGCAGCCGCCCTGGCCCTGCGCCAGCGCAGCCAGTTGTACCACTACCCCGAAGAGAGGCCCATCATTGGCTAGTTCCACAGACGCCCCGCGGCGCCCCGCCCACAACGCCCCGGTGCTGGTGATCGGGCTGGGCCGCTTCGGATCATCCACGGCAGAGCAGCTGGTCAAACAGGGCCGGGAAGTACTCGCGATCGAACGCGACCGGAACCTGGTGCAGAAATGGGCCCCGCTCCTGACCCACGTGGTGGAGGCTGACGCCACCAACATCGACGCGTTGCGCCAGCTGGGCGCGCAGGAGTTCAGTTCCGCGGTGGTGGGGGTGGGGACGTCCATCGAGTCCTCCGTGCTGATCACCGTCAACCTGGTGGACCTGGGAATCGAACACCTCTGGGTCAAGGCAATCACCCCCTCGCACGGCAAGATCCTGACGCGGATCGGGGCCAACCACGTGATCTACCCGGAGGCCGACGCCGGAGTCCGGGCAGCGCACCTGGTCTCGGGCAGGATGCTGGACTTCATCGAGTTCGACGACGACTTCGCCATTGTGAAGATGTACCCGCCGCGGGAGACCGTGGGGTTCACGCTGGACGAGTCGAAGGTCCGCTCCAAGTACGGTGTGACGATTGTGGGCGTGAAGTCCCCGGGCGAGGATTTCACCTACGCCCGGCCCGAGACCAAGGTGTCCTCACGGGACATGCTCATTGTCTCCGGGCACGTCGACCTGCTGGAACGGTTCGCCGCCCGGCCATAAGGTCCCCCGGTGGTTGGGCTTGTCGAAACCGGATTTCGACAAGCCCAGCCTCCGTTACCCAAGCTGCTTGGTGATTTCCGCCGCCCGGTCCGCTGCCGCCTTGGCGCCGGCGGCGATGATGGCCGGGATGCCCTGTTCGTCGAACGTGGCGATGGCCCGTTCCGTGGTGCCGTTGGGGCTGGTGACCGCTTTGCGCAGCGCGGAGGGATCCGCCCCCGGTTCGGCGAGCATGAAGCCTGCGCCGGCCACCGTTTCGCGGGCAAGGAGCAGGGACAGCTCGCGGTCCAGGCCCAACTCCTCCCCCGCCGACGCCATGGCCTCGGCCAGGTAGAAGGCGTACGCCGGGCCCGAGCCGCTGATCGCTGACAGCGCATCCACCTGCTCTTCGGGCACTTCGACCACCGTCCCGGCGCCCTGCAGGATGTCCTTGACCTTCCGGAGCTGCTCGGGAGTGCAGTGGGTTCCCGGCGAGACGGACACCACGCCGCGGCCCAGCTTTGCCGGCGTGTTGGGCATGGTCCGGATGACCGGCTGGCCGGCGGGGAGCGCGGCTTCAAGCTGGGCGATGGATACTGCCGCGGCGACGCTGACCACCACGGCATCCGGCGAAAGGGCCGGGCCGATCTCCCGGGCCAGGTCAGCAATTCCCACCGGTTTGACGCCAAGGATGACGACGGCGGATCCCTTGGTGGCCTGTTTGTTGTTGTCTGGTTCTTCCTCGCCGGCGATCGCGGTAATGCCCGGGTACCGTTCGGCGAGTTCCGATGCGCGCTCCGCGCGGCGGACGGTGGCCACCACATCCCCGGGGTCCGTCCCGGCCTCCAGCAGGCCGGCAAGAATGGCCTCGTTCATGGATCCACAGCCAAGGAATGCAATTCGGTTGCTCATGCCTCCATCATTGCAGTACACATGCATTCACAGGCAACTCCCATGTTCAGCGCAGGCAGCGCACAACTTGGGGTCCTAACGTAGTTATTACCTCATTGAGGGTGCGAGTGATGCGGCAGGCATGGGGATGCCTGCCAGGGCACCGGTGGCTCGGCAACAGGTTTTCCCCCATTTTCCTGTTGCCGGCCCCGGTGCTTCCGCATTTAAGCGCGGCTGGTGTCGCTGCCCGGCCGAACGCTTGGTTGCTAGAGGGCAGGTTCCACCGGGCGGGACGCGGCCACATGGGGCGCCGGTTCCAGCGGCCCGGCGAAGACCAGCTGGTCCAGGCGGCGCAGGATGAGCCCTTCGCGCAAAGCCCAGGGGCAGATGCGCAGCTTCTTGAACTTGAACATCTCCAGGGCGGCTTCGGCCACCAGTGCACCGGCGAGGAGCTGGTGCGCCCGTGCTTCGGATACACCGGGGAGATGCAGCCTGTCCTCGGAGCTCATGGCCGAGATCCGCTGGGTCCAGATCCCCAGGTCCGAGGCGTGCAGTTCGCGCTTGACGTAGGGGCCTTCGGCGCTGGGCGCGGCCCCGGCGATCCGGGCCAGGGAGCGGAACGTTTTTGAGGTGCCTGCCACCACGTTGGCCCGGCCGAGGCCGTCGAATTCCCGGACAGCAGGTTTGAGGGTGGCCCTGATGTAGCGCCGCAGTTCCTTGACGCTTTTGGCCGACGGCGGGTCCTCGGGGAACCAGTCGCGGGTGAGCCTGCTGGCGCCGAGCGGCACGGAGGTGGCCACCTCAGGAAGCTCGTCCTGGCCGAAGGCCATTTCAAAGGAGCCGCCACCGATGTCCAGGTTCAGGATGGGGCCGGCGCCCCACCCGTGCCAGCGCCGCACCGCGAAGAACGTCATGGACGCTTCTTCGCTCCCGGTGAGTTCCTGGAGGGTCACCGTGGTCTCGTGCTTGACCCGGGCCAGGACGGCGGGGCCGTTGGTGGCCTCGCGGATGGCCGAGGTACAGAATGCCAGCAGGTCTTCGGCCTTGTGCCGGGCCGCGAATTCCCAGGCCTCCAGGACGAACTCGGTCAGCTCATGCTGTCCTTCGTCGCTGATGCTGCCGTCCGGTTCAAGGTACTGGACCAGGGACAACGGCCGCTTGTGGGACGCAAACGGGACAGGCTGCGCACCGGGGTGGGCGTCCACCAGGAGCAGGTGGACGGTGTTGGACCCGATGTCGAGGACGCCTAGACGCATGGGGACATTATTGCTCGTCGGCGCGCTTGAAGTCGCGCCGGATGTTCGCCACGCCTTCAGGATCGATCTCGAAGCCGTAGGCGGCGCCGGGGTTGATCACCATGCCCAGTTCGTCGCCAAGGTTGGCGATGATGGCTGCACCCTGCGTGCCCAGCACGTTGGGTGCGGCTTCCAGGTACTGCTGGTCCACCCGGGTGGGGTGCGAGAACACGGCGAGGACGGGGCGGCCGTCGGCGTTGGCAAGGACCAGCGGCTCAACCTGGGAGTCCACGCCTTCCACCGTGTCCGAGCTGATGATGTAGACCTCGCTGTTCAGGAAGGACAGGATGACGTCAACAGGATTGGCGTCTTCCTGCCCACCGGTGGCGAGCTTCTCCTCAAGGTCGTTAAGCGGCTGGAGATCCGTGTGCGCGGGCTGTTCAGTCATACCGTCTACCCGATCACGATCCGGTGGCCGGCGCAAACGCGCCGGCCAGGCACTACTTCTTGGCCGTTGCCTTCTTCTTTGCGGGTGCCTTGCGGGTGGCCGTCCGCTTGACCGGGCCCTTGGCGCGCTTCTCGGCCAACAGTTCCACGGCCTGTTCCCGGGTGAGTTCCTCCAGGGAGGTGGCACGCGGAACCGTGATGTTGGTGATGCCGTCGGTGATGTACGGACCGAACCGGCCTTCCTTCACCACGATGTTCTTCTCCGACACCGGGTCCGGACCGAACTCGGCCAGCGGCGGCACGGCGGCACGGGCGCCGCGCTGCTTGGGCTGTGAATAGATCTCCAGCGCCTGCTCCAGGGTAATGGTGAAGATTTCCTCTTCGGATCCGATCGAGCGCGAATCCGTGCCCTTTTTCAGGTACGGACCGAACCGGCCGTTCTGCACGGTAATGAGGTTGCCTTCGGCGTCCTCGCCCAGCGCGCGAGGCAGGCTCATGAGCTGCAGGGCTTCGTCCAGCGTCACGGACTCCACGGTCATGGACTTGAACAACGAACCCGTGCGCGGCTTGGCCTTGACCGGTTTCTTGGGCGGCTTGGGCTTGCCGTTCTTGTAGTACTCCACCGGCTGCTTGGCCAGGTCTTCGTCGGTCATTTCCGGGATGATCTCGGTGACGTAGGCGCCGTAGCGGCCGTTCTTGGCCACGACAGTGTGACCCGTGTGCGGGTCTGCACCGAGCACGCGCTCCTCCGGCGCCGCAGTCTCCATCAGCTCAATGGCTTTGGCTGCGGTCAGTTCGTCCGGGGCCAGGTCCTCGGGCACGTTGGCCCGGGCCGACTCCACGATCTCGCCCGTCTTGGGATCAACGACGGCTGCCGAACTTTCCAGGTACGGGCCGAACTTGCCCACCCGCAAGGTGATGTCGTCGGTGATCGGGATGGAGTTGATCTCACGGGCATCGATCTCGCCCAGGTTGTTGACGATGCTCAACAGGCCGGGGTCGGAGTCTTCGCCGAAGTAGAAGTGCCGGAGCCACGAAGCTCCCGCCTCCTGGCCGTTGGCGATCTTGTCCAGGTCGCCTTCCATGTCGGCAGTGAATTCGTAGTCCACGTAGTCGCTGAAGTGCTGCTCCAGCAACCGGATCACCGAGAACGCGATCCAGCTGGGCACCAGCGCGGAGCCCTGCTTCCGGACGTAGCCGCGGTCCTGGATGGTGGAGATCGTGGACGCGTACGTCGACGGGCGGCCGATGCCCTTCTTTTCCAGTTCGGCGGTCAGGGACGCTTCCGTGTAGCGCGGCGGCGGCGAGGTTTCGTGGCCTACCGCCTGGATGTCCGCGGCGGTGAGGGAGTCGTCCTTGGCCACGTTCGGGAGCCGGCGTGCTTCGTCGGACTCGTCATCGCCGCGGGTCTCGTCCTTGCCTTCTTCGTAGGCGGCCAGGAAGCCGGGGAAGGTGATGACGGTGCCGGACGCGGAGAACTCGGCGTCCCGCCCGTCGGTGGCAATGGCGCCCAGGCGGATGGTCGCCGTCGAGCCCTTGGCGTCGCCCATCTGGGACGCCACGGTGCGCTTCCAGATGAGCTCGTACAGGCGGAACTCGTCCCCGGAGAGCTGCTTGGCAACCTGGGCCGGCGTGCGGAAGGAGTCTCCGGCCGGGCGGATGGCCTCGTGCGCTTCCTGCGCGTTGGCGGCCTTGTTGGAGTAGACGCGCGGGGACTGCGGAATGTACTCCGGCCCGTAGAGCTCCGAGGCCTGCCGGCGCGCGGCGGTGATGGCTTCGTCACTCAGCGCCGACGAGTCCGTACGCATATAGGTGATGTAGCCGTTTTCGTAGAGCCGCTGGGCCACCTGCATGGTGCTCTTTGAGGAGAAGCGCAGCTTGCGGCCGGCCTCCTGCTGGAGGGTGGAGGTGGTGAACGGCGCGGCCGGGCGGCGGGTGTACGGCTTGGTGTCCACCGAGCGGACGCGGAAGTCCGCATCCTGGAGCCCGGCGGCGAGGGACGTCGCAAGCTCCTCGTTGAGGTGGGCCACGTTCTTGGCGGTGAGCTCGCCGTTGTCGTTGAAGTCGCGGCCGCTGGCCACCTTGGCGCCGTCAACGGCGGCGAGCTTGGCCTTGAACGAGCCCGAGTCCGCGCCGAACTGGCCGGTCAGGTCCCAGTAGGAGGCGGCTTTGAAGGCCATGCGTTCGCGTTCGCGGTCCACCACCATGCGCGTGACCACGGACTGCACGCGGCCGGCGGACAGGCCGCGGGCCACCTTGCGCCACAGCACCGGGGAGATCTCGTAGCCGTACAGGCGGTCCAGCACGCGGCGGGTTTCCTGCGCATCCACCAGGTCCTGGTCAACATCGCGCAGGTTGCCCATGGCGCGCTGGATGGCTTCCTTGGTGATTTCGCCGAACGTCATCCGGTAGACCGGGACCTTGGGCTTGAGCACTTCGAGCAGGTGCCACGCGATGGCTTCGCCTTCGCGGTCCCCATCGGTTGCGAGGTAAAGTTCGTCGGCGTCCTTGAGCGCAGCCTTGAGCTCGGTCACCTTTTTCTTCTTGTCCGGAGACACCACGTAGTAGGGCTTGAAGTCGTGGTCGATGTCGACGGCGAACTTGCCCACCGACGTTTTCTTCAGCTCGGCGGGGAGTTCGGACGGTTGCGGCAGGTCGCGGATGTGACCAATGGAGGCCTCTACGATGAAGCCCTCGCCGAGGTACTTGGCGATGGTCTTGCTCTTGGCCGGAGACTCCACAATCACGAGTTTCTTGCCGGTTTTGGCCTTGCTTGGCACGGTGCTCCTACAGAAAAAGGTTGCTGGGGCAGATGAGCCCATGTTCGCCTAGTTCACCATATTTTGGGGAATCGTGCGCATTCATGTGGAAAAGACGGGGCGCGGCCTGGAGCATAAGGGGGCTTACTGTTCGGCCGGAAACGCGGCCGGAATGAGGAAGCCGTCCCGCACCAGGTTGGCAACGTCGGCAAGCAGCGAGCGCTGGAACGACCCGGCCTCGCCGCCCAGGAGGGCCTCCAGGGCCGCGGCGATCTGCCCGGCGGCCAGGTCGCCGTCGCACGCCGAGACGAACCCGGCCAGCTCGGTGCTCATCAGGTTGGTGCGGCGCAGCCCGGCGCCCTGCCGGAGCAGGATCACGCCGGGGTGCTCGGCGCCGGGGCGCTGGTGGCGCTCCTCGGTGACGTCGTCGGCCACGAGCAGGTGCGTTCCGGCGAGATCGTGCGCTGCCAGCCAGTCGCTGCGTTCGACGGCGGCGCCCAGGTGGGGTCCGATGGGCTGCTCGATGGGGTATGTGATTTCCTCAAAGCGGCTGATGGTTTCCTGCCCGGCCGCAGCGGGGCGCCGCAGCCACACCATGCCAAAGCCGATCCCGGCGACGTTCCGGGACCCGAAATCCGCGAGGTACGCGGCGTAGGCGTCCCGGTAGTGTGCCCGGTCCCGGGATTCGGAGGCGTCCTGCAGCCAGGTTTCCGCGTATTGTTCCGGGCTGACCTGCTCCCGCTGGATGAACCAGGCGTCGGTGCCTGCCCGCACCCAGGACCTCGGCCGCTCGTCCCAGTTGGCGCCGGCGGGGACTTCCCAGTTTCCCAGCAGCTGGGCCACACCGCCCGGCGCCAGGACGCCGGGCAGGTCCGCCACCAGGGACGCGACGATCTCATCGCCCGGCAGGCCGCCGTCGCGGTAGGTGAACTGGCCGGCCGCGTCCTCTCCGGCACTGCGCGGCGTGATCACGAACGGCGGGTTGGACACCACCAGGCTGAATTCCTCCCCGGCCACCGGCTCCAGCAGCGAACCCAGGCGCAGGCTCACCCGGTCCTCGAGCCGGTCCGGGTCCACGGAGAGTGCCTCGGCGTTGAGCAGGATGTTGAAGCGGGCATAGGCCAAGGCGCGTTCGGAGATGTCAGTGGCGGTCACGTGCTGGCAGTGGTGCAGCAGGTGGAAGGCCTGGATGCCGCACCCCGTGCCCAGGTCCAGGGCGCGTTCGGTGTGCTGCCGGACGGTGGTCTGCACCAGCGTGGTGGACGCCTGCCCGATGCCCAGGACATGGTCGTGCCGCAGGACTCCTGCCTGCTGGTGGGCCGCGAGGTCGCTGGCCACCCACAGTTCAGCGCCGCCGCTGCCGTCGGGGTTGGCATCCCAGCCGTACGGGCGCAGGTCGGCTTTGGCCGTGATGCGGGGCGTGCCGGGGACGGGCTGGACCAGCCCCAGCTCCAGGAGCCCTTCCACGCCGATGCCCGGCAGCGCGGCGTCGAGCGTTTCCCGTTCCTGCGGCTCGGCCAGGAGCCACAGCCGGACGACGGCGGCAAGGGGCGCCGCCGCTGCGGTGCGCTGCACTGCCTGCGCGGTTGCCAGCATGGCGGGAATGACCTGGTCCCGGTTCAGCGCCGCGGAGGCCGTGGGCCCCAGCAGCCGGGCGACGCCGTCGAGCGTGTAGTCGATCCTGCGGAGGTCTGCGGCGAGCGCCGCCAGCAGCCCGGGAAGGTCGCTGCGGGGTGCGTCGGGAGTGTTGCCGGCGGTGAACTCGTACGGGGATTTAGGCACCGCTCAAGTTTAGTCCGGCCCGGCAGCGGGGTACGGTGGAAGCATGCCTTCCCGCCTGACCTTCCTTCCGCGCGCCCGCACCGCCGCGGTACGCCGTACGCTGCCGGCGGTACTGGTGGCCGCAGCCCTTGGGCTCACCGTCGCAGGGTGTTCGCCTGCGGGCTCGGTGGAGGCCGCGGATGTTCCGCAGTGGCGGGCCACGGCGCTGCCCACGTCCCCGGCGGACGTGGTGCTTCAGGATTCGGGCAAGATCCTCAACCGGGACCACCTCGTGCAGGAAGCACCTTCCGTTCCTGCCGGCAGCTACACGCTCACGGCGGTGTGTGCCGGCACCGGCAAGGCGTTCTTCGCGGTGTCACTGGACGGCAAGGCCGTCACCGAAGCGGGTGCGGCCTGCAACGGCCGTGCCGAGACCACCAGGATCAACCTGCCTGCCGGCGGCCGGGTCCAAATCAGCAGCTCCAGCGTGGACGCCCCGCTGCTCTACGCGTACCGGCTGGCCCCGGCGCAATAACACCGGTTTCCGGCTCTGGCCCGGCGCCCGTCGCGGGCATACAGTCGGACTATGCCCAGTGTGCGGAGGTTCTCCGCGCCCCTTCCCCGAAGGACAGCACGGGCGCCGCGGGCACCGAAGCCCGCGGCCGCCGTCGCCCTTGGACTGGTGCTTGCGGCAGGTGCCCTGGCGGGCTGCGAATATACGTACGACGACGGCCGGGCCGGTGCCGTCCAGGGCGGCACTACCATCGCCCCGGTTCCAGCGTTCACCCGCGATCCTTTGCAACAGGACCCGGTCAGCGGCGCCGACCTCGATGATTGGGTGTCCCGTGCCCTGCCGGAGGGTACGGCACCCGAGGTCCAGGCCGATGCCGGGTTGTTGGGGTCCGGCGAAGTGCGGACCGTGGCATCACCGGCCCTGGAGACCGGCACATACTCGCTGGCCTTGGCCTGCCGAAGCCAACGCCGGGTAGCGTTCACGGTGAGCACCGAGGACGTGACGCTGGTGGATCTTGGCCTTCGCTGCGGCATCAACCGGGAGAACGTCTTCTATCTCTCCACCCGGAGCGTCCTGACGGTGCGGCTGGAAGCGGGCAGCGCGGCGAACTATGCGTTCCGGCTCCGCAGGCTTTGACGTGCGGGCTCAGGCAGCGGCGCAGCCTTCGGGGCAGCGGAGCGTCTCCGGGCTGGAGGCGCACCCGGCGCAGTACAGCGTCAGGGTCCGGCAGCTGGGGTTGGAGCAGTTCTCGAATTTGCTGGTGGGTGCCGAGCAGCGGGCGCACTGGCCGATCGTCTTGGCGTCCTCGCTGAACTCGAGGTGCATGCGCTTGTCGAAGACGTAGAGTGAGCCTTCCCAGAGCCCCTGGTCCTTGAAGGCCTCGCCATAGCGGACAATGCCGCCGTCGAGCTGGTAGACCTCCTTGAAGCCGCGGTTCACCATCAGGCTGGAGAGGACCTCGCAGCGGATGCCGCCGGTGCAGTAGGTGACCACGGGCTTGTCCTTGAGGTCGTCGTACTTGCCCGAGTCGAGTTCCTTGATGAAGTCGTGCGTGGTGGCGACGTCGGGGACCACGGCGTCCTTGAACCGGCCGATTTGGGCCTCAAAGGCATTCCTGCCGTCGAAGAACACCACGTCCTCGCCGCCCTGCTTCTTGGCGTCCACCAGTTCGTGCAGTTCCTCGGGCTTGAGGTGCTTGCCTCCGCCCACCACTCCATTGGCATCGACGGTCAATTCTCCGGGCGCACCGAAGGAGACGATCTCGTCCCGCACCTTGACGCTGAGCCTGGGAAAGTCCTCTGCGCCGCCGTCGGACCACTTCACGTCGATGCCCCGGAACCCCGGGTACTCGCGGGTGGTCTTGACGTACTGTTTGACCGCGCCGATTTCCCCGCCCACCGTGGCGTTGATTCCGTCCTTGGAGATAAGGATGCGGCCGGTCAGGCCGAGCTTCTCGCAGAGGGCGCGCTGCCAAAGCCGCACGGCGTCCGGATCCGCGATGGGGGTAAAGCCGTAAAAGAGCACAATTCGGTTCAAAGCCACGTATTTAAGGGTACCGCCGGCCCGGAGCAGGGTTACCGCCGGCCCGGGAGCGGGGGCGCATCACAATTCCATAAGCACTGGGCCACCCCCTGTTGCTTGCGATCCTGCTGGAATAGTCTTCATGCCATGAGTCAGGAAACCCTGGTTGAAGACATCACTGGCCTTTTTCAGGTGTGGGTTGCGGGCTGGGCCGGGTGTCGCGGCTACCGGACCTCGACGCAGGGCCGGTTCCCGGCCGTGCTCCGGGCTGATACCAGCGGTGACTGGGAAGTTTTTGCGTCCGAACCCAGCCCCGACGAATTCGCGGCCCTCGCCGCCACGACGGCCGAAGCGCCCGCCCGCGTGCTGACCATCCTTACGCACGATCCCGCCCGGTTCACCGGCCTGGCGGCCAAGCACGGGTTGAACGTCACCTCCGATTCGCAGACGATGATGATCGTGGACATGGAGACCCAGGACGCCGAGGATCCATGGCTTTCCGACGACGACCTGAGCCTGTCCACGTTCGAGCGGGATGGCGTGCACTACGCAGAGGTCCGCTCCGGGGACGAGATCGCGGCCAGCGGAAGGGTATTCGTCGTGGGCGATACCGCGGTGTTCGACAAGATCATCACCGAGCCCGCATTCCAGCGCAGGGGCCTGGGCAGCCTCATCATGCGGGCCTTGGCGGCACAGGCCTTCGGCCACGACGTGCGCACAGGACTCCTGCTCGCGTCCACTGACGGACAGAAGCTTTACTCACACCTGGGCTGGACCACGGTGGCCCGCGTCCTGATGCTCTCGGCGTCCCACGACGGAGCGGATCTTTCGCTCAGCTGAGGGTGCCACGGCCCGGTTGTGCGTTTGGCGAACCGCTGCCCTCCGGCTTGGTGCCGGGTGGAAGAATGGTGGGGTGACCCCCCATGACTCCCTGATTCCCCTCCTGGGCCGCGGCCCGGAACCGGAACAGCTCCGTCATGTCCGCACCATCCCTGCGCGGGAGGCGGTCCACGAGCCTTGGCCTGAATGGATGCACCCGGACCTCGTTGAGGCATACGGCTCGCTCGGCATCCGGGAGCCGTACCGCCACCAGGTGGAGGCAGCCAACGCCGCCCATGAGGGGAAACACGTGGTGGTGGCCACCGGAACCGCGTCGGGGAAATCTCTGGCGTACCAGTTGCCGGCGCTGGACGCGATCCACCGGTCGGAGTTGCGTGTGCTGGCCGACCCTGGGAAGATCCACGACGACGGCGCCGTGACGCTGTACCTCTCCCCCACCAAGGCACTGGCGGCGGACCAGTTGAACGCCATCCGGGCTTTGAAACTGCCTACGGTCCGGGCGGAGACCTACGACGGGGATACCGATCCAGCTGCCCGCCGCTGGATCCGGGACCACGCGAACTTCATCCTGGCCAACCCAGACATGCTGCACTTCGGCATCCTCCCCAACCACGCGTGGTGGGCGTCGTTCTTCCGCCGGTTGCGCTATGTCATCGTCGATGAGGCGCACAGTTACCGTGGCGTGTTCGGCTCCCATGTGGCTAACCTGATGCGGCGGCTGCGCCGGATCTGCGCCTACTACGGGGCAGGATCGTCGTACCCGGAGCCGGTGTTCATTGCGGCATCGGCCACGGCGTCGGAGCCTGACGTCTCCTTCGCGCGCCTCATTGGCGCCCCCGTCACTGCGGTGTCCCGCGACTGCTCGCCCCACGGTGCCACCACGGTGGCACTCTGGGAACCGGCGCTGACGGACGTCCGCGGCGAGAACGGTGCCAAGGAACGACGGACGGCCGTGGCGGAGACCTCTGACCTGCTGGCCAACCTGGTGTCCGCGCAGATCCGCACCATCGCGTTCATCAAGTCACGACGTGGCGCGGAAACCATCTCCGCCATTACCAAACGGCTCCTTGACGAGGTGGATCCGAGCCTGCCGCAACGGGTGGCCGCGTACCGCTCGGGCTACCTGCCGGAGGAACGCCGGGCGGTGGAGAAGGCGTTGCGTTCCGGCCAGTTGCTGGGTGTTTCCAGTACGTCGGCCCTGGAGCTGGGGATCGACATTTCCGGCCTTGATGCGGTCCTGGTGGCCGGGTGGCCCGGGACGCGGGCCTCGCTGTTCCAGCAGATCGGCAGGGCGGGCCGCGCCGGCCAGGATGCGATTGCGGCTTTCGTGGCAAGCGATGACCCCCTGGATACCTACCTGGTGAACCATCCCGAAGCCATCTTCGACGTTTCAGTGGAAGCAACAGTCTTTGACCCGTCCAATCCCTACGTCCTGGGGCCGCATCTGTGCGCCGCTGCCGCTGAACTGCCGCTGGGACCGGCGGAGCTCGATCTCTTCGGCGATACCGCAGAGATGCTCCTGGACCGGCTGGTGGCACAGGGCTACCTCCGGCGCCGGCCGGCCGGCTGGTTCTGGACCCATTCGCAGAGTGCCGCCGCCATGGTCAACCTCCGGGCGGACGGAGGGGGACCCGTCAGCATCGTGGACGCCGAGACCGGTTCGCTCCTGGGAACCATGGACTCGCCGCAGACCCACTACCAGGCGCACACCGGGGCGGTGTACGTCCACCAGGGCGACACCTATGTGGTGGAGGACCTCAACGAAGACGACCACTGCGTCATGGTGCGGCGCGCCAACCCGGACTATTACACGACCGCGCGGGACGTGACCCAGATCGAGGTGCTGGAGACCCAGCGAACCATGCAGTGGGGTGACGTGACGGTCCACTTCGGCGACGTAAAGGTCACCACCCAGGTTGTTTCCTTCCAGCGCAAGGCACTGATTTCCAATGAGGTGCTGGGCGAGGAACCGTTGGAGCTGGGCGCACGCGACCTTTTCACCAAAGCGGTGTGGTTCGTGGTGGAGAACCGTTCCCTGACGGCAGCGGGACTGATCGAGGCACAGTTCCCGGGTGCCTTGCACGCTGCCGAACACGCGGCAATTGGGCTTCTTCCCCTGGTGGCTTCCAGCGACCGGTGGGATATCGGCGGAGTCTCAACCGCACTGCACGCCGATACCGGGGTGCCCACCATCTTTGTGTATGACGGGCACCCCGGGGGCGCCGGGTTCGCCGAACGGGGGTTCGACAAGGCCATGGTGTGGCTGGCGGCCACACGGGACGCCATCAAGGCCTGCGAGTGTGACACCGGCTGCCCGTCCTGTGTCCAGTCGCCCAAGTGCGGCAATAAGAACAACCCGTTGGACAAGGCCGCGGCGGTAACCCTGCTGGATGTCCTGCTCAAGGACGCCTCGGAAGCCAGCCGGGAGGTGCTGGACGCCAGGAGCTGAGCGGAACGTGCCGGTCGGAAGGACGTGCTGGGCTGAAGGATGTGCGGCGCGGCTTGGACAGTCCCGTGCGCCGCCCCCCATGGCGTCTCCTCACGGAGGTGGCCCGGCCCGTGCATGTCCCGTGGCGGCGCCCAGGAGCGACCGTTCGTTAAGCTCGGTCCGCACGTCAATCGTCTGCCCGGCACCTTCCACGCAACTGATCACTGTGGCGGCATGGCGGCCCGATACCTCTGAGGCAACCATGCAGGGTTCCCCGGTGGTGATGCCGCGGAGGGCGTCGGCCGCTGCGAGGGCTGCCAAGTCCGCGGCTGCAGCCGCCCGGCTGGCCAGCACGGCCGACTGGGCGAGCAAGAGCATGACGGCCATGGCTGTCATGACCACCAGCGCGAGCCCTGCCGCCATGACCGTTCCGGAGCCGCGCTCCCGGCCATCGTGCGCACCCGTCCAGCTGGACGAACCGCCAAGGCGACCCAGCCTGTCGGCTGGGCACTCCCTCGAGGCTGGGCGGCACGCGCGGACCTTTGCTGGGAGGCACGTTTCCATCCCCGTCACCGGTTTCCCTTTCCATCGGTCAGGCCGCTGCCGTTGCGGGTCCCGTCTGCGCCACCGGTTCCCGGCGACTCACTCCGCGTCGACGCGCGTGCGGTGAGGGTCCACGGAATGGACGCTCCCAGGGGTCCGGACACATGGTCGGTGACGGTGATGCTGAACCATTCGCCGTCGGCCGCAATGGACGCGGCCGCCGAGTCGCCGGCAAGGGTCCTGACTGTATGTTGCACGGCGCCGGGGTCTTCGCCTCGGGCCAGGGCCCGCGCCCCGGCGCGGGCTCCTTCTTCGATCCGCAGTTGCGTCATACCTGCGGCGGCTCCGGCCAGCAGCATGGCAAGCAGCGCCAGTACCGCCGGCAGCGCCACGGCGAACTCTGCTGTGACCGCGCCCCTGGCCATCCCCCTGGGCGACACATCGGCAGTGCCCGGTACATTGTGTTTGTCCGGCGCATGGGGCGGGTCCTGCGAACTGGTGTTGCCCGCTGCCTGGGGTTTGTCCGGCGAACGGGTCCTGCCCGGTGCATGGGGCGTGTCGGGTGAATCGGCAGTGCCTGGCGCATGGGGGCCGGTCACGGCAACGCCAGCGCGGTCCGGATCAGGTTCAGCAGGAAGCCGCGGACTTCATCACTGCGAAGGATGAACACGAGCAGCCCGGCGAAGCCGACAGCGGCCAAGGTGGCGATGGCATATTCCGCCGTGGCCATACCTGCCTCAGAGCCCAGCAGTTCGGCCCTGCGCCGGTTCCCATGCCGGAATGGATCCGATCCCGGGTAAAGCTCAACGACATTGCCGTCTGCGGCCGCTGCGCCATGCCTGGCAGAAGCGATGGGCGCGGAAGCGTGCCCGGTACCGCCGGTGGCGAACCCTTGACCGCCGGGTGAGGTGCCGGCCGTGGCGGAGTCGGCGAGCGCAGAGGTTCCGGCGGAGCAGCGGTGGTGGTGGATGGACATGTGTTTTCCTTTCGCGGGTCTGCCGGGGTGTTTCCCGGCTGTCTCGACTCTTCCCGCCGGCGCTGCGGCCGGTAAGGGGTGGGGTGGGCTAAGTGGAAAAGCCGGGCCGCCGCCAGCTTGTGGAGGAAAGGACAGAGGCGCCGGGGTACCCGGGCGGAGGTCTAGGAACCGGATGGAACCAAGGCAAGCAGCACCGGGACGACGCCCAGGCAGATGAAGGCCGGCAGCGAGCAAAGGCCCAGCGGGACCACCAGCTTCACGCCGAGCGACGCGGCGCGTTTTTCTGCGGCACGGAATCTCTCCCGCCGAAGCCTTGCAGCCTGCGCATACAGGATCGCGGACGAGGGTGCGCCGGTCAGCGCGGCAAACCCCAGGGCATCCCGAAGCTCCAGGACCTCCGGGAGCCGTACCGCGGAGCTGCGCCACGCCGTCTCCCAGTCGGCGCCGATGGCCAACGCGGAGACCACAGGACGCAGCGAGTCCCGGTAGTGGGGGGCTGCGGAAGCGGCCACCAGTTCCAGCGAACGTCCGATTCCGGCGCCGGCATCCAGCATCGCCGCCACAAGTTCGAGCATCATGGCCGTGTCCTTGAGGCCGCGGGCGCAGCGGTTTTCGGTCCGCGCAGCCGCCTGGGGGTGGTTCTCCCGCGGGGTGTCCAGGTTAAGCTGCCGCAGGCGTTGGCGTGACCGGCTGCGGCCCGAGCACGACAACCAGGCAGCCATCGCGAGGAGCAGGAATAGGGCCGGCCCGTGGCCCCATTCCGGCATCATGGCCCTGACTCCGCGGCGGCCGAAACGAGCCGGGCGGACCACACCCGGCCGGCCAGGGTGAGGACTACGCCGCCTGCCAGCGCTGCCAGTCCCAGCGGAGTGCCCAGCAGCGTGGCCACCGGATCGACCCCCAAGGCTGCGCCCAGGCCAAGTCCCATCAACGGAAGCCAGGTCAGCAGGCGGACCGTGGCCTTAGGCCCGGCGAGGGCCGTCTGCCTGGCGGCGTCGGCGTCCTCCGCGGCCTCCAGCTGGGCCGCGAACCTGGTCAGCACGTCAGCGAGCGGGCATCCGCTGGCTTCAGCGATATCGAGGCAGGCCGCCAGCTCGGACCATGTTCCGGCTTCACGGTCCCGGCCCGGAAATGCCGTGGGAAGCACCCGACGGATGGCCTCGGACACGGGAGCTCCGGTAGCCGCGGCTGCACGCGCTGATGCGAGGACTGTGGTTGACCCCCTCGACAGTACGGGGCGGTCGGGGCATGCGGCGTCCTGGAGCCGCTGCTCTTGGCCGCCGGGGACGCCGTACACGGTCCACAGTTCATCCCACAGCCGGGCGGGCGTCCTTCCGCCCCTGAGCAGCGCCGCCAATTGCTGCACCACCAGGGTTAGGCCCATTCCGCGTTTACCGACAGAGTCGCGGCCGGCGCGCCGGGACCACGGCACCATCGTGCGCCTGGGGGTTCGTTGCGCACCCGGGGAATTCCGCGCCACGGAACGCAACCTCGCCGGCGCACGCAGCGGCGGTTTGAGGAGCAGCGCGGCGGTGCAAAGGAGCGCCGCCAGGAAGAGTGTCACAGGGCTTCCCCGGAATCCAGCCCCAACCGGGCTGCCAGCGCGGGCCACGCCGGGCCCGGCTTTCCGGTTTCCTCAACGGCCGGCACCACGCCAAGGCCCTCGGGACCGTCTGCGAGGAGTCCCACACAGAGGACTTCCCTGCCCCGGGGCGTCCGGCCGAGGTGGATGACCACGTCCAGCGCGCTGGCCGCCTGGAGCCGCACGGCCTCCGGTCCCAATCCGGCGAGGGCCCCGAGTGCTGTGAGCCTGGCCGGGACCGCCGTTGCGGTGTTGGCATGGATGGTTCCGCCGCCACCGCTGTGGCCGGTGTTCATCGCGGTGAGGAGCTCGCGCACTTCGGGCCCCCGGCACTCGCCCACCACCAGGCGGTCCGGGCGCATGCGCAGGGCCTGCCTGACGAGTTCCCCCAGGTCCACGGCTCCCCCGCCTTCAAGGTTTCCATGACGCGATTCAAGGGCCACCACGTGCGGGTGGACCGGGTTGAGCTCTGACGCATCCTCGATCAGGACGAGGCGTTCGTCCGGCGCACACAATCCCAACAAAGTGGACAGCAGCGTGGTCTTGCCGGAACCGGTGGCCCCGCTGACCAGGAAGCTTAACCTCCTGGCCACCACGGCCTCCAGCACTGCCTGCACCCGCGCGCCGAACATTCCGGCGGCCCGGAGCTCCGCCATGGTGAACACCTGCTCCCGGCGGATCCGGATGCTCAGGAGCGTCCCGGACGTGGAAACCGGCGGCAACACGGCGTGGACACGGTAGCCGCCGGCAAGCCTTACATCGACGCACGGCGAGCCGTCATCCAGGCGCCGGCCACCTGCAGCCACAAGCCTGCCGGCCAGTGCCCGCACCTGGGCTTCATCGGCGAACCGGACGGAAACCCGCTCGATGCCATGTCCCCGGTCCACCCAGACAGAACCCGGCTCGTTCACGAAAATGTCCGTGACGGCCGGATCCCGGGTGAGTTCCTGAAGCGGGCCCAGGCCGTTGAGTTCGGCGCTGATCCGCTCTACTGCTGCCAGCGAACCGGCGGTACCCAGCAGCTTGCCGGTGGCCTGGACCGCCGCGGCAACCCGTGAGGGCGTCACGGCCCCTGCCTCGGCCATCATTGACTCGCGGACGGACTCCAGCAGGCCGGCGTCCACTGCCCTTCCGGTCCCTGCTGCATCCCGCGACCGCCAGGAGCGGCCTGCCTGGTTGGTTTCCAGGATCCGGGCGCTCCGCCGGGCGCCGGCGTTTCCTTGCGCCGCCCCGCTGCCCGGATCCCGCCCAATGATTCCGGGAGTTCCCTGCGGGTGCCTCATGCCACGTCCCCCGCGTAGAGGTCATCGCCCAGCCAATCGAGGGCGGCGGCGGCGAAGCGCCGGATGTTGCGCCGCTTCCCCAAGTCCAGCAGGCGGCCCGCTTCCGTGGCACCTGGTACGGCGCGCAGTTCAGGGATCCTGCCATGCACCGGCAGCCCGACGGCGTCGGCGATCAGTGAACTGTCCAACGCGGCGCCCGAACGCCCGCGGACCAGCAGTGCCGCCTCGACCGGGGGAAGCTCCTGGAGCAGTCGCACGGTTGCCACCGCCGCCTTAAGTTGGGCCGGGACCACCACCATGATCCGGTCGCAGTCCCACGCCACCGTGGTCAGCGGCCCTGCACCCCGCCCCACATCGACCACCACCAGTTCGTAGCCACGGCGGGCGGCGTCGAGGACCCCGGCCATGGCAGCGGCGGGGACCGGCAGCGGTTGCTCCCGGGTGGCAGGCCACGAGAGGAAGGACAACCCTCCCGCCGCAGGCAGGGAATCCACCAGCTGCACGGGGTCGATGCTGCCCCTGGCCTCGGCGAGGTCCGGCCAGCGGAGGCCAGGATTGTCCTCCGCGGCGAGCGCAAGTTCAAGTCCCCCGCCCCAGGGATCGCCGTCAACCATCAGGACGCGCACACCGAGCCGGGCGGCTGCCTGCGCAATCCAGATGGCAGCCGTGGTGGCCCCTGCCCCGCCGCACCCGCCCGTGATGCCCAGGACCACTCCACCCGGACCCGGTGAGCGGGACCGGCTGAGGTGGTCTGCCAGCCAGGCCGCGGCGTCCGGCAGTACGGCAACGCGTTCCGCCCCCAGGGCGGCCGCGAGGTGCCAGAGGCTGTCCCCTTCACCGTCCAGGCCAACCATGACCGCCGGCGTGCGTCTGCGCGGCGGTAGTTCCCGCACATCGCTGCCCACAAGGACTGCTGCCGCGGTATCCCAGTGCCGCCCGGCTTCGACGGCATCGGGGGCAACACGCAAGTGCGCGCCCGCGGCCGCCACGATGCGCTCCACCTCGGAACGCAATACCCCGGAGGCGGTGACCAGCAATACTTCACCGGACCCATCCGGCAGCCAGGCCGCGCCTCGTACGTCCCTCCCATCGGCCGACCCAACAGTCGCGCCTGGTTCCCCGTCCGGCGGCCGCCGCGAAGGTGCCCCGGAATGTTCCGGGCCGGACCGGGGTGCGTTCAGCTGGTGCCTGCTCATGGAGCCACTCTGTCCACATCCCGACCCGTGGAGTAGGCAGGAAATCCTGTATGTGGACAACGTGCGTCGGGGCAGCTCCGCGGACAGGGCAGAATTGGAGCATGTACCTGCTGCTCGCCGCCCATTCCCGCGGCGCGGTACTCCAGCAACTGACGCAGGCGGGACATCCCGAACCGGCCAACCCGGAACCCCGGCCCGTGGCACTGACGGACCTTGCCGCCGTCGTCCGCGACCTGGAAGCCCGGCGCCCCGGCGGCCAGCCGCCGCGCTGGATTTGGCACCGGACGCAGGACTGGTATCCCGCACTGCTCAAATCCAGGGTGGAGGTGGAGCGTTGCTATGACGTCAGCCTCTGCGGCAACATCCTGGCCTTTTCGCAGTTCAGCGCGCACACGGAGTATGCCCGGAACACGGACCGGGTCCCCGTGGAGGATCCGATGCTGCCCCCGAAGGCACTGCTGCCGCCGCGTCCCCCGGCGGACCAGGGCGCATTGTTCGAAGACCCCAATGCCGCTGCCGCGCCCGGCGTGTCCCTGGACGAGCTACGAGCCGAATACGCGGCCCAGCAGGCCGCCATGGCTGCGGTGGACACGGCGGAAAACCGCCGGAACCGGCTCCAGCTGCTGCTGGCGGCGGAGTCAGCGGGCGCCATGGTGGCTGCGGAGATGCAGCATACTGGCGTCCCCTGGCGCGAAGACCTGCACGAACGCATCCTGTCAGGCCACCTGGGGCCCCGGCCCGCCGCCGGACAGCGTCCGCCCAGGCTCGAAGCGTTGGCGGCGGAACTGCGTGGCCTGCTCAACGCTCCCGGACTCAACCCGGATTCGCCGCAGGACTTGATGCGGGCCCTGCACCGCAACGGAATCGAGGTGAAGAGCACCCGGAAATGGGAGCTGAGGGAGTCCAGCCACCCGGTCATTGAGCCGCTGCTGGAGTACAAGAGCCTGTCCCGGCTGCACACGGCCAACGGTTGGTCCTGGTTGGATGCCTGGGTGGACGGCGGCCGGTTCCGGCCGGAATACGTCGTGGGTGGCGTGGTCTCGGGCCGCTGGGCTTCCCGCGGCGGCGGCGCCCTGCAGATTCCACGCCAGGTCCGCGGTGCCGTGCACGCCGATCCCGGCCACAAGCTCATCGTTGCGGACGCCTCGCAGCTCGAACCTCGGGTTCTGGCGGCCCTCGCACAGGACTCGTCCATGGCGGAAGCGGCCCGGGACCAGGACCTCTATGCCGGGATTGCCGCCAAGGGATTCGGCGGGGACCGGGCCAAGGCGAAGATGGCGCTGCTGGGCGCAATGTATGGTGCCACGTCCGGTGAAGCAGGCCGGCTGATGCCGCAGCTGGCGCGCATCTATCCCCGCGCCGTCGACTTTGTGGAGCGGGCTGCACGTGCGGGCGAAGCCGGTGGAACGGTCACTACCAGGCTGGGCCGGAGCAGCCCTCCCCCGTCCGAGCGCTGGTACCAAAGCCAGCGTTCGTCGACAGCGGAAGAGCAACGGCGGGCTGAGTCGATCGCCCGGTCGCGGGGCCGTTTCACGCGGAACTTCGTGGTCCAGGGCTCGGCGGCGGACTGGGCGGCGTGCTGGCTGGCGGAATTACGACGACGGTTGCGCACCTTGCGGGCTGACGGCGCGGTGGGGAGCGGGGCCGGCCGGCCCGAGCTGGTGTTCTTCCTCCACGACGAAGTGATGGTGCACGCGCCGGCAGGGCGGGTGGAGGCGTGCATCGCCGCCATCGAGGAAGCGGCCAGCGCCGCCAGGGAACTGTTGTTTGGCCCAATACCGGTGGAGTTTCCGGTGAGCCTTGCCGTGGTGGATTCCTACGACCGTGCCAAATAGGGCACCTGAGGTTCGTCTAAAACACGCCTTTGAGACGCAAAGTAACCTACCGGGCGGTAGCTCGACGGGTGCGGTGACGGCGGTTACAGTCAAAATGGCTGAAGCAGATCCGGTCACTGATGCAACGACGCATACCAGGGAGGTCCCCGTCCATGGCGGGAAGATTTGAAATACACCGTGTTGGGGACGAGTCCTACCGGCTGCGGCTTACAGACGCCGAAGGGAATATCGTCGCGGTTTCTCCGACTTTTCCATCCCTGACGATGCTGCGGGACGGCATCAAGGCAATGCGGGAGAATGCCGCCACGGGCATTGTCGTGGACTTGCGCCGGCAGGCCTGACGCCTAAACCGCCACCGGGTGCAGCCGGTTCCGGTCCCACGGGACGGACCAGCCGAGCTGGTCGAACAGCCCGCTGAGCACAATGCCGGTGAACCCCCATACCAGAACGCCGTTGACGGTGAAGGCCGGGCTGTCGAACGTGCGGCCTGCCCGGTGGACGGTGGCCATCACCCGGTTGTCGGGGTCCAGCAGGTCCCGGACCGGGACGCGGAACACTTGGGCTGATTCACCGTAGTCCACCACCCGGACCGGCGACGGAGCATGCCACCAGGCGAGGACCGGCGTCACCAGGAAGTTGCTGTGCGCCAGGCCCAACTCCTGGAGGGTGCCCAGGATCTCCACGCCGGCCGAGTCCAGCCCGGTTTCCTCCTCGGCTTCCCTCAGCGCAGCCGCCACGGGTGTCTCGTCCCGGTCGATGCTGCCGCCGGGGAACGCCACCTGCCCCGGGTGGGACCCCAGGGTATGGGCCCGTTCCAGGAGAAGGACATCCAGGTCGGCCGCGGCCAACGGCTTGCCGGACGCCGCGGGGACGTCGTCGAGCACGCCGAAAAGCATGAGGACGGCGGCCCTGCGGGCGCGCTCAACGTCCACGGTCAGCGCGGCCCAGCGCGGGTCAGGGGGCCCGGCGGTTCCCGATTCGGCCTGCCGGACCAGCCTGGCGAGGTCTTCGCGCGCGCTCACGGGGTCCTCACCTGGGATGCCATCCGGATCTCGGCGGCCCGGTGCTGCTCTGACAGGTACTGCTCCAGCAGGGCTTCGCTGCCGGGCGCCAGCTCATATTTCAGCAGCTTGGCTGCCTTCGCCGGGTCCGTCTCTCCCATGCCATAGGAGGGGCACCAGTTGGCCACGGGGCAGGCCCCGCAGGCCGGCTTGCGGGCGTGGCACACGCGCCGTCCGTGGAAGATGACCCGGTGGGACAGCATGGTCCAGTCCTTGCGCTCGAAGAGCCTTGCCACGTCCTGTTCGATCTGTACGGGATCCTCCGACTGCGTCCAGCCGAACCGCTTGGTGAGGCGGGCGAAGTGCGTGTCCACGGAGATGCCCGGGACGCCGAAGGCGTTGCCCAGCACGACGTTGGCCGTCTTTCGTCCGACGCCGGGCAATGTGACCAGGTCCTTCATCCGGTCCGGAACCTCGCCGTCGAAGTCGTCCACAAGGCGCGTGCACAGCGCGAGGACGTTCTTGGCTTTGGCCCGGAAGAATCCGGTGGGCTTAAGGATGGTTTCCAGCTCCACCGGATCCGCTTCCGCCAGGGAACGGGCGTCCGGCCAGCGCGCGAACAGCACTTTGGTGACCTGGTTGACGGTGACGTCCGTGGTCTGGGCGGACAGCACGGTTGCCACGAGCAGTTCGAAGGGGTTGCGGAAATCGAGCTCCGCGTGGGCGTAGGGGTATTTTTCCGCCAGCGCCTTGTGGATGCGCCGCGCCCGCCGTTTCAATGCCAGCAAGGATTCGGCCGGGACCACGGGCATGCCGGGAACCTGGTCTTTGTTCGCGGTTTGCCCGGCCGGGTCGTTCCCGCCGGGCATGGCCGCAGGCAGCCCGGCCATGGGCGTCAGCCGCGCTCGATGTTGCTGAGGTCGCGCAGGATGCCCAGCCGGCCGTCAGTGTGCTGGACCAGGAACTCGTGTCCCCGGTCTTCCAGTGCCAGCACCCACCCGCCGGGTTCGATGACGAAGGCAGGCGCCCCGGTCCGGGGATCAAAGGCGGTGCGGTGCTGCGCCACGGCAAACCAGAAGGCCTCGTGGGCAGGCTGTGCGTCCGCCTCGTCGTGGCGGGCAGTGGGGTCCACGGTTGCGCCGATGGGCTCTTCGGGCCGGACCTGCTGGTGCACCGCGGTGGCGGCCGGTGGCTCCCAGGCCGGCTGCGGGGCACCCGCCGCCGGAGCAGCGGCTGCGCGCGTTTCCTCCGCCGCGGGCGTCGCTGCGGGACGGACGACGTCGGCTGCCTGCGTTTCCTCCGCCGCGGGCGTCTCTGCGGGACGGACGACGTCGGCTGCCTGGGTGGGCGGCCCGGCATCCACCTCGGGGGTACGGTCCAAGACCTCCGGTGCGGTGGACACCGGAGTGGAGGATGCCGGCGCGGAAGGAGCAGGTGCCGAGCCGGAAGGAGCAGGGGCAGGCGCTGCAGCAGCCGGGGCGGGCACGGCGGCCGTGGCGGGCGGCTGCCCGCTGCCGGCAGGTTCGTGGCTGGCGCCTCCCGGCTGGATCGCGGATGACCCGGCGCCTCCGCTGCCAAAGACGCCGACACCCTTGAGTCCGAATCCGGTCTTGGACTGGGCGGAGCCGGACTCCGGCTTTGCTGGCTTGGGGGCGCGGGGCTTCCGCACCGGCACAGCGGCTTCGCGCGCCACGATATGGGCCGGCGCATCGGCCCGGCCTTTGAAATCACCGGCGAGATAGGGGATGAAGCGGCCGAGGACCGTGGCGGCGAACAGGACGAGGGAGCCGATCAGGCCCACCAGCAGGCTGGTGGCATAGGCGCCGGCAACCGACAGGAAGAAAAAGGCGACGGCGAAGGAGGCCACTACCGAGGCGAACTGGTCGATAGACAGCGACCCCACCCGGATTTTAGTGCCCGGCACCAGGCGGCGTGCAGCGAACAGCGCGCTGGCGATCAGCGGCAGGATGATGCCCAGCCCCAGGAAGAACAGGTTGTTGAGGTTCCACAGGTTGTAGCGGGCGCCGAACAGTGGCAGCAGGGATGCGACGAAAAGGATCAGGGTGCCGGCGAAAACTGCAAGGTCGCGCACCGTGAACGGACCGAGCACAGCCTGGTTGGCGTTCGGGTCAATCTTCCCCGCGGCCGCCTTCTGAGCTGCAGCGGTGCTGCCGGCAGGGTTTTGGTGGCCTGGTCCCCCGGCGGACCCGGAGCCGCCGGGTCCCGCTTGGGTGTGCGGGGCCGTTCGCTGGCCGAAGCTCTGCTGGTTCATTCTGCTCTCCTTAGCGTGGCGGCACCGGGCCCGTGCGGACCCGAAAACTGTGCCGTCTTGACATGCGGTCCGGCTCCGGCCCGGCACGGTCCATACCTGGCCGGAGCGGTCCGAAGTGAAGTCACAATTCCATCTCAGCCTAGTCAACAGCCAAGCTGATCACTAGCTGGCACGGGGCCGCCGGAGTGGCCTGCACACCATTCACCGCTTAACAAATGCCGTTCGCTGGCGCATCTGTGACGGCGGGCACATTGGGTCCGCGGCAAGCATTAGGCTTGGTTGCGGAACAGCTCTTTGCGGTATGTCCGTCCCGGCTGGAGCCCAGTGCCGCGCCAACGGCGGGCCCTGCGGTGATGGCATCCCGCGGCGACGATCGATGAATGATGAGGTTCATATGTCCCAGGACACCCCCAGCTCCACGGCCACGGTTCCGTCGGATTCCGCCCCGGCCGCAGCCCAGTCCGGCCAGCAGGGTGACGCTTTCGCGAACCTGCTGCACGAGACCCGGGCCTTCCCTCCCAGCGCCGAGTTTGCAGCCGGTGCCGTCGCCACGGCAGCCGAGTACGACGATGCCAACGCGGACCGGCCGGCGTTTTGGGCGAAGAAGGCCCGGGAGCTGCTGACCTGGTCCAAGGACTTCACGCAGGCCCTGGACTGGTCTGATCCGCCGTTCGCGAAATGGTTCGTTGGCGGCGAAATCAACGCCGCGTACAACGCGTTGGACCGGCACGTGGAGGCCGGCAACGGTGACCGGGTGGCCATCCATTTCGAGGGTGAACCCGGCGACACCCGCGCGTACACCTATGCGGAGCTGACCGAAGAGGTGAAGAAGGCGGCCAACGCTTTCGAGTCCTTGGGCGTTGCCAAGGGTGACCGGGTGGCGGTGTACCTGCCGATGATCCCGGAGGCCGTGATCACGCTGCTGGCATGTGCCCGGATCGGCGCGGTGCATTCGGTGGTGTTCGGCGGTTTCTCGGCCGAGGCGCTCCGTTCCCGGATCGACGACGCCGAGGCCAAGCTGGTGGTGACCGCTGACGGCACCTACCGGCGCGGCAAGCCCAGCCCGCTGAAGCCGGCCGTCGACGATGCCCTGGCCCACGACGGCCACACCGTGCAGAACGTGGTGGTGGTCAAGCGCAACGGCCAGGACGTGGACTGGCACGAGGGCCGGGACCACTGGTGGGCGGATACGGTGGGTGCCGCGTCCGCGGAACACACCGCGGTGGGCCACGATTCCGAGCATCCGCTGTTCATCCTGTACACCTCAGGGACCACCGGGAAGCCCAAGGGGATCCTGCACACCACCGGCGGGTACCTCACCCAGGGCGCATACACGCACAAGGCCGTGTTCGACCTGCACCCCGAAACGGACGTCTACTGGTGCACGGCCGACGTCGGCTGGATCACCGGCCACTCGTATGTTGCCTATGCCCCGCTCATCAACGGTGCCACCCAGGTCATCTACGAGGGCACGCCGGACTCCCCGCACCAGGGCCGATGGTGGGAGATCGTGGAAAAGTACAAGGTCTCTATCCTCTACACCGCCCCTACCGCCATCCGCACCTTCATGAAGTGGGGCGCCGAGATCCCGGGCAAGTACGATCTGTCCTCGATCCGCGTCCTGGGCTCGGTGGGCGAGTCGATCAACCCCGAGGCCTGGATGTGGTACCGCAAGGTGATCGGCGGGGACAAGGCGCCGATTGTGGACACTTGGTGGCAGACAGAGACCGGCGCCCAGATGATCGCTCCGCTGCCGGGTGTCACCGCCACCAAGCCCGGCTCGGCCCAGGTCCCGCTGCCCGGCATTGCCGTGGACGTGGTGGACGAGATGGGCCAGTCCGTTCCCGACGGCCACGGCGGCTTCCTGGTGATCCGCGAACCCTGGCCATCCATGCTGCGTGGCATCTGGGGGGACCCCGAGCGGTTCAAGGACACGTACTGGTCCCGGTTTGAAAACATGTACTTCGCCGGGGACGGGGCCAAGAAGGATGAGGACGGGGACATCTGGCTCCTGGGCCGGGTGGACGACGTCATGAACGTCTCCGGGCACCGGCTCTCCACCACGGAGATCGAGTCCGCCCTGGTGTCCCATCCCGCCGTGGCGGAGGCCGCCGTCGTGGGCGCCTCGGACGAGACCACCGGCCAGGCCGTCGTCGCGTTCGTCATCCTCCGCGGCGATGCCGTGAACAACGGCGATGCCACCGTCCAGGAACTGCGCAACCATGTGGGCAAGGAAATCGGCCCGATCGCCAAACCAAAGAACATCCTGGTGGTCCCCGAGCTGCCCAAGACCCGATCCGGGAAGATTATGCGGCGCCTCCTCAAGGACGTTGCGGAAGGCCGCGACCCGGGTGACGCCACCACGCTTTCCGACCCCACGATCATGCAGCAGATCGCGCAGTCGCTCAGAAAGTAACACTGGCTTAGCATCGAGCCGGGAACCATCGGACGGCCCCGTTTCCCCCGCCATCACGGGGAAGGCGGGGCCGTCCGTATTTGTGACGATTCAAAAAAATCAACGCGCAAGATGTTATTTACCGTTCTTCCATGTTCGCTTTTGCGAGGTTATAGTCAGCGTATGTGAGGTGCCTCACACGCGGCTATTTTTCAAGGGAGAGAACATGGCTTCACAGTTTGATGCGTCCGCCAGCGCATTTCCGAGCAGGCGGACCATCCTCAAGACGGTCGGCGTAGGAGCGGTTGGCCTGGCCGGCATCCCGTTCCTCGCCGCCTGCACCGGCGGGAGCGCACCGTCGGCAACGGGGTCGGAATCCTCCGGCCTTACTTTCGGCTCCGGGTCTTCGGACGACGTGCCCAAGCGCGCCTACCAGGCCGTGACGGATGCTTTCACCGCCAAGACCGGCAAGACGGTCACCACCAACGTGGTTCCCCACAACGATTTCCAGAACAAGATCAACTCCTACCTGCAGGGCTCCCCCGACGATGCATTCACCTGGTTCGCCGGTTACCGGATGCAGTACTACGCGGGCAAGGGACTGCTGGCACCTATCGACGATGTCTGGCAGACCGTCGGTGCCAACTATTCGGACGCCTTGAAAAAGGCGTCCACCGGCCCTGACGGGAAGATGTACTTCGTTCCGAATTACAACTACCCGTGGGGGTTCTTCTACCGGAAGAGCCTCTGGACCGAAAAGGGCTACCAGGTACCGGCAACGTTCGATGACCTCAAGGCGCTGGCCACGAAAATGAAGGCTGACGGGTTGATTCCCATCGGCTTTGCCGACAAGGACGGCTGGCCGGCCATGGGCACGTTCGACTACATCAACATGCGGCTCAACGGGTACCAGTTCCACGTGGACCTCTGCGCCCACAAGGAGTCCTGGGACCAGAAGAAAGTCAGTGACGTCTTTGACACCTGGAAGGCACTCCTGCCGTTCCAGGATCCGGGAGCCCTGGGCCAGACCTGGCAGGACGCCGCAAAGGCCCTGGGGGAGAAGAAAACCGGGATGTACCTGCTTGGTTCCTTCGTCACCCAGCAGTTCACCGACCCAACGGTCCTGGCCGACATCGATTTCTTCGCTTTCCCCGAGATCGCCATGGAAGGCAGGGACTCTGTCGAAGCCCCCATCGACGGACTGCTGTTGTCCAAGAAGGGCGGGGACAACAAGGCAGCCCGCGACTTCCTTGCGTTCCTCGGCACACCGGAGGCGCAGAATGCGTACGCCAAGGTGGACTCGTCAAACATCGC
Source organism: Pseudarthrobacter sp. lyk4-40-TYG-27 (assembly GCF_030209295.1). Taxonomy (NCBI): domain Bacteria; kingdom Bacillati; phylum Actinomycetota; class Actinomycetes; order Micrococcales; family Micrococcaceae; genus Pseudarthrobacter; species Pseudarthrobacter sp. lyk4-40-TYG-27. Next base: position 598,331 of record NZ_JARVSH010000004.1, read on the forward strand.
CACCGCCAAGGGCGCGGACACTTCATCGTTCACGCCCCTGAACAAGAAATGCGCCGACACCATTGCGGGTGCGAAGAACATCAGCCAGTTCTTTGACCGCGATGCGCTGCCGGCCATGGCCAACAACGTGATGATTCCGGCCCTGCAGACGTTCATCAAGGACGGCACCATGGACGTCAAGAACCTTGAGGCCCAGGCCAAGACGCTGTACGCAGCGCAGTAGTTCCGCCCACGGAACGGCGACGGCGGCGCTTGGCGTGCGCCGTCGTCGTTCCCCCTCCTGCATCCGGACCAAGCAAGGGGAAGAATCCCATGAGCAGCACCGCACAAGAATTGATTCCGCCGGAGTCCAGGGACCCGGCCGGAGCGCCCACGAAGCGGCGGCCCGGGCGCGGCCGGGTACGCCGCCTGTCCAGCCGGGACAAGCTGGTCCTGGCCCTGATGGTGGGGATTCCCACCCTGATTGAACTGATGCTGGTCTGGCTGCCCATGCTGATGTCCGTCGGGCTGAGCTTCACCCGCTGGAACGGCCTGGACCTGGCCGACCTCCGCCCGGCCGGCACCGACAACTACCAGTTCATCACACAGGACTACCCGCCGTTCTGGCCCGCGGTGCAGCACAACATGCTGTGGTTGCTGTTCCTGGCCCTCATCGCCACCCCGCTGGGCCTGCTGCTGGCCGTACTCCTGGACCAGAACATCCGCGGCAGCAAGATCTACCAGAGCATCTTCTTCGCCCCGGTCATGCTGTCCCTCGCCCTGATCGGCATCATCTGGCAACTGTTCTACCAGCGTGACAACGGCCTGCTGAACTTCATCCTGGGAACGGCGGGGACGCCGCAGGCTGTGGACTGGTTCGGCGATTCGTCCGTCAACATCTGGGCCGCCATGATCGCCGCAACCTGGCGCCATGCCGGCTACGTCATGCTGCTCTACCTGGCCGGCCTCAAGGGCGTGGACCCCAGCCTGAAGGAAGCGGCAGCCATCGACGGCGCCTCCGCCACGCAAACCTTCTTCCGCGTGGTCTTCCCGGCCATGCGGCCGATCAACATCGTCATCGTGGTCATCACCATCATCGAGTCCCTCCGCGCCTTCGACGTGGTGTACGTGATCAACCGCGGCACCAACGGCCTGGAAATGCTCAGCGCGCTGGTCATCCAGAATCTCGTGGGCGAAGGCCAGGTGATCGGCGTGGGCTCCGCGCTGGCCGTGGTCCTGCTGGTGATTTCCCTTGTCCCCATCGTTTTCTACCTCAGCCGCACCTTTGGCAAGGAGAACAGAGCATGAGCAATGTTGCAGCCCGGCCCCGGCCGGTTCCCGCAGATGCCGGAACCCGGTCAGGGAGCCGCCCCAAGCGGCACTACGGGACCCACATCTTCCTGATCATCATGGCCATCATGTGGCTGGTCCCGCTTGGCTGGTCCGTCTTCACCGCGCTAAGGCCGGTGGCCTCCACCAACCAGTATGGGTACTTCAGCCTGGCCGGCGCGTTTAACTTCGACAATTTCATCCAGGCCTGGACGCAGGGCGGGTTTTCCACCTACTTCTGGAATTCGGTGATCATCACGGTCCCGGCCGTACTGCTCACCCTGTTCCTCGCCTCGCTTATGGCCTTCGCCGTGAGCCGGGTCAGCTGGAAGTTCAACATCACCCTGCTGATCATGTTCACCGCAGGCAACCTCCTTCCCCCGCAGGTCCTCGCCGCGCCCCTGTTCGAGATGGCCAAGCACCTTACGGTGCCCTACTCGTTCAGCGATTCCGGGAACATGCTCAACACCTACATCATCGTGATCGCCGTGGACACGGCCTTCCAGATGGGGTTCTGCACGTTCGTGCTGTCCAACTACATGAAGGCGCTGTCCGCAGACCTGACCGAAGCGGCGCTGGTGGACGGGGCGGGCATCTGGCGGCAGTACAGGGAAATCATCCTGCCCCTGTGCCGGCCGGCGTTCGCCGCCCTGGGCACGCTGGAAGTCATCTTCATCTACAACGACTACTTCTGGCCCCTGCTCTTCATCCAAAGCGGCAACCGCCTCCCCATCACCACCGCCATCAACAACCTCCAGGGCCAGTTCCTGAACAACTACAACCTCCTGGCGGCTGGTGCGGTCATCACCGTCATCCCCACCCTGATCATCTACCTGCTCCTGCAGCGGCAGTTTGTGGCGGGGCTGACTCTTGGTTCCAGCAAGGGGTAGGCAAAGATGGAACGTGAACGGGACACCGCTCCCTTAGCCGCCCGAAAGGAACTCCATGCTTCCCGCAGCACGTCACCAGGCCATCGTGGACGCCGTCCAGCGGGAGCGGGTGGTCCGTGTGTCAGACCTCGCCCACCAGCTGGGTGTCTCGCTCATGACGGTCCGGCGGGACATCGAGCTGCTGGAGGAGGGCGGCCGGGTGGAGCGGATCCACGGCGGTGCCAAGCTCCCCGGCGGTGCAACCACCCATGAGCCCGGCTTTGAACTGAAGTCGACCCAGCTGCCGGCCGAGAAGCGCGCCATTGCGGCCGAGGCCGCGCGGATGGTGCATGAGGGCATGGCGGTGGGCCTCAGCGCCGGCACCACCACCTGGGCGCTGGCCCAGGAACTGGCCAAGGGGCCACGGATCACGGTGGTGACCAACTCCGTGCGCATTGCGGACCTGTTCCACCACGGGGCCGCTTCCGGGGCTGCCCGCTACGGTTCAACCGTGATCCTGATCGGGGGCGAGCGCACGCCGTCGGACGCCCTGGTGGGGCCGATTGCCACCGCGGCACTGAAACAGCTGCATCTGGACTTGCTGTTTTTGGGCGTGCACGGCATGGATCCGGAAGCAGGATTCACCACTCCCAACCTCCTGGAGGCGGAGACCGACCGGGCCTTCGTGGCGGCGTCCCGGAAGCTGGTGGTGGTGGCGGACCACACCAAGTGGGGTACGCAGGGCATGAGCACCATCGCCGCGCTGGAGGAAGCTGACGAGGTCATCAGTGATGCCGGCCTCAGCGCGGACGCCCGCCGGATCCTGCAGGAGAGCGTCAGCCGGCTGCGGATCGCTGCGCCGGCCTAGCTCCTACGGGCAGCCGCAGGACTGGCGGATGCGCAGCGTAGTGGGGAAGATCCGGTGCCGCGGTTTCCCGCCGCGGCCGGCTTCCAGCAGCGCCCCGACGGCGGCTTCGGCCATGGCCACCACCGGCTGCTCCACGGTGGTCAGCGGCGGCCAGGAGTATTCCGAGTCCGCCGATCCGTCAAAGGACGCGATGGCGATGTCGCCCGGAACCGAGAGGCCCGCCTCGTGGATGGCGCGGAGGAGTCCGATGCCCTGCATGTCGGACGTGGCAAAGATGGCGGTGGGCCGGTTCACCGATGCCAGCAGCCGCTGCCCGGCGGTATACCCACCCGGCCTGGTGAAGGCGCTGTAGGCGATGGGGCCTTCCGGCAGGCCTGCCTCCTGGAGCGCCTCGCGCCAGCCCAGTTCGCGGCCGTCGGTGGAGCCGGAGACGTTGGTGCCCATCGCCAGCCCGATATTGGTGTGCCCATGGCCGATAAGGTGTTCCACCGCGATCCTGGCTCCTGTTGCCAGATCCACGCCGACGCTGTTGAACCCGGGCGCATCGCGCTCCTGGTTCAACAGCACCGCCGGGATGTCCGCGGTCTCCAGGACTTCAAGGTCCGGTTCGAAGAGGACGCTGGCGAGCAGCACCCCGTCCACCTGCCGGGCGGCGAGGTTGCGGACGTTCCGCCGCTCCTTGGCCAGGTTCCCGTCCGAGTTGCTCAGGACCAGGGCATAGCCAAGGGCGGCGGCCGCGTCCTCCACCGCGTGGGAGAACAACGAGAAGAAGGGGTTGGCGATATCCGGGACAATGAGCCCCAGCGTCTCGCTGGACCCCAGCTTGAGCGCCCTGGCAGCGGCATTGGGCCGGTAGCCGAGGACGCGGATGGCGTCCTGGACTTTGGCTTCGGTGGCGGGGGCCACCTTCTTGGGACCTCCGTTGACCACGTAGCTGACGACGGCGGTGCTGACGCCCGCGAACCGGGCAACATCCTTGCGCGTCACCGGCCCGCGCGGGGACGGCACAGCCGAAGTAGTCATGGAGTACATGCTAGCTACCAGGTGGCGGGCGCGTCGCCGAAGTCACGGATGGGCAGCCGCGCGCCGTTTTGCCGTGCCGATTCGTGGGCCACGATCCCGGGAAGCGTGAACCGGGCGGCAACCCAGGCATTAACGGGCGGCAGCGAGCGGTTGTTCACCGCGGTGACGAAGTCGTCCACCAGGAAATGGTGGCTGCCCTCATGCCCGTTGGGTGCGCCGTGGAACTCCGCGGGCAGCCGTGTTGCGTCGTGCACCGGGGCGAGTCCCGACACGAAGGCGTCCCGGAGTTCGGGGGCGACGTTGGCCAGCGACGGATCGTCCAGCGGAATGCTGGGCCGGGTTTCCATCTCTTCGGAGATGTCGTGGACGTCTTGTTTGTCCTGCCAGACGGTGACCTTGGCGAGCTGTTCGAAGCTGGCCTCGGTGCCGAAGAACCGGAACCTGGATTCGCGGATGTGGGAGGGGTAGCCCACCCGGCGCATTTCGTTGGTGCGCATGGCGCCGCCGTCGTTCAGTTCGAAGAGCGCGGTGGCGTTGGAAAGGTCGTTGCCGAACATGCTGACGTCCTTGTCGAAGACGCCGTCGTTCCGCTGGTCCCTGACCCCGACGCAGCTGACGCTGACGGCATGTGCCGGAAGGGCCCCGAGTACGCCGCCGATCGCGTGCGTGGGGTAGAGCATGGGCGGGTAGCTGGCGGTTTCTTTCCACCGCTCGCCGCCGCTGTACTGGTAGGCGTCGTAGAACCCCAGGTCCATGTCGTGGACGTAGTCGCCCTCGGAGTAGAAGACCCTGCCGAATTTGCCGGCAGCGTGCTGCTCGCGGGCATAGACAGTGGCGGGGTTGTAGTAGCTGGTTTCACCCATCATGTAGACGTTTCTGGTTTCCCGGACGGCGTCGATGATGCGGGCGATTTCCGCTTCCGAGACTGCCATGGGAACGGCTGAGTAGACGTGCTTGCCGGCGCGGAGCGCCCGTTCCACCAGGGGGCCGTGGGTCCAGCGCTGGGTGAAGATGGCAACGGCGTCGACGTCGGAGGCCAGCACGGCGTCGAAGTCCGCTTCCTGCCCCGCCAGGTTGTACCGTTCGACGGCCTCGGCCGCACGTTCCGGGCGCTCATCGGCCACGTAGACGGCGTGGACACCGGGGTGCAGGTTGAACAGGTGCGCGAACTGGGAGCCGAACTGGCCCGCGCCCACGATGCCGATCGAGAACGTCATTGTCATGCCTTTCATCAGGGAGGTACCTGAGTCTTACATCACTTTCTACTCGAGTCAATATCCGTAAATCGGACAAAACTCCATGAAGTTAGGCGGAAATTAACCTCTTGCCACCCCTATATCTACTCGTGTAGATTATCTCGCAGCCTGTTACTTCCATCACAATCAGGAAAGGGTCGATGATGACCACCCTTACCAGGAACGCCAGCCCGGCAGAGCACGCAGTGCACCGGCCGCTGAAGCGCCGGGGACAAAGTGACCTGAAGATCGCGCTGTTCTTCATCGCTCCCGCCATGATCGGATTTCTCGTCTTTTACCTGGTGCCGACGCTTCGCGGCATCTACCTCAGCTTCACCGAATACAGCATCCTCGGGGACCCCACGTGGATCGGCACCGCCAACTACCAGGCAATCGCCAAAGATCCCCTGTTCTGGAACGCCCTGGCGGTCACCTCGCAGTACGTCCTGATCAACATCGTCCTGCAGACCGCACTGGCCCTGGGACTGGCCCTGCTGATGCACCGGGTGGCCAAGTCAACCTGGATCCGCGGCGCACTCCTGCTGCCGTACCTGATGGCCAACGTGATCGCCGCCCTCCTGTGGTTCTGGCTCCTGGACTACCAGATCGGCATCGTCAACTACCTCATCGAATCCATCGGCCTGCCCAAAGTGGCGTTTTTCGGCAGCGAGGAATGGGCCATCCCCACCCAGGCGCTCATCAACACATGGCGGCACATGGGCTACACAGCGCTGCTGCTCTTCGCCGGCCTGCAGTCCATCCCCCACCATGTCTACGAGGTGGCCAACCTGGATGGCGCCTCCCCGTGGCAGACGTTCCGCAAAATCACGGTGCCGCTGCTGCGTCCCGTCCTGGTCCTGGTCCTGATCGTCACCGTCATCGGCTCCTTCCAGGTCTTCGACACCGTGGCCGTGACCACCATGGGCGGCCCGGTCAACGCCAGCCGGGTGCTGCAGTTCTACATCTACCAAAAGGCCTTCACGGAATCGGACTTCGGATACGGCTCCGCCCTGGCAGTCATCCTCTTCGTCATCCTCGCCCTGGTGGCCTTCATCCAGATGAAGTTCCTCAAGGGCAACGAATCAGACCTGGACTAAGGACACTTCCATGACCACCGCAAAAGTTTCCGCCCCTGCCCGGCCCGCCGCCCGCCGTCGTCCGTTCAACTGGCGCCGCGCCGCCGCCTGGGCCCTCGTTGCCCTCGCAGTCGCCGTCTCAATCCTCCCGTTCTACTGGATCCTGCGGACGGCGCTGTCCACCAACGGATCCCTTGCCGGCAACGCCACCAACCTGCTCCCGGCCGACTTCAACCTGGGCGCCTTCAAACGGGTCTTCGGCCTGCAATCGCCCGAGGAAGCTGTCGCCGAAGGCGGATCCGGCGCCCAGATCGACTTCTGGAGCTACCTCCGCAACTCCGTGCTCTTCGCCTCCATCACTACTACCGGGGCCGTGTTCTTCAGCGCCATGGCCGCCTACGCGTTCGCCCGGCTGTGGTGGCGGGGACGGAACCTGGTGTTCAGCCTCTTCCTGGCCACCATGATGGTGCCGCCCATCTTCACTGCACTGCCCAACTTCCTGCTCATCAAGAACCTGGGCCTGCTCAACACCCTGGCGGGCCTGGTACTCCCCTACATCTTCATGACCCCGTTCGCCATCTTCTTCCTGCGGCAGTTCTTCCTGAACATGTCCCGCGAGGTGGAGGAAGCGGCCATGCTCGATGGCGCCAAGCACCTTCGGATCTTCTTCCAGATCATCCTGCCCAACGCCGCAGCCCCCATCGCCACGCTTGCCCTGCTCACCTTCATCGGCCAGTGGAACGAGTACTTCTGGCCGCTGCTGGTGGGCCAGGACGAATCCGTCCGCGTCCTCACGGTGGGCCTGGGCGTCTTCAAATCCCAGTCGCCGCAGGGCGCGCCCGACTGGTCCGGGCTGATGGCAGCCACCCTGGTCTCCGCCCTGCCGGTCCTGATCCTGTTCGCCGCGTTCGGCAAGAAAATCGTCAACTCCATCGGCTTCTCCGGCATCAAGTAACCGCCTTTCCGCGTAACCCACCCGTCCCATCCCGGCGCCGGGCCATGGCGGCCTGCCCGGAAGCACTGTGAAAGGAACACCCATGAAAAAGAAAGCACTCACCTCCCTCGCCGCAGCAGCGGCCGCTGTCCTGGCGCTGTCAGCCTGCGGAGGCGGCGGATCCGCCGAGGCCGGCAAGGGCGAAATCAACTACTGGCTGTGGGATGCCAACCAGCTCCCGGCGTACAAGCAGTGCGCCGACGACTTCCATAAGGCCAACCCGGACATCACCGTCAAGGTCACCCAGCGCGGCTGGGACGACTACTGGGGCACCCTCACCAACGGCTTCGTGGCGGGCACCGCCCCGGACGTCTTCACCGACCACCTGGGCAAGTACCCGGAATTCATCAAGAACAAGCAACTGCTCGCCCTTGATGACGCCGTCAAGAAGGACAACATCGATACCGGCATCTACAACTCCGGGCTCGCGGACCTCTGGGTTGGCCAGGACGGCAAGCGGTACGGCCTGCCCAAGGACTGGGACACCATCGCCCTGTTCTACAACACCAAGCTCGCGGCCGACGCCGGCGTCACCCCCGAACAGATGGCCAACCTGAGCTGGAACCCCCAGGACGGCGGCACGTACGAAAAGACGATCGCCCACCTGACCGTGGACAAGAACGGCAAGCGCGGCGACGAAGCCGGCTTCGACAAGAACAACGTGGCCGTCTACGGGCTCGGGCTCAACGGCTCCGGCTCGGGCCAGGGCCAGACCGAGTGGAGCTACCTGACCGGAACCACCGGCTGGACGCACACGGACAAGAACCCGTGGGGCAAGCACTTCAACTACGACGACCCCAAGTTCCAGGAAAGCATCGACTGGTTCGCCGGGCTGGTGGACAAGGGCTACATGCCGAAACTTGAAACCACGGTGGGTGCCAGCATGGCGGACACCTTTGCCGCCGGCAAGTCCGTCATCAATGCCAACGGTTCGTGGATGATCGGCCAGTACACCGGCTACAAGGACGTCAAGGTGGGCATCGCCCCGACGCCCAAGGGTGTCGACGGCAAGCGCGCCAGCATGTACAACGGCCTGGCGGACTCCATCTACGCCGGCACCAAGAAGCCGGAGGCCGCCATCAAGTGGGTGGAATACCTGGGCTCCGCAGCCTGCCAGGACGTGGTGGCTGCCAAGGCCGTTGTCTTCCCCGCCATCAAGACCTCCGCCGACAAGGCAGTGGAAGCGTTCAAGGCCAAGGGCGTTGACGTGACCCCGTTCAGCCAGCAGGTCAAGGACGGCACCACGTTCCTCTACCCGATCGCGGACAACGCCGCCAAGGTTGACGGCATCATGAAGCCGGCCATGGACGCCGTGGTATCCGGCAAGGCCAAGGCCAGCTCCCTCACCCAGGCCAACGACCAGGTCAACGCCCTGTTCAAGTAACCCCTCCAACGTGGCTGCGTATGTGGTCGCAGCCACCGGCCCGGGCGCCGCCGTCCTCCTCCTCGCGGCGGCGGCGGCGCCCGGCCACCCCTTTCCGGATTTCCCTCCTGTGCGTAACTTAAGACGCAACGCTGAACACTGAAAGAGACCTCCTATGGATCCCCTGTACCTCCGTTCCGCCGGCACCAGCCTGCTGATCAGCTTCAACAGCGGGGAGGCCGAGGTCATCCATTGGGGCGCGGACCTGGGCGCGGAGCTGCCGGACCTGGGCTTCCTGGCCGGACCCATCGGTCCCTCTTCGGTCGACGCGCGCGTACCGTCCGCCCTGCTCCCCCAGGCGTCCTCCTCGTGGCGCGGCCGCCCCGCCCTGCGCGGGCACCGCATCACCGGCGACGGCTCCGGCTTCGACTTTTCCACCCGCCTCCGCGTCACGTCCGCCAACGCCGAGGGCCGCACCGCCACGATCGGCCAGGCCGACGCCGACGCCGGCATCAGCGTCTCCACCTCCCTCACGCTGCACGACGGCGGCCTGCTGGAACTGCGCCACACCGTCACCAATGACGGCACCACCCCGTTCCAGGTGGACGAGCTGGCAACCGTCCTCCCGGTGGCCCCCGACGCCGTCGAACTCCTGGACCTCACCGGCCGCTGGTGCCGGGAACGCCACCCGCAACGGCAGCGCATCCAGCAGGGCACCTGGGTCCGGACCGGCCGGCACGGCCGCACCGGGCACGACTCGTCACTGATCTTCGCCGCAGGCACCGAGGGCTTCGGCAACCGGCACGGCAAGGTGTGGGCGACCCATCTGGCCTGGAGCGGCAACCACGAACAGTTCGCGGACACCATCGGCGATGGCCGGACCGTGATCGGCGGCTCGGAGCTGCTGGGGCCGGCCGAAGTCATCCTCGAACCGGGTGCCGGGTACACCACGCCGGCCCTGTTCGCCGCCTACTCCGCCCACGGCCTGGACGGCATCAGCGAGGCGTTCTACAGCTGGTTCCGTTCCCGGCCGCACCATGTGCTGCCGGCCGCCTCCACAGGGCTGCCGGCCGGAAAGCCGCGCCCGGTGGTGCTGAACACCTGGGAGGCCGTGTATTTCGACCACAACCTGGACACGCTGGTCGAGCTGGCTGATTCCGCGGCGGACCTTGGCGTGGAGCGCTTCGTGCTCGACGACGGCTGGTTCCGCGGGCGCCGCGACGACCACGCCGGGCTGGGCGACTGGTACGTCGACGAGACGGTGTGGCCGGACGGCCTGGCCCCGCTGATCGACGCCGTCACCTCCCGTGGCATGGAGTTCGGCCTGTGGGTGGAGCCGGAGATGGTCAACTTGGATTCGGACGTTGCCCGTGCACATCCGGACTGGATCGTGGGTCCTTCCGCCGCGGCGCACAAGGACGGCGGCCGGCTGCCCCTGGAGTGGCGCAACCAGCACGTCATCGACTTGGTGAACCCGGAGGCCTGGCACTACGTGTTCGACCGGATCTCCGCGCTCCTGTCCGGCAACAACATCAGCTACCTGAAATGGGACCAGAACCGCGACCTCGTGGAACACGGCCATGCGGGCCGGCCCTCCGTCCACGAGCAGACCCTTGCTGCGTACCGGCTGTTCGATGAACTCCGCAAGGCCCACCCCGGCGTCGAAATCGAGAGTTGCTCGTCCGGTGGCGCCCGCGTGGACCTGGGCATCCTGGGGCGGACCGACCGTATCTGGGCCTCGGACTGCAATGACGCGCTGGAGCGGCAGGCCATCCAGCGCTGGACCGGCCTGGTGGTCCCGCCCGAGCTGGTGGGCAGCCACATCGGGCCCACCACCTCGCACACCACCGCCCGGACCCACGATCTCTCGTTCCGGGCCATTACTGCCTTGTTCGGCCACTTTGGGATGGAATGGGATGTCCGGGGCGTCCAGGGCAAGGAGCGGGAAGAGTTGCGGCGCCTGGTGGGGCTGTACAAGGAACACCGGGACCTGATCCACAGCGGGCTGCCGGTCCACGCAGACCTCGCCGATGACGCGTTCCAGTTGTACGGCGTGGTGGCTCCCGCACCCGTTGAAGGCGCGACGGCGGCGCTGTTCGCCGTCGTGGGCATGCGCACCTCGGCGTCCGAGACCCCCGGCAGGATGGGCGTTCCCGGTTTGGACGGGGAGCGCAGCTACCGGGTGGAGGCCGTCTTCCCCACACCGGTGGACGCCGACTACGCCCACACCTTCACCCAGGTCCAGCCCCCGGCCTGGCTTGCAGGCGGCGCGGTTGCCAACGGACGGTTCCTCGCCGAAGTGGGGCTGCCCATGCCCATGTTGAACCCGGAGCACGCGTTGCTGTTCAAGGTCACGGCCCTCTAGCGGCTGCTATGGGCCCGCTGCCCGCCGCCGCTTCCAACGTAAGAATGCGCGGCGGGCAGCAGCAGCCGATAGATTTGCAGGCATGACTGAAGCCTCCTCCACCGTCGAAGCCGGCCGCGGCACCATCCTCGTTATCAACGGCCCCAACCTGAACCTGCTGGGCACCCGTGAGCCGGAGAAGTACGGCACCTCAACCCTCGCGGACGTGGAGCAGCTGGCAGCCTCCGCCGCCGCCAAGCACGGCTTCGCGGTGGAGTGCGTGCAGTCCAACCATGAGGGTGTCCTGCTGGATGCCATCCACGCGGCCCGGGGCGCCGCCGCAGGAATTGTCCTCAATGCCGGCGCCTTCACGCACACGTCCGTGGCGCTCCGTGACGCCCTGGCTGCCGTGCAGCTGCCCGCCGTCGAGGTGCACATCACCAACGTGCACCAGCGGGAGGAGTTCCGGCACCACTCGTACCTGTCCCCGGTATGCGCCGCGGTGATCGTGGGCGCCGGCGTATTCGGCTACAAACTCGCCATCGACTACCTGGCCGAGGTCCTGTAGCCGGCAGCCCTGGTTCTGAGCGGCCTGGCTTCCGGCAGCCCTACTTCTGGATGCACTGCCCGGAGGAGACGGGCGCGGACAGGGTGGGCGCCTCCTGGGCTACCGGGTTCAGGTCGCTCATGGTGATGGCGAATCCCACTTCTGCGTCCGAAGTTGCCTTGGCAAAGATCACCCCGGCCACCTGGCCGTCAGTGGTCAGCAGCGGGCCGCCCGAGTTCCCCGGCTGCACGTCCCCCGCCAGGCGGTAGATGTCTTCCGGCGACGGGTTGTTTCCGTAAATGTCCGGCACCAGCACGGTGGCGATGTCCTGCACCGTGGCCGGCTTGGACTGGAACGGGCCGCCGTGGGGGTACCCGGCGAAGGCGGCCTGGCTGCCGCCGGGCAGGTCGCGGCTCAGCGGCAGCGGCTGGGACGGCAGGTTGTCAACCGCCAGGACGGCCAGGTCCCGCTTGGTGTCGAAGTAGACCACGCGCCCCGGCATCGCGCCGCCGTCGGGCATCTCCACGACGGGCTGCGACACGCCCGCCACAACGTGTGCGTTGGTGACCACGCGGCCCTGGGACACCACGAACCCGGTGCCGGTCTGGTTCTGGCCGCATTCATAGGCCGTGCCGGCGATCCTCAGGACCGACTGGGCGGCCTGGTTCAAGGCCGGAGTGTTGGTGCTCGCGTTGGGCACCTGGACCGGCTGGCCCTGGTCCAGCCCTTCGAACAACGTGGGGATCCCGTTGCCGATCACCGTGGACCGCAGCTCCGCCATGGTCGCCTTGACCGGGGTGGGCGTGAGCCCGTCGATGAACCGGATCACCTTGGATTCAGCCAATTGCTGCGACACGACCGGCACGCCCAGGGAGCTGACGCTGAAGGCCAGCATGGACATCACCAGCGCGGACACCACCAGGTTCAGGGCCCCACCCACCAACCGGTCCACGGCACGCAGCGGCCGGATCCGCATGGCACCGCGGATTTGCCGGCCCACCATGGTGCCCAGCCCGTGGCCCAGGGCCATGAGGACGACGGCGGCCGCAATGATGGCGGTCAGCCTCCATCCGGAGTCCGGAACGAAGGTGCTGACCAGGGGGACGGCGAAGAACGCCGCGACGGCGCCGGCCGCGAAACCGGCCAGGCCGCCGACCGTGACCAGGAAACCATTGCGGAGGCCGTAAACCAGGTATGACAGCAGCGCCAGGATCAGGACGAGGTCCAGGACAGTCAAGCCGACCACAAAGGCTCCTTATTAAACAGTTGAACCCCCATTCTAGTGGCGGACACTGACAAACTTCTGTGGGCTTCAACGCCCTCCCATTGACCCGGATCCGGTTGTTCACGGGCGTTTCGGCTGCCAAGTTCGTCACAGAACCTTGAAAATTCTGAAACAATGGCTCAAGCGCCACAGCCGATACTTTTACTCAGGAGATTTCATGGACATCGAGGTACTGCGCCGAGCACCCCTTTTCGCCACGCTCGACGACGACGCATTCCGTCTGCTGACGGACGAGCTCACCGAGGTGGACCTTTCCCGCGGCGCATCCGTGTTCCGCGAGGGAGACCAGGGTGACCAGCTCTACTTCATCGTCTCCGGCAAGGTGAAACTCGGCCGCACGTCCCCGGACGGCCGGGAATCCCTCCTCGCCATCCTCGGCCCGGGCGAACTCTTCGGCGAGATGGCCCTCTTCGACCCGAGCCCCCGCACCGCCACCGCCACCGCGGTATCGGAAACCCGGCTGGCCGGGCTCAAGAACGAGAGCCTGAACACCCTGCTCCGGACGCGCCCCGAGGTTTCCGCCCAGCTGCTGCAGGCCCTGGCCCGCCGGCTGCGCCGCACCAACGACTCCCTGTCCGACCTCGTCTTCTCGGACGTCCCGGGCCGCGTGGCCAAGGCCCTGCTGGACCTGGCAGACCGCTTCGGCCGGCCGGCGACCGATGGCGTCCTGGTGGCACACGAGCTGACCCAGGAGGAACTGGCCCAGCTGGTGGGCGCGTCCCGCGAAACCGTCAACAAGGCCCTCGCCGAGTTCGTCCAGCGCGGCTGGCTCCGCCTCGAGGCCCGCGCCGTGGTCATCCTGGACATGCAGCGCCTCCGCCAGCGCTCCCGCTAGGACACACGAAAAAGGCCGCCCCGAGGGGCGGCCTTTTTCGTGCCCGGAAACAATACCGGCCGAGTCCCAGGCTTCGACAGGCTCAACCGCCTGGCGTCAGCGTTCGCGCTGGTGGTCCCCTGCCACGGTCTTGGCGGCCTCGACCTCAAGCATCAGCTTGCCGTCTTCCTCCACCAGGACCGGCTGGTACACGTGGGGTTTGCGCTTGTAGCTCAGATAGGCGATGCAGCCGTTGGCGGCCGCCATCTTTTCGATCATGATCTCCGAGCCGGGGACCAGCAGCTCGCCCAAGGGCCGGCCCACGGTGTTCTCCTGACCGGCCTCGTCGCCGAGTGCGGTGGTATTCCTTTCCTGCACCACCTGGGCCGCGTTGACCCACCTGCCCCAGACGCCCTTGCCCTCAAGCAGCGAGGGTTCCTGGCCCAACGGGACGGTGGCGGCAAAGTAGCGGGTATCGAACCGGCGGTGCGCAAAATCCGGGCTGCGCCAGTTGACCAGGGATTTGAGCAGGTCCGTACGCAGCGAGAGGCCACGCTTGCCCAGGACCTGGGCCAGCGTCTTTTCCTGGTCCGCGACCGCGATGCGGGCACGCATCCACTCGGACGAGGATGTGGCTTCCACGGTGTTGGACATGTCCGGACCGGCCAGCAGGATGCCGGTCTCTTCGAAGAGTTCCCGGATGGCGCCCACCACATGGCGCCGCGCCAGCCCGACGTCGGCCGTTCCCATCTGCTCGGCCCAATGCTGCGGCGAGGGGCCAAGCCAGCCCATGGCGTCGTCGTCGGCCGGGTCGAGGGAACCGCCGGGGAAGGCGAGGACGCCCAGCGGCGAGGAGCCGGGCCGGTAACCCAGCCAGGTCTCCAGGCCGGTGGGGGAATCACGCAGGAGGACCACGGAAGAGGCGTAGCGCGCGGCCCGGGGAGTCCGTTCGCCGTGTTCGAGCCAGCTTTGAGCCGCCCCTTCAAGGTCCTGGGGAAGTGCAAAAAGGCGTCGTGCGAGGTGAGGCAAGGGAAGTGACCGGTCCTAGCTGAATTCGGCGATCAGTTCGACTTCCACGGGAGAGTCGAGCGGAAGAACGGCAACGCCGACGGCGGAACGTGCGTGCTGCCCGGCGTCGCCGAGGACACGGCCCAGCAGCTCAGAGGCGCCGTTGATAACGGCGGGCTGGCCCGTGAACGACGGGTCGGAGGAGACAAATCCGACCACCTTGACGATGCGGGTGATGCGGTCCAGGTCGCCGATGACGCTCTTGACCGCGGCCAGGGCGTTCACGGCACACACGGCGGCATACTTCTGGGCGTCTTCGGGGGACACCGTGGGCTCGTCGGCGAACCCTTCGGTGCCGGCGGACACCTTGCCGGTAGCTTCGAGCTTGCCGTTAATGAACGGCAGCTGGCCGGAGGTGTACACGTGGTTGCCGGAGACGATGGCGGGGACGTAGGACGCCACGGGAGCGGCGACTTCCGGGAGCGTGATGCCAAGTTCCGCGAGGCGCTGCTCGACGGCGGATGCCGGCGCCGTCGCGGCGCCGGAACGGGCTTCTGCGGGGGTGCTCATGCTACTGCTTCTCCCTCTTGAGGTAGGCGACAAGCCCGTTGCCGTCGGGTCCGGGAACCACTTGGACAAGCTCCCAGCCGTCCTCCCCCCACTGGTCCAGGATCTGCTTGGTGGCGTGAATAATGAGCGGAATCGTCGCGTACTCCCATTTGGTCATGAGAGAAAGCGTAGCCCTTGCCGGTAAAGTGGAAAACATGGCGACTCGCAACAACCCCTTATTCGACACTGCCACCACACTGGGTAAGATCCTTCTTTTCCTCGGTGTGAGCGCGATTTGCGGTGTCCTGGTGGCGGGCCTTCTGGTTCCCGCCGCTGCCGTCTCGGGCAGCGCGGCAAGCGGTTCCATCAACTTCTTCGACTCCCTCCCTGCGGAACTGAAGGTTGACCCGCCCAGCCAGACCACCCGCATCCTGGCCGCCGACGGCAGCGAGATCGCCAGCGTCTATACGGAGAACCGCACCAAGGTTCCGCTGGACCAAATTTCGCCGAACATGAAGAACGCCATCATTGCCGTGGAGGACAGCCGCTTCTACGAGCATGGCGGCGTGGACACCACCGGCATCCTTCGCGCGCTGGTCGCCACCGCCCGCGGCAACAAGCAGGGCGCGTCCACCATCACGCAGCAGTACGTCAACAACGTGCTCAATGCGAACCTCGCCGCTGCCGGCGAAGAAGACCAGATCAAGCTCAACGGCGTCAACAAAGGCGTTGGCGACAAGCTCCGGGAAATGAAGCTCTCCATCGCCCTGGAGAAGGAGTTCACCAAGGACCAGATCCTTGAGGGCTACCTGAACATCGTGTTCTTCAACCGGGACGCATACGGCATCGAGGCCGCCTCCCGGTACTTCTTCAGCACCACCGCCAAGGACCTGACCCTCCCGCAGGCGGCACTCCTGGCGGGCCTGGTGAACAGCCCGTCCATGTTCGACCCCATCACCAATCCGGAGAAGTCCAAGCAGCGCCGGGACCTGGTGCTGGGCCTGATGAAGGACCAGGGCAAGATCACCGCGGACGAATACCAGGCAGCGGTGGCCACCCCGGTTGAACCGAAGGTCACCCAGCCCAAGCAAGGATGCGCCTACGCGGCCACCGCTCCGTACTTCTGCGACTACATCCTGCACCTGCTGGAGAACAACCCGGCCTACGGTGCAGACGTCAAGGACCGCCAGCGGCTCATCTACGGCGGCGGCCTGACCATCACCACCACCCTGGACCCCAAAGCCCAGGCCACCGCCCAGGAGCAGGCCGACGCCGCGGCCGGCGCCAACCCGGATAAATGGGGCGCGTCCATGGTCTCGGTACAGCCCGGCACCGGCAAGATCATCTCCATGGCCCAGAACACCTCGTTCCTGGCCGGCGCGGGCGGCTTCAATTCACAGTTGAACTTCAACGTGGACAAGCTGGACAAGGACGGGAACGACCTCAACGGCGTCGGCGGGTTCCAACCGGGTTCCACCATGAAGCCGTTCACCTTCGCGGAGTGGCTCAACGAGGGCAAGACCATGAATACCGTGGTCAATGCAGCCCAGCGTGTCTACCCCATTGGTTACCCGTGGAAGAACACGTGCGGGAAGGTCCAGGGTGCGTACAGCACGGCGCAGAAGAATGCAGGCCTGGACGCTACTGATGACCTCCAGAATGCCGAGCCACAGTGGTACAAGCCGCTGACCGTCCTTGAGGGCCTTTACAACTCCATCAACACCGTGACGTTCGCGTCCGCGGCGCAGCTGGACTTCTGCGGCATCCAAAAGATCGCCGATGCCGTTGGACTGCACAGCGGCCTGCCCTCGGCTGATGGCAGCGAGCCGCACCCCAAGATCAACATGATGACCCTGGGCAATCTGCTGGGCTCCACCCAAACGTCGCCGCTCACCATGGCCAGCGCGTTCGCCACATTTGCGAACGACGGCAAGTACTGCGAGCCCATTGCCATCACCTCGGTGACCGACGCCACCGGCAAGCAGCTCCCGGCCCAGTCCAGCAGCTGCCGCGACGCCATCAAGCCAGAGGTTGCCCGCGGCGTGAACTACGCGCTTCAGGAAGTCATGAACAGGGGTTCGGGCTCGCTGATCCAGCCGCGCCTGTCCACCAAGACCAGTTTCCCGATCGGCGCCAAGACCGGTACCTCGAACAACAACGGCTCCACCTGGGTTGTTGGCCACACCACCGGTTTGGCTACGGCTGCCTGGTTCGGTGACCCGCTGGGCGACCAGGGCCGTGCCGGCCAGAACATCACCGTCAACGGAAAGTTCTACCAGGGCATTGACGGTTACATGGTCGCCGGACCCATGTTCTCGAACTTCATGACCAAGGTCGCGCCAGGCTACGGCACCAACCCGTTCCCGGCACCGCCGAGCAACATGGTCAACGGGACCACCACCAACTCCGCTCCTGCCCAGAACGGCCAGCAGGCCACCCAAGCCCCTGCAACCCAGGCGCCCGCCACCCAAGCCCCGGCCCCGGCCCCGGCGCCGAGCAGCAACGGAAACGGCAATGGCAAGGGAAACGGCTAAGCGCGCATGAGCATCGACAGCCTGGCAAGCCGCGCCCGTTCCATCGGGCGCGGCTTTGCCGTTGCCGCAGGGGCCGGAACTGCGGCCGGGATGGCGGCCTTCGGCTACGGCTTGTGGGAGAAGAACCAGTTCGTCCTTCGCGAGGAAACCCTGGCCATCCTCCCGCCCGGACGCAACCCGTTCCGTATCCTGCACCTGAGCGACATCCACTTCGTGCCCGGCCAACAGAAGAAGGCCCAGTGGCTCGCCTCCTTGGCGGACCTGCAGCCCGACCTGGTGGTGAATACGGGCGACAACCTCAGCCATGTCAAGGCAGTGGATCCCCTCCTGGCCGCGCTTCGGCCCTTGCTGCAGTTTCCCGGCGTCTTCGTACCGGGCTCCAACGACTACTTCGCCCCCACATTCAAGAACCCCGCGTCCTACCTGTTGGGACCCTCCAAGGCCGCGCCGAAGCCCACCCCCCTGGATTGGCCCCGCCTTCGTTCCGGGTTCGGCATGGGTGGCTGGGTGGACCTGACCAACCGCCACCAGTCGCTGATCCTGAACGGCATGCGCTTCGACTTCTCCGGCGTGGATGACCCGCACCTGAACCGCGAGCGCTACGCCGGCTGGCCGCGCGGCACGGTCAACCAGGACGCCAACGACCATCTCAAGGTGGCGGTCATCCATGCCCCGTACCAGCGGGTGCTGGACCACTTCACGGAAAGCGGCGCGGACCTCCTGCTCGCCGGCCATACGCATGGCGGCCAGATCTGCATCCCCGGGTATGGTGCCGTCGTCGCCAACTGTGACCTCCCCACGTGGCGGGCGAAGGGCCTCAACGACTGGACCAGCAATGGGCGCACGACGCCGGTCAACGTCTCCGGCGGCATCGGCACCTCACGCTTCGCCCCGGTAAGGATCGCCTGCAAGCCTGAGGCAGTCCTGCTGACGCTTACCTCCCGCGGCTGACCCTCCCATTACGGACTGCAATAACTGGGCAAGCCTGGCGCCCCGGCGGCAACCCTTGTGAATCGTCTCACCCCATGGCATAGGGTAGTTGCTAGAGGAAACTACATTCGTTTTAGAGCTTGAGAAGCGGGCATGGCCAAGCAGACTCCATTTTTCAGATCAATCAGCCGTCTTTATCCGCACGTCCGGCCCATCATTCCCCGGCTTTTTCTGGGGCTTCTCTGTGCGCTGGCGGCAAGTATCGTTGCCCTGACCATCCCCCAGGTGCTGCGTGTCCTGGTCAACACGGCGCTGCAGCCGGGGGCCAGTGCGGACGGGGTGTGGATTTCCGCAGGTGTCATCCTGGTGCTGGGCGTCGCCGAAGCCGGCCTGGTGGCGCTCCGCCGGCAGTTCGTCATCAACCCTGCCACGACGGTGGAAACCAGGATGCGGGTCTCGCTCTACGACCACCTGCAGGAACTGACCGTCTCCTTCCACGACCGCTGGGGTTCCGGCCAGCTGCTGTCCAGGGCCATGACAGACCTGAACTTCCTGCGCCGGTGGATGGCCTTCGGCGCCATCATGCTGGTGGTCACCACCCTCACGGTGATTATCGGGATCGTGGCCATGTTCGCCATGAGCTGGCAGCTGGCGCTGATCTTCCTCGCCGCTGCCGTACCCATCACCATCAACAGCTTCCGGTTCCGCACCCGGTTCAGCAAGGTGGCCCGGCGCAGCCAGGACCAGGCCGGCGACCTCGCCACCACGGTGGAGGAATCAGTCCACGGCATCCGCGTGCTCAAGGCGTTTGGCCGCAGCCGGGAAGCCCTCGAGAACTTCAACGAACAAGCCGAGGAACTGCGCCAGACCGAAATCGAGAAGGCCCGCCACCAGGCCACCTTCACCATGGTGGTCACCCTGCTCCCCGAACTCGCGCTCGGAACCGGCCTGGTGGTGGGCGTTATGTTGTGTGCCGGCGGCCAGCTGAGCATCGGCTCCCTGGTGGCGTTCTTCGCAACGGCCGCCGTCATCGCCTCGCCGGTGGAATTTTCCGGCATGCTGCTGGCCATGGCACTCACGGCGAAGACCGCCGTCGACCGCCACTACGAGGTGATGGATACGCAGAACACCATCACCAGCCCCGCCGAGCCGCGCCGCCCGGACGAACTCGCGGGCGCACTGCGCTTCGACAACGCAACGTTCGCTTTCGAGGACGCCCCGGACAAGCCGATCCTCAAGGACATCAACCTCGAGGTGCGGCCCGGCGAAACCATGGCTTTGGTGGGCATCACCGGCAGCGGCAAGAGCGCGCTCATCCAGCTGGTCCCCCGCCTCTACGACGTCACGGCCGGCGCCATCAGCATCGATGGAGTGGACATCCGCGACTTTGACGTCGAGGAACTGCGCAGGATTGTCGGAGTGGCCTTCGAGGACACCACGCTGTTCTCCAGTTCCGTCCGGGACAACGTCCTCCTTGGCGCGCCGGTGCGTTCCGAGGAGATCCTGGAGGAGGCCTTGGACGTGGCGCAGGCGCATTTCTCCTATTCCCTGCCGCAGGGCGTGGACACTCTGATCGGTGAGGAAGGGCTTAGCCTGTCCGGCGGCCAGCGCCAGCGCATTGCCCTGGCACGTGCCATCGCCGCCCGTCCACGTGTCCTGGTCCTGGATGATCCCCTCTCGGCCCTGGACGTCCACACCGAGGAACTCGTGGAGGCCCGCCTCCGCGAGGTGCTCAAGGACACCACCACCCTGATCGTGGCGCACCGGCCGTCCACCGTGGCGCTGGCCGACCGGGTGGCGCTGCTGGAAGACGGCCGTATCACCGCCGTGGGCACTCACACGGAACTGCTGGACGGCAACCAGCATTACCGGTACGTCATCGCCAGCCTGGAGCGTGAACCGCGCGACCTTGACTCCGAACTGTCCGCCCTTGAGGACCAGGCAGAGGAAGTGACCCGATGAGCACGGCAACATTCGGCACCGCCAACGAGGACAACGCCCACCTTAGCAAGAGCGACAGCAAGGCGGTCCGGCGCCGGTCGATCGCCCTGCTCGGGTCCCTGATCCGGCCGGTGCGGGTGCGCTTCTGGCTGACCATCGCCATGGTGGTCCTTTCCCAGGCAGCCCGGGTGGCCGGCCCGGCACTGATCGCTTTCGGCATCGACCACGCCCTCCCGGCCCTCCGGTCAGGTGACAACCTCCCGCTGGTGTTCACCGGCGTCGCCTACCTGCTGGCGGCCATCGCGACGGCGGGCCTCACCGCCCTGTACGTCACCTCCACGGCACGGCTCAGCCAGGCAATGCTGCTGGACCTGCGCGTCCGGGTCTTCCGGCACACCCAGCGGCTCAGCCTGGAATTCCATGAACGGTACACGTCCGGCCGGATCATTGCCCGCCAGACGTCGGACCTGGAGGCGTTACGCGAACTCCTCGATTCCGGCGTCAGCTCGCTGGCTTCCGGGATGCTCTTCATGGCGTTCACCGCCGCCACGATCTTCGCCCTGGACTGGCGCAGCGGCCTGCTGGTGCTGGCCGCCGGGGTGCCCATGTTCTTCCTGGCCCGCTGGTACCAGAAGCATTCCCAAATCGCCTTCCGGGAATCACGGGTGGTTTCCGCCCGGCTGATCGTGCACTTCGTCGAAACCATGACCGGAATCCGCGCGGTCAAGGCATTCCGCAAGGAAAAGGAAAACTCCGAAACCTACGGCAACCTCGCCGAGGACTACCGCCTGGTCACGGTCCGGTCCATCAACCTGAACGGCATCTTCCAGCCCGGGCTGGTGCTGATCGGCAACGTCTGCGTGGCGGTGGTGCTGCTGTTCGGCGGCTTCCGGGTGCTGGGCGGCGACCTGGCCGTCGGCGTCCTCCTGGCCCTCATCCTCTCCACCAAGCGGTTCTTCCAGCCCGTGGACCAGATGGCCATGTTCTACAACTCGTTCCAGAGCGCGCAGGCAGCCCTCGAAAAGGTGTCCGGGCTCCTCGAGGAAGTACCCACGGTCCGGCCGCCGAAGAACCCTGTCCCGCTTCCCGACGCCACCGGGCGCATCGACTTCCAGGACGTCGAGTTCCGCTACGGCGACGGACCCGTGGTGGTGCCCCGCCTGAACCTGCATATCCCGGCCGGGCAAACGGTCGCCCTGGTGGGACAGACCGGCGCCGGCAAGTCCACCCTGGCCAAACTCATCGCCCGGTTCTACGACGTCAGCTCGGGACACCTGACCCTGGACGGCGTGGACCTCCGCGACCTTGCCACCACCGACCTCCGCCGGAACATCGTCATGGTCACCCAGGAAGCCTTCCTGTTCAGCGGTTCGGTGGCGGACAATATCGCACTGGGCCGGCCGGAAGCGACACGTGCCGAGATTGAGGAAGCTGCCAAGGCCGTTGGGGCGCACGACTTCATCCTGGAACTCCCCGAGGGCTACGACACCGACGTCAACAAGCGCGGCGGCAGGGTCTCCTCCGGGCAGCGGCAGTTGATCAGCTTCGCCAGGGCCTTCCTGGCGCGGCCGGCAGTACTGATCCTGGATGAGGCCACCTCCTCCCTGGACATCCCCTCTGAAAGGCTTGTGCAGGCCGGGCTGGCCCGCCTGCTCGCCGGGACGGAGGCGGCGCGCAGGACGGCACTGATCATCGCCCACCGGCTGTCCACCGTCGAGACAGCTGACAGGGTACTGGTGGTGCACGACGGCCGGATCGTGGAGGACGGCACCCCGGAGGATCTGATCGGCGGCGGCGGCCGCTTCGCGGACCTGCACGGGGCTTGGAAGGATTCCTTGGTCTAGGCCGCCGCCCAGGCTCACTGCGGCCGGATTTCGCATCGGGCCCCGCCATCGGCTATCCTTGTAAAGTTGCTTTTGCAGCGGATCGGGATGTAGCGCAGCTTGGTAGCGCGCTTCGTTCGGGACGAAGAGGTCGCAGGTTCAAATCCTGTCATCCCGACCATAAGGAAAAGAGGGTCTCCACCGGAGGCCCTCTTTTTGCGTCTCTATTTGGTGACGCCCGCCGGACACTCCCGCCGCCGTAACGCCACCACCCGGTTAAAAGGAATGGCCCCGGAGCTGTTGCTCCGGGGCCATCCTCGCCTCCTGGTGAGGAAGCTGTTTATGCGGGATCAGGCCAGTTGCCCACGTACGTGGTGTAGGTAGTGCTAGTGGCCTTATCCTTCTTCACCTTTGCGGAGGCGGGGTCAGGCCAGTTGCCTACTGCTACAGACGTACTCGAATTATCGGCGACGGAGCCTGAGGCCAGGACAGCCGGAGCTGCCGCGGAAAAAGCCAGGGCCCCGGCCAGGACGGCCGCGGTTGCGATCTTCTTCAACATATAAGTTCCTCAATACGAGTCGGATTCGTTACAAAGCCAGCACTGTCCTTGTTGACACACATTGTAAAATATTTTCCACAGGGGCTGTCAAGCATCCGTCAGCCCCACTTGTCCAAAAGAGGAGGATACGCGTGGGCAACGGGTTCGGAGAAAAGCTCCGCGCGGAGCGCCTTGAGCGTGGACTGACGCAGGCCGAACTGGGCAAGGACCTGTACTCACCCAGCTACATCTCGCTGCTTGAAACGGGCCGCCGCGAACCGACGGCGGAAGTCATCGAGGAACTGGCGCGCCGGTTGGAGCTGGCACCGAAAGCCCTGGAGGCATGGAGCCAGCCCATTTCCGTCAGCGACGCCGAGTATGTACTCGCCGGCCTCTACGCCCGGCAGGCGTGGGACCTGCGCGACTATCCCTTGGCGGCAAGCCACGCGGCCACGGCCGCAAAGATCGCCCTGGAGGGGCGGAACACCAGTGCGTGGTGGAACATGACGTACATGCAGGCCGAGTGCCTGATCAAGCAGGGCAACTGGCGCGAAGCCCAAAAGATCATGGAGCACCTGCTGGAACATCCCATGGCCAGGGAATCGGCAGGACTTGCCGTCCGGGCACACCAGATGCTCGCCGGCATCTACCAGGGCCAAGGCCAGCTGAGCCTCGCCGTGGACCAGGGAATCCAGGCCGTGGACCTGTGCAAGCAGCTCCCCAAGGGATCAACACTCATCATCAATGCCCACCACGCCCTCATCGGGGCACTGGCCGAGAGCGGACGGCTCGATGAAGCCTGGGGGTATTGCCAGGCCATGATCGAGCACGTGGACGAACTGTCCATGAGCCAGCTCGCCGGCGAGGTGGCCTGGGTGGTGGGTAACGTCGCCTTCATGCGGCACGACTACGCCGAGGGCGTGAAGCACCACGAGCGTGCGGCGCGCCTGCTCTCCCCCGCCAATGACATCGGGCTGTGGGCCCGGTTCAACAAGGCGTCCGCGGCGGTCCGCCTCTCCTCCGGCATCGTTGAGCCGGAAACGCTGTCTGCGATCGAACGTGCTGAACTGGCGCTGTCAATCGTGGGAGGCAACAAGTCAGACCAGCTGGAGGTAGCGTTCATTCGCGCCCGCTGGCTGTACCTCACCGGGGACATTGTGGCAGCCGTCGAGAAACTCCGCGAAATCCACGCCGAGCGCGCAAGCCTCGCCAAGCACACGGCTGGTGAGGTCTCGCTCCTCCTGGGCAAGTCGCTCAAGGCTGCCGGTGACACCGAGGAAGCCTTGGTGCACCTGGAGGAAGCCCAGAAGGCCTTTGCCGCGGCAGGCGCCCAGGACAGGGTCCAGCAGGCCCTGGACGCGATCCTTGAAATCAAGCTGGCACAGAGGCGCGCGGCCGCGGCCGCGAAAGCCAGCTGAAGCAAGCCAGGTGAACCCGCCGTGGCGGGTCCACCTGGCGTGGCCGGGTCTCAGGCGAATGTCTTTCCGGTGATCTTCTCGTACGCTTCGACATACCGGCTGCGGGTGCGTTCCACCACGTCGGCAGGCAGCGCCGGCGGAGGGGTGTCGGATGACCGGTCCCAGCCGGAGGCGGCAGAAGTCAGCCAGTCCCGCACGTACTGTTTGTCGTAGGAGGGCTGGGCCTGGCCGGGCTTGTAGGTTGCAGCGTCCCAGAAACGGGAAGAATCAGGGGTCAGCACCTCATCGCCCAGGGTGATGGACCCGGACACGGCGTCGTAGCCGAATTCCACCTTGGTGTCCGCGAGGATGATGCCGCGTTCACGTGCGATCTTCTCCGCCGTGGTGTAGATCTTCAGGGTCAGCTCGCTCAGGCGGGCAGCGATGTCATCCCCCACGAGCGCCACCACGGCGTCGTAGGTGATGTTCTCGTCGTGCTCACCGATCAGTGCCTTGGCGGATGGGGTGAAGATGGCGTGCTCCAGCCGGGAGCCGTCCACCAGCCCCTCCGGGAGCGGGATATCGCACACTGTCCCGGAGGCCTTGTACTCCAGCAGTCCTGAACCCGTGAGGTAGCCGCGGGCAATGCACTCCACCGGGAACATGTCCAGCTTCTTGCAGATCATGGCCCGGCCTTCCACCTCCGCGGGCACGCCGTCTTCCACCGTGGACCCGAGCACATGGTGCTCGACGCCCAGCTGGTCGAACCACCAGAGGCTCAGCTGGGTAAGGATGCGGCCTTTGTCCGGGATCTCGCTGGAGAGCACATGGTCAAAGGCGCTGATGCGGTCGCTGGCCACCACCAGGACGCAATCCTGGCCCAGGCGTTGCACGATCGACTCGTCGGCGGGTTCGTAAAGGTCGCGGACCTTGCCGGAGTAGACGTGCGTCCATCCCTGCAGTTCCAGGGTGTCCGCGGCGTAGCCGCGGTTCTCGGAAGTTCCACTCATGTCAGGCCTTCGCTTTCACTACGGGCAGCGATCCGGTGGCACCGTACGGCACCTTGATTTCCCCGCGGGCTGCCTTGCGGGCAATGTCGCTGCGGTACTGGGAGCCTTCAAGCTGGACCAGCTCAACGCCGTCGTAGGCCCTTTCCCGGGCCTCCACCAGGTCACTGCCCAGGGCGACGACGGCCAGGACGCGGCCGCCGGCGGAGACCACCTTGCCCTCGTCGTCCAGGGCGGTGCCGGCATGGATGACGTGCACGCCGTCAAGGGCGTCCACTTTCTTGAGCCCGCGGATGCGGTCACCGGTGCGGGGCGTGTCAGGGTAGTTTTCCGAGGCCACGACGACGGCGACGGCGGCGTCCTTGGACCAGCGCAGCTCTTCCGCTTTGTCCAGTTCGCCCTTGGCGGCTGCCATGAGCAACGCCCCCAAGGGGGTCTTGAGCCGGGCGAGGACCGCTTGCGTCTCGGGGTCGCCGAAACGGACGTTGAATTCGATGACGCGGGTTCCGCGGGACGTGAGCGCGAGCCCGACAAAGAGCACGCCCACGAAGGGAGTGCCGCGGCGGGCCATCTCGTTCACGGTGGGCTGCGCCACCCGGTCAAGGACTTCCTGCACCAGGCCCTCGGGGGCCCACTCGAGCGGTGTGTAGGCGCCCATGCCGCCCGTGTTGGGGCCTTCGTCGTTGTCGAAGATGCGCTTGAAATCCTGGGCGGGTGAGAGTGCCACGGTGTTCTGCCCGTCGCAGAGGACAAAGAGGGAAACCTCGGGGCCGTCCAGGAACTCCTCGATCACCACGGATCCGCCGGCGTCGAAGCACGACTGGGCGTGGGCCAGGGCTTCGTCCCGGTTCCTGGTGACCACCACGCCCTTGCCGGCGGCCAGGCCGTCGTCCTTCACCACGTACGGAGCGCCGAAGGTGTCCAGCGCGGACGCTGCCTCTTCGGCATTGGTGGCCACCATGGCCATGGCGGTGGGAACGCCTGCCTCCGCCATGACCTCCTTGGCGAACGCTTTCGACGCTTCCAGCTGTGCTGCTGCCTTGCTGGGCCCGAACACGGGAATGCCGGCGGCGCGGACGGCGTCGGCCACACCTGCGGCCAGCGGAGCTTCGGGGCCCACCACCACGAGGTCGACCGTGAGCCGGGCAGCCAGCTCGGCAACAGCCTGGGGATCGTTGCCGTTGATGTTGTAGGTGGGTACCAGCTTGCTGATGCCGGCATTGCCGGGCGCCGCGTGGACTTCGGACACGTTGGGGTCGGCAAGCAGGGAGCGGACAATGGCGTGTTCGCGGCCTCCGGGGCCAATGACGAGTACCTTCACAGTCTCCAAGGGTACTTTGTGCACCCTTCCCGCTCCTAAGCTGTGACCTTCCCGGCCCGCCCGGTCAATCCGGACCACCCGCCGCTCCGAACCACCACCATGACAAAGCTTCGGAACCGCTTGACAGGCCCCTCCGCCCTGGCCGCCCTGGCAGGTGTGGTGGCAGCCGCCGTCGTACTTGCCGTTGCGGAGCTCCTCGGCGCATTCTTCACCGCCAGGGCAACCCCGCTGTTCGCCCTGGGGTCCACCTTCATCGACTTCACGCCGCCCCGGCTGAAGGACTTCGCGATCGCCACCTTCGGCACCAACGACAAGGCTGCCCTGTTCGTGGGCATGGGACTGACCATCGCGGTGCTCGCCTGTGTCCTGGGCATCGTGGCCTACCGGAAATGGGCCTTGGGCGTCCTCGGCGTCCTGTTCATGGGCGCGGTGATCGTTGCGTGTGTCGTGACGCGTGCAGGCGTCAGCGGAGTTGACGCCATCCCGTCAGTACTGGGGACGGTCGCGGGCCTGGTGGCCCTCCGCCTGCTGGTGGCACCGCTCTGGCGGCTGAAGGAAAGCAAGCCATGGCCCGAATCTCCGGCGGACCAGGCAGCCGACGCCGATGCCCGGCCGGGGAACGAAGGCGCCAGCCGTCGTCGTTTCTTCGCTGCGGCAGGGATCACCGCGGTGGCCGCCGGCATCGCCGCAACCGGCGGACGGTTGCTGGGCGCGGCGCGCAACAACGTGGCCAAGGCCCGCGAGGCGCTCACGCTGCCAGCGCCGGCCAAAGCCGCAGCAGCGGTTCCCGCCGGCGTGCAGTCGCCCGTCCCTGGCGTCACGCCATGGTTGACGGACAACGCCGACTTCTACCGGATCGACACTGCGCTGAGCGTTCCGGAAATCAACGTCAACGACTGGGAATTGCGCGTCCACGGCCTCGTGGAGCAGGAAGTCACCCTCACATTCCAGGACCTGCTGGATGCCAGCCTGATCGAATCACACGTCACCCTCACCTGCGTCTCCAACCCCGTGGGCGGCAACCTCGCCGGAAATGCCAAATGGCTGGGCCTGCCCATCCGCGACGTCCTGGCCCGGGCCAAGCCCAAGGACGGGGCGGACATGGTGCTCTCCACGTCCATCGACGGCTTCAGCGCCTCCACACCCCTGGAGGTCCTGCAGGACGGGCGTGACGCCATGCTGGCGATCGGCATGAACGGCGAGCCGCTGCCGCTGGAGCACGGCTACCCGGTGCGGATGGTGGTCCCGGGGCTCTACGGGTTCGTCTCCGCCACCAAATGGGTGGTGGACCTGGAGGTCACCCGGTTCGCGGACAACAAGGCCTACTGGACCGAGCGTGGCTGGTCCGAACGCGGCCCGATCAAGACCATGGCGCGCGTGGAGGTTCCCAAGTCGTTCGCCAAGGTTCCCGCCGGAAAGGTCGCCGTTGGCGGTACGGCCTGGGCCCAGACCCGGGGAATCACCAAGGTTGAAATCCAGATCGACAACGGCGAATGGACCGAGACGACCCTCTCAACGGAAGCCTCCACCATTACGTGGCGGCAGTGGTCTTACGAATGGGATGCCACGCCGGGCCCGCACTACATCAAGGTCCGCGCCACCGACGGTACCGGGCAGGTGCAGACGGACCAGCGCGCAGACCCCGTCCCTGACGGTGCGTCAGGCTGGCAGTCGGTGATGGTGACCGTCCAATAGCCACCTGCGACCGGCCCGCGGGTGGCATGCCATCCGCGGACCGGCCCATAGACTGGCAGTATGCCGCACAATCCGCATGCCACCTTCACCGTTGACTCCGCCGTCGAACTGGCCGTCATAGAACGCAGCGGCTTCGTGGAGTCCCGGCACATCGGCTCCGCGGTGCTGGTCGCCGCCGACGGCTCGGTGGTCACCGAGCTCGGCGACATCAACACCCCCATCTATGCCCGGTCCACCCTCAAGCCCTTCCAGGCGCTGGCGTCCATGCAGTCGGGTGTACCTCTGCGGGGCGCCCAGGTGGCCATAGCGTGCGGCAGCCACACCGGTTCGCTGGACCACATGGATGTGGTGGCCGGCATGCTGAAGGCAGCGGGCGTACGGGAGGACCAGCTGCAGTGCCCCGAAGCATGGCCGGAGGACGAAACGGCCCGGAACTGGCTGGTCCGATCCGAAAAGGGCAAGTCGCGGCTGGCCTACAACTGTTCCGGCAAGCACGCCGCCTTCCTGTGGGCCTGCACCGAGAACGGCTGGGACACGCACAGCTACCTTGAACCCAACCACCCCCTGCAGCAGCGCGTACGCACCGTTATCGAGGAATACACCGGCGAGCGGATCGCGCACCTGGGCATCGACGGCTGCGGTGCCCCCGTGGCCGCGGTTTCGTTGAAAGGACTGGCGCTGGCGTACTCACAGCTGGCCAAGGCTCCCGGCGACCACAGCTTCAGCGCCAGGGCCGCGACGATCGCCACCTCCATGCTGGACTATCCCTGGGCCGTGCAAGGCCGGGGTGAAGCGAACACCCTGGTGATGGATGAGCTGGAAATCATCGCCAAGATCGGCGCCGAGGGCGTCCTGGCGATGGCCACGCCGCAGGGAGTCTCGGTGGCCGTCAAGATCCTCGACGGAAACGTGCGGGCAACCTCCCTGGTGGCCCTCACCCTGCTCGCCGCCGCCGGGGCCGTGGAGATTCCCGGAGTCGCCAGCGCCCTGGAAAAAGTGGTGGCTCCGGTACTCGGGGGCGGCCGGCCAGTGGGAAAAATCCGGTTGGGCCCCGCGGTATCCGCCCTCCTGGACTAGCACCAAACCCCCTGCCGACGCCAAAGGAAGATTGAAAGCATGGCCACAGCCCGCCGTCGTATTGATATCCACGAAGGCAAAGCAGCAGTGAAGGCGTGGCTGGAAGCCGCCCAGTCGCCGTCGGACGCTCCCCTGCCGCGCGCCGCCCTGGCGACGGCAGTGCGGTACTCCCTGGAGGAAGTGACCGCCCGGGCGCCGGGAAACTCCGTGGAGGTGCGCGTGCCGCCATTCGGCGTCACCCAGTGCGTGGAGGGCCCGCGGCACACCCGCGGCACCCCGCCGAACGTCATTGAGTGCGACGCCGCCACCTGGCTGGGGATGGTCACCGGCCAGGTGGCGTGGGCGGACGCAGTGGCTGCCGGCAAAGTAGCGGCCTCTGGCCTGCGCGCAGACCTATCGTCCCTGCTGCCCCTCTAGCCCGGGCTCGTCGCCCGCGTGCCTGCCCCGGGCGGTGGTGCGGGGCTCCGCTGCCTCCGCCGAGGAAATCCGGGCCGGGTGGGGGACCGAGTCCTGCAGTTTCGTGGACAACGCCGCCACCACGGCGAAGGCAAAAGCGGCCACGGCAATAAGGACCGACATCACCGCAACCGTGCCGTAGCCGGCGGTCCGAGGGTCCAGGAACGGATAGGGATACCAGCCCACGATGGGACCCCGAACCAGGCTGTAGACCAGGTACAGCAGGGGAAAAGCCAACCACACCAGGGACGTCCGGACCGGAATCCGCACCCGCGGGAGGTCAACCAGCCAGTCGATCACCATGACGGTGGGGACCGTGTAATGGAGCACCACATTGACCCACGGGATGGGGGTGTTGACGTCGATATCGCTCAACAGCAGGCTGTAGGTGATCCCGGTGATGGTCATGTACACGGTGGCCGCACCCCGGAGGAGTTCAAGCCACCGCGGGCTAGCCCCCTTCCAAGCGAACCAGCCGGCAATCCCCAGGGTCACGAAGGCGATGATGTTCGACTCGATGGTGAAGTAGCTGAAGTAGTTTCCGGCGCTGGCCCCCGGCACATTCTGCATCAGGTGCAGCAGCTGGAACAGCACCGCGGCGAACCCCAGCAGCGCGAACCAGAAGCGGAAAAGTGCAAGTCCCCTGTTTACGGTCATGTGCCGATCCTAGGCTCTGGGCGGCCGCCCGCACCGCCGCGGCGACCCGGCGTGCCTGGCAGTACACCTAGCCACGGCCGATGAACGGCATTCCCGCCGCGGTGAGCACCACGGAACCGACGCTGGCCGATGCCGGCATGTTGGCCATCATCAACACGGCACGCGCCGCGTCTGCCACCGGAAACATCGGTTCCACCTTGCGGCTGCCGTCCGCCTGCAGCGCCCCGGAACCGACACCGATGGTGTCCATGATGTCCGTGGCGGTGTTGCCGATATCGATCTGCCCGCACGTGATGCCGTAACCGCGGCCGTCCAGGTCAATGCTCTTGGTCAGCCCGGTCATCGCGTGCTTGGTGACCGTGTAGGCGACGGTCCGCGGACGGGGCGAGTGGGCGGAGATGGACCCGTTGTTGATGATGCGACCGCCTTGGGGCTCCTGGGCCTTCATCGTCCGGACCGCAGCGGCCGCGCACAGCATGGACCCGGTAAGGTTCACGGCCACCGTGGCGTTCCACTCTTCGAGGGTGATGTCGTCAACGCCGGCCGACGGGCCGAACACCCCGGCGTTGTTGAACAGGACGTCCACGCGCCCCCACTGCTGGCGGACGGCCTCGAAAAGCCGCTCGACGTCGTCGGGCCGGGTGACGTCGCAGGGCATCACCAGGGCGTCCGGGCTGCCGTCCGCCGTTTCCAACAGCAGCGCCTCCCGCCGCCCGGCAAGTGCCACGCGGTAGCCGTCGGCCAGCATCTGCCGCGCCACCTCCCGGCCGATGCCGGACCCGGCTCCGGTGACGACGGCGACGCGGGCGGCGGGCTGTGGGGTGTTCATTCGGTTCTCCTGGCTCAAAGCTGCGCCGGAACGGCCGGCTGGTGCAGCGGCCAGCCTATGACGGTCTTTGGCCGCGGTGCAGCGAAGGTCCGCACTTTGGAGGTGGACAGGCGCATGCGCACCAACGATTCGGCGATGGTCACTGCCGAGGCCACACCGTCCACCACGGGGACGCCGGCCCGCTGCCGGATCTGCTCGTCCAGGCCTGCCATGCCGCCGCAGCCGAGCACAATCACTTCCGCTTTGTCCCGGGTAACGGCCAGCAGCGCCTCGTTGATAATGGCTTCCACGGCCCGTTCCGGTTCCTCTTCAAGTTCCAGGACGGCCATGCCGCTGGCACGGACCGACGCGCACCTGGCATCCAGGCCGGCCAGCTTCAACCGGTCCTCAATGAGCGGAACCGTGCGGTCCAGGGTAGTGACCACCGAGTACTTGTGGCCGAGGAACATCGCTGTGCTTGCGGCGGCCTCCGTGATGTCGACCACCGGAACATCCAGTAGTTCCTGCAGCCCCTCCCGG
The DNA here is from genome assembly GCF_030209295.1 of Pseudarthrobacter sp. lyk4-40-TYG-27. Taxonomy (NCBI): domain Bacteria; kingdom Bacillati; phylum Actinomycetota; class Actinomycetes; order Micrococcales; family Micrococcaceae; genus Pseudarthrobacter; species Pseudarthrobacter sp. lyk4-40-TYG-27. The sequence goes on from NZ_JARVSH010000004.1 coordinate 630,338, forward strand.
CCGTGTTCCCCGTAGCCGGCCTGGATAACGGCGTCGAACGGCCCGGGGTAGGAGGTGACGGCGTCCATGACTGCGATGGCGGCCAGGTAGCTCTCGAAGTTTCCTTCGCAGGAGTCGGCGCCGAACCGCGGCGTGAGGCCAACGATTTCGGTGCCCGGGGCAGCCACGGCACGTGCGGAGGCCGCGATGGAGTCGGTCATTGAGTGGGTGGTGTTCACATTCGCGACGAGGATGCGCATGGGAGAGTTCCTTTGTCGGCAGGGTGGGTGCCGGGGTTCAATGGGTGCTGGCGACGGCGATGGCCTCGCCGTCGTGGTCCACCAGCACTTGGTTGCGGTCGGCAATGAAGAAGTACAGCGCGGCGGCGATGCCTGCGGCGAAGAACCAGGCAAAGGGTGCCGCCGCGGCCAGGCCGGGAACGAAGGCGATCAGCAGGGCAAGGACGGCTGCCGGCACCATGGCGATGATCGCGCGGGGGTTGACGCCCTTCTTGTAGAAGTACGCGCCCTCCGGCGATGCCGTGTAGAGCTCCGGTACGTTGACCTTCCCTCGCCTGATCAGCCAGTAGTCAGCCATGACCACGCCGAACAGCGGGCCGAGCAACGCCCCGAGTCCGCCGAGGAAGTACACGATGACCAGCGGATTGTTGTAGAGGTTCCAGGGCAGGATTACCAGGCCGATGCTGGCGGAGACCATTGCCGCCTTGCGGAAGTTCAGTTTCTTGGGGAACAGGTTGGTCAGGGCGTAGACGGGGGCCACGAAGTTGGCCATGAGGTTCACGGCGATGGTCAGGATCAGCAGCGCAAGGCAGGCCAGGACCAGGAACAGCGTGTTGGGAATGGTCTGGACGATGTCCGACGGGCTTTTGATGATGGTCCCGTTGATCTTGAACTGTCCACCGGCCATGACCACCACGATCGCGCCGAAGACGAGCATGTTGATGGGGATGCCCCAGAAGTTGCCACGTACCACTGCCTTCTTCGACACCGCTGAGCGGGTGAAGTCGCAGAAGTTGAGGACGAAAGTGCCGTAGATGGAGACCCACAGCGCGCCGCCGGCAAAGATGGTGAGCCACATTTCCGGGCCTTCCAGGGCCTTATTGGAAGCCCAGGCGATGCTGCCTCCGGCTTCCACGAAGATCCAGACGGCCATTGCTGCCATGGTGGCCAGGATGACCGGACCGGCGAAAGCCTCGTACTTGCGGATCATTTCCATGCCGAAGCTGACGATCACCAGTTGGACCACCCAGAGCGTCACGAATGCCATCCACCCGAGCGTGGACAGGCCCAGGATCGAGTCCTTGTCCAGCTCTGCAAGTGAGGGGAACATGGCTGTGAGCATCACGCGGAAGACCACCGATGCGAGGTACGTCTGGATACCGAACCAGGCGACCGCAACGGCCCCGCGGAGGAGGCTGGCGATCTGTGCCCCGCGGATACCGAAGCTGATCCGGCTCATGACCGGGAAAGGCACACCGGTCTTGACGCCCATGAATCCTGACAGGGTAAGGAGCCCGAACAGCAGTGCAGCCCCGATGCCCAGGGCAAGGAGGATCTGCCATCCACCCAGCCCAAGGGCGAAGAGTCCGATGGCGAATGCGTAGTTGCCCAGGCTGTGCACGTCGTTGGCCCAGAGGGTAAAGATGCTGTAGCTGGTCCAGCTGCGGCCGGCGCGCTTGGTCGGGGCAAGGTCAGTGTTGTACAGGGTGGGGCTGATGCTCGTGCCTGACGCCGCGCTGGCGGAATCGCAGAGGGCTTCGATAGTGCCAGACGGGTGGACAGTACCGGCTGACGGCTTTGTCAGGTCCTTGTCCGCGTCCACGCCCGCCGATGGTGGGGTTCGCATGGGGGTCTCAATTCTTGGGCCGATTCCGAGTGGTGAGTCCGACCGGAGGTCGTTGCTGTTATTCCACATTGCGGAAGTGAGATATTGAATAGTGAAATAAGAGTATGACCCAGGTCACGGGCGGTCAAGCGTCGCAGCCACCGCACTACGGTCACAAATGGTCGGTTGCCGCCGATGGGCGACATCCAGGGCGAGGTGATGGCCGTCGCGTTGACCCGCCGGGCCTGCCTCAGTAATCTCATACTGCAATAATGTTTTCTCACAATACGAAAACATGCGCAGATGCGTTCAACGATGAAAAGAGGCTGCCATGGCTGCAGGAGAAGATACCTCCCATATCCTCAGCGGGTTGACTAACCAGCTGCC